>CAZJFX010000059.1:0-23458 GCA_964545395.1 uncultured Gemmatimonadaceae bacterium | reverse complement strand
AATTCCCGCCGTTGGCGTCCGGGGCGCCGCCGCCGGGGTCCTTCCCGTGCCCCGCGAGCCCCCGATGGGGGCGGCGCGGTCCGAGGGGCGCCGGGGGGCCGCAGCGCTGGCGCCGCCCCGAGAGGACGGAGCGCGCGGGGCCACCGCACCCGATCCACCGCGCGACGCGCCTGCCCGGGGCGCCACTGCGTCCGCACGGCCGGGCGCACCGGTGGCCGCGGGCCCCGCCGACGGCCTGCGCTTGGCCGTGGCCGCCGCCACGTTCCCGGGCGACTCCTTGTAGCCCACGCCGCCCCAGGCGCCGCCGCGGGCCAGGGGGGAGGCGCGTCCCACCACATCCCGGAAGCCGCCGCCGGAGTACACGACGCGCACCCGACCGGACCCGTAGGGCCAGGAGCTCCAGGGGCGGTATCCCCATCCGTTCCATCCGTAGCTCCAGGAGCTGCCCCAGTACCCGCCCCAGGGATCGTACGCCCAGTACGGACCCCACGGGGTGGCGAAGGGATCGGCCCAGTAGACGTAGGTCGAGGGCCATCCCCACCAGGAGCTGCGCCCCAGCCAGCTACGCGTGCGGAACGATCCATACACGTAGGGGCCGCCGGCCACGCAGTCCCAGTACCAGTCGTCCCACGGATCCCAGTACGAATCCCCGTAGTAGTCCCAGCACGAGGAGGACGACCACGCCCGGTGACTCCCGTACCCGTAGTCCCACCGGTCGTACGCGTCCGAGTAGATCCCGTACGGAGAGGCACCATAGTGGCCGCCCCAGCCGAGCCCGAGGGAGAGCCCCACGAACGCGGAGCCGGGATGATGGTCGCCCACGTGGAGGCCGAAGCCGACTCCGGAGAAGAGGGATCCGGCACCCACGGAGAAGGAGAGGTGGGTCTGCGCCGAGGCCGGGGCGGCAGTCGCCGCCACCAGCGTCGCCAGGACCGGCAGGACCGAAGCTCGCTTGCGCATGGTGTCCTCCTCGTGAGGGTTCCTGCTCTCTATGAAGCAACCCCCGTGCCATCCCCGTGACGTCATGTGATGCGTTGTGCCACAACGGTTTCCGCCATAGCCCGGGCACCGCCGACTCCGCCGCTGTCCCGCTGCGTGGACACCCTCGCCCCGCCCGGGACACACGAGGGGAGCGGTGCGAGCGCAGCCGGCGAGAGAGAAAAACCGCACGTGCTCCTTGCCATGGCGCCTGGGAGGCGCCACACTTTATAAGATCCGCCGACGCCGTTCGCGTCGGGGTCCAGCTGCCAATTGGCCTGCGGACCGGATCGATCCCGCTCAGTTCCGAGCCCGGGATTATTTCTTCCGAAAGCCGTGTGCAGGCGCGACCGCGCCGCGACGTTGCTTTCCGGCAACATGGGTTCAGACGTGCCCGATTCGCCAGAGATCCAGTCAGGCGACGCAGAGAAGTCCAAGAGCCGGCGTGGTCGTAGCCGCCGCCGTGGACGTCGCCCCCGTCGTAAGCCTCAGGACCACACCGACGCTCCCGGCACGAGCGCGGGCGCCCCCGACAACAGCGAGGACTTCCCGCCGCTGACCGAGGACATCGAGACCCTGGAGGCGGAGTCGCGCCCCCTGGGACTCCTCGAGGTCCTGGGGAGTGGCTCCGGGTTCATTCGCCGCAGGGAGTCCTCCTACACGCCGGGCAGGGACGACATCTACGTCGGCTCCCGGATCATCCAGAAGTACGGGCTCCGCACCGGCGACGAGCTCATGGGCGTGGTGGGGCGGCCCAGGAACGGAAAGAGCCCGCCGCTGGCCTACCTGTCCCGGGTCAACGACCGGCTCCCCGACGAGATCAAACGCCGGCCTGAGTTCCAGCGCCTCTCCGCCATGCACCCGGACCACCAGCTCGTCCTGGAGTGCGGCCGAACGCTGCGGGGGCAGCCGGACTACACGAACCGTGTCATCGATCTCTTCTGCCCGTTCGGGAAGGGGCAGCGCGCCCTCATCGTCGCCCCCGCCAAGGCGGGGAAGACGACGGTCCTCCAGGCCGTGGCCGAGGGGATCGTGACCAACCACCCGGAGTGCCACCTGTTGATCCTCCTGGTGGATGAGCGCCCCGAAGAGGTGACCGAAATGGAGTCGTGCGGCTTCGGCGAGGTCGTCTCCTCCACCTTCGACCGTGGCGCCGAGCGCCACACCCAGGTGGCCGAGATGACGCTGGAGCGGGCGCGCCGCAGGGTGGAGCAGGGAGAGGACGTGGTCATCATCCTCGACTCCATCACCCGCCTGGCGCGGGCACACAACACGGTGGAGGCAGGAAGCGGGAGGACGCTCTCCGGCGGCCTCGACGCCCAGTCCCTGGAGAAGCCCAAGCGCTTCCTCGGGAGCGCGCGGAAGATCGCCCCGGACCAGGGAGGAGGCTCGCTCACCATCATCGCCACCGCGCTGGTGGACACCGGGTCGCGCATGGACCAGGTGATCTTCGAGGAGTTCAAGGGCACGGGGAACAGCGAGCTGGTCCTGTCCCGGGAGCTGGCCGACAAGCGCATCTATCCGGCCATCGACCTGAACGGCTCCTCCACCCGGAAGGAGGAGCTCCTCCTCGACGACGACGCCCTCTGGCTCTCGCGGGCCATGCGGCGCCAGCTCGCCGGCGTGGGGATCTCCGACGGGATGAACGAGATGCTCAACATCATGAAGAAGACCAAGAGCAACCTCGACCTCATCGCCTGGGCGAAGCAGCAGGGTTAGGCATAGGGCGCGGGAGCGGTCCGGCCGCTCCGTTCCACCACGTGGCGTCCGTTGGCTACCGGCCCGTGCGCGCCACTTCCGCTTCCAGGCGCGCCAGCGCCTTCTCCATCTCCTGCCCCTGGGCCCGGCTCATGAACAGCGCCCAGTACCCCATCAGGGGGTTCCACCCGAAGTCACCCTCCTCTCGCCACGTCACGCGGCTCCCGGTCCCCTCGGGCTCCAACACGAGAGTGCCGTCGGTTCGCATGGAGCCGCCCTGCACCTCCACGTGGTAGCGCACCCGGGCGGGGACCACGGCTTCGATGATCTCGAAGGAGCCGCTCCCTACCTCTTCCGAGTCCCAGCTCAGGCGCGCGCCCGCGCCCGAGTCGGGCCCCGTGGCCACGAGCCCCGGGTCGGGCCAGGCTGTCCAGGCGAGCCACGCGGCGGGGCGTTCGAGGAGGGGGAAGAGCACCTCGGGAGGAGCGGACAGGACGGCGGTGCGCTCCGCGCCCCACGTCCCGGGGAGAGCGAACCCCACCCCCAGAAAGAGGACGAGGAGGGCCGCGCTCGCCCCCAGCACGCGCACCCCCACGCTGAACGGTGACGCGTTCATGGGCGCTCCTGCTCATCCCACCACGCTCGCAGCGCCGGCTCCAGGGAGGGCCACACGTTGGCGGCCATCCTGCGGTGTCCCTCCGGGGTCGGGTGCATGCCGTCGCCCTGGTTCAACTCGGGGATGCCCGCCACCCCGTCGAGGAGGAAGGGCACGAGCTCGGCGCCGGTCTCCTGTGCCACGCGCGGGAAGATGGCGCGGAAGCTCCCGGTGTAGGCCTCCCCCATGTTCGGCGGCGCCTCCATAGCGCACAGGAAGACGCGGGCCCGGGGCCAGCGCTCGCGCGCGGCCTCGATGATCTTGCGGAGGTTGGCGGCGGTGGCCTCCGGGTCCTGTCCCCGGAGCGCGTCGTTGGCGCCGAGCTCCACGACGAGGACGTCCAGCGGCTCCCGGAGGACCCACTCCAGGCGGCGCAGCCCCCCGGCGCTCGTGTCCCCCGAGACGCCGGCGTTCACCGCGTCCATGGCCAGCCCCGCCGAGTCGGCGAGCTCGGCGAGGCGCGCGGGCCAGGTGTCCTCGAGGCGGAGGAGGCCCAGCCCGGCAGTGAGGCTGGTGCCCAGGAAGACGACCCGTGGACCCCCGGGCGCTCCGGAGGGCTCTTGGGACGCGGCCTGCGCCTCGGCCAGAGGCTCACGCCCGTCCACGCCTCCGGCGCCCGGCGCCTCGGGAGCGCAGGCCAGCGCGACCAGCGGAAGCAACGACCACACGCGGCGGTTCATATCCAATGATGATCGTGGCCCAGGGGCTCGAGAAGACGTACTCCAGCGGGGGACGTCCCCTGCCGGTCCTGCGGTCCATCCACCTGGAGGTGGCTCCCGAGGCCTTCGTGTCCGTCGTCGGGCCCTCGGGGAGCGGCAAGACCACCCTCCTCGGCCTCCTCGCCGGCCTGGACGAGCCCACGGCCGGGCGCGTGCTCCTGGACGGGGAGGACCTCTTCGCTCTTACCGAGGACGAGCGCGCGGAGTTTCGTGCCCGGCGGGTCGGGTTCGTCTTCCAGACCTTCCACCTGCTTCCCACCCTCACCGCGGTGGAGAACGTCCTGGTGCCCTTGGAACTGCAAGGTGGCGCGCGCGGTCTCCGCGACCGGGCGGTGTCGCTCCTGGAGCGGGTCGGCCTCGGGGACCGCATGCACCACTACCCGGCGCAGCTCTCCGGCGGCGAGCAACAGCGTGTGGCGCTGGCCCGGGCCTTCGCCAACGAGCCGCGCATCCTCTTCGCCGACGAGCCTACGGGGAACCTGGACGCGGAGACGGGCGCCACCATCGTCGCCATGATGGAGGAGCTCAACCGTGAAGCGCGCACCACCCTGGTCCTGGTCACGCACGACCTGACGCTGGCCGAGCGGGCGCACCGCGTCATCCGCCTGGCCAGCGGGAGCATCGCCTCCGACCGCGCCGGGGAAGGCGCCCGCACCCCGTGAGGCCCTCCTTCGCCCTCCGCCTCGCCCTGTGGGAGAGCCGCAGGGGATTTCGGCGCGTGGGGGTCTTCATGGTCTCGATCACGCTGGGCGTCGCCGCGCTCGTGTCTATCCACTCCTTCCGCGAAGACGTGGCGCGCTCGGTGCAGGAGGAGGCCGACGTGCTCATGGGCGCCAACGCCCGTCTCTCCTCCCGTCGCGCTTTCCCCGACTCGGTGGGGCACGTCCTCGATTCCCTGGCCGAGGCGGGCGTGCCCCTGTCCCGGGTGACCACCGCCGTGTCCATGGTGCTGGCGCCCTCCAGCGGCTCGGTGCGGCTTCTCCAGGTGGAGGCCAACGACGGCGACTATCCGTACTACGGGACGGTGGTCACACACCCCGACGGGGCCTGGGGGTGGCAGGTGCGGGAGGGGGGGATCCTGGTGGACCCCGCCGTCCTCACCCAACTCGGCGTGGACGTGGGCGACACGCTCGTGGTGGGGCGCGCGCGCCTCCGCCTCCTCGGCACCGTGGAGGACATGCCCACCGACATGGGCTTCCAGACCGCCACCGGCCCGCGGGTGTTCATCTCCCAGGAGACGCTCGCCCGCGCCGGCCTCCTCGGCGTGGGGAGCCTGGCGCGCTACCAGATCTTCGTGAAGCTCCCGGACCGGACCGAGCGCGAGGCCCTCGGCGAGCGCTACGACACGCTCTTCAATGCCACGCAGGTGAACTACGATCTGGCCGAGGAGCAGGCCCAGGAGATCTCCAACGGGATCCGCTTCCTGGGCGAGTTCTTGGCCATGGTGGGGCTGGGGGCCCTCCTCCTGGGCGGGATCGGCGTGGCCAGCGCCATCCACGTCTACATCCGGGAGAAGAGGCCCGGGGTGGCCGTGCTGCGCTGCATCGGCTCCGACCAGTGGACCCTGTTCGCAGCCTACCTGCTGCAGGCCGCGGGGCTGGGGCTGACAGGCTCGGCGGTCGGGGTGGCGCTGGGGGTGGGGATCCAGCGTCTGCTCCCGATGGTCCTCTCCGGAGCGCTCCCGGTGGAGGTCACCACCCGTTTTTCCCTTGGCTCGGCCGCGGCGGGGCTGGGGATCGGGATCTGGGTGGCGGCTATCTTCGCGCTCATCCCCCTCCTTCAGCTCCGCGACGTGCCGCCCCTGCAGGCGCTCCGCCGGGACTTCGAGCCGCCCTCGAGGCGCTACGACCCCCTGCACATCGGCGCCTACGCTGCGCTCGCCGTTTCCGTGGTGGCGCTCTGCGTCCTGGAGGCGCCGGAGCCGATGGTGGGGCTGGGCTTCGCCGCGGCCCTGGCCGTCACCGTCGCCTTCCTCATCGGGGCGGGGTGGGGCCTGACGCGCCTCACGCGCCGCTTCTTTCCCCACCGCGCCTCCTACCCGGTGCGGCAGGGGGTGTCCAACCTCTTTCGACCACAGAACCAGACCATCTCCGTGACCTTGGCGCTGGGGTTCGGCGCCTTCATCGTGGGGACGGTGCTCCAGGTGGAGGAGAGCCTCCTGGACGACCTGGACCTCAACTTCGCCGAGGGGCGTCCCAACGTCCTCCTCTTCGACATCCAGAAGGACCAGCTCGAGGGCGTGCGCGCCCTCGTGCCCCCGGGGGCTCTGGGGTCTGCGGAGCCGGCCCCCATCATCCCCTCCCGCATCCTGGCCATCAACGGCATGGGCCGCGACCAGCTCCGCGCCGACACCACGGACGAGAACCGCCCCGAAGGCTGGGCGGTCCGCCGGGAGTACAGGAACACGTACCGCGCGCGCCTCGGCCCTGCGGAGACCCTGGTGGCGGGGCGCTGGTGGGACGGGACCCGGGGCTCGGAGGACGGCACCGAGGTGGACGCGGGAGGGCTGGCCCGCGTGTCCATGGAGGTGGACGTGGCCGAGGACCTCCGCGTCGGGCTCGGCGACACCATCACCTGGGACGTGGCGGGCGTCGAGGTGCCGTCGGTGGTCACGAGCCTCCGGCGGGTGGACTGGGACCGGCTGGAGCCCAACTTCTTCGCCATCTTCGAGCCCGGCACGCTGGACGACGCGCCCCAGAGCATCATCCTCGTCGTGCGCATCCCCGACGCCGAGGCCCGCTCGGCGTTCCAGCGCGACCTGGTGGCGGCGTTCCCCAACGTCTCCGCCCTGGACTTCTCCCGAGTGCAGGAGGCCATCGACGCCATCCTCTCCCGGGTGCGGCAGGCCGTGGCCTTCCTGGGGCTCTTCTGCGCCCTGGCGGGGCTCGTGGTGCTGGTGGGGGCACTGGCCACCGCAGCCAGCGCCAGAGGGAGGGGGCGCTCCTGAAGACGCTGGGCGCCCGGCGGCGCCAGGTCCTGGTCGTCCTGTTCGCCGAGTACCTGGCGCTGGGGACACTGGCCACCGCCACCGGCCTCGTCCTGGCCGTCGTAGCCTCCGCCGCGCTGTCCCGCTTCGTGCTCGAGGTGGAGTGGGCGGTGCACTGGGCCCCGCTCCTGGCCATCTGGGCCGCGGTGGCGGGGATGACCGTGGCGGTGGGGCTCCTGGGGAGCAGGGGCTTGCTCACGCGCCCGCCCCTCCCGGTGCTCCGGGAGGCGCCGGAGTAGGCACGTGGGGGCAGGAGGAGCGGCGGCCCTCAGCCGGCGAAGGCGGCGAGGCGCTCCCCCGCGTCCCGGAGCGTCTCCACCCGCTTGCAGAAAGCGAAGCGCACCAGAGTGGCCCCTCCCCCTGGGGTAGCGAAGAAGCTGGAGCCGGGGACGGAGGCCACGCCCGCCTCCCTGGCCAGACGCCTCGCGAACGTGGTGTCGTCCTCCCGGCTCAGGGCGGAGAAGTCCGCCAGCACGTAGTACGCCCCCTCCGGTGCCTGGCAGCCGAACCCCGAGCCCAGGAGCGCGGCCACCAGGAGGTCGCGGCGCTCGCGGTACTGCTCGGCCATGGCGGCGTAGTAGTCCCGCCCGAGGCCGTCCATGGCATCGGCCACCGCCTCCTGGAAGGGCGCGGGCGCCCCCACGGTGAGGAAGTCGTGAACCTTTCGGATGGCATCCGTGAGGGCGGCGCTCGCCACGATGGTCCCGATCCTCCACCCGGTCACGGAGAACGTCTTGGACGCCCCGCTCACGGTGACCGTGCGCTCCGCCATCCCGTCCAGCGTCGCCAGCGGGACGTGCTCCCCACGGTAGAGGATGTGCTCGTAGATCTCGTCGGTGACGGCCAGGATCCCGTGGGTCCGGCATACCTCCGCCACCCCTTCCAACTCCTCCCGGTCGAAGACACGCCCCGTGGGGTTGTTGGGGGTGTTGAGGACGATGGCCCGGGTGCGCGGGGTGACCAGGGCGCGAAGACGATCCGCGTCCAGGCGGTAGTGCGGCGGGTCGAGCCGCAGGAAGACCGGGCGGGCTTGGGAGAGGATGGCGTCGGGGCCGTAGTTCTCGTAGAAGGGCTCGATGACGATGACCTCGTCCCCCGGGTCCACCACCGCCAGCATCACCGCCACCATGGCCTCGGTGGCGCCACAGGTGACCGTGATCTCGCGCTCGCCGTCCACCTCCATCCCATACCAGGATCGGTACTTACGCACCAAAGCCTCACGCAGTCGTAGAGCACCCCAGGTGATGGCGTACTGGTTCACGTCGCCGAGGACGGCCCGGCACGCCGCCTCCTTCAGGAGGGCGGGTGCGGGGAAGTCGGGAAAGCCCTGGGCCAGGTTCACCGCGCCGTGCTCCTGAGCCACGCGGGTCATCTCCCGGATCACCGACTCGGTGAAACCGTGGGTCCTTCGGGCGGTGCGCAGCGGTTCGGACGGCATGGAGGGCGGGGTTCGGGGGACGTAGGTCCCATGATGCCGGGCCGGCCGGGCCGGTGCAACGCCCCGGACGGCTTGGCGGGCCCCTCCCCCCCGGATAGCATTGACGTGGTCCGTCCGCGTCCCCGCGCCGCAGAGGCAGCCGCCGTGTCCCGTCCGCTCCATGCCCTCGTCCTGGCCGTAGCCCTCTCCGCCCTCGGAGGGGTGCCGGCGCGCCTCGCCGCCCAGGGATCACCCCTGACCGTGGAGGCGCGCTTGGGCGCCGCCGTCCCCGTGTCGTCGTTCGCCCACGGCACCGGGGTAGGGGAGGGTGCCACCTCGGGCGCCGCGTTCGGCGTCGAGGTGACCCTGGGCACGGGGTGGCGCACCATGTACGCCGGCTTCAGCCAGCTCCGCTTCGGGTGCCGGGACGCCGGGTGCCCGTCCGGAGAGCCCTACGTGGCGACGGGTGTGAACGTCGGGGTGCGCCTGGCGCTGGCCCCGGGCTCGCGGGTCATCCCCTGGGTAGGGGTGGGTGTCCTCACCACCCGGGTAGAGTCTCCCGGCGCCGGCGCCAGCCCGGCGGGAGTGTCCACGCTGGGGTGGGGTGGGGAGGCGGGCGCCGGCCTCTGGGTCCAGGCTACCCACTACCTCGCGGTGACGCCGGGCCTGCGCCTGTCCCGGGCGAGCACCGAACTCCCCGGGGGCGCCGGGCTGTCCCTGCGCTACTTGGTCGCAGACCTGGGGCTCGCCCTGACGTTCTGAGCCCCGGCCCGTCACATGCGAAAGAGGTAGGAGAGCTTCAGGAAGAGCCCCTCCTGCACCGGGTCGAGCCGGTCGAGGCTCAGCGTCCGCCGCCCCTCCATGAGCCGGCTGAAGCCGATGTAGAAAATGGTGCCGGGGCTCGGCTCGTACTGGAGGAGGAGTTGCCCCTGGAACTCCCCCGTGGACTCCGCGGGCTCGCGCTCGCCGTACACCAGGAGCGGCCGCCCCGTGGTGGGATCCGTGAGCTCCACGCTTCGCGCCAGTTCGTACTGCCCCACTGCCCTGGCGAAGAGCGACTTGGAAAACTGGTACTGCAGGCGCAGCCGGGGGATGTGGACGCTGGAGTATGGCGTGTCCCGGGTCAGCTCCATGATCCGCGACACGGTACTCGCGCCGTTCACCACCCCCACCGAGGGCCCCCCGACGGTCACCGCCTCGGTGCGGCGCCGCGAGATCTTCGAGTAGGTGTAGTTCAGCTGGAGCTGGATCTGGGCGGTGGGGCGGTACGTGACCTCCGGGGAGAGGCGCACCTCGAACCCGCGCCGGGCTTCCTCGTAGATGGGTACTTCGCGGAAGAAGAACTGGCCGTTCAGGTTCAACTCGTTGTTGATGCGCATCCGGGGCATCACTCCGAATGCGTTGAGCCCCTCCAGCGCCGCGGGGATGCGGAACGCCTCGGGCTCCCCGTCCGCCCCGAGCACCTGGTAGTCGTCGTAGTCGTCGGCCTCGAACCGGAAGTACCCACGCCGGAACACGAAGGACAGGTTGCGAGATCCCCGGAACGCGAACGTGGGCCAGAGCTCCACCTCGGCTTCGAAGGGGCGCCGGCCATCCCAGAACTGGTCGTGGCGGAAGAAGGTGTTGCCCACCACGCGGAGCGAGGCGCTCTCCAACAGGCCGCCTGGCTTCCCGAAGCGGGTGAAGGAGACGCTGGCGTTCACCTCCGTGTCCCCGGCCCGGGTGATGTACCCGGAGTAGGCGTCGAACTCGGGAGCCACGTCGGTCATGTTCAAGTTCCAGGAGAACCTCCGCCCGGCGCGCTGCACGTCCAGGTTCAGGAGGGGCTGGATGCCGTCGTCGTCCGCCTCGTCGGACTCGCGAGTGACGCTCCCCGCCACCTGACCGGTCACCGTGTAGCGACCGCCGAAGACGAGGCGTGCGTCGCTGGCGAGCACACGGTTGTAGCCCACGGCGCCGTCGGTGAGCGTGCGGTCGGTATAGAGGAAGCCCAGGGTCGATCCGACCCCTACGTCCCGCCGGGCCCGCACCAGGGTGAAGACGGCCTTTCCTGCCTCTTCGTCCAGCGTCGTTGGGCTCTCGTCCAGCGCCCCCAGGTACCCGACCTGGAAGGCGCCCACCTTCCCGGTGAGCTTGGCGCCCGCCATGGGGTCGGCGATCTGCCGGGTGTGGACCAGTCGGGCGGGAGTGTTGAAGATCTCCGCGCCCTCGAGGAAGAACGACCGCTTCTCCGGGAAGAAGAGGGCGAAGCGCTCGTTCACGGCGATCTGACCCGCGTCCGCCTCCACCTGGGAGAAGTCGGGGTTCGCCGTGCCCTCCATCACCAGATTCTGCGTCACCCCCACGCGTCCGTTGAAGCCGAAGGCCGCTGCGGGATCCTGGCGCAGGAACACGCCGGACGCGTCGTCCCCCAGCCGGGTCCCGGTGAGCACCGGGTTGGCCTCCACCAGGCGCCGGGCATGGAGGTCCTTCAGCCCCACCAGGCGCCCGCTCTGCGCCAGGGTGGAGGAGATCTCCTGGGTCAGGGGCGCCCAGGCCTGCTTGTGGCCGTTCCGGCGCGTCTCCCGTGCCACCTGGATCCCCCACTCCTGCGTGGGCGCCGAGCGGAAGCGGATGGAGATGAATGGGATCCTCATCTCCGCGGTCCAGCCATCCGCGTTGACACGTCCGTCGGACTCGTAGATGTAGTTGGGGTTGAAGTCGATGGAGACGCCGCCCCCACCTCCGCCACCCCCTCCGCCTCCTCCACCTCCACCGCCCCCACCACCCCCTCCTCCACCACCGCCCCCTCGGCGCATCCCCTCGATCCAGAGTCCGTCGGTCTGGAGGCCCAGGGGGCTCACGTAGAACACGTAGGCCTGGCGCCGGTCGTTGAAGGTGTCCAGCATGACGCGGACGTAGTCGTCCTGGAAGACGGCCCGGTCCCGCTCCGCCAGGCGGGCCATGATGAGGTCCGGGCGGGTGTCGAAGGCGCGCACGCCGAAGTAGATGGCGTCGTCGGAGTAAAAGACCAGGATCTCGGTCCGGTCCACGGGTGCGACGCCTTCTATGGGATCGAACTCGGTGAACCCCGACAGGACTGCGGCCTGCTGCCACTCCGGCTCGTCCAGCTTCCCGTCCACGCGGATCGCCGTCTCCGCCAACTTCGGCGTCCTCACCTCCAGCTGCCCGTCCTTCCCGCTGAACACGAGGGAATCGCCGGGGGCACCGAGGATCACGAGAAGCCCGAGGACGGTGAGCATGGGTGGTGGTCACAGGGTTGCTGGAAAGGGCGCCGACGGAAGACGACACCCGGGCCCGGCCGAGTGCTGCCGGGTGTTGTACCGCCTCCGAGCGCGCCCCTAGACTATGCGGACGAGTCTTCCCCGCAACCCTGGACCTCCATGAACGCCATCCTGCGCTCCTGCGCCTGCGTCCTCGCCCTGGCCACCGTCTCCTGCGCGCGCACGGAGCAGGAACGGGCCGCCGACCCGGTCGTCCTGGCAGCGGCGGTGGACTCCCTCGTGACGGCGTCCGGCGCCGAGGTGGGCATGTACTACCGGAGCCTGGCCCCGGGCGGCGATTCCCTGGCGCTCCACGCCGACCTGCGTATGCACGCCGCCAGCACCATGAAGGTCCCGGTGATGATGCGTCTCTTCCTCGACGAGGCCGAAGGGCTCCGCTCCCTGGCCGACTCGGTGGAGATCACGCGCACCTTCCGCTCCATCGTGGACGGGTCCGACTTCGAGCTCCCCACGGACTCGGACTCGGACACCACCTACTACGGCCGCGCGGGCGAGCGCGTCCCCATGCGGGATCTGGTGGACCACATGATCACCTGGTCCAGCAACCTCGCCACCAACATCGTCATTCAGGAGGCAGGGGCCGAACGGGTCACCGCCATGCTCCGGGAAATGGGCGCCGACTCCATGGAGGTGCTCCGCGGCGTGGAGGACACCAAGGCCTTCCAGGCGGGTCTCTCCAACACCACCACCGCCCGGGACCTGGGGCTGGTCATGGCCCAGGTGGCCCAGGGAGAGCGCTTCTCCCCGGAGCAGCGCTCCGAGATGCTGGCTATCCTGGAGCGGCAGCACTTCCGCGAGAACATCCCGGCGGGGCTCCCCGAGGGGACCCGGGTGGCCAACAAGACCGGGTGGATCACCGGCCACACCCACGACGCCGCCGCGGTCTTCCCCGACGGTGCGCCCCCGTATGTACTAGCGGTCATGGTACGGGGTATCGAGGAGCAGGAGCGGGCCGCGGCGCTCGTCGCCGCCCTCTCACGCCGGGTCTGGGAGCACCACCTGGCCCGCCACGCCCTGGAGGAAAGCCGATGATGGCAGACCTCCGCTTGCGCGCCTCCGTTACGCGCCGCATCGCCTTCGCACTGTCGCTGGCCGCCGCGCTCTTCGCGCCAGCACCGCGCCCCGCTGCCGCGCAGAAGGTAAATCCCGCCCTCCTCTCCGCCCTCAGGCCCAGGAGCGTGGGGCCCGCAGGCATGAGTGGGCGCATCGCTGCCCTCGCCGTGGACCCTACCGATCCCTTGGTGGTCTGGGTGGGCGCAGCCACTGGCGGTGTGTGGAAGTCCATCAACGGCGGCACGACCTTCGAGCCCGTCTTCGACTCCGAGCGGGTGAGCAGCATCGGCGCCATCGCCGTGGATCCCAGCGCCCCCGACGTGGTGTGGGTGGGAACAGGGGAGGGGAACCCGCGCAACAGCGCCGGCGTGGGCGCCGGGGTGTACCGCACCCTGGATGGGGGGCGCACCTGGCGGCTCATGGGGCTGGAGCGCTCCGAGCGGATCCACCGCATCGTGGTCCACCCCCACGACTCCGACGTGGTCTGGGTGGGGGCCATGGGCCCGGCCTGGTCCGGTGGGGAGGAGCGCGGGGTGTACAAGACCACCGACGGGGGGCGTACGTGGCGCCGCGTGCTCTGGGTCGATGAGAGCACCGGCGTCGCCGACCTGGTCGTGGATCCCACGAACCCCATGAAGCTCCTCGCTGCCATGTGGGAGTTCCGCCGGGAGCCCTGGTTCTTCACCTCCGGCGGTCCCGGCTCGGGGCTCTGGCTGAGCCACGACGGAGGCGAGAGCTGGCAGCACCTGGGCGAGGCAGAGGGCCTCCCGGCGGGGGAGCTGGGGCGCATCGGGCTGGCTGTGGCGCCCTCCGCCCCCCGCGTGTGGTATGCGCTGGTGGAGGCGGAGCGGAGCGCCCTCCTCCGCTCCGGGGACGGCGGCCTCACCTGGACGACGGTGAACGACGAGCCCGGGACCGCCAACCGCCCGTTCTACTACGCCGACATCGCCGTGGACCCGGGGAACGAGAACCGCCTCTACAACCTCGGCTCCGGCGTGCGCGTGTCCGAGGACGGAGGGAAGATGTTCCAGCCCATGGCGGGCGACGTGCACCCCGACTTCCACGCCATCTGGATCGACCCGCGGGACCCGCGCCACCTCCTCCTGGGCAGCGACGGCGGCGTCTGGGAGTCCAGGGACCGCGCGCTCACCTGGCGGCTCTTCGAGAACCTGCCCGTGGGGCAGTTCTACCACGTCTCCGTGGACGATGCCGTCCCCTTCAACATCTACGGGGGGATGCAGGACAACGGCTCCTGGCGAGGCCCTTCCGACCTGTGGGCCACGGGAGGGATCCGCAACTTCCACTGGAGGGAGATCGGCTTCGGCGACGGCTTCAACGCCCTCGTGGACCCCCGCGACGCGGCGTACGGGTACGCCATGTCCCAGGGCGGGAACCTGCACCGGTTCGACCTGCGCAACGGAGAGCGCAAGGGGATTCGCCCCTGGGCTCCCGACAGCATCGAGCTCCGCTTCAATTGGAACGCCGCCATCGCCCTGGACCCCTTCGAGGTGGGGACCGTTTACTACGGGAGCCAGTTCGTCCACAAGAGCCCCGACCGGGGCCACACCTGGCAGATCATCAGCCCTGACCTCACCAGCAACGACCCCGCCAAGCAGAGGCAAGTCGAGAGCGGCGGGCTCAGCCGCGAGAACACCGGCGCCGAGAACCACACCACGCTCCTCACCATCGCCCCGAGCCCCCTGGAGCGGGAGGTGATCTGGACAGGCTCGGACGATGGCAAGGTCCAGGTCACGCGCGCCGGCGGAGGAACGTGGGACGACCTCACGCCCCGCATCAAGGGCGTGCCCCAGGGCACCTGGGTCCCCCACATCGAGGTGTCGCGCCACGCCCCGGGGACGGCATACGTGGTGTTCGACGACCATCGCCGCGGCAACTGGGAGCCGTACCTGTACCGCACCGTGAACCAGGGGCGCGACTGGGAGAACCTGGCGAAAAAGAGGGGGATCGACGGCTTCCTGCACACGCTGGAGGAGGACCCGGCGGCGCCCAACCTGCTGTTCGCGGGCGGCGAGCTGGGGCTCTGGGTGTCCCTGGACCAGGGAGAGTCCTGGTTCAAGTGGACGCACGGCCTCCCCACGGCGCCGGTGACGTCGCTGGTGGTACACCCCCGGGACCACGACCTGGTCATCGGAACCCACGGCCGCTCCATCTGGGTGCTGGACGACGTCCGTCCCCTCCGGGCTCTGGCCCAGAACCCCGCGCTCATGGCCGAGCCGCTCCACGTCTTCGAGCCGCCCCCGGCGTACCTGCACGCCACCGCCGCCACCGACGGCTACCACTTCTCCGGGGAGGCCACATTCCAGGGTGAAACGCGCCCCCGGGGCGCGCTCCTCACGTACTGGGTGGGCGCGGACAGCTTGCCGGACGCCGACATCTCCATCGTGGACGGCATGGGTCGTCCCGTGCGCACGTTCACGGGCCCGGCGGTCCGGGGGGTGAACCGGGTGGTGTGGGATCTGCGCGGGGACTCCCCGGGGCCACCCGCGACCGGACGCGGCGCCGGTCAGGCTCCCGAAGTCCTCCCGGGGATCTACGAGGTGCGCGTCGGCGCGGGCGGCCTGGTGAGGGAGCGCTCCCTGGCGGTCCTGGCGGACCCGCGGGTCGAGGTCTCCCTCGCAGAGCGGGAAGAGAAGCTCCAGGCGCTCCGGTCCGCGCTCGCTTTGACCACGCGTCTGGCCGACGTCGAGTCCCGGGCCGCCGCGGTGCGCGAGGGGCTCCGTGCCGTGCGCGCCGCGTTGGAGGAGCGCTCGGACCTCGCCTCCCTGGCCGCGGCGGCCGACGCGTTGGAGAAGAGGCTCTCCGACGCCGCCGACACGCGCGCCGTGGACCGCCAACGCCGGAGCGTGGCGTCGCTGGCCAGCTCCTACGACCGTCCGACGGAGGGGCAGCGCCTGGACCTGCGCCGCATGGAGGAAGCCGTTTCCCGCCTCGTGGCCAACGTGAACGCCTTTCTCGTGAGCGATGTCGCTTCGTTCCGCCGGCAGGTGGACGGGGCCGGCCTCTCTCTCTTCCCCGACCCGGGGCTCGTTCCCGACCCCGGTGGCGGATGAGCCGCCTCCCTTGTCTCCGCCTGGCGGAGGTCGTCCATTGACCCTCCCGTGTCCTGGCCGCACACCTCACCAAGTGGTTCCCATGCTCCGCAACGCGCTCCTCTGGGCCTCCACGAACGAGTTCCTCGCCCACCGGCTCCCCAGGTATGGGTTCGTCCGGCGCGCCACCCGCCGATTCATGCCCGGTGAGACGCTGGAGGACGCGCTCCGCGAGGGGGCGCGCCTGAAGGAGGAGGGCTCGCCCACCACCTTCACCCTCCTTGGCGAGAACGTCACCACGACCGCGGAGGCCGATGCCGTGGCCGAGCACTACCTGAAGGTGCTGGAGGCCGTGCGGGCCCGGGGCCTGGATACGGAGGTGTCGGTGAAGCCCACCCAACTCGGGCTGGACCTGGAACCCGAGGGAGCGCGCAAGCGCCTGGAGAGCATCGTGCGAGCCTGCGACCCCGGATCGCTGGTGTGGGTGGACATGGAGTCGTCGGGGTACGTGGACCCGACGCTGGAGCTCTTCCGGTGCGTGCGCGAGGACCACGAGAACGTGGGGCTCTGCCTGCAGTCGTACCTGTACCGCACCGAAGAGGACCTGGAGTCCCTCCTTCCCCTGTGTCCCGCCATCCGTCTCGTGAAAGGCGCCTACAAGGAGCCGCCGGGCATCGCCTTCCCGAAGAAGTCGGACGTGGACCGGAACTTCGTCCGCCTGGCCGGGACCATGCTGAGGGCGCGCCGGGAGGGCAGGGGAGGGCGTCCCGTGATGGGCACCCACGACCCCCGCATGAACGCCGAGGCGGGGCGCCTGGCCTACGAGCTCGGGCTGCCCAGGGACGCGTGGGAGGTGGCCATGCTCTACGGCATCAAGACGTCCGAGCAGGAGCGCCTGGTCCGGACCGGTCATTGTGTGCGCGTGCTGGTGGCATACGGGACCCACTGGTTCCCCTGGTACATGCGCCGCCTCGCCGAGCGCCCCGCCAACGTCTGGTTCGTGGTCAAGCAGCTCGTTGGCTGATCCGGCCCCCACCGCGGGTTCCGCCGCAGGGACTCACGATCACGACCCCCGTCGCTGGGGGATGCTGGCGCTCCTCTCCATGGGGATGCTCCTGGGGATGTCCGAGTGGTTCACGGCCAGCGCCGTCGCCCCCGAGCTCCAGCTCCGGTGGGGGCTCGACTCGGCGCAGGTAGGGTGGCTCACGGCGGCCGTCCAGCTCGGGTTCGTGGCGGGGACGGCCCTGGCCGCCTTCCTGAACCTCGCCGATGTGGTGAGCGCCCGGGCCTACTTCGCCGGGTGCGCCGCCGCCGCGGCGCTGGCCAACGTTTCCCTCCTGTGGGCTCCGTCGTTCCCGGCGGCGCTGGCCGCCCGCCTCCTCACCGGAGCCTTCTTGGCCGGCGTCTACCCTCCGGGGATGAAGATGATCGCCACCTGGTTCCGCTCCGCCCGGGGGATGGCCATCGGCACCGTGGTGGGTGCCCTGACGGTAGGGAAGGCCACCCCCTACCTCCTCAAGGCAGCAGGCGGCGCCGGCGTGCAGACGGTGGTGGCCGGCGCCTCCGCGGCGGGGCTGACTGCCGCCGCGCTCGTGCTCCTCCTGTACCGGGACGGTCCGTACGCCTTCGCCCGGCCCCCGTTCTCCTGGGGGCTGGTAGCGCGTATCCTGCGTCACCGTCCCACGCTCCTGGCCACGGGTGGATACCTCGGGCACATGTGGGAACTCTACGCCATGTGGACCTGGGTTCCCGCCTTCCTCCTCGCCTCCGCCGCGGCCCGGGGAGGCCCGGGGCACGCGGTGGCCGAGCTGGCCGCGTTCGGAGCGATCGCTGCCGGCGGGCTGGGGTGCGTTTGGGGTGGCGTCGCCGCCGACCGCTTGGGCCGGCACCGCGTGGTGAAGCTGGCCATGGCCGCCAGCGGCGCGTGCTCCCTCGCCGTGGGCGCCCTCTTCGGCGGTCCGTTCATCCTGGTGGCGCTCCTCACCTGGGTGTGGGGGTTCTTCGTGGTGGCCGACTCGGCCCAGTTCTCGGCCCTCGTCACGGAGGTGGCGCCGGCCGACGCCGTGGGGACCGCCCTCACGCTGCAGACATCCATGGGCTTTCTCCTCACGATGGCCACCATCCAGGGGATTCCCGTCCTGGTGGACGCCTTCGGGTGGCCCTGGGCGTTCCCCGTGCTGGCCCTGGGCCCGGCCCTGGGGATCTTCAGCATCCAGCGGCTCCAGCGCCTGGGGAGCTGAGCCCCGTCCCCCGACGCCGCGGGGACCACTCCACCCCTCCTTGACGCCCCGGAGGGCTTCCCCCCCCATTGCATGCTCCACCAAGACCTCAAGGGATCCTCCATGCTCCATATTCTCATCGCCGCGGGGCTCGTGCTCGGCCTCGGGTTCGGCCTCCTCGCGTCGGCCACCGGTTCCGAGCTCCTCCTCACCATCGCCGCCGCCTCCGCGCCCTTCGGGGCGGCATTCATGAACGCCATCCGGATGGTGGTCATCCCTCTGGTCATGGCGGTGATCTTCTCCGGCGTCGCCAAGCTGGGCGATCCGCGCAAGCTGGGTCGGATGGGCGGACTCACCCTGGGCTTCTTCTGGGTGACGCTCGTCCCCGCCATCCTCATCGGGATGGGGATCATGAAGGTCGGGCTCCTGTTCGCCCCCGACGTGCCCCTCCCCCCGGTGGAGGCCCAGGAGGCCCCGGCCCTCCAGGGGTTCGTGGAGTTCCTGGTGGGGCTCATCCCTCCCAACCCCTTCGCCGCGGCCTCGGCGGGCTCGCTGCTCCCCCTCATCGTCTTCACCGCCCTCGTGGCCGCCGCCGCGGGCACGCTGGAGGAGGGGTCCCGCACCCGGCTCATCGAGCTCGCCGACGCGGTGGGCGCTGCGCTCATCCGGCTGGTCTGGTGGATCCTCTGGACGGCGCCGGTGGGCGTCTTCGGGCTGGCCGCTCCGGTGACGGCCAAGCTGGGTTGGGGGCTCCTGGGAAGCCTGGCCGTCTTCATCGTATGCGTGGTCGTGGGGCTCGCCGTGTTCCTCGGCCTGGTGTTCCTTCCCCTCCTCTGGTTCGTGAGGGGCATCAGCCCCCGGCGCTTCTTCGTCTCCACCTTCGGGAGCGTGGCTGTGGGGTTCGCGTCCACGTCCACGGTGGCAGCGCTCCCCGTGATGATCGAGGAGGCCACGGAGAAGTTGAAGGTCGACCCCTCCACGGTGACCCTCGTCGTCCCCCTCGGCGCCTCCATGTACCGCCCCGGGAGCGCCCTCTTCCAGGGCGCAGCGGTGGTCTTCCTGGCCCACCTCTACCAGGTCCCCATCCCCATCGCGGCCCTGGGCGGGGCCATCCTGGCCACGTTCCTGGTGTCGCTCACCGTGGCTCCCGTCCCGAGCTCGAGCATCGTGACGTTGGCGCCGGCGCTGGACACGGTGGGCATACCGCTTTCGGGAATGGCCATCCTCCTGGGCGTGGACCGGATCCCGGACATGTTCCGGACGTCGGTGAACTGCATGGGCCAGGTCACCACGGCGGCCCTGGTGGACCGCTGGGTGGGCGGGAACGGGGAAGACGGCTCAACCGGATCGCCGCCGGCCTCGTGAGCCTGGCGTCTTCCGGCTCCACGGGCGGGGGGGCGGCTAGCTCTCGCCCGCGGAGACGAGCCTCGCCAGAGTCTCCAGGTCCACGTTCCCACCGCTGACCACCACCACCACCGGGGCGTCCCCCGGAAGCGGGATCCGACCGGCCAGGAGCGCGGCCAGTCCGGCCGCGCCCGCGGGCTCGGCCAGGAGCTTGGTGCGCTCCAGCAGGAGCCGCATGGCCTCCACGATCTGCTGATCCGAGACCGTCACCACGCCTCGGGCGTGGGCGGCCACCAGCGCGTAATTCAGGACTCCGGCCATGGGCGCGGCCAGTCCGTCGGCAACGGTGCGCATCGAATCCAGGTGCACCGCCGCGCCGGCCTCCAGGCTCCGGCGCATGGCGTCGGCGCCCTCGGGCTCCACGCCCCACACCGCCACGCCCGGGCGGACCGCGGCGGCGGCGGCGGCGACGGCGGACACGAGCCCACCGCCCCCCACCGGGACCACGATGCTCCCCACGTCGGGAAGCTCCTCCATGATCTCCAGGGCGCAGCTCCCGTGCCCGGCCACCACCTCCTCGTCGTCGAAGGGATGGACGAAGCGGAGCCCCCGCTCCCCGGCCAGAGCGTGGGCCCGCGCGAATGCCTCCCGGGCATCGCCGTGGAGCACGACCTCGGCGCCGTACCCTCGGCTGGCCTCCACCTTCGCGCGGGAGGCACTTTCGGGCATCACCACCACCACGGGCACGCCGGCGGTCTGCCCCGCCCAGGCCAGCGCCTGGGCGGCGTTTCCCGCGGAGATGGTCACCACGCCGTGCTCCCGCTCCTCCTCGCTGAGGCGCAGGAGCCGGTGCAGGGCCCCCCGGACCTTGAAGGAGCCGGTCTTCTGGAGGTTCTCGCACTTGAGGTAGACAGGCGCCCCGGCGACGCCGGAGAGGGTGCGGGAGCGCAGGAGGGGCGTTCGGTGGAGGGAGCCGGCGATACGCGCCCGGGCTTCCTCGAAACGGGCTCTGTCGAAGACGGGAACGCTCACGCCGTGCCGCGGTTGGGGGTGCGGGGGACCCACGGATGATGTCGGGAGGGAGAGGCGGGCGCCAGCCCCGCCCAGGGAAAGCCCCGGGTGCTTATGCGAAGCGTTTGCCTATTCTGCCGTCCGCACGCAGATTTTCGGCCTGTCACTCACGGCGGTAGTGCTCTGTTCCCTCATCATGAGGCTCACCTCCATGCGCGCGCAGCGTTCCTCAGCAGGACCCGTCCTCGGCCTGGTCGCGGCGTTGGCTCTGGCAGCACCCGTCGCCGCCCAGCAAGGTACCCTCACCGGGCGCATCACCGATGTGGCCACCGGCCAGCCCATCGAGTCGGCCCAGGTCCAGATCCTGGGCGGCGCCCGGGCCACCGGAGGCCTGACCGACAGCAGTGGCACGTACCGTATCCATCTCGCCGCCGGCACCTACTCCATCGTCGTCGAGTACGTGGGGTACCGGAGCGAGAGGTTCCCGGGGATCCGCGTGCTCGCGGGGCAACCCACGACCTACGACATCCGCATGACGTCGAGGGCGCTGGAGCTGGATCCCATCGTGGTGTCTCCATCGCGCTCCGGCGTGGGGGAGAAGGCGACGGAATCCCCGGCCTCGGTGCACACGATCTCCTCGCTGGAGATCTCCGAGCGGGGGGTGACGACGCCGGTGGACTACCTCAAGAACGCCCCCGGGGTGGACGTGATCTCGTCGGGCCTGCAGTCGTCGAACGTGGTGGTCCGGGGATTCAACAACATCTTCTCCGGCGCCCTCCACATGCTGACGGACAACCGCATCGCCGGGGTCCCGTCGCTGCGCGTGAACCTCATGCACTTCGTCCCGTCCAACGAGCAGGACATCGAGCGCATGGAGGTGGTGCTGGGCCCCGGCTCCGCCCTCTACGGGCCCAACACCGCCAACGGCGTCGTGCACATCCTGACCAAGTCCCCCCTGGACGACCAGGGCACCACGGTCACCCTGGGAGGCGGGGAGCGGAGCGTGTTCCAGGGGAACTTCCGCTCGGCGTTCCTCCTGAACCCCGACCTGGGTGTCAAGGTCTCGGCCCAGTATCTGCGCGGAGAGGAATGGCCGTTCCAGGACTCCACGGAGGTTGCCAACCGCGCGTCCGCGGACGCGAACCCGCAGGCCTGCATCGCGGACAAGGTGTTCCGCGGCCTCACCTCCGCCGACGCCCAGCTGGCGTGCGGCCGCATCGGGATCCGGCACTACGACACCCGCAAGTTCGGCCTCGAGGCGCGGGCCGACTGGCGCTTCGCGGAGAACGGCACCTTCATCGCCACGTACGGGCGCACCGACGGCACCGGCATCGAGCTGACGGGGCTGGGCGCCGGCCAGACCCAGAACTGGGTCTACCAGTTCTTCCAGGGCCGGGTGCGGTACAACCGCTTCTTCGCCCAGGCGTACCTGAACCAGAGCGACGCCGGCGACACGTACCTGCTGAACAGCGGCATGCCGCTGGTGGACAAGTCCCAGCTCGTGGTGGGCCAGATGCAGCACGGCTTCGCCCTGGCGGACGGGAGGCAGGACTTTACCTACGGGTTCGACTTCCTGGGAACGCGCCCCGAGACCGAGGGCAAGATCAACGGGTCCTACGACCCCGACGACAACGTGGACGAGTGGGGCTTCTACCTGCAGTCCAAGACCGCGCTGGCGGAGCAGCTCGACCTCATCCTGGCCGGGCGCATGGACCACCACTCCGTCCTCCCCGACCTGGTGTGGTCGCCCCGGGCGGCCCTGGTGTTCAGGCCCATCCCGGAGCAGAGCTTCCGCCTCTCGTTCAACCGGGCCTATTCGGCACCCTCCACCCTCAACTACTTCCTGGACATTCCCAACGGCTACGCCCCGGGGCTCGCCGCTCTGGGGTACGGGCTGCGCGGCTACGGCACGGGCCGCAATGGCTGGTCGGTGTCCAACCCGGACGGCTCGCCCAAGGGGTTCCGCTCCCCCTTCAATCCCGCCGGGCCCTCGGCGGTCCTGCCCATGGCGGCCACGACGAACTTCTGGCGGGCCGCCGTCTCCGTCGTCAACGCGCAGCAGCCGCTGGGGGCGCTGTACAACGTCCTGGTCGGGCTCACGCCTACCCCCGGCTCCATCGGGACCATGCTGTACAACCCCCAGTCCGGCACGCTCACACCCCTCGCCCAGGCGAACATCCCGGCGCTCCCCAGCGTCCGGGAGAGCAACGCCGAGTCCATCGAGGTGGGGTGGACGGGGATCATCGCCCAGCGCATCAAGCTCACTGCGGACCTGTACCGCACGACGCAGAACGACTTCGTGTCGCCGCTCCTCATCCAGAACCCGCTGGTGATGTTCAACGGCCAGGACGTCGGCCAGTTCCTCCAGGTGCCCGTCGTCACCGCGCTCACGCAGTCGTACGTGGCGGCCGGGATGCCCCTGGCGCAGGCGCAGGCGCGGGCCATGCAGGAGGCGCCGGCGCTCATCACGCAGCTGGCGACCGGGATCGCCAAGGTCCCCATCGGCGTGGTGTCGGCCCCCGAGATCCCAGGCGGCACCGACCTGCTCGTGTCGTACCGGAACGTGGGCGACCTGACGCTGTGGGGCACCGACCTGGCGTTCGAGTGGTTCGTCACCGGCAACGTGACGCTCACCGGGTCGTACTCCCGCGTGTCCGACGACATGTTCGAGATCGACGACGGGGACCCCATCGCCCTCAACGCCCCCACGAGCAAGGGCTCGTTCTCCGTGGCCTACCGCAACGTGGCCAAGGGGTTCAACGGCGAGGCCCGCATGCGCTTCAACAATTCGTTCCCGGCGGTTTCAGCGGGGTTCAGCGGTGAAGTTCCGTCGTCCCAGACCGTGGATCTGAACCTCGGGTACAAGATCCCGAGGACCAATGGCACGGTGCAGCTCACGGTGAGCAATCTGTTCAACGCCGAATACAAGAGCTTCGTGGGCGTGCCCACCATCGGGCGCATGGCGCTCATCCGGGTGAAGTACGACCTCTTCTAGGGCCTGTTCACACTATGGTGGTTGCGGTTATATTGCTGCATGGAGATTA
>CAZJFX010000058.1:0-23608 GCA_964545395.1 uncultured Gemmatimonadaceae bacterium | reverse complement strand
ACCAGCGTGTGATCAACTGGCTGGTCGACGAGTTCAAGAAGGACCAGGGCATCGACCTCTCCAAGGATGCCATGGCGCTACAGCGGCTCAAGGAAGCCGCCGAGAAGGCCAAGATGGAGTTGTCCTCCACGCTGACCACGGACATCAACCTGCCCTTCATCACGGCCACCCAGGAAGGGCCCAAGCACCTGAACTACAGCCTGTCGCGGGCCAAGTTCGAGCAGCTCGTGGACGACCTGATCAAACGCACGATCCCGCCCATGGAGAAGGCGCTCGCGGACGCGGGGCTCAAGCCCTCCGAGGTGGACGAGGTCATCCTGGTCGGGGGCTCCACCCGGATCCCCAAGGTCCAGGGGGTGGTGAAGGAGTTCTTCGGCAAGGACCCCCACAAGGGCGTGAACCCTGACGAAGTCGTGGGCGTGGGCGCCGCCATCCAGGGCGGCGTGCTGGCCGGGGACGTCACCGACGTCCTGCTCCTCGACGTGACGCCCCTGTCACTGGGCATCGAGACGTTGGGCGGCGTCATGACCACGCTCATCCAGCGCAACACGACGATTCCCACCAAGAAGGCGGAGGTGTTCTCCACGGCGGAGGACAGCCAGACCACGGTGGAGATCCACGTGCTCCAGGGCGAGCGGAAGATGGCGATGGACAACAAGACCATCGGCAAGTTCCAGCTCACGGGGATCCCGCCGGCACCTCGGGGGATGCCCCAGATCGAGGTCACCTTCGACATCGACGCCAACGGCATCCTGCACGTCTCGGCCAAGGACCGGGCCACGGGCAAGGAGCAGAAGATCCGCATCGAGGCCTCCAGCGGGCTCTCCGACGCCGAGATCAACCGCATGGTGAAGGAGGCCGAGAGCCACGCCAAGGACGACGAGGACAAGCGGGCGAAGGTGGAAGCCCGCAACCAGCTGGACTCCCTGGTCTACCAGGTGGAGAAGGACACGGGCGAGTGGGGCGACAAGGTCTCCGAGGGTACCCGGGGCCGCCTCGCCGGGGCGCTGGAGAAAGCCAAGGAGGCGCTCAAGGGGAACGATCTGGGCACCATCAGCTCGGCCAGGGACGAGCTCATGCAGGCCTTCAGCGCGGCCGGACAGGAGATGTACCAGACCGCCGCCGAGCAGAGCCAGCCCGAGCCCGAGGCCCACTCCGAGCCCCAAGCGGGGCAGGCCCCGCCCGAGGACGCCGCCGGAAAGGCGGCGGACGAGGGGGTGGTGGAGGCCGACTACGAGATCGTGGACGACAACAAGTAGCGTGGGGCCACCCCACCGGGGGGGCCGGGATCCAAGAGAGCGTGTCCGGACCCCGGATCCCCCCCCGGCGGGGTGGGTAGCATGGAGACAACCGGCGTGGGCGCCCCTGCCCGCCAACGTTCAAGCAGGAACTGCGAGGAGCCATGATGTACGACCCGCTTCGTGCCAAGGCCAGGATCGTCCTCTACACGGCCGTGGCGTTCCTCTTCGGCATCGGGCTGGCCAGCGGCATGGGTTGGACGAGCACCTCCCACGCCATGCCCGCCATCAACGACGCGCCGCAGGTCTCGGAGGCGTCGGTCCAGCCGGCCATCGACCTGAGCGACGCGTTCGTGAACCTGTCGGGGGCGGTCACGCCCGCCGTGGTTCGCATCGAGTCGCGGGTCCCGGTACGCGCCATGGCGCGACAGGAGATCCCGGATGCGTTCCGCCGCTTCTTCGACATCCCCGAGAGCCGGGAGCCCGAGTCCCGGAGCGAACTCCAGGGGGGAAGCGGATTCCTCGTCTCGCCCGACGGCTACATCCTCACCAACAACCACGTGGTGGAGGGCTCCGACCAGATCCGGGTCTTCCTTTCGGATCGGCGCTACTTCGACGCCGAGCTGATCGGGAACGACCCGTTCACCGACGTGGCGGTCATCAAGATCAACGCGGGACAGCCCCTCCCCGCCATGAGCTTCGGCGACTCGGACGAGGTGAAGGTGGGTGAGTGGATCCTGGCAGTGGGCAACCCGGGCATCGGTTCCTCGACCCAGCTCGACTACACCGTCACCGCGGGGATCGTGAGCGCCCGGGGGCGCGGGCTCGGCCTCCTGAACCGCGACCTCCAGCAGGACCCGCGGTACGGGCCCGACCAGTCCGGCTTCGCCATCGAGGACTTCATCCAGACCGACGCGGTCATCAACCCGGGGAACTCGGGCGGACCCATGGTCAACCTGAAGGGCCAGGTGGTGGGGATCAACTCGGCCATCGCGTCGCCCACGGGCTACTACACCGGGTACGGTTTCGCCATCCCCATCAACCTGGCCCGGCGCATCATGCAGGACCTCATCGAGTTCGGGTCGGTCCGGCGCCCGCTCATCGGCGTGACCATCGTGGACGTGGCCGCCGAGGACGCAGAGCAGTACGGCCTCCCGACGGTGTCCGGGGTCCTGGTCCAGGAGGTCCGCCGCGACGGGCCGTCTGTGGGCAAGCTCCAGCCTGAGGACGTCATCGTTGCCCTGGACGGGGAACCGGTGGGGTACGTGGCCGAGCTCCAGGCGAAGATCGCCGAGCATCACCCGGGCGATCAGGTGAAGCTCAAGATCTACCGGGACAGGAAGTCCACGGAGGTTACCGTCCGTCTGGACGAGGCTCCCATCAACGAGCGGCCGGTGAGCACGGCCGAGCGGGAGGTGATGGCCGAGGAGCGGCTCGGGATCAACGTGGAGCCCCTCACCACGGAGCTGGCCAGGCAGCTCGGCTACGAACAGGCCGGCGGCGTCGTCATAAGCGACGTGCAGCGCACCAGCCCGGCGGCTCGGCGGGGGATGTCGCCCTACCGGACCTACAAGCTGGAGCAGGTCAACGACACGAAGATTTCCACGGCGGACGACGTCCGCCGTGCCCTGGCCGAGGTGAAGGGGGGCGAGATCGTCTCTCTCCACCTCCGGGGACCCGAAGGCGACGCCCGGATCTTCAACGTGCGGATGCCCGAGTAGCGCCGCCTCGAGCGCCGGGGGGCTCAGGCGGAGCGCCGCCTGCGCCCCCCGGTCCTTTCCGGACATTTCCGGAACGCGGCGTTGTACCCCGTCCGGCACGGGGTTTATCTTTCGCGGGACGTGAACCCTGCGAAAGTGGCGGAATGGTAGACGCGCGAGATTTAGGATCTCGTGGCCGCGTGCCGTGGGGGTTCGATTCCCCCCTTTCGCATTCGGGGCCCGACGACGCACCCGAATCCCCTCACCTTTCCGACAAGAGCAGCCCGAGGGCATGAGCATCGACGGTTCCCGTCTCAAGGTGTCCGTGGAGGAGCAGGAGCGCTGGAGCAGGCGCCTCAGCGTGACCGTTCCCGCAGCCATGGTCGCCGAGGAAGAACAGAAGGCGGCACAGAAGCTGGCGTCCCGCGTCAACCTGAAGGGATTCCGGAAGGGACGCGTCCCCCAGAGCATGGTGGCGAGCCGCTTCAGCGGCACCCTGCGCCAGGAGGCCCTGGACCGCCTCATCAACGACGCCTACCGCCAGGCGCTGGCAGCGGAGGACCTCCGCCCCATCAGCGAGGGGAAGCTGGAAGACATCCACTACGAGCCCCAGGAGGACTTGCGCTTCGCCATCACCTTCGACGTGCAGCCCCAGATCGAGTTGGGCCGTCTGGGCGGCTTCGCCGTCGAGCGCCCTCGAGCCGCGGTCACCGACGAGCACGCCGGCGAGGTGCTGGGGAACATCCAGCGCCAGAACGGCGCCTGGAAGCCTGCGGACGAGGGGAGAGCGGTGGACGGGGACCTCGTGTCCGTGCACATCCGGAAGCTGGACGGCGACGCTCCCTCCGAGGGCAAGGACTACGAGTTCGCCCTGGGGGAGGGGCAGGCGATCCCCGAGATCGAGGCGGCGGTGAAGAGCCTCGACCCCGGCCAGACGGGCGAGTTCACCGTCGCCTTCCCCGAGGACTTCCCCGATGAGGCGCGTCGCGGCGAGACGGAGCGGGTGGAGATCACCCTGCGGGGCCGCAAGGTCCTCGAGCTTCCGGCCCTCGACGATGTCCTGGCGCGCCAGGCGGGTGACTTCGAGACCCTGGACGCCCTCAAGGAGCGCATCCGGGAGGACCTGGAGAGGGATGCCGGCGAGCAGGCGGAGGCGGTGGTGCGCGGGCGCATCCTCGACCTCCTGATCGAGGCCAACCCCTTCGATGTGCCCGGATCCATGGTGGAGCGCTACACCGACACCATCCTCGGCGAGCAGCCGGGGATTCCGAAGGAGCGGGTGGCGGAGATCAAGGAGAACCTGCGCCCGGAGGCGGAGCGGTCGGTGAAGCGGCTCCTGCTCATCGAGCGGGTCGCCGAGACCCAGGGGCTGCACGCCACCGAGGCCGAGCTCGACCTCCGCATCCAGGAGATCGCGAAGCGGGGCGGCAGCACACCGGAGAAGGTGTATGCCAGCTTCCAGAAGGCCGGTCGCCTCGAGGCGTTGGAGCGGGAGATCACCGAGCGGAAGGTGTTCGACTTCCTCAAGAAGCAGTCCACGATCACCGACGCGCCGGTCGCCTGAGGGCGCCCCGGCCAGGCCCGAGCCCGAGAGAAGCCCCACCCATGACCATCTATCCTCCCTACGTCATCGAGCGGACCAGCCGAGGCGAGCGCAGCTACGACATCTTCAGCCGCCTCCTCATGGACCGGATCGTGTTCCTGGGTAGCGGCATCGATGACAACGTGGCCAACATCATCGTCGCCCAGCTCCTCTTCCTCGAGGCGGAGGACCCGGAGCGCGACATCTTCATGTACATCAACTCCCCGGGCGGGAGTGTGTACGCGGGGCTGGCCATCTACGATACCATGCAGCACCTGCGGGCGCCGGTGTCCACGTTCTCTGTGGGCATGTGCGCCTCCATGGGCGCCGTGCTGCTGGCGGCGGGGGAGAAGGGCAAGCGCAGCGCGCTCCCCAACTCCCGCATCATGATCCACCAGCCCTCGGGCGGCTCCCAGGGCTCGGCGGCGGACATCGAGATCGCCGCCAAGGAGATCCTGCACATCCGGGGAAGGCTCAACGAGATCCTGGCCAAGCACACCGGCCAGAGCGTGGAGCGCATCGCAGAGGATGTGGACCGGGATCGGTTCCTCAGCCCGGAAGAAGCGGTGGAGTACGGGCTCATCGACAGCGTCCTCCAAGGCCCCGCGCCCCTTCGCGGCAAGCCCAAGGACTCGGACACCGCTTGAGAACATTTGATTCCGTCCGCCGGGGGAGCGAAGATTGTATCGGGGCCCGCAGGTCGCGGGGCCGGCGTGTGAACGAGCGAGGATCGGCCCATGACCAGTGACAAGCATCTCCGCTGCAGCTTCTGCGGGAAGTCCAAGGAGAGCGTCAAGAAGTTCATCTCCGGGCCCAACGTGTACATCTGCAACGAGTGCATCTCGCTCTGCAACGAGATCCTCGCCGAAGAGGAGGAGCGGGAGCAGCAGGAGGCCGTCGTCCCCAGCCCCACTCCCGAGGAGATCAAGGACATCCTCGACCAGTACGTCATCGGCCAGGAGGCGGCCAAGCGCGCGTTGTCCGTGGCGGTCTACAACCACTACAAGCGCGTCAACCACCAGGGCGTCCTCGACGAAGTCGAGATCGACAAGGCCAACATCCTCCTGATGGGCCCCACCGGGGTGGGCAAGACGCTCCTGGCCCAGACACTCGCCCGCACGCTCCACGTTCCCTTCACCATCGCCGACGCCACCACCCTCACCGAGGCCGGGTACGTGGGCGAGGACGTGGAGAACATCCTGGTCCGGCTGCTCCAGGCCGCCGACTTCAACATCGCCGAGTGCGAGCGCGGCATCGTCTACATCGACGAGCTCGACAAGATCGCCCGCAAGTCGGAGAACCCGTCCATCACCCGTGATGTGTCGGGCGAGGGCGTGCAGCAGGCCCTGCTGAAGATCCTGGAGGGCACCGTCGCGAGCGTGCCCCCTCAGGGCGGCCGCAAGCATCCGCAGCAGGAGTACATCCAGGTCAACACCCGGAACATCCTGTTCATCTGCGGAGGCGCCTTCGACGGGCTCGAGAAGATCGTCGAGTCCCGCATCGGGAAGCGACGCATCGGCTTCGCCGGCGAAGGGGCCTCCCTGGGCGCCGACGGCAACGTGCTGCGCCACACCGAGCCGGAGGACCTGCAGCGCTTCGGGCTCATCCCCGAGCTGGTGGGGCGCCTCCCGGTGGTGGTGCACCTGGACCAGCTCGACGAGGAAGCGCTGGCGCGGATCCTCGAGGAGCCCAAGAACGCCCTGGTCAAGCAGTACAGGAAGATGTTCGAGCTGGAGGGGATCGGACTCACGTTCGACCGCGAGGCCATCCGCTCCATCGCCAAGAAGACGCTGGAACGGGGCACGGGAGCGCGGGGGCTGCGCTCCATCATCGAGGGCATCATGCGCGACGTCATGTTCGAGGTCCCATCCCGCAAAGACGTGCGCGAGGTGGTGGTGACGCCGGAGAGCGTGGATCGTGGCGTGCCACCCCTCCTCGTGCTCCACGCCGAGGAGCGGAAGCTGGAGGCCTGACCTCGCGTTTCCCTCCCTACTCCCCGGATCCCCTCCAGGATGGCCATCCTCCAGCGGGCTGAAGACCAGATCGAGATCCCCGACCGGCTTCCGGTCATCGCGCTGAGGGATCTGGTCTTCTTCCCCTACATGGTGCTGCCCCTTCTCATCGGTCGCGCCCGGTCGGTGTCGGCCCTGAAGGAGGCCCAGCAGGGAGACGGCCTGGTGCTCCTGGTGACCCAGAGGGATCCGTCCACCGACGACCCGGGTGGGGACGACCTCTTCCGCCTCGGCACGGTGGCCCGGGTGGTCCAGGTCTCCGTGCTCCCCGACGGCACGGCCCGGGTGGTGCTGGAGGGACTGGGGAGGGCGCGCATCCGCCGCCTGAACACCACCACCGAGGCGCTCCGGGCCACGGCGTCCCTCGCCGTGCCCAGGGAGACCGAGGCCGAGGGGGCGGGCGAAGGGCTCAGGGAGCTCGCCGACCGCGTGGTGCGCCTCTACGCCGAGTACGCCCGCCTCCACGAGCGCATCCCCGACGAACTCCCGGGCATCCTGGCCCAGACCCGTGACCGGGTGCGGCTGGCGCACCTGGTGTCCGGGCACCTCATCCTCCCGTGCGAGGAGAAGCAGGAGCTCCTCGAGACACTGGAGCCGGCGGCCCAACTGGCGCTCCTCAAGGAGGCGCTCCAGCGGGAGGTGGAGCTGCTGCGCATCGAGGCCAAGCTGGAGAGTCAGATCCAGATGCAGCTCTCCGGGGAGTCCCGCCCCGACTTCGGCCCTGGCCTCAAGCTGCTCCACAAGGAGGCGCCCCCGCCCGAGGCGGAGGAGTGGGCCGAGCTGGAGTCCACGCTGGGCACGATCCCGCTCCCGCCCCATGCCCGGGACCGGGCGGAGAAGGAGCTGGGGAGGCTGAAGCGCCTGAACCCGGTGGCGCCCGAGGCCGCGGTGATCCGCACCTACCTGGACTGGATCCTCACCCTCCCGTGGGCCGGGCGCTCCAAGGACAACCTGGACGTGCGCCACGCGGTGGCGGTGCTCGAGTCCCAGCACTTCGGCCTGTCCGAGGTGAAGGAGCGCATCGTGGACCACGTGGCCGTTCTCTCCCTCGTAGGGGAGATGCGCGGTCCCATCCTCTGCCTGGTCGGCCCTCCCGGCGTGGGGAAGACCTCCCTGGGCCGGAGCATCGCCGACGCCCTGGGGCGGGAGTTCGTCCGGGTCAGTCTCGGCGGGGTGCGCGACGAGGCGGAGATCCGGGGGCACCGGCGCACCTACGTGGGCGCGCTGCCCGGGAGAGTGATCCAGGGCATGCGGCGGAGCGGCACCACCAACCCGGTCTTCCTCCTGGACGAGGTGGACAAGCTGGCCCACGACTTCCACGGCGACCCGGGAGCAGCGCTCCTGGAGGTCCTGGACCCGGAGCAGAACAAGACGTTCACCGACCACTACCTGGAGATGGAGTACGACCTCTCGGACGTGCTCTTCATCGCCACGGCCAACACCCTCCAGGGGATCCCGGAGCCGCTCCGGGACCGCATGGAGGTCATCCGCCTCCCCGGGTACCTCGACACGGAGAAGCGGGAGATCGCGCACCGCTTCCTCTGGCCCCGGCAGGCTGCGCGCCACGGCCTGGATCCGAGCCGCGTGACGCTCCCTTCCGAGACGGTCCACGAGGTCATCGGGCGCTACACGCGGGAAGCGGGCGTGCGCGAGCTGGACCGGCGTCTCTCCCGGGTCGCGCGAAAGAAGGCACGGGCCATCGCCGACGGCGCCGCCGCGGACAGCCGCGTGACCCCCGGAGACCTGAAGGAGCTCCTGGGCCCCCCACCCTACGCGCCACCCGACCGGGACCAGGAGTCGGAGCGCGTCGGCATCGCCAACGGGCTGGCGTGGACCGCGGCGGGAGGCGAGGTCCTGGACGTGGAGGTGGCCGTGCTCCCCGGAACCGGGGACCTGCGCCTCACCGGCACGCTGGGCGACGTCATGAAGGAGTCGGCCCACGCCGCCGTCACCTACGCCCGCTCGCGCTCCGAGCTCCTGGGGCTCACGCCCCAGTTCCACGAGAGGATCGACGTCCACATCCACATCCCCGAGGGCGCCACGCCCAAGGACGGCCCGTCGGCGGGGATCACCATCGCCGTGGCCCTCATTTCGGCGCTCACCGACACCCCCACTCGGGCAGACGTGGCCATGACCGGGGAGATCACCCTCCGGGGACGGGTCCTGGGCGTGGGGGGGGTGAAGGAGAAGGCGGTGGCGGCGCTCCGGGGTGGGATGCGCACGGTCATCCTCCCCGCGTCCAACAGCTCCGACCTGGAGCTCCTCCCCCAGGAGGTGCGGGACCAGGTGCGCTTCGTGCTGGTGAGGTCCATGGACGAGGTCATGGACGCCGCGCTGGTACGGAGCCCCCTGCGCCCCGTGGGGCGGGACCGGGGCCACGGCGGCCTCGGCCTCTCCCTGTCCTGAGCCGGCGGAGCGGGGACATGCAGATCCGGAGCGTCGAGTACGCCGGCACGGTGGCCAAGCCCGGGCAGCCGTCCCCCGGCGACCTCCCCCAGATCGCCTTCTCCGGGCGGTCCAACGTGGGGAAGTCGTCGCTCATCAACACCCTCCTGGGACGCTCGCGCAGCAAGGTCGCCCATGTGTCGGCGACGCCGGGGAAGACCCAGGCCCTGAACTACTACCGGGTCAACGACGTCTTCTTCCTGGTGGACCTCCCCGGGCACGGGTACGCCCGGGTGCCCGTGGCGCTGCGGGATGCCTGGCGGAAGCTCATCGAGTGGTACCTGGAGGAGTCGGGCCAGGTGCGCGGTGTCGTGCACCTTGTGGACGCCCGCCGCGCGCCCACCGAGCACGACATGACGATGATGGGGTACCTGGCGAGGATGGAGGTACCGGCCATGGTCGTGCTGACGAAGATGGACAAGCTGAAGCAGAGCGAGCGGAAGAGGGCGGTGACCCGGACCCTGGCCGCGCTGGCGCTGGACGAGGAGCAACTGGTGCCCTTCTCGTCGAAGACCGGGGAGGGGCGTGACGCGCTCCTGGCCGCCCTCGACGACCTCCTGGGAGAGCCATGAAGCGCCCGTGCCTGGCCGTCCTCGCCGTGCTCGCGGCCTGTGCGCTCCCCCCCGGAACGCCGGGGACGGCGGTCCCCGAGCTCCTCCCTCCCCCGGGCTTCGGCTCGCTTCGGCAGGACGAGGTCTCGGTGAGCCTGACCAGCGGCCCCCTGCAGATGAAGGTGACGCCGCTGGCCGAATCGGTGACCCGGGTCACCGCCCCCGACACCCACCGGAGGCTCTCGGGCCTCGCAGCCCGCTTCGGCCCGGACGGAGCACAGGCCACCGGCGTCCCGGACCCCTCCCTCTTCCTGGTCTCTCTGTGGTCCGAATCCCCCGACGCCACCTTCGTTCCCGAGGAGATCCAGCTCATCTCCCGGGGCGTGCGCCTCCGGCCCGAGGCCGTCATGGCGGTGACCCCGGGTTGGGGAGAGCGCCGGCTGCGCCAGCGGGAGACGGAGATGGCGGTGTACGCATTCGGGGAGGGAGTGGACCTGGAGTCGGATCTCGTGGTGGTCTACGGGCTCGTGGAGAGCGCCGAGTGGGCGGCCATCCTCCCCCAGGTGCGGGCGGAGCGGGTCCGGGCGGCGGCAAGGGCCGGGGGAGAGGTGCGCTAGGGGGGACGGGAGCCGGCTCGGCGGATCCCTCACTCCTCCATGTCGTAGCGGGCCAGCTTCCGGTACAGCGTGCGCTCTCCGATCCCCAGGATCTCGGCTGCTTTCCTCCGGTTTCCGGCCACCGACTCCAGCGCCGCCCGGATGGCCTCCCGCTCCAGGTCCTCCATGGTCATCCCCGGGCGGAAGACGACCACACCGCTCTCATCTGCGGCCGGCGGCGCTGCTCCCACGACGGGCGTGGCGGCTCCGGTGTCCCGTGAGACCAGCCGCTCCGCGGCCTCGACGAAGGGGACCTCCTCCGCCTCCTCCTCGGCCAGGCGGTGGGACGGGCCCACGACCCGGGCGGCGATCTCCCGGGGGGCGAAGGCGGCGAAGCGCGCGGACCCGGGAGTGAGGCCGCTTTCCCTTCGGTAGGTCTCGAAGTCCCGGCGGAGCTCGTCCATGTCCACGCGCAGGTCCACCAGCGTCCGGAACACGAACTCCAGCTCGGGCCGCAGGTCCCGCCCGTCCCCTCCCTGCCCCACCGGACGCGGGATAGGCGCGGGGAGCAGGGTACGCCCCCGCCCACCGCGCACCTCCGCAGGGATGTCCTGGGCCTCGATGGTACTCCCCGGGGCCAGGATCACCATGGACTCCACCAGGTTGCGCAGCTCCCGGACGTTGCCGGGCCATGCGTAGTCCCGGAGGATCTGCATGGCATCCGGGGAGATCCCCGGGAAGGGGCGGTCGTGGCGCTCCGACGCCTCGCGGACGAAGGCCTCCACCAGGATGGGAATGTCGTCACGGCGCTCGCGCAGCGCGGGAAGCTCGATGTGGAGCACGTTCAGCCGGAAATACAGGTCGCGGCGAAAGTCCCCCATGGCCACGAGCTGGCGCAGGTCCTGGTTCGTGGCGGTCACGATGCGCACGTCCACCTTGAGGGGCTTCTCGCCGCCCACGCGGTGGAACTCGCGCTGCTCGAGGACGCGCAAGAGCTTGGTCTGCGTGGCCAGGGGCATCTCCCCGATCTCGTCCAGGAAGATGGTCCCCGTGTCGGCGAGCTCGAAGAGGCCGCGGCGGGCGTCGATGGCGCCGGTGAATGCCCCCTTCTCGTGCCCGAAGAGCTCCGACTCGAGGAGCGTCTCCGAGATGGCGGCCACATTCACCGCGATGAAGGGCCGGTGGCGCCTCGGCGACAGTGCGTGGAGCCCCCGAGCCACCAGCTCCTTCCCGGTTCCGGACTCGCCGGTGACGAGGACGGTGGCGCCCACCGGCGCGATCTGCACCACCCGCTCCAGCACCTCGCGCATGGCGTCGGTGTTCCCCACGATCCCGGTGAGGCGCTGCAGCCGGCGCCGCTCGATGGACAGGCGCCCCACGGCCGCCACATCGCCGGCGGTCACCGAGGCCGCGAACACCTCGTCGAAGCCCGGTCGCTGGGCCGGGAGCAGGCTCTCCCCGGGCGCGATGGCGAAGACCGGGATCTGGAGCTGCTCCCTGGCCTGGCGCGCCAGGGCGCTCCCCCCCCCTTCCAGCCCGCCGGTGAGCACGAGGAGGACGGCGCCCTCCCGGTCCAGCTTCTCGTCGGGGGTCACCAGGTCCGAGCCGTACCCCGCCCTCGTGAACGCTTCCCGCAGGGCGCCGGCGCGCGGGAGATCATGCGTGGAGACGAGGACCACGTCCTCCCTCACGGCGCGCCTCCCTGGTCCGGCGACGAGCCCGTGCCCCCGGCCGCCGGGGGCTGGTGGGACGGCTCCTCCCCCCTGAGGAGGGCGACGGCATGCGCCACGAGCGGCCCCAGAACGTCGAGGCCGTCCTCCACCCCTCCCGTGCCACCGGGGAGGTTCACGACCAGCGTCGTGCCCCTGATCCCCGCCAATCCTCGGGAGAGGGCCGCGTAGGGTGTCTTGTCGCGGCCCCGGAGGCGGATGGCCTCGGCGATCCCGGGAGCCTCCCGGCCCAGCAGGGGCCAGGTGGCCTCGGGGGTCACATCCCGGAGACCGAACCCCGTCCCGCCCGTGGTGACGACAAGGTCCAGGCGGAGGGAGTCGCACCACTCCAGGAGCACCGACGCGATCCTCGTGACCTGGTCGGGGACCACCTGGCGGGCGGTCGCCTGGAAGCCCCGGGCGGCCGCCCAGGCAGCCACGGCCTCACCGGAGCGGTCCTCCCGCGCGCCGGCGGCGCACGCGTCGCTCACGGTGAGGATCCCGATACGGATGGGCGTGTCCCCTGTCATCGCCGGCTCCGCACCCTACCTGCGGATGGACCCCTTCGTGTAGAACGGGGGCCGCTGCACCACGGCGTCCACGGGCTTGCCGCGCACGTCGATGTGCAGGGCCGTGTCCGGCTTGGCGAGCTCCGGCGGGACGTAGCCCATGGCCACGCCGAAGCCCAGGCTGGGCGACACGGTGCCGCTGGTCACCACGCCCACCGGGGCGCCGTCCGAGAGCACCGGGTACCCGTGCCGGGGGAACGCCTTCCCGGTGATCCGCATCCCCACGAGCCGGCGGGGGACCCCCGCCTCCTTCTGGCGGAGGAGCGCGTCCCGCCCGATGAAGTCGCCCTTGTCGAGCTTCGTGATCCACCCGAGCCCGGATTCCAGCGGGGTATGTTCGTCGTCCAGGTCGTTCCCGTAGAGCGCGTATCCCATCTCCAGGCGGAGGGAGTCGCGGGAGCCGAGGCCTGCGGGGATGAGCCCCCGGCCCTGGGCCAGGAGCGCGCGCCAGACGCCCACCGCGTCCTCAGGCGCCACGCACAGCTCGAAACCGTCCTCGCCGGTGTAGCCCGTGCCCGCGATGATGGCGGGCGCGCCGTTCACCTTCCCTTCCATGAAGTGGTAGTAGCGCACGTCGTCCACATCGATGGACGCCAGGGGCCGGAGGATCTCCCGGGCCGCCGGGCCCTGGAGGGCGATGAGCACCATGGCGTCGGAGCGGTCCTCCACCTCCACGTCCAGGTCCCCGGCCTGGCTGCGGATCCACGCCAGGTCCTTGTCCAGGTTCGAGGCGTTCACCACCAACATCCAGTGATCCTGGAAGCGGTAGACGATGAGGTCGTCCACCACCCCACCGTGCGGATAGCACATGGCCGAGTACTGGGCTTGCCCCACATCCATCTTGGAGGCGTCGTTCACCGTGACGCGCTGGACCAGGTCCAGGGCCTGCGGGCCACGCAGGATGAACTCGCCCATGTGGGAGACATCGAAGAGGCCTGCGGCCTCACGCACGGCCTTGTGCTCGGCGGTGATCCCCGTCGGGTATTGCACCGGCATCTCGAAACCGGCAAAGGGAACGATCTTGGCTCCCAGAGCTGCGTGCTCTTCGTACAGGGGGGTGCGCTTCAAGGGGGCATTCATGACATGAGCTCCACCATGATGGCTTTCTGGGCGTGGAGGCGGTTCTCCGCCTCCGGGAAGATGCGGGACCGGGGCCCGTCGATGACCTCGGCGGTGACCTCCTCGCCGCGGTGCGCGGGGAGGCAGTGCAGGAAGACGGCATCCGGGGACGCCCGCTCCATGAGAGCGGCGTTCACCTGGTAGGACCGGAAGGTCTTGGCCCGGTCGGCCGCCTCCTGCTCCTGCCCCATGGAAGCCCACACGTCGGTCGTGACCACGTGGGCCCCCTCGACCGCCTCCCGGAGCTCACGGGTGAGCAGGATCCTGGTCTCGCCCCGGGCGCGGGCCAGGATGGCAGGGCCGGGATCGTGCCCCTCCGGACACGCCAGCCGCAGCTCGAAACCGAAGCGGTACGCGGCGTTGAGCCAGGAGTTGGCCATGTTGTTCCCGTCCCCGATCCACGCCACGACGCGTCCGCGGAGCTCGGAACCGAACTCCTCCTGGACGGTCTGCAGATCCGCCATGACCTGGCACGGGTGCAGGAGGTCGGTGAGGCCGTTGATGACGGGGACGGACGCGTGCCGCGCCAGCTCCTCGACCTCGCCGTGGGCGAAGGTCCGGATCATGATCCCGTCCACGTAGCCCGAGAGCACCTTGGCCGTGTCGTGGAGGGACTCGCCCCGCCCCATCTGGCTGTCCCGGTCGGAGATGAAGAGCGCATGTCCGCCGAGCTGGGTCATCCCCACCTCGAAGGAGACACGGGTGCGCGTGGAGCTCTTCCGGAAGATCATGGCCAGACTCTTCCCGGCCAGCGGCGTGCCTTGCGCCTCGCCGGCCTTCAGCCGCCGGGCACGCTCGAGCATGGCCAGGAGCTCCCCGCGCTCGAAGTCGGGGATGGCCAGGAAATCCCGCTTGGATGGCATGATGCAGGTCCTCGCGTCTACAGGATGTAACGGCGGAGGTCCTCGTCCTCCGCCACCTTCTTGAGGCGATCGCGCACGAAGGCACCGTCCACCTCCACCGGCCGGGTGCCGCTCTCCGGGAGATCGAAGAGCATGTCCTCCAGGAGCGTGGTCATCACGGTCTGCAGCCTGCGCGCGCCGATGTTCTCCATGCGCTCGTTCAGCTCGGCGGCGATGCGGGCGATCTCCGCCACGCCTTCGTCGGTGAAGGCCACCGACGCCCCCTCGGTCTCGATGAGTGCGCCGTACTGCACGAGGAGGGCGTTCTTGGGCTCCTTCAGGATGCGCACGAACTCCTTCTCCCCCAGGCTCTTCAGCTCGACCCGGATGGGGAAGCGGCCCTGGAGCTCGGGGATCAGGTCGGAGGGCTTGGCGACGTGGAACGCGCCGGCCGCGATGAAGAGGATGTGGTCGGTGCGCACCAGGCCGTACTTGGTGGCCACGGTGGAGCCCTCCACCACCGGGAGGAGGTCGCGCTGCACCCCCTCGCGGCTCACGTCGGGGCCGAACCCGCCCCGCTCCCCGGCGATCTTGTCGATCTCGTCGAGAAAGACGATCCCCATCTCCTCGGCGCGAAACAGCGCCTCGTTCACCACCTCGTCCATGTCCACGAGCTTGTCCAGCTCGTCCTGGAGGAGGACGCGGCGGGCCTCGGACACGCTCACCCTGCGGCGCTTGGTGCGCTTGGGAAGCATGTCCTGGAGCATCTCGACGAAGCTTGGGTCCATCCCCTCGCCGCCTCCCATGGGAACCATCATCCCATCCAGGGACGGCGCCTGCTGCACCTCCACCTCCACCTCCCGATCCTCCAGCTTCCCGTCCTTGAGGAGCTGGCGGAGCTTCTCCCGGGTGCGCTGGCGGCGGGTGAGGGGTACTGCCCCCTCCTCCGACGTCTCCACCCCGGAGGGCCCGGCGATGAAGACCTGGGGCTGGTCCGTGTCTTCGGACTCGGGCTGCTCGTCCTTCACCGGCGGCAGGAGCAGATCCAGGAGACGCCCCTCCACGCGTTCCTCCGCCGAGGGCTGTACCTCGTCCTCACGCTCGGCGCGCACCAGGTTCACGGAGATGTCCACCAGGTCGCGGATGATGGACTCCACGTCCCGGCCCACGTACCCGACCTCGGTGAACTTGGACGCCTCCACCTTGAGGAAGGGCGCTCCCGCCAGGCGCGCAAGGCGCCGCGCGATCTCCGTCTTCCCCACGCCGGTGGGCCCGATGAGAATCAGATTGTTGGGCAGAATCTCGTCCCGCGTCTCCTCGTTGACGCGCTGCCGGCGCCAGCGGTTCCGGAGCACGATGGCCACCGCCTTCTTGGCCTCCTCCTGCCCCACGATGTACTTGTCCAGCTCGGCGACGATCTGTCGGGGGGTGAGCTCATCGAGCCAGGGGAGTTCCTGCGGTGCCTCGCCTTGGATCTCGCCCGCAGGCGCCGCGGGCGGGAGCGGGGGCTCCATGGGCTTGGTGGTCATCCCTCGCCTCCCGGGAGCTCCAGGACCACGATGTCCTCGTTCGTGTAGACGCAGATCTCTCCGGCGATCTTCAACGCCTCGCGGACGATCTCGGGCGCCTCCAGGGTCGAGTGACGCTGGAGCGCACGGGCCGCGGAGAGGGCGTAGGTGCCCCCGGAGCCGATGGCCAGGATGTCGTCGTCGGGCTCGATGACGTCGCCGGTTCCACTCACGAGAAACAAGTGCTGATGGTCCGCCACCGCGAGCAGGGCGTTGAGGCGGCGGAGGTACCGGTCCGTCCGCCAGTCCTTGGCGAGTTCCACCACGGCCTTGGTGAGGTTGCCGGGGTAGCGCTCGAGCTTCTCCTCCAACTTCTCGAAGAGGGTGAAGGCGTCGGCCACGGCCCCGGCGAAGCCCGCCAGGATCTTGCCGTCCTTGAGGGCGCGCACCTTGCGGGCACTGGCCTTGACGATGGTGTCGCCCACGGTGACCTGCCCGTCGCCTCCCATGGCGACGCGCTTGTTCCGGCGGACGGCGAGGACGGTTGTGGAGCGGACGGTTGGAATCGTCATGGGATCTTGCGGTTCTCGCCTGGTTGGATGGCGCTGCCGCAGTCGCGGACAGTCACCCCGCTGGGGAGTCTCGAAAGCTAACGCCCATTCTGCCGAATTGGCAGACTCGAACCCTACCCTCCCGAGCGCGGGTGGGCATCCCGGTACACCCGCAGGAGGCGCTCCTTCGTGGTGTGGGTGTAGATCCGGGTCGTGGAGAGGCTGACGTGCCCGAGGAGCTCCTTCACCGCCAGGAGGTCGGCGCCCTGCTCGAGAAGGTGGGTGGCGAAGGTGTGGCGCAGGGCATGCGCGGACAGCCCCCGGGCCCCCGCGGCGGCCTCCAGGCCGCGGCGCACCGCCTCCTGGATGGAGCGCCGCGAGAGCCGGCCCCCGCGGGCGTTGACGAGCACCGCCCCGCCGCCCCCCGCCACCTCCGCGCGGCGCGGCTCGTAGCGCTCCAGAGCAGCCAGGGACCGGCGGGTCACGGGGACGATGCGCTCCTTGCTCCCCTTCCCCAGCACGCGCACCTGGGCCGAGCGCCGGTCCAGGGCCTCCAGGTCGAGGCCGTGGAGCTCGGAGAGCCGCAGCCCACTCCCGTAGAGGAGCTCGAGGATGAGGAGGTCCCGGGTGGCCTGGAGCGTGTTTGCGGCGGCGCGGCTCTCCGCCACCTCGAAGACGGCCCGGATGTCCGCGGTGGAGAGGTGGCCCGGAAGGGGTCGGTCCACCTTCGGAGCCCGCACCGCCCGGGTCGGGTTGTGGGGGATGCGGTCCTCCAGGTGCAGGAAGCGGAAGAACGTCCGGGCCGCAGAGAGCTTACGCGCCACGGTGCGCCGGGAGCGTCCACCCCTGCGGCACCATCCGAGGAACCCCCGCAGCGCCAACCGGTCCGCTTCCTCCCACCCCCAGTCGGAGCGCCCCAGGTACTCGGAGAGGAAGGCCTGCAGCTCCTCCAGGTCCCGGGCGTACGCCTTGACCGTGTTGGGGGAGAGCTGGCGCTCGTCGGCCAGGTGCCGGAGGTACTCCTGCACCGCCGGCCTCGCGGGCATCCTTTCTCGAGCGGGCCCGGCCATGGTCACTCGCCCGGCGCCCGAGCCGCGTGCGCGGGCTCCAGGCCGTGTCCGGCCATCCAGGACAGGAAGTCCTCCTGGGCCCGTCGCGCCAGCGCTTCGCGCTTGGCGTGCTTGTCGCGGATCGCCTCGGGGAGGGGGTCCACCAGCCCCCAGTTGGAGTTCATGGGCTGGAAGCGGTCGTGGGCGCCCTCCCGCAGGTAGCGCAGGAGCGCACCCAGCATGGTGGTGGGCGGAGGGACCACCGGCTCCCTCCCCTCCAGGACCCGAGCCAGGTTGACGCCCGCCAGGATCCCGCTGGCGGCGGACTCGGTGTACCCCTCCACCCCCGTGAGCTGGCCCGCGAAGATCAGGTCGGCCCGGTGGGGGAGTGACCCGTGGGGCGTGAGGCAGCGGGGGAAGTCGAGGTAGCTGTTCCTGTGGATGGAGCCCCAGCGGAGGAACTCGGCCCCGGCGAGCCCCGGGACCATCGTGAACACCTTCTTCTGCTCCCCGACGCGAAGGCGCGTCTGGAACCCCACCAGGTTCCACATCTGGGCGGCGCGATCCTCGCGGCGCAGTTGGACCACCGCCCACGGACGCCGCCCCGTGCGCGGGTCGGTGAGGCCGATGGGCTTCATGGGCCCGAAGCGCAGGGTGTCCACGCCGCGGGCGGCCATGACCTCGATGGGAAGGCATCCCTCGAAGAAGGGCACCGTGTCCCACTCGTGGCCGTCGTGGACGTCGGCGGCGCGGAGCGCCACGATGAACGCCTCGTACTCGTCGCGGCTCAGGGGGCAGTTCAGGTAGTCCGCGTCCTCGCCGAAGCGCCCGGCCCGGAACACCACCGACTCATCCAGGGAGTCGCGGTGGACGATGGGGGCGATGGCGTCGTAGAACGCCAGCCCGCCATGCCCCAGGGCGGTGCGCACGGCCGCGGACAGGGCGTCCGAGGTGAGAGGCCCCGTGGCCACCACCGCCGGGCCCTCGGGGAGCGCCTGCATCTCGTCACGCACCACCTGGATGCGCTCCTCGGCGGCCACGGCCTCGGTCATGGCACGGCTGAAGAGGTCGCGGTCCACCGCCAGCGCCGACCCCGCCGGGACCCGGGCGCGCTCCGCCGAAGCCAGGAGCACCGATCCCAGCGCGCGCATCTCGCGCTTGAGCTGGCCATGCGCGTTCACAGGATCCTCGCTCTTGAACGAGTTGGTGCACACCAGCTCGCCCAGCGCGCCGGTGCGGTGGGCAGGGGTGGAGCGCACCGGCCGCATCTCCACCAGGCGGACCCGAGCGCCCCGCCGGGCGAGCTGGACGGCGGCCTCACACCCGGCCAGCCCTCCTCCCACCACGGTGACCACGGAGCTCACGTCCCCCGCTTGCGCCCCCGGCTCCCCTTGGGCTTCGCTTTGGCGCTCCCCTTGGCGCTCCCCTTGCGCACCGCGGCCTTGGCCAGGAGGTCGAGCGCCTCCTCCATCTCCAACTCCTCCGGCTCCATGTCCTTCGGGAGGGTGGCGTTCACCGTGCCATCGGTGACGTACGGGCCGTAGCGGCCCGAGAGGACGACCAGCTCAGCGCCGGTCTGGGGATGCTTGCCCAGCTGCTTCAGGGCGTCACGCCTGCCGGCGAGCTTGGCATCCACGAGGGCCACGGCGTCGCCGAGGGAGATCCCCCAGAGATCCTCTTCGCTCTTCAGGCTGGCGAAGGCCTTCCCGCGGCGCACGAAGGGCCCGAAGCGCCCGATCCCCACCACCACCTCCTCTCCGGTGGCGGCGTCCGTGCCCAGCGGCCGCGGAAGGCTGAGCAGCCGGACGGCGTAGTCCAGGTCCACGTCCTCGGGGAGCTTCCCCTTCGGCAGGCTCATCCTCCTGGGCTTCTCCGCTTCCGACGCGGCCTCCAACTCCACGTAGGGCCCGTACGGGCCCGCCTTGAGCAGGACGGGACGCCCCTCCTCGGGGTGGGCGCCCAGGACCTCGCCCTCGGGAGCGGGACCGTCCAGGGAGCGCGTGCTCCGGCACTCGGGGTATCCCGAGCAGCCGAGGAACCGGCCGAACCGGTTCCACCGCACCAGCATGGGCCTCCCGCACCGCTCGCAGGACTCGCCTTCGGCGGCGAGAATCTCCTTGATGATCTCGTCGGACCCAGCGGTCCCGTGCTCCAGGCGCTCCAGGAAGGGCGGGTAGAAGTCCCCGAGGAGCCGGCGCCAATCCACCTCCCCGTCCTCCACCCGGTCCAGCTCCGTCTCCATGCGACTCGTGAAGGCCACGTCGAAGATGTTCGGGAAGATGCGCACCAGGAGCTTCACCACGACCTCGCCCAGGTCGGTGGGGTGGAAGCGCTTCTGCTCCAGGTCCACGTACCCCCGGTCCACGATGGTGGAGAGGATCTGGGCGTACGTGGAGGGGCGGCCGATCCCCAGGCGCTCCATCTCCCTGACCAGGCTGGCCTCGGAGAACCGGGGAGGCGGCTGGGTGAAGTGCTGGCGGGGCTCGATGCCCCTGAGCTCGCCCTCGTCTCCCTCGGAAAGGGCGGGGAGAGGCTCCAGGTCGTCCAGGCGCCGGTGCTCGCCGGCCTCGGTGGCCTCCAGGTAGAGGCGGGTGAAGCCTTCGAACTTGACCACCGAGCCCGTGGCCCGGAACAGGTACCCCCGCCGGTCGGAGCCGCGCAGGTCGAAGTCCACCGTGGTGGTGTCGTAGACGGCCGCAGCCATCTGCCCCGACACGAAGCGGAGCCAGATGAGCTCGTACAGCCTCGCCTGGTCCGCGTCCAGGTACCGAGCGGCCTCGGAGGGATGGAGGGTCACGTCGGTGGGCCGGATGGCCTCGTGGGCCTCCTGGGCGCCCTTCTGCTGGGCCCCCCCCCAGAGCTGGGGCGTGGGGGCCACGAAGGCCTTGCCCAGCTCGCCCTGGATCCACTCCCGGGCCTGCTGCACCGCCCCGGGAGAGACCCGGGTGGAGTCGGTGCGCATGTAGGTGATGAGCCCCGCGCTCCCCCGGGTGCCCACGTCCAGGCCCTCGTAGAGGCGCTGGGCCACCGACATGGTGCGCCGGGCGGAGAAGCCGAGGCGCTTGGCCGCCTCCTGCTGGAGCGTGGACGTGGTGAAGGGAGGGGCGGGGTTCTTGCGCCGCTCCCGGCGCTTCACGTGGGTGACCCGGAAGGGGACGCCCGCCACGGCCGTCACCACCGCCGAGGCCGCCGTCTGATCGCCCAGGGCGAAGGCCTTCCCGTCGATCTGGTGGAGCTTGGCGTCGAAGGGCTGCGCGTCCTTCACGAGGTGCGCGGTGATGGACCAGTACTCTTCCTCCTCGAACGCGCGGATCTCGTCCTCGCGCTCGCAGACGAGGCGCAGCGCCACGGTCTGGACCCGGCCGGCGGAGAGCCCCGGGCGGATGGGCTTCCACAGGAGGGGGCTCACCTGGTAGCCCACCAGGCGGTCCAGGATCCGGCGGGCCTGCTGGGCCTCCACCTTCCGCATGTCGATGGGCCCGGGGCTCTTCAGGGCCTCCTGGACGGCGGCCTTGGTGATCTCGCGGAACTGGACCCGGCGGAAACGCTCCCCGTCGTGCTTCTCGTAGCCGAGCTGCTCCGCCACGTGCCACGCGATGGCCTCGCCCTCGCGATCGGGGTCGGTGGCCAGGATGATCATCTCCGAGGACTTGGCTTTCTGCTTGAGTTCGGTGAGGATCTTCCCCTTCCCGCGGATGGTGACGTAGTGGGGCTCGAAGCCGTTGGCCACGTCCACGCCCAGCTCCCTGGTGGGGAGATCCCGCACGTGCCCCACCGAGGCCGCCACCTCGTAAGCGCTCCCGAGGTAGCGTCCGATGGTCCGGGCCTTCGCCGGGGACTCCACAATAACCAGGTGCTTCGCCATGCCGTTAACGCGTCTCCAACGGGGTGTGAATCCCAGGCTCGGACTCCAAAAGCTGGAGCACCCGGGCCGCAACATCTTCCACCGTTCTGCCCTCCGTGTCCACCTCCAGGTGGGCGCGGGCATACTCCGGCTCCCTCCGGGACAGGAGCTCCCGGGCCGTCCCGAGGGGGTCCGGGCCTGCCAGGAGGGGCCGCTTTCCGGAGCGCGGCCTCGCCCGCCGCACCGCCTCCTCGGCGGACACGCGGAGCCACACGGAGGTGGTGCCCTCGGGCAGGTTGGCGAGCCGCCCGGGCTGGGCCGCCCACCCTCCCCCTGCCGCCAGCACCACCCGGTCCCGGGCCAGGGCCCTCTCCGCCTCCCGCGCCTCGGCGGCGCGGAAGTGCGACTCCCCGGATTCGGCGAAGATGGCCGGCACGGGGCGGCCCTCCGCCTTCACCACCTGCGCATCCAGGTCCACGAAGCTCCACCCCAGGCGCCGGGCCAGCACACGGCCCACCGACGACTTCCCGCACCCCATGAACCCCACCAGGACCAGGCGCCGGGACGGGGGCAAGGTCAGCGCTCCCCGAATCCGCGCCGGGCCAGGTGCGCCAGCTGCGCCACGAAGTTGCGGCGGACCTCCCCGACGGAGTCGCCGCCGAACTTCTCGAGGAAGGCGTCGGCGATCACGAGGGCGACCATCGCTTCTCCCACCACCGCCGCCGCCGGGACCGCGCACACGTCGCTCCGCTCCACCGCGGCATCGCCCGCCGAGCCGTCCCGCAGATCCACGCTGGCCAGGGGCCGGCGGAGCGTGGAGATGGGCTTCATCGCGCCGCGGACCACGAGGGGCTCCCCGGTGGTGACGCCCCCCTCGAGCCCTCCGGCCCGGTTCGAGGAGCGGCCCAGACCGCCGGTCCGGGGCTTGTCGGCGGCGCGCACGATGGGATCGTGGACCTCCGAGCCGGGACGTCGGGCGCCTTCGAACCCCAGGCCGATCTCCACGCCCTTCACCGCCTGCACGGACATGACCGCCGCCGCCAGACGCCCGTCCAGCTTGGTGTCCCATGCGACGTGGCTCCCGAGGCCGACGGGGACGCCCGTCGCCACCACCTCGAAGACGCCGCCCAGGGTGTCGCCCGCCTCCCGGGCGCCGTCGATGGCGGCCACCATCCGCGCCGACGCGGCCGGGTCCAGGGACCGGACGGGGTCCAGGTCAGAGGCGGCGTTCAGATCCTCCGGGAGCACGTCGGGCGGGGCCGCGGCCACGTCTCCGATGGACACCACGTGGCTCCCAACGCCGATGCCGAACTCCGCCAGCAACCGCTTGGCCACCGCTCCACAAGCCACCCGGGCAGCGGTCTCCCGGGCGGAGGCGCGCTCCAGGATGTCGCGCACGTCCCGGCGGTCGTACTTGAGCGCGCCCACGAGGTCGGCGTGCCCGGGGCGCGGGAGGTAGTGGGGCCGGAGCGCCTTGGGGTTCTCGTCCTCCGCGGCAGGGAGAGGGCTCATGGCCGTCCGCCAGTTCTCCCAGTCCCGATTCCAGATCACCATGGCGATGGGCGAGCCGAGCGTCTCGCCCAGCCGGACACCGCTCAGGAGCTCCGCCCGGTCCGCCTCGATCTGCATGCGCCGTCCGCGCCCGTGCCCGCCCTGGCGGCGTCGGAGTTCGGGATCCACGTCCCGCTCCATCTCCAGGCCCAGGCCCGCGGGGACCCCTTCCAGCAGGGCCACCAGGCCCCGCCCGTGGGACTCCCCGGCGGTACGGAACGACAGGCGCGACATCCTAGGTGCCCGTGGCGGGAGTGAAGAGGGCCGCGTTACGGACGCCACGGCCTCGATTCCTAGGCGGCGCGACGACGCCATAGCCCAAGCTACGGCTAGGAGCGCCAACGACGGGGTAACAACGCGAAGCGTTGTCGAGGCCGTGCCGCCGCAACCCGCATCCTCGTGTGTTCATATCTCCCCTGGTGTCGGGCTCAGGGGGGTTACGCCCCTGAAGCATCGTCTCTCCTCCTCACCGTAGCTACGGCTACGCCTCGTCGTCGTTCCTCCCTTGAGGGGCTCAAGCCCCCTGAGCGCGGCCCACGTCACTCCCGCCACGGGCACCACCCTCGACAAAGCAAAGCCCGGCCGGGCCGGGCGGGAACGTGGTCGGTGCCTGGGCCGGAAGGGGCACGGACGCGTTCCGGCTGGCTCCTAAGTATATAGATGTACGGGCGGCGTCCTCCAAGACCCGTTCTTCCGGAATACCTCACTCAAAGCAGGCGCCCCGGCGGCTGATGCCGCCGGG
>CAZJFX010000057.1:0-23839 GCA_964545395.1 uncultured Gemmatimonadaceae bacterium | reverse complement strand
CGCAAAACAGTCGCGCCCGCCCCTGCCCCTGCACACTCGCTTATTTGAGGCCTAGTGGCGTTGCCCACACCCCGGTTACTTTAAAGAACGGCTCCGCGCGTCGCAGGGGCGCGGCCGGGCCATCGCCGGGCATGGGAGGACGAGCATGCGCGACCAAGACGAACAACCCACCATCATCATCGAGCGAGGCGACGGCAGCGTCGGCCCCTTCATCCTGGGCGCCCTGATCGGGGCCGGACTCGCGCTCCTGTTCGCTCCCCAGTCGGGAGTCGAGACCCAGGCCGAGCTGAAGGCGAAGGCGCACAAGCTCAAGTCCTCCGCGGAGGATCGGCTGCGGGCGGCGCAGGAGCAGCTCGAGGAGCGTCTGGACGCGGCCCGGGAGAGCGTCCAATCCCGGGTGGAGGACGTGAAGGACGCCGTGGACGCGGGACGGAAGGCGGCCGTGGATGCCCGCGGCGACCTGGAGCGGAAGCTGGAGCGCTCCAAAGCCGCGTATCGGGCGGGGATCGAAGCCGCCCGCGAGGCCGCGGCCTCGGGCGACGCGGCCGCCGAGCCCGACGACACCGAGGAGGCGGGAGCCTGACGACGGGCCGCATCCAGCGAGGCTCCGGCCGGGGGCCCGACGCGCCGCGGCAGGGGCCCGCCCCCGCTGCGGCGTTTCCATTTGGGCCGGGGGAGCCATGGCGCTGAGCCGGACGCTCTTCCACGCCCGGAGGTACCGCGTCGGGGAGTTCCTGCGGCGCCTCTGGACCAAGGTCCAGGAGGACGACGTTTTCTTCATGGCCGGCGCGGTGGCGTTCAACCTTCTGGTGGCGGCCCTTCCGCTGGTCCTCCTCGGAGTCGGCCTGGCAGGGTACTTCCTGACGGCCCAGTTCGGGGATCCCGTGGAGGCCAGCGCAGCCCTGGTGGCCGCGTTGATGCCGCACGGCGCGGGCGACGTGGACGTGGCGGCCCTGGCCCAGGCCGTCGTGTCCGGGGTCCTGGAGCAGCGCTCAGGCTTCACGATCCTCGGCGCTCTCCTCTTCACCTGGCTCGCCACCCGCCTGGTGGGGACGCTCCGGGTCGCGCTCCGGGAGATCTTCGACATCGGCCAGGACCGCGGAATCGTCGGCGGCAAGCTCTTCGACATGATGGTCGTGGTGGTGGGCGCCCTCCTCCTCACCCTCAACCTGGGTGTCACCATCACGTTGGAGGCGGCGGTGAGCCTGGGCGTGGGAGCGCTGGGGGTAGGCAGTTTCCTCGCCGGGCTGGCGCAGCGGCTGCTCGGGCAGGTGGTGGCGTTCCTCTCCATCTGGTTCCTCTTCCTGGGCCTCTACCGGTACCTACCCATGCGGCGCATCCCTTGGCGCACCGCCATGGTGGCCGCCACCTTCTCCGCCGTGCTCCACGAGGCGCTGAAAGTCGGATTCTCCTGGTACGCCACCCAGGTCGCCGACTACACCTCGACCTGGGGCAACCTGGCCACCGTCGGCATCCTCTTCTTCTGGATCTATTACGAAGCGGTAGTGTTTATTCTGGGCGGCGAAGTCGCGCAGGTGTACACCATGCGAAAGGCCGGACGAGTGAAGGCAGGGGCCAGCTTCGGAGGCGCGTTGTGAGGCGCGTCATGAGGCGCTCGGCGGGGCTCCTCCTCGCCGTGTGCGCGGGTGCGGCGGCGCCACTGCACGCCCAACCCATCCCCGACGGCGGGGGCGAGGTCCGCTTCCGCCAGGACATCCTCGAACGCGAGATCGTCGCCGCGCGGCCCCTGGTGGGCCGGGCGGGAAGGTACGTGGTGGTGCACCTGGCGGAGAACCGCGTCTTCGTGTTCGACGGAGCGCGTGCGGTATGGTCGGCGCCGGCGGGGACCGGCACCGGCTTCCGGCTGACCACCGGCGAGCACCGCTGGAAGTTCTCCACCCCCCGGGGGATGTTCCGAGTGCGGCGCATGGAGAAGGACCCCCTCTGGGAGGCCCCCGACTGGCACTACGTGGAAAAGGGGCTCGCCATCCCCGCGGCCAACAGCTCGTCGCGGCTCATGCGGGGCATCATGGGCACCACCGCCATCTACCTGGGCGACGGCATCGCCATCCACGGGACGAACCAACCCGCGCTCCTCCTCCATGCCGACCCGGAGCGCCGGCGCGTGTCCCACGGGTGCATCCGCCTCACCAACGAGGACGCGCGAGCCCTCATGCACATGGTGGACGTGGGCACGCCCGTCCTCGTCTACTGAGCGGGGCCCGACCGTGAGCGGGGACACACGCAAGGTGGTGGCGCGCAACCGCAAGGCGCGCCACGAGTACGAGATCCTGGAAACCTTCGAGGCCGGCATGGCCCTGAAGGGACCCGAGGTGAAGTCGCTGCGCGACGGGAAGGCGTCGTTCCAGGACTCCTACGCCATGGTGGAGCGCGGCGAGGTATGGCTCTACAGCCTCCACGTCAGCCCGTACGAGCAGGCCAACCGCTTCAACGAGGACCCGCTCCGCGTGCGCAAGCTTCTCCTCAACCGCCACGAGATCCGGCGGCTCGTGGGGAAGGTGGAGGAGAAAGGGCTCGCCCTGGTTCCCCTCGAGATCTACTTCCTGAGGGGGCGGGCCAAGGTTCAGCTCGCTCTCGCGCGGGGGAAGAAGCTCCACGACAAGCGCGAGGCGCTCAAGCGCAAGCAGCTGGAACGGGAGGCACGCCGGTCCGTGGGGGAGCGATGAGCCGCGTGGCCCTGCTGTTGGCTGCGGCCCTGGCGCTGACGCCGGGCCCGGTCGCCGCCCAGGCGCCGGCGCTTCGCCTCCGTTCGGGGGGAGCCGAGGCGGTGGTGGAGCTCTCCACGACGCGGGGATTCTCCGCACTGCCCGTGAGCCGTTTCGGCGCCGCGGGGTGGAGCGTGGAGCGCACGCCACTGGGCGCGGTGCTCACCGGCCCGAGAGGAGCGCGCCTGGAGCTCCGCGACGGCACCCCCTTCCTTCGCTGGGGCGCGTCGGTGGCGCAGCTGGTCCACGCGCCCTATTTCGAGGGCTACGAGCTCTTCGTCCCCCTCCAGCTCGCTACCGATCTCCTCCCCGGGAGGCTCCCCCGCGACTACGCCTTCGAGGCCGAGACCATGGTGCTGACCTGGAAGGGGGCTCCGCGTGCGCCCACCCGAGACTCCTCCACCCGCCGCGTGGTGGTCATCGACCCGGGGCATGGGGGTGAGGATCCCGGGACCATCTCCAGGAGCGGGATCAGGGAGAAGAACGTGGCGCTGGGCGTGGCCCGTGCCATGGCCGCGGAGCTGCGGAAGTCCGACGGGTTCGATGTGGTGATGATCCGCGACGGCGACAACTTCGTGCCCCTATGGGACCGGGGCGCGCGGGCTACCACGGCGAAGGGCGAGCGGTATGGGATCTTCGTGTCCATCCACGCCAACTCCGCCGCCGTGCGGGGGTCTCCGGCTCGGGGATTCGAGACGTACTTCCTGTCCGAGGCCCGCACGGAGCACGAGCGCCGGGTAGCCGCCATCGAGAACGCGCCCCTGGGCGTGGAGGCGACGCCGGGCGGGAGCACCGGGGACCTGGACTTCATCCTCCGTGAGTTGAAGAACCTCGACCAGCAACACTGGTCGTCCCTCCTGGCGGAGATGGTCCAGCAGGAGGTGGGCCGCGTGCATCCGGGGCCCGACCGGGGAGTGAAGCAGGCCCCCCTGGCGGTCATCACCAACGCCATCATGCCGGCGGTCTTGGTGGAGATCGGATATCTGTCCCACCCGGAGGAGGCGAAGCTCATCGGCGAGCCGGCTTTTCAGGAGGAGGCGGGGAAGGCGCTGGCCCGGGCGGCCATGCGCTTCTTCCAGCGCTACCCCCCCCGGTCGGGAGGCACGGCAGGGGAGGGGAGGTGAGAAAGCGGGGCGCCGCTCTTGCCGGCGCCTTCCTGCTCCTCACCGGCTGCGTCTACTACAACGCTCTCTACAACGCCGAGCGTCTCTTCGAGGAAGGGGAGCGCCACCGTCGTGCCGGCCGTGACTCGCTGGCTGCGGCGTGCTACGACCAGGTGATCCAGAAGGCGGCGGGGGGATACCGCCAGGAGCCGGCGGGCGAGTGGGCCGACGACGCACTCTTGCTATTGGGGCGGGCGTACCTCCGTCGAGGCGAGTTCCGCGAGGCCCGGGCGAGCCTCGAGGCGGCGGCGGAGCACGCGGGGAGCGAGACGCTCCGCCTTCAGGCCCTCCTTCACCTGGGCGAGGCCTATGTCATCGCCGGTGATCGGGTGGAGGGCACGCACCTCCTCAACCTGGCGCTGGGGGGGCTCCCCTCCGGCCACCTGAAGGCGGAGGGCCACCTGTGGCGGGCCTGGGCGCTCCTGGAGGTGGGGGAGGAGGATGTGGGATGGTGGGACCTGGATCAGGCGGCCGGGGACGGCCGCGTGCGCCTGGATGCGGCCCTCACCCAGGTGGCGTGGGCGCTGCGCCTGGACGCACCGGAGCGGGCCCGGGAGGGAATGCGCTGGCTCCTGGGCTCCGGCGAGGCCGGGGCCCGGGCGGACACGGTGGTGGCGCTGGCCCGGGCCGCGGCACGGCGCTGGGGCCCCGCCCAGGCCGCGGCGCTCCTGGAGGGGTCGGACACCGCGCGCTGGGAGCCGTCGGCGCGGGGGAGGGTCCGCCTGGCGCGGGCCTCCCTCCTCCGGGAGGCCGGCGACACGACCGGGGCCGAGGCGCTGGTCCGCCGCGTGGCAGGGGGGTTCGGTCCGGCGGCGGCGGACGCGCGGCTGGCGCTGGCCGCCTGGCAGCTGGCCAGGGCCCGGAACCTGGAGGAGGCCCGGTCTGCTCTCCCCATGCTCCTGCCTGCCGTGGGCACGCCTGCCGCGGCCCGACGGGGCGAGCGGCTCCGGGAGATGTTCGCGCTGGCCGAGCGGGGTTACGACGAGCCGCTGGCCTGGTTCGCCGCGGCGGAGGCTGCCCGGGACGACCTGGGTGCGCTCGCCCTGGCCCGGGGGCTCTTCCTGACCTACGCCGAGGCGGCGCCCTCGGACCCTTGGGTACCCAAAGCCCTCCTGGCGGCGCTGGGCGCCACCGACGACGAGGCGGAGCGGGACCGGCTACGCGGGCGCCTGGAGCGATGGAGCGATAGCCCTTACGTTCTGGCCGCCCGGGGAGAGCCCGCACTGGGGCTGGAGGCCCTGGAGGAGGAGCTCGCCCGGCGTCTCGAGCCGATGAGGACAAGGTGAAGCTTCAGACCGAGCTCTTCGGGGCCAGCTTCCAGAATCCGGTGATGCTGGCCTCGGGCACCTGCGGGTTCGGCGTCGAGCTGGCGGACGTGATGGACCTGGACGCTCTGGGAGGCTTCGTCACAAAGTCCGTGACGCTGGAGCCCCGGGCGGGAAACCTCGCGCCCCGGGTCGCCGAATTCTCCGGCGGGATGCTCAACTCCATCGGGTTGGCGAACCCCGGCCTGGAGGCGATCCGGCGCCAGAAGCTCCCCTGGATCCGCGCCAACGTCCGCAAGGCCCGGGTGTTCGTGAGCATCGCCGCCCACTCGGTGGCGGACTACCTGACGCTGGTGGAGGGACTGGACGGCGAGGACGGGTTCCTCGGGTTCGAGATCAATCTCTCCTGCCCCAACGACACCAAGCGGGAAGGAGCTCCCTTCGCCCTGGACCCGGAAGCGGTGGCGATGGTGACCTCGGGTTGCCGCGCCCGGACTCGTCGGCCGCTCCTGGCCAAGCTCGCTCCCAACGACCCGGCGTTGGAGCACACGGTGCGCGTTGCCACCGACGGCGGCGCCGACGGACTGACCCTTGTGAACACGCTCCCGGAGATTCTCCTCGGCAGGGAGGGGAGCCCCGAGCTCGGCGCTGGTCCCGGCGGCGTGAGCGGTCCCGCGCTCCTCCCTGCCGGCCTCCTGGCGGTGCGCAGGGCAAGGCAGGCCACCCGCCTTTCCCTGGTCGGCGTGGGCGGGGTAGGCAACGGTGTGGACGCGGTGGCGTATGCCCGTGCCGGGGCTTCCCTGGTGCAGGTCGGGACGGCATCGTTCGCTGACCCCAGGTCCGGCGAGCGCATCGTCCGGGAGCTGGGGCGCTGGGGCCGGAGGAACGCCGTGCCCAGCTGGGACTCGCTCGTCACCCCCGCCCCCGGAGCCGAGCTCTGATGACCGAGATCGTCATCCCCCTGGATCAGCCCTCCGCCGGGGAGGCTCTGGCCCTGGTGGATCGCCTGGGCCCCGGCGCCGACTTCTACAAGGTCGGGCTGGAGCTCTACACCGCCGCCGGACCCCCGGTGGTCCACGAGCTCCGGCGCCGGGGCAAGCGGGTCTTCCTGGATCTCAAGCTCCACGACATCCCCAACACCGTGGCCGGCGCCGTGCGCGCTGCCGCTGCACTGGACGTGAGCCTCGTCACCCTCCACACCGCTGGGGGCACGACGATGATGGAGGCTGCCCGCGATGCGTCCGCGGGGAGGGTGAAGCTGCTCGGCGTGACCGTGCTCACCTCCCTGGGCGTGGCGGAGCTGGAGGGGGTGTGGGGCCGGGAGATCGGCTCCATCCGCCGGGAGGTCGGACGCCTGGCCTCCCTGGCCCGGGACGCTGGGTTGGACGGCGTGGTGGCCTCGGCCCTCGAGGCCAAGTTGATCCGGGAGGCCGTGGAGCTCCCCTTCCTCATCGTGACCCCCGGGATCCGTCCCGCCGGAGCCACCCGGGGCGACCAGAAGCGCGTGGCCACGCCTGCCGAGGCCGTGGCCGCGGGAGCCGACTACCTGGTGGTGGGCCGCCCGGTGACGCAGGCCTCGGACCCGGCGGCCGCGCTGGCCGCCCTCCGGGCCGAGGTGGCGGCGGCCACGGCCCCCTGACACACCCTGAACCCCCTGATTCCATGACGCTCCACGTCCACAACACGCTCACCCGTCGCCTCGAGACCTTCGTCCCCCAGGAGCCGGGCGTGGTGAAGGCGTACGCCTGCGGTCCCACCATCTACGACTACGCCCACATCGGGAACTACCGCTCGTTCCTGTGCTACGACCTGATCCATCGGTACCTGGAGTGGAGCGGGTACCGGGTGCGCTTCGTCACCAACCTCACCGACGTGGACGACAAGACCATCGCCGGCGCGGTGCGCCAGGGCGTGACCGTCGCGGAGTACACGCGGCCGTTCGGGGAGTCCTTCCTTGCCGACGGCAGCATGCTGGGTGTCCTTCCCGCCGACGCTTACCCCAGGGCCACCGAGTACATCGGCCCCATGATCTCCCTCGTGGAGCGCCTCATGGCCTCGGGCCACGCCTACCAGGCGGAGGACGGCGCCGTCTACTTCTCCATCTCCACCTTTCCCGCCTACGGGAGGCTGAAGGGGATCGACCTCTCATCGCTCCGGGTCGGGGCCCGTGTGGACCAAGACGAGTACGAGAAAGAGGACGCTCGGGACTTCGCGCTCTGGAAGGCGGTCAGCGAGGCCGATGAGAGAGCCGCTGCGGCCTGGGACTCGCCGTGGGGCAGGGGACGCCCCGGATGGCACCTGGAGTGCTCGGCCATGAGCATCGGAGAGCTCGGGGAGACGCTGGACATCCACCTGGGTGGGGAGGACTTGATCTTCCCTCACCACGAGAACGAGATCGCCCAGTCCGAGGCCGCTACCGGGAAGCCCTTCGTGCGGTACTGGCTGCACGTGAAGCACCTCCTCGTGGACGGCCGCAAGATGTCCAAGTCGCTGGGCAACTTCATCACCCTGCGGGAGCTCCTCGACAAGGGCTACGATCCGGCCTCCATCCGCCACCAGCTCATCAGCGCCCAGTACCGGCGGGAGTTGAATTTCACCCTCGCTGGCCTCGATGCGTCCAGGAAGGCGGTGCAGCGACTCCTGGATTTCGAAACTCGCCTGGAAACCACCCCCACCGAAGGGGACACTCCCCCGTCCCGCCTTCCCGAACTCGCCGGGGAGGCGCTGGGGGCGTTCCGGGTGGCCATGGACGACGATTTCAACTCCGCCGACGCTCTGGCCGCCGTGTTCAGGTTCGTCAACCGGGTGAACGGGGAGCTCGACGGCCGGAGCGCCGTGACCGCCGCGGACCGGGTGGCCGCCCTGGACGCGCTGCGCTCCATGGACCGCGTGCTGGGCCTCCTGGAGGTCGCCCACGCCAGCCGCACGGTGGACGACGGCCTGGCCGTCTGGGTGGAGGAGCGGATCCAGGCCCGGGCCGCCGCGCGCAAGGCGAGGGACTTCGCCGCCGCCGATGCGATCCGCGAAGAGCTGGCCGCACGGGGGGTCGTCCTCGAGGACGGGCCCCAGGGCACACGCTGGAAGGTGACCTGAGGCTGGCGTGCGCGCGTCCGCCGGCTCCCGTCTCCCAGATCCGGTCGAAGTGGAAGGCCTAGTAGATCGCCACCTGGATCCGACCCTCCTGATCCACCCACCCCCGGTACATCCCCCGGGTGTTGAAGATCATCTCGATATGCCCATCCCGGTCCATGGCGCATGCGCCGCCCAGACCCCTCCGTTCAGCCTCCAGCTTCTCCATGATGACCTGGTGGGTGGATTCCCTGAGGGAGATGCCCAGGTAGGCCATGCGAGCCTGGATGTCGTGGGCAACGGCGTGGCGGATGAAGTACTCGCCCCAACCCGTGCAGGAGACACCGCAGTGGGAGCCTGCATAGGTACCGGACCCGATGATGGGGGAGTCGCCGATTCGACCCCACTTCTTGTTTGCCGTGCCCCCTGTGGAGGTACCGGCCACCAGCGTCCCCGATGCGTCCAGGGCGACGGCCCCCACCGTGCCCGAGTTGTCCTTCAACTCGGCTTCGGAGGTGCCGAAGTCCAGCCCGGATGGGGGTTCAGCGCCAGCGGCTCCGGCCGGGGCATCCATGTCCACCGTGTTCGGGGATACGTCCCCGGAAGCCTCCCGCTTCTTGGCAGCCTGGAGGTCGTCCCACCGCCTCTGGGTGAAGAAGAAGTCCGCCGGTGTGGACTCGATCCCCACCGTCCGGGCGAACTCCTCCGCACCGGTCCCGGCCAACATGACATGGGGACATTCCTCCATGATGCGCCGGGCCAACTCGATGGGGTGCCGGATGTCGGAGACTCCGGCCACGGCCCCAGCTTCCAGGGTGCTGCCCACCATGATGGAGGCGTCCAAGGAGACGACCCCATCCGAGTTGAAGTTCCCCCCCCGGCCCGCGTTGAAGATCACCGAGTCTTCCATGACGCCGATGGACTCGACGACGGCATCCACCGCCGTTCCCCCGCCTTTCATGGCGTCGAACCCCGCCTGGAGGGACTCGGTGAGGACCCTTCTGTAGTCGGCGTCCATTTCCGGGGTCATCTGGTTGGGAGGGATGACCCCTACCCCACCGTGAATCACCAGGCCCCACTGGACCTTTGGATGGTCGATGCGCTCGCGTGTCGTCATATCAGATCGTCCTCTCGGAATCCATTCGTCTTCGGCCCTACGGACACAGGTTCCTTCGCTTCCCTCTTCCACCAGGCTCCTGTGGGTGAAGCGTTTTCGGGGAACGTCCCACGGAGGGCGAAGCCTCTTGTCTCAGGAGGATAGCACCCGGGGGATTGGAGACCCAAGCGCCCGGAGGGGTGTACGATCGGGGCATGGTGCGCTGGCCGCAGCGAACGCCCCGCCACCATCGGCGCCGCTCACTCCGGAGGTGGCGCTACCTGGAAGGGCGCCTCTCCGCCGCGCCAAGGGGTGCCCCACCCTCGCCGCCGGCGCTATCTTGCCCGGCGAAGGGATGGGGTGGAGGGAGAGAGACTCTCAGCGTTGCCGCTGGCGTAGCTCAGCTGGTAGAGCAGCTGCCTTGTAAGCAGCAGGTCCCCGGTCCGAGTCCGGGCGCCAGCTTCCTGAAAGACAAGGCCCCACAAGGCTTCCCGCCTCGTGGGGCTGTCTCGTCCCGGTGACGTTGGTTCCGCGTTGGTTCCGCTTTACCGGACGGAACCCCAGTTTCAGCCCGCTTTGCCGACCTGGAGAGCGGCCGCGTACAGCTCCACCCCCTCGGGTTGCTGGTAGATCACCTGCATGGTCCGGGGGTCCTTCCAGCCGCCCAACGTGGCCGCCACCTTCGCCGGCACCCCCGCCAGTTCGGTGGCGAAGAGCCGCCGGTACGGATGCCACACACCACCGGCCAGCTTAGGGAGCTTGGCCCGCCTCTCGGCCGCCACCAGCCACCGCGCCGCCACCAGCGGGGAGAATGACTCCGCTGGACGCCTGGGGGCAGGGAAAAGGGGCGCGGCGCCGATGGCCGGCGACTTCGCCAAGTACCTGTCCAGCTCGGCCCGGAGGACCGGGGACGTGGGGGTGATCCACCCCAACCCCATCTTGTCCGACTCCGCAGACCAGACGATGGCCCCGTGCGGGAAGGCCGTGGCGAGCGCCACGTCTGCCCCCTGAGCCGCGAGAGCCGCTTGTACCTGCTCCGGGGTCCTGAGCACCTCCGCGGCCTTCAGAGCGCAAATGGCGCCGATCCGGTGCCCCGTGTACCTGGCCGCCACCAGCATGAGGCGCAGCGCGCCGGTGGGGTCCACCACGTCCGTCTGTGCCAGGCTCGCCACGTACCGCTCGTGCGACGACTTCGGCCGGCGGGGGTTCCGGTTCTTCTTCGGCCGCTCCACCCCGTCCAGGGGATTGGAGGTAAGGAGCCGCTCTCCGTTGACCCGCCGTCGCATGGCCCACCGGCAGACCGACGACAGCCACCGGAAGGACGCCTCCACGGTACCCTCGGTGACTGCCCGTCTCTTGGACTTCGCGGGCATCTTGTTCGGGAAGAGGTGACCGCCGGTCCTGGCCGACGTGAAGCGGTCTACATCCTGTTGGTCCAGGTCCATGACCAGGGCGTCGATGCCAAAGGCTCGCTTGAAGAGCTCCGCTTGCAGCTTGGACCACCGCTGCCAGCCGTCCGACATATCGGGCACCCGGTCCCGCTGGTACACGTCGAAGAGTTGACCCCAGGTTAGGGTGGGCCCGGGGGTGACGTGCAAGAGCCGGTTCTTGATCTCGTCGGAAACGAGGGTGCGCGCCTCCGCCTCCGCCCGCTCCCGGTGCGTCTGCTTTGTGCTTCGTTGGATCTTCTGGCCGTCCAGCCTGAAGGAGCAGAAGTAGATAGGGGATGCGCCCCGCTTGTAGATCCGCACCGACACGCCCGAGGCCATGATGGAGTCCGTCTTTCTCGCCATGATCCGCCCTCCTAGTTGGCTACGGCTGGTGGGGTGGGGAGGTACCTGACGACTGTAGGCATGGGCCGGCCCGCTCCGGGGGGCGGCACATACCCGAGGATTGCTCCGAAGATGCCCAGGGTCGCCGCTGCCATCATGGTGGACGGCGCCTCGCCTCGGATCGCCGTCAGGAGGGACGCCACCACGAAGCTCAGGCGAAATCCTACGTCGGCTTGATCCTCGTCTGAGAGGGCCGGGGATCCATCGGGTTGCGCCTCCACCAGAGCTTGCACAATGGCCGCGAGTACGTCCTCGCCAGCGCCGTGAGCGGCGAGCGTCAGGACGGCCGCACCGCCTCCGCGCTCCCGTACCAGTTCGGGGACCGGGGTGGCGGCCCCTTCCGCGTGGAGCCGCTCCCGGAGGTAGCTGCCGTGCTCGCCACCGAAGGCGATCCACGCCGGGGTTACCTGGAGGATGCGCGCCGCCTCCTGCATCCAAGCGACAGTCGGAATCACCTCGCCCTCGACGTACCGGAACACGCTGGAATAGGACGACTTCGGCACACCCTCTGCGTTTAGTGTCGTCGAAAGCCAGCGGACGCTCTGGCCTCGGTTCTCGATGGCTCTCCGTAGGCGGTCCCCTACGGATTGTGCCCCAGGTGCGTCAGTCATACCATGCCTCGTTGAGGAGGGTGCTTGACCTGAAAGCGGTGAACGCATACTATTCCTTCTAGCGGGAGGTCAATGTCCGCATTGAGGTTACTTAGTTCACGCGGAGAAAGCAACCATGCCAAGCCAAGCGCGACCCTTTACGATCGGCAGCCGGGTTAGTGCCCGTGAACTGGCGCGCGTGGACGCAGCGTGCCGGCTCCAGGAAATGGACCGCTCGGAATACGTGCGCGTGGCCGCCCTCGAGCGGGCTGACGCCGACCTGCGCGCCGAGGTCGCACAGCCGGAGGATGCACGATGATCCCCGACAACGTGGCCAGCCTGTCCCGCACCTGGCGCGACCAAGCGCGCACCCTGGATCTGTACGACGACTCACGGGGAGCGTCTATCCTGCGCCGGTTGGCCGCAGAGTTGGACGGCGCCCTGGCCGGGATGGAAGACGAGCCGTTGACCATCCCCGAGGCCGTCAAGCTCTCGGGATACAGCGCGGACCACCTGCGCCACCTCGTCGCCACGGGGCAGATTCCCAACGTCGGCCGGAAGGGCTCACCCCGTATCCGTAGGGGTGACCTGCCCCGAAAGCCGAGCATGAGCGCAGCATGAGCGCCCTCAGGAAAACCGACGAGCTACACCCGCATCCCCAGCTCGGCCCCGGCGGCATCCCCCGCGAAGCGCAGGCCCGCTCGGCACGCCTCAAGGAACTGGAAGCCATCATCGAGCGCAGCGCCAAGGCCGTGTGGGACATGGCCGAAGCCCTGAAGGAGATCCGCGAGCAGAAACTCTGGGACCGTGAACACGGAGGCACACACACCTCGTGGACGGCCTACTGCGATGAGCGGTGGGGGATCTCGTTGGGCTGGGCCGCTGCCATGATCGCCGCAGTTGGGGTCCGGCAACAACTCAAGGACTCTTCGGCGCCGAAGAGTCTGCCAACCCACGTTGCCCAGGCCGTCGAGTTGGCGCAGGCCGATGAGGGGGACCGGGAGGCCGTGTGGCAGAAGGCCGTGGAAGGGGCATCGGGCGATGCCGGGCCAAGCACACGCGAGGTCCGCAGGGCCGTGAAGGAACACAAGGCCGCTGCTGCGCCCCCGATCCCCCGGCCATCCAGGGCGCAACTGGCGCACGACGCGGCCCATGAGACGAAGCGGCTGGCGCAATCCTTCCAACTCTCTGTCCGGTCGCTCATGCCGTACCTCGACATGCTCCCGGAAAACGAGACCGAGACCTGCGCCTACATGATCGTGCAGACGGTTCATGCTGTTATCCAGATCCTGGAGGAAGCTGGGCACCTCAAGCGCTCCGTGACCGGACGAGTCGCGGCGTGCTCGGATCCACCGCGGATCACCGACGACGGCAGGAAGATCGAGCTGCAACCCGTGACACTCGAGGACCACAAGATCCTGATGCAGCGCGCCCTCGACACTGGCTGCATGGCCTGGGGCGTCCTCGCCAACGTCGTAGACGCGACCCTGGTCGCCGAAGGGCTCACCCCTGCCGAGCGCGTCCAGTGGGCCAGCCTCGCACGGGAAGGAGCCGACAGCCTCCGGGCATTCGCCGATGACCTGGAGCCAGCACCATGAGCGCCGAGACGACCACAACCACGGTAGACGACGTGCTCCGCGCATCGGGCATCCTCACACTCGGCACCGACCCGCCGGTGGAGGCCATCGAGGTGGCGCTAGAACATCTGCGCGACGCCGTGGCCGGTGTCGCCCCCCTGCGTCGCGAGGTGCTACGCGAGGGCGCCGTACGAGCCCTGACATCGGCCGGAATCCGCTCCCCCGCCAGACTGGTGGACGCGGCGCTCGGGCAGCGAGACGACGATGATGATGCGGGCTCCAACGGGCGGCCGGTCCTGCTCGAGGACGTGGACCCGTGGCCCGAGCCGGTGGACGGCGCCGCCGTGCTCGAGGAGCTGGCGGGAACGTACCGTCGCTACCTCGCTCAGCCGGACGGTGCCACGACAGCCGAGGCGCTATGGGTGGTCCACGCGCATGCGCACGACGCTGCCACCGTCTCGCCTCTCCTCTCGTACACGTCGGCCACCAAACGGTGCGGAAAGACGACGGGACTCATCATCACCAGTGCTCTGGTGCCCCGCGCCCTACCCGCCTCCAACATCACCAGCGCCGCGCTCTACCGGGCAGTGGAGGTGCACCGCCCCACGCTGCTGGTGGATGAGGCGGACACGTTCTTGTCCGAGCGGGAGGAACTTCGCGGGCTCCTTAACAGCGGTCACACTCGTCCGACCGCGGTGGTGGTGCGGTGCGCTGAGCCGGACTACGAGCCCCGGTTGTTCTCTACCTGGGGGGCGAAGGCCGTGGCGATGATCGGCGAGCTGCCCGACACCCTGAAGGACCGCTCGGTGGAGATCCGGCTTTGGCGTCGCCGGCCCGATGAGCCGGTGGAGCGGGTGCGCCTTGACCGACTCCACAAGGATCTAGAACCACTGCGTCGTCGTGCGGCACGGTGGGCAAAGGACCACCTGGCCGAGCTCCGCGACGCCGACCCCGCGGTGCCCCACCAGCTACATGATCGCGCCGCTGACAACTGGCGCCCCCTGCTGGCCATCGCCGACGCTGCTGGTGGGCCGTGGCCCGAGCGCGCCCGCCGCGCCGCTCTCCTACTCTCGGGCGCCGCGGATGATGATGGAGATGTCCGCGTCCAACTACTGGCCGACGTCCGGGCCGTCATGGACGGCCGGGAGCGGATCCGCTCCGCCGACCTGGTGTCCGCGCTGGTGCGGATGGAGGACCGTCCCTGGCCTGAGTGGCGCCACGGGCAGCCCCTCAGCACTCGCGGGCTGGCGAGGCTCCTGGAGCCGTACGGCGTCTCACCCCGCGCATACCGCGACGGCGATCGGGCTGGCGTCCGGGGCTACCTCGTCGAAGACCTGGTGGACGTCTGGGCCCGGTACCTCCCCTCCACCCCCCCCGCACAAGTGCAACACCCGCAACAGCCCAGCAATGACGCCACGATCGGCGGATTCCGCAACCGCAACAATGGGGCGGACGTTGCACTTACCGAAACGGGCGAAACCCGTACTCGCACAACGGATGTTGCGGACGTTGCGGTTGCAGAACCCCCCGGGGGGCTGTGGGAGGGGTATGAGGCGGCCGAGCGGGCCGCTATCGAGGGGGAGGCACCGTGACCGACACCCTGGCCCCGCTGCGCCTGGCCCGGTTTCCGACCGTCGGCCCGACCGGCGACCGCGATAACCTGGAGCGGCTGTACGCCCTCCAGGCTGCCCTGGTCCCACCCGGTCGCGTCCTGCTCATGGACGTGGTCCACGACCAGGACTGTCCGGCGTACGACGGTGCGAAGCCCGGGTCCGCGTGCACGTGCGACGCGGTAGACGTGACGCTCCGCCTCCACGATCCGAGAACATCATGATGTCGGAACACCTGCGCCTGGAGGTGGCGACCGCCATCCACCGTGGCCGTCCGTTGGAGCCCGGAGCCCCCGTACCAGGATGCGCCTGCCCGGCGTGCACCGGCCTCCCGGCCGATCATCCCGCCCGGCTGCCCGCGTGGCGCCACCGCGACCCGAACCGTGCGATCATGGCGGACGAAGCCCGCCGGCAGGAGTGGGAGCGGACAGTCGCCGCGGCCCGCTCGGTCCCGGTTGTGGAGGTAGCCCGCCGGCTGGGGTGTGGCGATCCCGTCCGGCGCGGGAAGGAACTGCAGGTGCGCTGCCCCCTCCACCAGGACAGGCATCCCTCCCTGCGGATCGCCTCCGACGGCCGGCGCTGGTTCTGTGACCCGTGCGGCGAGGGTGGAGACGGGATCGCGCTGTACATGCGGGCCCGCCGCGTGGACTTCGCTCAGGCCGTCCGGGAGCTGGCCCCATGACGGCCGACAACCCCACGACTCGGATCGCCCGGGCCTTGGCTACCGCACCGGAGCGCTTCCTTACCTTAGGCCAGCTCGAAGCCGTCGTGCGCGCTGAAGGCGACGTGCGCGACGGGGATCGCTGGGGGCGGTGGATCTACCGGCCCGGCACGAGGGCGCTCTACATCCAGCCCTACGGGAACGGTGGCGAGTACGAGGTTGACCTGGGCCGCTGCCGCACGCCGTCCGACGTGCTCGACTGGGTGTCGCACATCTCCATGAAGACGTGGGCCACCGACGCCGACGTGGGCGCCCTGGTGCGAGCGCTCCTCACCCTCAACGGTCACGCCCGATGAACAGCCCCACCGCCCAGCTCGACGCCCTCCCTGCCGAGGCAAGGCCCGACGCCCGCACCGTCTGGAGATCGGCGACGATCCTGTATCAGGGTGCCCAGGAGGCGCGCACGGAGGGTGCCGAAGCCTTCGTCCTCCGGCAGTTGACCACGGTCCCGGGGCCGACCACGACGGACCTCAAGGAACGTGCTCAAGAGGAGAACGTCGCTCACCCTGAGCAGCCGAGCATCCCGGCCGTCGAGGTCTCCAACGCGATCGCCAGCCTCCGGGAACAGGGACGAATCGCCTTCGAATCAGGCCCCCGCAACGCTCGGTTGTGGTATCGGGTCGAGCTTGCCGAACAAGGCGGGCAAGCTGGGGACTCTGACCTTGCCGAGCTTGCCGGGAGCTTGCCGGGCAAGGTGGCCAAAGCACCTCACGACCTTGCCCGCCCCTATAGGGGGCAAGGTGAGGTGCGGGTGCAGGGTGAGCTTGCCGGGCAAGGTGACCCGATGGACATCCTCCACCCCCTGGACCCCGCCGCATGAACCCGACCAAGTGGACCCCGGAGGAACGTCGGGAGCGCGGGACCGCGTTGTGCCGTCGTCTCGCGGCCGACGTGGCAAGCCTCACCCCGCCTGGGATCGGATCATGGTCGAAGGCGTGGGACATCGTGGCGGGGGCCGACGCCGCCTTCATGATCGCGCTCACCGCCTGGGAGGCCGCCCCCTCCGAACCCCTGCGCCTCCGGGTGCGGACGGCCTACGACGCCGTCCTCGATGCCTGGCGCCAGGCCGCCGCTGAGTACCTCGCTCACCGAGGGACCCCACGATGAAGGCGAAATGCACGACCGCACGCCGGCGCAGGCGATCCACGGTGGAGTTGACCGACGCACGCGCGCGGATCCTGACCGCCTCGGAGCACGCCAGCGCCATCTTCCGGGTGCTCCAGGAGATCGGCCCCTCGCTTGACGAGCCGGAACGTGGCGCGGCGCTCGAACTCCGCGGGCAGGCTGCCGACCTCTGCCGCCGCCTGGGTAACCTCGCCGCGTTCCTGGGGGCCCCACGATGAGCGCCCTCGCCATCCTGCCCGCTGTCCACGAGCGCTTCGACGCGCTGTGCCACGTCCTGGCCAAGAGGGGCCGGGGATCCAACCTCCGGGACTTGGGCACTGCCTTCGAGTTGGCCGAGGAGCTCGAGGGTGATGCGCCCGACCGCGCGGTGGTCACCGACCTGGTGGAGCGCCTGGGGCTGAGCCGGGCCGACCTGGAGGCCACGCCATGATGGGTGACGCCTGGAAAGCGTTGTGCCACAAGGGTTTCCGGGGTCCTTCCAGCGGGCTCCTCGTGCCGGTTTCGAATGAGCGCATTTCCTCACAGGTGCCAACCCCTCAAATCATGTTGACAGGTGACGCGCATGGCTGAAGAGCTGTCGCTCGCCGCGTATGCGAGGCACCGCGGGTGCTCCCGGCAGGCCGTGTACGTCGCCCTCCGTGCGGGGCGGATCCGCCGTACCGAGTCAGGCAAGATCGACGCGAACGAGGCCGACCGCATGTGGGCGGAGAACACCGGGGCCCGGCCGAGTGACGGCGTGGCAGACGCAGCGGCTCAGGATGGGGGCGACGAGCTCGCCGCCCTGCCATGGGGCGAGGCTCGCGCACTGAAAGAGACCTACCTCGCCCGGCTTCGCCGGCTCGAGTACCGGATCAAGAGCGGCGAGTTCGTCTCAGCGACAGAGACCGCGAAGACGTGGGGCGAGCTGGCGCGCCGGACACGTGAAGGCTGCCTGGCGCTCGCGGACCGGCTGGCGGACCAGCTCGCGGCCGAGGACGACCCCTTCGAGATCCACCAGTTGCTCTCGCGCGAGTTGCGCCAGGCGCTCGAGGCGCTCGCGGACGAAGCGGTCGCGGGAGGTGGTGCCTCATGAGCGCGGGCCTCGCCTTCATGCGAGCGGCCTTCGCCGAGGGGCTGCGGCCGGAGCCCGATCATACGGTATCGAGTTGGGCCGACGCGCATCGGACCCTTTCGACGAAGGAGAGCCCGGAGCCCGGCCCATGGCGGACGGATCGCACCCCCTACCTCCGGGGCATCATGGACGCGTTGTCGCCGAGCTCGCCCGTCGAGCGGGTCGTGTTCATGAAGTCGAGCCAGGTTGGCGGCTCGGAAGTCCTCAACAACTGGCTCGGCTTCGTGATCGCGTGCGCGCCTGGCCCGATGTTGCTCGTGCAGCCGACGGTTAACACGGCGAAGAGGTACTCGAAGCAACGCATCGCGCCGATGGTCCAGAGCACGCCGGCGCTGAGGACGCGGGTACGCCCGGCCCGGGAGCGCGAGGGCGGGAATACACTCCAGGCGAAAGAATTTCCCGGGGGCATCTTGTTTGTCACCGGCGCCAACTCGGCGGCGGACCTGACGTCCGCCCCGATCCGCTACCTTGCTGGTGACGAGGTGGACCGCTGGCCCGTCGCGCTGGACGAAGAGGGCGACCCGCTCGCCCAGGCCGAGCAGCGCACGGCCAATTTCCGCCGCCGCAAGGTGCTCCTGGTCTCCACGCCGACAGTGCGGGGTCTGTCGCGAGTCGAGCGCGAGTACGAGCGCAGCGACCAGCGGCGCTTCTGGGTGCCGTGCCCCGACTGCGGCGAGTTTCAGGTTCTCCGGTGGGCCCAGGTCCAATGGCCCGAGGGCCGGCCGGAAGAGGCCGAGTACGTCTGTCCGCACTGCGGGAGTACGTGGTCCGACGTGCGCCGGCTCGCCGCGACGCAGCGGGGCGAATGGCGGGCCGGGGCCGAGTATCGCGGGACCGCTGGGTTCCATATCTCCGCGCTCTATTCGCCGTGGGTGCGCCTGGGGCGCCTCGCGTCGGAGTTCGTCGTGGCGAAGAAGTTGCCCGAGACACTCCAGGGCTTCGTGAACCTGAAGCTCGGCGAGCTGTGGGAGGAGCGGCTCGCGGAAATCGATCCGACGGGCATCATGGCGCGCGCGGAGGACTATCCGGCCTCTCCCGTGCCCGCTGGCGTCGGCATCATCACCGCCGGGGTGGACGTGCAACATGATCGCCTCGAGGTGGAGGTCGTAGGGTGGGGCCGCGACGGTGAGTCCTGGTCGCTTGACTACATCGTGCTCCCCGGCGATCCCACCACGCCCCTGATCTGGGGCCAACTGGACCACGTCATCGAGGCGGAGTACGCGCACCCGAGCGACGCGCGGCTCCGGATCGCGGCGGTGGCCATCGACTCCGGGGATAACACGCAGGCGGTCTATGCGTTCGTCGGCCCGCGCTTCTGGCGTCGGGTGTGGGCAGTGAAGGGTATCGCGGGTCCAGGCCGCCCCGTCATGGGCCGACCGAGCCGGAACAACACGGCGAAGGTCCACCTCTTCCCGATCGGCGTGGACGCGGCAAAGACCGTCGTATACAGCCGCCTCGGGATCCAGGAACCCGGGCCCGGTTTCTGCCACTTCCCGAAGCGCTACAGGCCGGAGTACTTCGCGCAGCTCGTCGCGGAAAAGGTGCGCACCAAGTACTCCCGCGGCTTCCCGCGTCGGGAATGGGTGAAGCCGGCAGGCCTCCGGAACGAAGCCCTCGACTGTCGCGTGTACGCGCTGGCGGCGCTCGAGGGAATGAATGTCGATGTCGGCCGCCTCTTGGAGTCATTCACCGCGGCCGAGCCGGAGCCGGACAGGGCCGTATCGCCAGAAGACGACCGCCGGGGCGACTGGGCTTCCGGTGGTGGCCGGTGGGGGAGGGGCCTCCAGTGAGCGACCGAGCCGACCTGCGCGCCCTGAAGCGGGCCCACGAGGAGGCGAACCGGATCACGGTGGGGGAGCTACGCGAGCATCTCGCGGCCTTCGACGCCGACTTCGAGCTCAGCTTCGGGGCCGTCGCCGACGGCGAGAACCCCGTTCTCTTCCGTCGCGTCAAGCTGCGCGGTCCCTCGCTCGTGTGCATCGAGCTGGACGAGCTGACCGACGAGACGATGGAGGACGAGCTCGCGTGGGCGTGGGTCCGCCGCGTCGGCGAGTTGCGGGACGCGATTCTCTTTGTCGCCGGCGAGGTGGAAACGCCCCGCCCCACGAAGGCAGAGACCGCCGCGCTCAAGGCCATCGTCGCCGAGTTGAAGGCCGACCCGGTGCTACTGGAGGCCGCCGACGGCTTCGTCTTCAGCCTGGACCAGGAGACGAACACCCGCGCGACCCGCGCGCTTCAGACCGTAGCCCGCTGGGCCGGCCTGCGGGACTGAAGCTCCCATGCGCCCCCGCCCCCTCCCCGACGATGCCCCCGACGTGGCCGAAGAGACCGCGCTGGTGCTGCATCGCGACCGGGTGGAGAGGAGCCTGCCGACGATGCTTCGCCGGGGCTTATGGGACCTTTGCCAAGCCTGGGGCGTCCGCGACCCGGAGCGCTGGCCAGACCACCCAAGGCTCCGCGAGTTCCTCGCCCTCACTGCGGCGAATACGCTGCGCAACCGGAAGCTCACCAGCGGGTTGTCTCGGACCGCTGCCCTCCACGAAGCGTGTGTGGAGCTCGGTCTCCATCCCGAGACCGTTCGGAGCCGGCTCGCGGATGCGACGAAAAAGTACCTGGAGGCTCGATCAACAAGTGGTGGGGAATCCCCCCCGAATGAGCCTTCCGGGTGGGTATCTTACTGGAAACGCGCAACGCTGAGGAGGGAACCGTGAAGGCAGAAGCGACGAAGCATGGGATGGTCGAGCGGCTCATCCACGGGCTGGGCTTGACCAGCGCGGGCCGGGAGGCCCTGGACGCCGCCACGGCCGCAGAGGCCCGCCTAGCGGAACGCAAGGCCGCATGCGCCGCCCTGGAGGCCGCCAGCGCCGACGAGGCGGTGCTCCCGGCTCTGGGGGAGGCCGTCGAAAAAGCCGAGGCGCGATACCTCGAAGGCACAGAGCGCCTCCTCCAGGAGCTCCTCGCCGCCCGGGTCGCGTACAGTGCCTCGGCCGACTCCGCCTCGCGTCGCCGGAACAAGGCCGAGGGCACGCTGCGCCGGTCCGCCGATCCGCTCGTGGCAGAGCGCGGACCCGTGGTCGGTGCGCTGCAAGGTGCCATCGAGCGGGTGCGTCCCTACCTCGCCGAGGCCGACCGGGCGCGCGACATCCTGGCCACGGAGAAGACTCGGCCCGTCTTGTCCACGGAGCGAGAGATCTTCGCGGCACTCCGGACCCGGGTGCAACTGGCCGACCGCGCCCTGGAGATCCTGCCCCCGTTGCAGGAGTGCCTCGAGCAGGTTCGCGCGCTGCAGCTCGCCGTGGAGGTCGATGTCGCCACGGTGCGAGAGATCCTCGAAGAGACGTGCCCCGAGCGCGGCCCAAATGGGGAATCCCTGAATATCATCCGGGCGTTGGACGGGGTGTCCGCGCCGTCCACTCGCTAAAGGAGCCGCTCCCATGTCCGCTACTGCCCGCCACCGTTTCGAGGACGATCCCCGCCGGGGCTTCGCCTCGCCTACCGCCTTCCTCACTGCCGTCGTGGCCGCTGGCCATGCCCGGGACCGGGACGCGGTGCCCGACGTTCGCCTCCAAGCCCTGGCCTCGCGGACCTCCGTGGCGGCCGGCCTGTCCTTCATGCTGCCTGCCGCGTTCACGCCGGCGAGCATCCGGGCGACTGCCGGCTCGGACGAGCAGGGAGCCTACGCCGACACCTACGGCGGCTTCCTCCGACAGGGGACCGAACAGGCGCCCTATGTCCTCGGCCGGGTAGAAGAGGACCCGACGGCAGGCCGCACCATGGCCATCCCGATGGCCGAGCCGACCATCGAAATCCCGGCGCGCTCTTCTGGTGATCGATCCCAGAGCGTCACAGGCGGCCTGACGTTCACCCGCACGCCCGAGACGGTGGATCCCGGGGCTTCCCGTGGTGCCTTCGGGCTCATCCACCTGGAGGCCGCGACCTTGCTCGGCATCACCTTCGCGACTGACGAATTGCTCGGGCGCAACCCCGCGGCCTTCATTGCAATTCTCGCCGCAGGCTACCGTGCCGAGCTGGGCTCCGCGCTCCTCCGTGAGAAGCTCCAAGGCGGCGGCGGCAACGAGTATATGGGGGTGCTTACCTCGCCCGCCCGTGTCACCGTGGACGCGGAGGATGAGCAGAGCGCGGAGACGATCTACGGCACGAACATCGCCAAGATGCGCCGCCGGTGTTGGGGCTTCAGGCGCGCAATCTGGCTCGCCAACCTGAACACATACGAGGAACTGCTCCAGGCCCACATTGCCACCGCCTCCGGCCCGAAGTGGCTCTATATCCAGAGCTCCATTGAGGGGCTCCCGGATATGCTGGCCGGCCGGCCCGTGTTCTTCACGGAGCACCTGCCCACGTTGGGCGCCGAGGGAGACCTCGTGCTCTCTGACTGGTCTCAGTACCTCGAGGCCACGTACCTCCCGCTCACCTCGGATGAGTCCATCCACGTCCGGTTTTGCCAGCATGAGCGGGCCTTCCGCTTCTACACTCGGAACGCCGGCGCGCCATGGTGGCGCGCGCCCATCGCGCCCGACGTCGGGACCGACACCCTCTCGCCCATCGTCACCCTGGCCGAGCGCGCGTAGGGTGCGGCGATGATTTCGCGGGGGTCGGTGCGCGGCGAGTGCATGCGCCACGCCCGGGTAACGGGGCCTGGTCCGCCCCGCCCCCGCGTTCTAACTGTGGGAAGGCGGAAGCTCACGGGGGCCACCGCCTGGAGGGGGTCGGATAGAGCGCGCTTCCCTGGCCGCGCCGATCCGGGCAACGGGGCCGACTACCCGCCCCCTCCGTTTCTCCCTCTCCCTCGCACGCGCGCACGAGGTGCAACGCGGGAAGGCGACTTCCCACTTGCGAGCTGGTCACCCCCTGGCGCCTCCGGGCGCAACCTTGCAGGTTCGGGAGAGGTATCAGGAGCCAGCGACACCAAACCGAAGGGGGAGCCCGATGCCTGAGCGAGTCCGCCTGAGCGAGCTTGCCGCGATGACGCCTGGCGAGTTCCGCACGGCCACCGCCGCACTCCTTCGTGGGAGCCACGAGGCCGCACGTCACGGAGACCCCACCCTGGCGCGCCGGATCCGGGGCTTCGAGGTCCGCTACGAGATGTCCTCCCACGAGCTCCTGGCCCGCCTGGCGAGCGGGGAGCAACGCGAGACGGCAGAGGTTGCCGAGTGGCTCTTCTGCCTCGCCGCGCGGGACGGGGGACGTGCCGTCCGGTAAGCACGCGCCCACCCGGCTCTCCACGTACACCACGGTTCACCACAACGTCCTGGACCAGTTCGTCCGGGATGGCTTCGTGGATGCAGGGCACGACCTCGAATTCACGGCCACCGAAGGGGGGTTCCTCCTGGAGGGCGTGCTCCGGTGCGCTGGCGGAATCGAGATCGAAGTTCGGAAGCTCGTGGGGATCGTACTCGAGGAAGGGGACCCGCTGGTCCTGACCCGGTGGTACTCCTACAACGTGTCGGTGCGCGGCCTGGGTAACGTCTTCCGCTACGACAGCCCTCACGTGTTCGACTCTCAGGGGCACCACGCTGAGCACCACGTCCACCGCTACGATGTTCTGAGCGGGGACCGGGAAGGCCTCCTGCATTTCATCCATGGCGAGGACGCCCACCCCACCCTGGGCGAAGTGATCGAAGAAGCCCGGCGGTGGTACTACGACAACCTGGCGGCCCTCCAGGGGCTCGGGCTGGCGTAGACGAAGGGGCCGGACCGTGGCAGGAGGCCACGAAGAGCCCCCAGAGCCACGAGGACCCCGGGGGCGGTGGCCCACCGGACTTACCGGCTGGGGGGGGGCTACATTTCCTCGCTGACGGCCCCCAGGGCTCGCAGGAGCCCCGGGATGGCCTCCATGGGCAGGATGATCCCTTCTGCGGGATCCTCACGCCAGGCGGGGCCCTCACCGCTGCCTACAGCCAAGATCAGAGTCTCTTCCCCGGACGCCTCCACCA
>CAZJFX010000056.1:0-24127 GCA_964545395.1 uncultured Gemmatimonadaceae bacterium | reverse complement strand
TCGCCCTCCAAAGTCGTCCATGGCTGGATGGGACAGCTTATCCACAATCCGGCCCAGGGAACCGAGTCGGCGCCGCGACTGGGCCTACCCCGCGCGAAGCGCTCCGCCCCTCCTCAGCCTACCTTTTCGCCATGCCCCACTCCCCCTTGGCCATCCCCTTCGGCCTCGCCCCCGACGGCTCCCTGGTTCCACCCCAGGCCGCCGACCCGGAGACGTCCTATGCCTGTCCGGGGTGCGGGGCGCCGGTGCACCTGCGACGGAGCGGCGTACGCCGTGCCCATTTCGCGCACCGCCGAGGCGAAGGGTGCTCCGCCGAGAGCGTCCTCCACCGGGCGGCGAAGCAGCTTGTCGTGCGTGTCGTGGAGGAGTGGATCGCCGGCAAAGGCCCCCGCCCCGCCATCGCCCGGCGCTGTCCCGACTGGTCGTGCGACGGCGGCGTGGTCCAGGATCTTCCCGACGATATCACCGGCGTCGCCTGCGAGTACCGGCTCCCCGACGGGTCGGTGGCCGACGTGGTGCTCCTCCGGGGAGACGAGCCTGCCTGCGTCATCGAGATCCTCGTGACCCACGCCGTGGATCCCGAGAAGGCGGCGCGGATGAGCCTGCCCTGGGTGGAACTGGGAGCGGACGATCTCCTGGATCGCCCGTATTGGTGGGTGGCGCTGCAGGACGGGCTCAGGCCGTTCACCTGTCCGCGGTGCGCCGCCCGGGACGCATCCCGTGACGAGGAGATCGCCACCATCCAGGCCCGGGCCGCCGCGGTGGCGCAGCACACCCTCCAGGACCTGCCGCCGTCGCCTCCCTATCATTACGCCGCGCACCTGTGCTGGCGCTGCGGCACGGAGATGGTGGTCTACCTCTGGCCCGGCGGCGGCGGCCACAGCACCCGCCGACCGCCTGGCCCCCGTCCGCCCACCGTCCACCTCTGCGCCACCGAAGGCTACGGCGCTCCATACTGGGCCAACTGCTGCCCGTCGTGCCACGCCGTCCAGGGCGACTGGCACCTGGCGCGGGCCAATGCCGACTACGCGCGCCTCGCCGAGGTCGCCGGCGCTATCCGTCGTTGATCCGCGGCTTGTTCGGTTTGGTGACGATCATGATGACGCGCTCCACGTGCCGGGAGCCGAGCCCCGCCAGGCGCATGGCCTCGGCGGCGTCCAGGGAGCGGATCACATCCACCAGCTCGATCGGGACTTGCCGCAGCGTCTCGATGTCGCCGAGCATCGTGTTGTCCTGGTACACCACGATCTCGGTGGTGAGGTGCGTGCTGCGGTCGCCCCGGCTGTGCAGCCACAGCGGGCGGAGCCGCTCGACCACCTCGTAGGCGGTCCGCAGGCCGGTGCCCTCGATCTCCTCGGCGGAGATGAGGTTCCGATCCCGCGAAGGTCCCTGGGACCCGGACGCGCAACTCCAGAGCGCGAGCGGCAGGACCGACGCGAGCAAGAAGCGGATCGACTTGGACATGGTCTCCACCTTTCTGCCGGTACCCGTGTGAACCGCCACGCCGCGCTCGTCCACGCCGCTCCGCGCTCGTCCACGCCGCGGCGCGTGACCCCCGCCGCGCCGCTTCCACCACGGCGGCGCGACGGGGGTCCGCTTCGTTCAGCCGATTCGCCTTTTCCCGCTCATGGGCAGCGGGGCAGCGCCACCGGGCACTTCTCGGGGTCGGGGGCTGCGGCGCTGTGGTAGCCACCGCCACCTGTGCTGTACTCCGTGATCCCCATCAGCTCCAACTGGTTCCCGGGGATCGGGTAGTCGAGGGGGGTGTTGACCACGAACCACCCCCACCCCCGCCCGTCCCAGTGGGCGACGCCTGGATCGATGCCCAGCCCCTCGACGCGCTTCTCGTACCGGAGCGCGTCCCAGAGGCTCCCGCAGTCGCCGTTGTATTTTCTTGGCGTGCAGTAGGGCCCGGGCACGCCCTCCAGCGTGACCGGAGGGAGCTCCCCGTTGGCCACGCGGGTCTTGTTGATGAGGGGAATGGCCTCCACCGCCCGGCCGAGCCGGATCAGCCCCTCGGCCTTCAGGAGGTCCATCTCGGCCACGCTCATGCCCAGGAGCGGTCCCGTCTCCCAGGCGGTGCCTCTTCCCAGCCGATGGAAGTAGTAGTACGAGCGCTGGCCCGTGCCGCGCGAGGCCGAGAAGACCGTGGACCGGTGACACCCCATGTACTTGCCCTCGACGGCGAGCGAGTTCGCCAGGTTCGACGTGCACGTCGCGTCCGGGGAGCTGATGATCCGCTTGTCCTGCACGTTCGTCATGATGAACGGGTTCCGGTCCGCCCACGCCTGGGCGTGCCACTCGATGAACCCGTTCCCCTGGTCCGCGACCCCGATCGTCTGGTAGTCCACCCGCATGAAGTCCCCGGGCGTCGTCGTGCGCTGGCGGGCGGCACGGTGCTTGTAATAGCTCCTGAGGATGCTCGGGGTTCCCATCGGGGCGAAGTCCTCCGTGATGCCCTGGTCGATATGGGAGATCACCTCGGTCCAGTTCACCTGCGCCCGGTCCTCGGGCGTGCGCGCCCAGTACACCATGTACCGGGCGATGTAGGAGTGGATGAGCTTCGCGAACTCCACGTTGGACATCTCGACCCCGGGGATCCAGTCGCCCTGGAAGCTCCCCGGGAGCGTGAACTCGTTCGATTGGGCGATCCGCAGCGCCTCGGCGAGCTCGGCCAGCGCGGTGTCCAGCACCACCTTGTAGTCCGTGATCATGTCCTGCACCTGACTCGAGCCCTCCACGAACAGGACGGTGTCGGTGTCCAGCGTCTCGCTGTACGCCCAGCCCTTGTCGTACAGCAGGGCCTCCCAGCCGTGCGTGAGGCCCTGGACGAACTTGCCGAACGCCCACGCCCGCTGGGTCACGTCCTGCCCCGAGGACATGATCTTCAGGTCGTAGTTGTTGATGGCCTGAAGCCCGATGTTCACTCCTCCTATGATCGCGTAGATGTCCGAGTAGGGGTTCCGGTTCGGCGAGTTCGCCGCCACGGGCCCGTTGTCGATGGCGTTCCGCGGCTCGAGGCCCTGCTCGTGCGTCCCGTAGTCCGTGAAGCCGCCGGAGAACTCGTCGGCGGCGGCCGTGAGCGCCATGGACGGCGTGGTGTTCTGCGTCAAATTGAACCATTGCCGGAAGGACGTCGAGATGAGCGCCTCGACGTCCGTGGCGCTCGCGACCACGACCGCGCGGTCCGGGTTGTTGGGGTTGGTGATCTCCAGGTCCTGGCATCCTGCCGCGACGAAGGCCAGGACGCCCGCGATGAGACGCGAATACGTTCTCATGATGCGTTCCTCCTCCGTCAGAAGACGATCTCGACGCTGGCGGTCAGCGTGCGGTAGTTCGGGTAGTCGAAGCTGTCGAGCCGATACGTGGGGCTGCCGATGTCCGGGTCCCACCCGCTGTAGTCCGTCCAGGTGTACAGGTTGCGGCCGATGAGGCTCAGGACGATGCGGTCCAGGTCCCCCGGTGCGAACCGCCCGAGCAGCGAGGGATCCAGCCGGTACCGCAGCGACACCTCGCGCAGCTTCACGTAGTCTCCAGGCTCCACGAACCAGTCGATCGAGCTGTTGGCGTTGTAGAGCGCGGACACGTAGTACGAAGTGGGCTTCTTCCGCTCCTCCGGCTTGTTCACCTGGACCTCGTCCCCGTGGCGCTCCCACTGATACATGCGCTGCTTGGTGCGGTTGTAGACGTCACCGCCCACCTGCCCGTCCACCAGCGCGTAGACCGTCAGGTCCTTCCACTGGAGCTGGTTGCTGATCCCCCACTTGAAGTCGGGATTGAAGTCACCCGTCTTCTCGTAGACGGCGTTGCCGTTCTCGTCCTCCAGCTTGAACGGCCTACCCCAGTAATAGCGTTCGCCGTCGATGTACATCCTCGTTCCCCAGAGGTCCTTGGCGACGCCGTCCGTCCAGGAGTTGCCCGGGCCGACGGGCACGAGCAGACCGTCGTCGTTGACCTGAAACTGGTCCTTCGAGTTGGCGTGCAGGCCGCCGAGGTGCCGGTCCAGCTCGTCGAGGCTCCTCAGGAGGTGCTGCGTATAGATCATCCCGACCTGCTCGCCCGCGCACCGGTACCCCATGCCGGAGGTGTGGCAGGGGCGGTCGTACTCCACGATCTTGTTCCTGGACCGGTCGCCGATCAGCGTCGCCGTCCAGAGCAGCCCCGGCCGGTCCACCAGCCGGGCCTCCAGGGAGACCTCGTACGTGTGGCCTTCGATGACGCCCGCGTTCTGCCACTGGTTGCTGAAGCCGTAGAGCGCCGGCAGCGGCACGCTGACGAGTTGGTCCTCCGTCCTCTGCGTCGCGTACGTGAGCTGGAGGAAGAAGCGCTGGTTCGCCACGACGTCGAGGCCGATCTCCTGCTCGGTCGTGCGCTCGGGACGGAGGTACTTGTTGCCCAGCGTCGCCAGCTCCAGCCCGCCGCCCGACAGGATCGAGAAGACCTCGTACCGGTCGGCGAAGTTGGGGCGCCCGCCGGCGATGCCCCGCGAGTAGCGGAACTTGAACTCGTTGATGCCGTCGAACGGCCACCACGACTCCTGGGCCATCCGCCACGCGGCGCTCGCCCGGTAGTAGCCGTGCCAGCGGTCCTCCGGTCCGAAGAGCGAGCTCCCGTCCCACCGGACGAGGGCGTTGACGATGTACTTGTCCTCCCACGTCAGGTCGGCGTTGGCGAGGTATCCCGTCGCGCGGATCTCGCTTTCCGACGAGCCGATCGAGGGGATCTTGAGGGCGTCCAGGTCGGGAATGCCCCCCACGGCCATGTCGTCTCCGCTCGCGTTGAAGGACTCGGAGTGGTCGCTCTCCATGAGCGCGCGCCCCATCGTCGTGGTCTTCAGCCGCCCGAAGTCGTGCTTCACGGTCACGCCCGCCGAGGCGTTGATGGCGTCGTCGAGCCCCAAGCTCTGGTAGGCGTAGCCCGGGTTCCCCGCTCCATAGTCGTACGTCTTCACGCCCTTCGGAATGAACGTGGTGCTGTGCCGGTCCGAGCGGTCGTAGCTCGCGTTCACGTCGAGCGATAACCACTCACGGGGGCTGTAGCGCAGGTCGGTGCTCGCCATGGTACGCAGGCGGTTGGCCTTTCGGTCCTGCGTCACGATCAGGTACAGCGGATTCGGCCGGATCCCCGCCGGGTCCGGCTGGAAGATGTACGGGGTCCCGTCCGGGTCGGGCTGGAGCAGGTCCACGTCCGGAGCGATCTGGACGAAATCGAAGAACACGTTTCCGTACATGCCGTCCGAGACGGAGCGCATGTGGAACGCGGAGATAGACAGGCTGAGGTCGTTCCTCAGCCGGTGGTCGAGGTTGAGCCGGAAGTCGGTTCGCTTGTAGCCGTCGTTCCCCCGCACGACCCCCAGCTCGTGCTGGTTGCTCACCGTCGCGAGCCAGCTCGTGGCCCCGCTGTTGTAGCCGAAGGTCCCCGAGTTGGTGTAGAAGGTGTTCGGGTTGAACAGCGACTTGACGTGGTCCCAGGTCTGCGTCGTGTACGGCTGGTCCATGAATTCGTACTCCGTCGTGGTCGCGAGCCACCGGGGCACGACGCTACCCTTGTGGTCCAGGTACTGCCCCTGGGCGTTCGTCAGGAAGTTGTGGTATTTCGCCGTCTCGATCGGACGCGGGATGTCGCTGGTCCCGTACTCGCTCCGGATCGAGAAGCGCGTCCGCTCCTCGGGCAGCGAAGAGCCACGCCTCGTGCGGATCTGGATGACGCCCGAGGCCGCGCGCGACCCGTAGAGGGACGCCGCCGCCGCGCCCTTCACGATCTCGACGCTCTCGATGTCGAGCGTGGAGATGTCGGCCGACGACTCGGCCAGGATCACGCCGTCCACCACCATCAGCGGCGAGGTCGAGCGGTTCACGCTGGTGGGCGTGCGCATGAGGATGTTCACGCCCGAGCCGGGCTCCGTGCCACGGATGACGCGCGCGCCCGCGACCCTGCCCTCGATCGCCAGAAAGGCGTTGGCGGGCGGCACCACGATGTCCGTGGCGCTGACCCGCTCCACGGTGAATGGGATCATGGCCCGGCTCGTGGCCTGGGTCACGCCGGTCACCACCAGCCCCGCGAGCCCCAGGACCTGGGTGCGGAGGGTGAAGTCGATGGTCACCGAGCCCGCCGCCGGCACCATCACCCCGGTCCGGCGCTGGGTGGCGTAGCCGATGACCTCGGCCACGACGGTGTACTCCCCGGCCGGAACTCGCTGGAGCTGGTAGCGGCCGTCCTGGTTGGTCAATCCGCCGATCCCTGTCCTCTCCAGGTACATCTGTGCATTGGGGATCGGCAGGCCGTCCGTGCTTCGCACGGTGCCGGTCACGGTACCCACGCCCTGGGCCCCCAGCGGTGCCCCGGCGAGAGCGACCAGCCCCGCGAGCGCGAGCGCCGCGGAGAGCCGCCTCATGTAGCGGGTGTTCTTCATTTCCCTCCTCCTGGATCCGCGTGACGACTACCCACCACCGCCGCGGGCCGCCTGGCGGCGGTCCCCCGGGGTGGCGTGACTTGTGGCGGCCGGCCGCATCCGAGGACGCGACCGGCCGCGGTCGCTCAGAGCGGCGGCGCCCCGGACCCCGCTGGCGGGGACGCCCGGGACAGGCGCGGATGGTCGGAAAGGAGAGACGAGGCCGCCGGACGGCAGCCCTTCGGGGTGGGGATGATCGGCGGGAGGAGGATGGCTGCACCCGGCCCCAGGGGGTTGGATAGGTCCCAACCCGACGGCAAGCACGCGGCGACGAAGAGGCCGGCCACTCGAATCCCCCCCGGACGGCGGGCGCCCCCGCTCATTCTTGGGGGCAGGCGTCGGAGGTACGCCGAGGCCGTCCGGTTCCCGGAGTCAACATGGGGGCGGCGCTCCGGACGCACAAGAACGACGAAGCGCACTCCGCAGCTTGCTGGTTCCCCTCCGTTCTCCTACCATCGGCCCACCGCGCACCGACGCCCCGGAAGCCGGAGGCCGCCAGCCCATGACCGCCCCCCGCATCACCGTCTACGAGAAGCCCACCTGCACCACGTGCCGGAAGCTCCACACCCTCCTCGTGGAGGCCGGCGTGGACTTCGAGAAGGTCAACTACTTCGTGGAGCCGCTGTCGAAGGCGCAGCTCCAGCGGCTCCTGAAGAAGGCGGGGCTGAAGCCCAGGCACGTGCTCCGGGCCAGGGCACCCCAGTACAAGGAGCTGGGACTGGCCGATGCGAAGGTGACGGACGCCCGCCTCCTCGAACTCCTCTTCGCCCACCCGGACCTCCTCCAGAGCCCCATCGTGGAGCGCGGGGACCGAGCGGTGCTCGCGCGGTCGCCGGAGCGCGTGCGCGAGATCCTGTGACATGGCCAAGGACGCCCTGAAGGACCTGGCGCTCCTCCTTCGATCCCGGTACGGCCTCGTCTACCTGGACACGGTGGAGGAGGACCGGACCGAAGGGCTCCTGCGCCACATGGCCGACGCCCTCGGGCTCCCCTTCTTCACATGGACCCGCTCCCGCGGCCTGATCCGCGACGGCCTGACCGAGCCGGCGTACCAGACCCGCGACCCGGTGAAGGCGGTGGGGCACATCGCCGCGTCGGGGATCCCGGCCGTCTACCACGTCCAGGGGTTGGTGGGGAGCCTCTCGGGTCCCGGGCAGGACCTGCTCGTCTCCCTCCTCCGGGACGCTTCCCGGTCGCTCAGGAACCTCTCCGGCGCGGTGGTCCTCACCGGAGAGGGTGCGGAGCTCCCGTCCACGCTCAAAGAGGTGTCCACCACCGTCACCCTCCCCGGGCCCTCCGACGAGGAGTTCCGCGAGCTCCTCGGCCGCATCGTCCGAGACCTCTCGGCCAAGGGGCACGTTGACGTGTCCCTGTCCCGGGAGGAGACCACGGCGCTGGTCAAGCAGCTCTCCGGCCTCACCCTCATGGAAGCGGAGAAGATCCTCACCAAGGCCGTCGTCGAGGACGGCGCCCTGAACGCGGCGGACATCCGCCAGGTCGTGGACGCCAAGCGGAAAGTGGTCGAGCGGGAGGGGCTGCTCGAGTACTACCCGGCGGAGACCTCCATGGCCAGGGTAGCGGACCTGAAAACGCTGAAGACATGGCTGGCCAAGCGGAAGGTGGTGGTGGCCAGTCCCGAGCGGGCCGGCGAGTTCGGCCTCTCCTTCCCCAAGGGGGTCCTGCTCCTGGGGGTGCCCGGGTGCGGGAAGAGCCTGTCCGCGAAGGCGGTGGCGGGGGAGTGGGGGCTCCCCCTGCTCAAGCTCGACCCCTCCAACCTCTACAACAAGTTCATCGGCGAGAGCGAGGCCAACTTCAAGCGCGCCATGCGCGCAGCCGAGCGCATGGCGCCTGTGGTGCTCTGGATCGACGAGCTGGAGAAGGCGTTCGCCGCCGGCGGCTCGGAGGACGGGGGCGTGTCCCAGCGCATCCTCGGGAGCTTCCTCTCCTGGATGCAGGACCGGCGCGGCGACGTGTTCGTGGTGGCCACCGCCAACGACATCCAGCGCCTCCCCCCCGAGTTCCTGCGCAAGGGGCGCTTCGACGAGATCTTCTTCGTGGACCTCCCCGACGGGGAGACGCGAAAGGAGGTCTTCCGCATCCACCTGAAGAGCCGGGGGCAGGACCCGGGGCGCTTCGACCTGGAGGCGCTGGACGCCGCCACGGAGGGCTTCAGCGGCTCGGAGATCGAGCAGGTGGTGGTGAGCGCCCTCTACACCGCGTTCTCGGCCAACGCGACCGTGGACACCGATGCTCTCCGCGCCGAGGCGCGCGCCACCCGCCCCCTCTCGGTCACCATGGCCGAGCACATGGCGGCGCTGCGGGCCTGGGCCCAGAGCCGGACCGTCCTGGCCAACTAGGTCCGAGCGGCCCGCCCGCCGGCACGGCACGCTACACGGGCTCGATCAACCCGGCGTCGTCCTCCGAGACGGAACTGACCCGGTGCGACACCCGTTGAGCGCGCAGGCTTCCCGCAGGCGCCGGAACCAGGAGCGTCTGCAGGCGCTCGGACGAAGCGCTCCGGTCCAGCCAGAGCGGGACGTCGGCGTGGCTCACCAGCGCGGGCATGCGGTCGTGCACCGGGGCCACGTCGGCGTTCGCCGCTACCGTCACGAGGGCCAGGCCGTCGCGAGGCGGGTGGCCCGGCGCCTCCCAGTGCTCCCACACGGCTGCCAGCGCCAGGACACCTCCCAGGACCGGGCGGAAGAGAAAGGGGCCCCCGCCTGCCCCCCGGCGCCACTCGTAGAAGCCATCGGCGGGCACCAGGCAACGGCGCCGGTGGAAGGCGTCCCGGAAGGAGGGAGTCCGAGCGAGGGTCTCACCCCGAGCGTTCACGAACGGATTCGACGGCTCGTGCCTACCCGCCGGAACGAGTCCCCAGCGGAGCCTCCCCATCCGGCGCCCCCTCCGGTCCTCCCCCACGACGAGCACGTCCTGTCCTGGAGCGACGTTGAAGCGCGCTCGGATCTCGAAGTCGGGGAGAGGGACGGAGAAGATCTCCACCAACTCCTCGCCCGGAACGGCCAGAGTGAATCGCCCGCACACGGCTCCGCCTAGCCCTGCGTTCCCCGCGCGGGCTCCAGGAAGACGGCGATCTCGTCCAACGGCTTCTTCCGGATCTCGGGAACGGTGGCTCCCTCCGCCGGATATCCCACCACCAGCACGAGGAAAGGGCGCTCGTTCTCGGGTCTGCCCAGCACCTCGTTGAGGAACTTCATGGGCGACGGCGTGTGGGTCAGCGTCGCCAGCCCCACCGAGTGGAGCGCCGTGATGAGGATCCCGGTGGCGATCCCCACCGACTCGGTCACGTAGTAGTTCTTCGCCCTCGTCCCGTCGGGGCGCTCCTCCCAGCTCTCGGCGAAGATCACCACCAGCCATGGCGCCCGCTCCAGGAAGGGCTTGTGCTCGTCGGTGCCCAGGTGCGCCAGGGCGTCGAGCCACTCCCGGGGGGCGCGCCCCGAGTAGAAGGCCCGCTCTTCCTCCTCCGCCGCCTCCCGGATCCTCCGCTTCACGTCCGGGTCGCTCACCACCACGAAGCGCCAGGGCTGCCGGTTCGCACCGTTGGGCGCCGTCCCCGCAGCCAGAAGGCACCGCTCCAGGATCTCCCGGGGCACCGGGCGTTCGGAGAAGTCCCGCACGGAGCGCCGGCAGCGCATGAGCGCCAGGAAACGCTCCGCCTCCTCCACCATCTCCCCGGGTGGAAGCTCGCGATACCCCTCCAGCGGAATCCTGCGCGGCTCGGACACGGAGGCGTTCGTCAGCGCACCGGCGCGGCCCCGCCGATGAGGCGTGCGTACACCTCCACCCACGAGCCCCCGGCTCCCTGCGCCAGGATCTCCTGGGGCGGCCGGCGCAGCGTCTCCGACAGGAGTCGAAGGTTGACCAACCCCACGATGTCCCCGTCGGTCAGCTCGATCTCCCGCCACCGCGACACCGGCCGGGAGCGGAACTTCCCGTACACGCCCTCCAGGGAACCCGCAGCCGCCGACTCGGGGAGGGACACATGGAAATGGGCGGGGCCCAGCCGATAGCGCTCCGCCAGCGCCGCCCACCCCTGGCCGGAGCGCCGGAGCGCCATCACCGCCTCCGGCGAGACACCGCCGCGCCGGGCCAGGAAGAGGACGACGGGGATCTCCTCGGCGGGGACATCCCACTCGCCCAGGATGGCCACCTCCGAGCGCGGCAGCACGAAGTACTCGGCCACAGCACCAAAGTACGCCTCGGTGGCCGCGCCTCCCGCCGCCTGTGCGTGCACCCCCGGTGCCGAGACCGCCAGAAGCAATGCCATCGCCATCCCCGCGCGTCGGATCGAGCTCACGCCGCCCTCCCGTTGGATCCCGGTAATCGACCAATCTTCCACCGGATGCACGCTTCGGGCCAGAGTGACGCGACAGGACATGGCCCCGCCCCGCCCCAGGGTCGAGCTTCTGCCAGCGTGACAGGCCTAACATCCCACCCCTGGCACGACTCTTGATGCATGAAGGGGTGGGGACATCAGCGGGTGGGGATCGGCGAGAGGAGGCGACCATGGAACCGAACGGACGGGACGAGCGGCGCCGCAGGACGCGCCTGGCGCTCTTGCCACGCTCTGAGGGACCGGAGGATGGGCGCGAAGCCACCCCGGGGACCGATCTGGTCTTCGAGTTCTCGGGCAGGCGGGGCCTCGACATGACGTCCCTGGCGCTGGTCCTCACCGCCCGGCTCCAGGCCGGGCCCCTGGGCAGGGTGTGGGTGAAGGAGATCCCCGTGGAAACCTGGAATGCGCTCCGCTCCATGGGGCTCGACCACTTCTTCATGGTCGTCCCCGGGCCCGGCGACGCTCCCAACTGAGGCACCGGTCGCGACCGGAATCGAGGCACCCGGCGTCCTGCGCAGGGGACGCCGGGCGCGTGTAGGGGAGCCCACGCCGCCCGATCCTCAGTTCCGGTCCGAGACGATCTGCTTGTAGCTCTCCGGGTTCCACCTGGGGCGCTCCTCGGCGTTGGCTACCTCCATCCCCAGGTAGAAGAGCAGCCGGGAGATCCTCGCCGCCTTCTCCGAGTCCACCCGCTCCGGCTCGTCATCACGCCCGTGATAGTCCTCGTGCGTCCCGTTGAAGAAGAAGAGGATGGGGACGCCCTTGCGGGCGAAATGATAATGATCCGACCGGAAGTAGTAGCGCTCCTCGGGCCAGATGTCGTCGATGGCGGTCATGCGCAGCTCGGGGTGGGCGTCGTTCACCCGGTTCATCGTGGCGCCCAGGTCGGAGTGCTCCTTGCCGATGGCCACGATGGTGTCGGGCCAGTTCCGGCCCACCATGTCGGCGTTGAAGTCGGCCACCATCCGCTGGACCGGCACCGATGGGTTGTCGGCGTAGTACTGGCTCCCCCACAGCCCCTTCTCCTCGCCGCTGACCAGGACGAAGATCACCGAGCGGCGCGGAGCCGGGCTCAGGGAGACCATGGCCTCGGCCACCTCCATGACCGCCGCCGTCCCCGATGCGTTGTCGTCGGCGCCGTTGAAGATGGAGTCGCCGTTCTCGTCGGGCGTCCCGATCCCGATGTGGTCCATGTGCCCCGAGAAGACCACGTACTCGTCCTTCAGGATCGGGTCGCTCCCCTCCAGGATCCCCACCACGTTCGGGGCGCTCGTGGGAGTGGCGCGCACCCGCTGGGTCAGGGTGAGGGTCACGCCGGGGACCTCGGTGAGCTGCATGCGGCCGGTGCGCCGGAGCCGCTCCGGATCCAACCCGGCGGCCTGGAGGACGCGGGCCAGCGAAGCAGTCCGGATCTGGAGCCGAGGCACGCCGAAGGGCCCCGCCCCACTCCGCTCTTCCCCAGGCCAGGAGACCGACGGCTCCATCGCCGACGCCACCGCCGCCGCCCATGGGCCATCGGCGTCTCCGTTCGCGATCATGAAGGACACGGCCCCCGAGTTGCCCACCGCCGACAGCATCCCGAAGAGAGAGCGCCGGTTCGTCGCCGCCCCGGGAGGGAAGGCCACGGCCACGTGTTTCCCTGTCAGGTCGGCCTTCTCCAGGGCGGCTCCATCCGGCTCTCCGGTTACCAGCACCAGCCCGCCCGTGGCCTCGGCCTGGTCGGCGCCCCACATGGGAGCCAGGTCGGCGCCGAAGCGCAGGCGTGGCCCCCCGGCCACCTCGAGCCCGGACGCAGCGGCGTCCAGGGCGGTCTCCACCAGCGGGTAGCGCTGGATGAAGGAGCCTCCCTCGGCGCCGCCCCTGAGCCCGAAGCGGCGGAACTCGGACGCGATCCACTCGGCGGTCTTATCCAGTCCCGGGCTGGGCGTGTCGCGCCCCTGCATGGAGTCGTGCGCGATGACACCGATGCGCCAAGCATAGTCGTCCTGCGTGATGGTGGTCACCGCACGCGCCAGCTCGGGAGCCTGGGCGGCCAGGGCCACGGGCGCGAGGAGGGCCGCGCATGCGGCCAGCGCTCTGAGTCTCATGTCCATCGGAGCTGCGGTTGCCTTGTCGGTGATGTGATTTGAGGAGGCCTCCGCCCCGGTCGGTCCGGTGGCGGCGGCGAAGTCTGGCCGCGCGCGCGGGTCTGCGCCAGGGCTGCCGGTCATCCACCTCCGGTGACCTGGGCCAGGAGGGATTCGAGCACGTCCACGGAAACGTGGGCGCGACCCAGGAGCCACCCCCCGCCGTAGCGGACGGCCACCTGGTTGCGCCCAGCATCCCCGGAGCCGGTCACGGTGGAGGGATCCGCCCCCGGCGGCAGGTGGAGGAGCTCCAGGGTGTCGGCCTCCAGAAGCTGGAGAACGCGCAGCGTACCCGCTGGCAGGTCGGCCCCTCCCTCCCCCACGGAGACGACGGGGAGCCCCGGCACCGAGATGGCGCCCGCATCTCCCCGAGCCCAGTGCGCGGCCTCGTCCTCGGCCGCGCGCACCATGGTCCCAGACCGGGTCAGCACCCGGCTCGCCTGGCCGGCGCGGGCCTCCGCCGTCAACGCCATGGACGGAGCGACGGTGGGTGCGCCGGGGGACGGTGCGGGCCTCCGCGCCGACGAGTCGCCGAGGATGGCGGCCACCTGGCCCCGCCCTGCCGCGAGCGTCCGGCGCAGCGTGTCCAGTGCCACGTCGGCCGTCTTCGGCACCACCTCCTCCGCCGCCGGGGCCGCGACCGCCCCGGCGTCGCTGGTGGCAGGAGGCGCCTGGACGTCCGCCTGCACGCGCGCGTCGGCGGAACCCGGCCCCGACGCTTCGGCGGCGGGCTGCACGGGCGCCACTTCTTGCACCACCGTGGTGGCGGGGGTGGCGCGCTCCTCCGCTGCCTCCCGGAGCAGGGGATCCAACGCCTCGGAGATGCGGGGGTCCCGGCTTCCGCGGAGCAGCCATCCAGCGCCCACGGCCACCACCAGAGACGCGGCCCAGGTGAGCTGCCTGAGGCGGGAGCCCGACCCGGCCCGGGTGCGGGAGGCGGCTCGCTGGCGGATCTCCTCCAGAGGGGGCATGGCGCCCACTCCCGGATCGGCCCCCGCCAGGATCGCGCTCGCCTCCTCCCTCAGCGCCCGCTCCTCCTCCAGCCGGCGGGCGCACGCCTCGCACGACGCCAGGTGCTGGCGGATGCGCGCCGCCTCCGACGCCGGCAGAGCATCCAGGGCCCCGTCCAGATACGCGTGCAGGGCACCCTCATCCACGTGCGACATCGCCATGCTCCTTCTCCCGGTACGCCTCCGACAACCTCCGGCGCGCCCTGGCCAGCGTGGTCCCCACCGATCCCACGGCCAATCCCGTCTGGCGCGCGATCTCGGGATAGCTCAGCCCCGCGTCCCACAGGAGCAGCGCTTCCCGGTCCTTCTCCCCCAGGGCGGCCAGCGCCTCGCGAACACAGCCCTGCCGCTCCTGCTTCTCCAGCTCCGTGCCCGCGTCCGGCGCTTCGTCTTGCGCCACCTCCGCCTCGCTCTTCAGGAGCGCCAGGTGCCGCTTGCGGCGCAGCACCGTGCGCGCCTCGTCCCGGGCCAGGTTGGCGGCCACCTGGAAGAGCCACGGCCTGGGCCTGCGCGGGTCGTGCTGCAGCGCCCGCACGAACGCCTCCTGGGCCAGGTCCCGGGCCCGGTCCGGGTCCCACACCTTGCGGTGGAGGAACCGGACCAGGTCGGGGAACACGGTCCGATAGAGGTCGGCCCAGTCGGTGCTCACGGCGCCGCGCGGGCTCCCCGGAATCCGGCTACGATCTCTCGCATCTTCGCCTCGGTGAGGGTCTCGGCGCCCTCGTCATCCACCAAGATGCTCACCCGCCCGCCCGACACCAGCGCGCTGCCCAACTCGGAGAGGACCGGGCGCAACTCGGGGAGAGCCTCCAGGAGACGGAAGTACGCCTCGCTGTAGGCCTTCACCCTCACCGGCTCCCGGTCCGCGGGGTGCGCCGCGTCCTTCCATACCCCCGCGGCCAGCCGGAAGATGCGCCCGGCCACCACCCGAGCCCGGCCACCACCGGCCTCCTCCAGCTCCGCGGAGAGCTGGGCGTCGGCCGCCGCCAGCGCCTCCACGGAGCGGGCCTCCCTCATCCGCTGGGCCTCGCCCGCCATGCGCACCGCCACCGCGCCCGAGGCCACCGCGGGCGCTGCGGGGATCAGGGTGCCCTGGCCCTTCCACTGACTCCTGCCGCCTGCGGTCGGCGCGGGCCGGAGCACGGGGACCCCCCGCGCCGGCCACGGGCCGCCTCCGCCCGCCACCAGGTCCGGCTCCTGTACAAGGTACGACGTGTACGGGCTGGGAAGCCCGTAGCGCAGCGCCAGCGTGCGGATCTCCTCCACCAGCCCGGGCGTCTCGCCCTCGGTCCAGATCTGCCGCACGAGGTGCCCGAGCTTCCGCGAGGCCCACAGGCGCGGGATGTAGGCATTCGCCTCGGACGTGCGCGGGAACACGGCTCGGGCGGAGAACGACTCGGCGCGCCCCCCGCGCCGCCCGTGGAGCGTCACCGGGCCGGTGCCCTCGCCCTGCCAGCGGCCGAAGAGGACGAGCTCGTCCCCGGCGAAGACGTCGGGGATGCGCACCGGGTAGATCTCGGTGAAGCGCACCGGCGCGCCGCCCAGCTCCAGGTCGGTGAGCACCGGGTGGCGCACCTTGGCCGCCAGGAGCCCTATGGCGCGCTCCACGTCCTCCCCGGGCTCCACGTACTCGGTGGTCCCCCGCCCCGCCTCGCTGAGGCGGTCCAGGAGGTGGGTGTTGACGTCGTGTCCCACGCCGAACGCGAACACCCGCGCCCGACCGGCCCGGGCCTGGGCCCGATCCGCGAGGCGCTCGGGGGACTGCTCTCCCACGGAAGGGAGTCCGTCCGTGAGGAAGATCACCACCGGGAGCCGCCCCTCGGGGGTCTCCAGGCGGAACGCTTCGTCCAGCGCCCCGGCGATGTTCGTGCCCCCGTCCGCCACCAGGGCGTCCACCCAGGCCCGGGCGGAGCGGAGCCCGTCCCCCCGCGCCGTGGTCCACCCCTCGGCCTGGGGGCGCACCTGGTTGGAGAACGCGACCAGGCGGAAGCGGTCCGCGGTGGAAAGGGTCCCCAGGAGGCCGCGGAGCGCCGCGCGCGCCTGCTCGATCTTCTCCCCGGACATGGAGCCCGACACGTCCATGACCACCGTCACGTCCCGGGGCTCCGCCCGCCCGGTGTTGCGGCCAGGGGAGAGGGTCAGCATGAAGTACCCGTCCTCCCCCACGGGCCGGTGCCCGGCCAGCGACACGCCCACCGCGTCGCCGGCGAGGGGGAAGAAGACGGCCAGGCGCCCCGTCACCTCTCCGTCCACCCGCGCCACGAGGCGCGCTCCCTCCCGGCGCACGTCCAAGGCGTGCGTGGGAGAGAAGGGGTCGAGGAACGCCTCGCCGTTCTCCGCCACCACCTCGAAGAGGGTGCGCCCCGCGCGAGCGCCGCCGCCGACGGACGAACTGGACCGGGGCTCATCGCCGCCGCGGCGCTCCGCCCCACCCCGCACCCCTCCGGCGTACTGGAGTTGGAGCGCGTTCCCCGCGCGCGAGAGCACTTGCGTGTAGCGGAGCGTCACCTTCCTTTCCTGCCCCGGCTCGATGGGAAAGACGCGGGCCCTGAGGAGCCCGTGCCCCGCCAGCTCGATGAGGGCCGGGTCGGCGCGCCGCCGGACGATCTCCTCGTAGACGGCCCGGGCCTGGGCGGCATCCATGATCTCGCCGCGCAGCTCTGCGTCGCCCTGGAAGAGGGAAAAGCCCTGGAACACCGCCTCGCCGGGAAGGGGATAGAGGTAGTGCCCCTCCGCCAACCGGGCGCCGCGATTGCGGAACCACTCGCTCACCTCGACCTGGGCCACCCGGCCCTCCAACCTCACCCGCACCTCGCTGCGGACCCGCTCCACCTCCGAGCCGGGCGTGCCGGGCTCGATCCACCCCTGCGCCTCCGCCCCCGCCGGCGCCAGGGCCAGCCACAGCGCCATCACCGTCCATCCGGTTGCACGTCCCATGGTCCCTCCAGGGTTGGGCCACGCTCTGCGGCCACTCTATCCGTACGCTCCGGATGACGCGGGAGGCCCCCCCCTTGCACACGGGGCCCGGCTTTTCGTGATTCCACGTCCGGACCCGAGGACTCTACAAGGAGGCTCCCCTGAACATCGTGGTGCTTGGAGGCGGCCGCGTCGGAAGCGCCATCGTGCGCGACCTGACCGCCGTCGACGACTTCAACGTGACGATCGCGGACGTGGATCCGGTGGTGGTGGAGACCCTCCTGGAGGACGGCGCCGACGGGATGTGCATCGACCTCTCGGACCCGGCCAACGTCGGCCGGGCCATCGCCGACGCCGACCTCGTGGTGGGAGCCGTGCCCGGGTTCATGGGCTACCGGACGGTGGAGCGCGTTCTGGACGCCGGGAAGCCTGTGGTGGACATCTCCTTCTTCCCCGAGGATGCGTTCGCCCTCTCCGCCAAGGCTGAGAAGGCCGGGGTCCCGTGCCTGGTGGACTGCGGCGTGGCCCCGGGTCTCTCCAACCTGGTCCTGGGGCGCCTGGAGGCCGCGCTGGACGAGACCCATTCGTTCCGGTGCCTCGTGGGCGGTCTCCCCGTGGAGCGCAACTGGCCCTGGGACTACAAGGCCCCCTTCTCGCCTGCGGACGTGCTGGAGGAGTACACCCGCCCGGCACGCTTCCGCCGCGACGGGCAGGAAGTCGTGGTCCCCGCCCTCTCCGACGTGGAACTGGTCCACTTCCCCGGCCTGGGCACGCTGGAAGCCTTCGCCACCGACGGCCTCCGCTCGCTGCTCCGCAACGCCAACACCCCGAACATGGTGGAGAAGACGCTCCGCTATCCCGGGCACGCGGAGCTCATGCGCATCCTCCGGGACGCCGGGTTCTTCGACAAGGCCCCCATCCAGGCGGCCTCGGGGCAGGTGCGCCCGCTGGACGTGACCTCCGCGCTCCTGTTCGATCAGTGGACGTTCGAGGAGGGCGAGCCCGACCTCACCGTCATGCGCATGGAGGTGGAGGGGATGAAGAACGGGCACCGCGTCGTGCACGTCTACAACCTCCTGGACCACTACCATCCGGAGACGGAGACGTCCTCGATGGCCCGCACCACAGGCTACATGTGCACCGCCATGGTGAGGATCGTGGCGGAAGGGCTGTGGACGGAGCCGGGCGTGGCGGCGCCGGAGACCGTGGGCGCCCGCGAGGACTGCTTCCAGACCATCATGAAGCACCTGGAGGAGCGCGAGGTGCACGTCTTCCACCACCTTCAGGAGCGCTGACGGGAGCGGAGGCGGCGGCGGAGCCGTGTTCGACCAGGCGCGCTACGTCTTCGCCCTGCTCTGGCTGGTGGCGTTCCCGATCCTTTTCCTGTGGGCCGCGCTACCGGTATTGGTGTTCCTACTCCACACGGTCGTGCTCCTGGAGGAGCGGGAGCTGGAGGAGCGCTTCGGCGACGCGTGGAGGGAGTACGCGGCTCGGGTGCCTCGGTACCTCCCAAGGCTCGGAGCCTAGCGCCGCGCCGGCACCCTGAGCACGGGGAAGGACCCGGCGCCGATCTCCGGATCGAGGAAGCCCCACGCGGTGAACCCGTCGTCCGACCGGGGCTCCAGGAGGGTGAAGGCCAGCCGCCCCAGGGGTTGGTCCACCGACACGTACGCGGCACCCTCGGGGAGGGTGACGCGCTCCGCGGTCCAGCGGCCCCACACCGTCCGTTCGCGGTGGCCCTGGAACTCCCGCTCCGCCACGGTGGTGGAGTCCACCACGAACCGCTCCGCGTCCACGGTCCGGGCCTCGGCGTAGCGCACCACCGTCACCCCGTGAGCCTCGAGGCGCTCGATGGCCGCGCGCGCCTCGGGCAGGACGTAATAGGCCTCCGGCGCCACGGCGGTCTCTGATGCCCGGAACGTCCCCATGTCCGCCATGATCGTCGGCGTGCGCACGTCGCGGCGGCGGAGCATGACGGCGCCGGTGTACGGATGGCGCTCCTCGTCCACCTCGCCCATGAGGATCGTCACGTCGCCGGTGCGCTGCGCCACCGCGCGCAGGGCGAGCTCGCGTCCCACCACGCTCTCCCGGTCCGCCTCCTCCACCAGGCGCCGCACCATCCCGGCGTGCTCCCAGGACAGGTCCAGGATCTCCTCCACCAACCAGAGGGACGCCTTCACCCTGTCCTCGAAGGTGGCGTACGCGTACGACTCGCCCAGGATGCCCAGGCGGTTTCGCAGCCCTGCATAGTTGTTGCTGAACCTCGGCCGGTGGTCGAAGGTGGCCCAGCCCTGGCCGCCGTCGGGGGTCCTCACGGCGTCACCGAAGAAGTGGAAGTCCCAGGAGTGCTTCGCCTTCACCCGCGCGGTCACCTCGGGAAGCCAGCGCTCGCGCAGGAGCCGGACCAGGGACGCCGCCGTGTTGGGGTGGAGCGGAGGCGCGTACGTCAGGTGGTAGGCGTGGGTGGTCCCGTTGGTGGTGTGCAGGTCCACCAGCACGTGGGGGTCGTACGCGTTCAGGAACCGGACCAGGGAGCGCGTCTCGGGGGAATCCAGCTTGGTGTGGTCCCGGTTCAGGTCGAGCCCCTGGGCGTTGGCGCGCTGCCCCATCCCTCCCACGGGGCCGTGCTGCCGGGGACGGTTGTCCAGCCGGATACGCTCGTTCCCATCGGCGTTGTAGATGGGCGCCACGAGGAGCACGAGGGAGTCGGTCCAGGCGGAGTATTCACCTGCGGCCAGGCGCCTCAGCAGGATGAGGAGCGCCTCCTTGCCGTCCACCTCGCCGGGGTGGATGTCAGCCTGGAGGTAGACCCGGGTCTTCCCTGTGGCCAGCACCGACTCCGGCGAGGCGTCGGGGGCGCCGACGACCAAGAGCGGAATGGCCCGGCCCTCGGCGGTGTAGCCGAAGGTGGCGAGGTGGACGCCCGTGCCGGAGGCGGCCATCCTTCCCACCATCTCCACGACCTCGTCGTAGCGCGTGGTCTCACGGAATTCGCTTCGCTCGGCCCGGGTCAGGAGGAGGTCGGGACCTGGCGCCTGCGCCGCCGCGCCGGCGCCAGGCAGAGGGAGGGCCAAGCCGCACGCCATCACCGCCAACACACGCTTCATGCCCGGGCTCCTGGTCTGTCGGGGGTCGCCACCCAGGCAACGTAGGGTGGCAACCGGTGGCTGGCCATGATGCGCGGGCCCGTTTAGGTTCTCGCGCTTTCCGGCACGCCACCCTCTCCCGGCGGCTCCATGGGCAAGCCCCTCCCCGTCTTCTACGACTGCCACAACTGCCCGGCGTATTGCTGCACGTATCCGCGCATCTGCCTGACTCCCGGTGACATCGCGCGCCTGGCCAGACACCTCGGGATCAGCAAAGCTGCCGTGAAGCGGCGCTACACGAGGAAGGGATACGAGCCCGGCGAGATCATCCTCCGCCACCGGAAGGACGAGCTGTTCGGGTCCGCGTGCCGCTTCCTGGACCCGGAGACCCGCCGGTGCACCGTGCATGCCGCCCGCCCCCGCATCTGCCGGACGCACCCCGGGGGCCCCACGTGCGCATACTATGTCTTTCTCATGGCCGAGCGGCGCTACCAGGACGATCCCGAGTTCGTGGCGCGGGCCTACAACGTGGATTGAGGCTCAGCGCGCGATGTCGAAGCCCGACTCGTCCAGCATGTGCTTCTTGGCTTCGTCCTCGCTCACCACCTCACCGTCGAAGAGATGGACGGAGCGGTCGGCCATGTGGGCGTAACGCGGGTCGTGGGTCACCATGCAGATGGTGGCCCCGTCGTTGTGGAGCTCCTTGAGCAACGCCATCACCGCGTTCCCGTTCTTCGAGTCCAGGTTGCCGGTGGGCTCGTCGGCCAGCAGGATCAGCGGCTTGCCCACGATGGCCCGGGCCACGGCCACCCGCTGCTGTTGACCGCCGGAGAGTTGGCTCGGGTAGTGCCCCACGCGATGCGCCATGCCCACCCGCTCCAGGGCCGCCTGTACCCGTTCCTTCCGCTCGCTCCCCGCCATGCCCCGGTAGGTGAGCGGCAGCTCCACGTTCTCGTAGACCGTCAGGTCGCCGATGAGGTTGAACGCCTGGAAGATGAACCCGATGGCCTGGTTGCGGATCTTCGCGCGCTGGCTCGCCGTCAGATTCTCCACAGGCTCGCCGTCCAGCACGTACTTGCCCGCCGTGGGCGAGTCCAAGAGCCCCAGGATGGAGAGGAGCGTCGTCTTACCGCATCCCGACGGCCCCGCGATGGAGACGAACTCACCCGTCTCGATGTCCAGGGTGATGTCCGACAGTGCGTGCGTCTCCACCTCTTCCGTGTAGAAGACCTTGCTCAGGCCCTCCAACGTGATCAGCCCATGATCCCCGGCCATCGTCCCCCTCCTCGCTGGGTGCTGCATCGGTTGCACGTGCCGCGGTGACGCGCCGTTCGGGCGTCCCCGTCCCGGCGTTATGAAAGCCTAGACGAGATTCGGAGTCAAATGGTTGCAGCGCCCCCTCAGAGCTGGGCATCCACATCCTCCCGCTCCCGCCTGAGGAGGCGATCCGCCGCGTCGGCCACCAGGGCCAGGGTCCGAAGCGCCTCGGGCCGCGCCTCCGGGGCCAGCAGCCCGAGGAGCCTGGTCACCCGCTCCGGGTCCAGCTCCCGTTGGGCGTCCCGGGCCCGGGCACCCGCCTCGGTGAGCCGCACGTTCATCACCCGACCGTCCACCGGGTCCCGGTCCCTCCGGACGTATCCCGCCCCCTCCAGGCGTTTCAGCGTCAGCGACATGGTGGACGCGGTGACCCCCAGGTGCTCCGCCAGCTCCCCCACCATGGCGGGGTCCTCCTCGTCCAAGAAGGCCAGGACGCGCCCCTGGTGAGCGGAAACCGGCGCCCCACCCTCGGGATCCCGGACCATGCGGGGCCGGCAGGCGCGCCGGACCCTCTCGACGGCATCGGTGAGGATCTGATAGTCGGCCACAGCCCTATCATAATATATTTTGATTCGTCAAAGCAAATTATCTAATGGGATCTGGGGAGCTCAAGATGATTGGGGTGACGGGAGAGCCTGCCCGGAAACGTGCTCGAGGCGGCAGGACTCCCCACGGCGTCCAACCGCCTCCCGCGCGCCCGTCCCCTCGTTCCCCCTGTGCGGCGCGCGCCAGGCCGCTAGTGCTACGCCCCAGAAGTAACGGTACAGGTCACGTGTAGGGGGCGACGATGTGCTGCATGAGGGACCAGATCACGTCGCTGAGTTCTTCGAGCGTTCCTGTGAAGGGAGTCTTCTCCCAGCGACCGGTGTGGCGGCGAACGCTGAGGCCCCACGTGGAGCTGCTGCGTGCGGTAAGGCGGACACGGTCGTCGGCCGCCATCTCGCCGTTAGGTCCGAAGGCCTCCTGACGCCCCACGATGAGATGGTCGCCCCACGTGCGAACGTACATGCCCTCGGTGATTGGGTTGCCGGAGAACAACTGCTCCAGTCGCTGCTTGGCGGCCTCACGCCGGGGATGCTTCATCGCTCCCTCACGTACTCACCAAGGGTCGTCCCTGGTACGTCCAGCGGAACGGCGTGGCTTCCTCGCCGTTCCAGACGTCGATGAACCGCTCGATCGTACCCACCAACTCGTCCGGCGTCGAGAAGTCCCCGTAGCGCAGCACCCTACGGGTCAGGATGCTGAACCAGAGCTCCACCTGATTCAGCCACGACCCGTGCGTCGGCGTGTAGTGGAACACGAAGCGCTCTCCATGCGCCCGGTTCCACTCGGTCAGGAACGGCCCGCGGCTCGTGTCCTTGTGCGTGTTCAGATTGTCCAGCACCACGTGGACCCGTCCCTGCCGGTAGCGTTGGGCAACCAGGTCCATGAACGAGAAGAAGTCCTCACGGGCTCGCTGAAGCGTGCAGCGCCCAATCACTTGTCCGGTCCGGACGTTGAAGCAGGCGAACAGACACCGGATCCCGTTGCGCTTGTACTCGAACTCCTGACGTGGCCCGTGGCCAGGTGCCGCCGGCACCATGGGTCTCGATCTCGACAGGGCCTGGATCCCGCTCTTCTCGTCGATGCTCAGCACCGCTGCTCCCGCCGGCGGGGACACGTACAGATCCACGATCGAACGCATCTTGGCCTGATACTGCGGATCCGTGCTGTGGCACCACGCCTTCACACGGTGGGGCTTGATTTCCGCGTCCGCCAGGATCCGACCCACCGCGCTGCTACTGATCGAGCGCACCCGACCGCTTGCCTCCAGGGCCTCGGCCAGAGCTTCGTGGCTCCACACCGCGCGATCCAGCCCGAATTCGCTCGGCGCGCTGCATGCGGCGGCGATCACTTGATGCCGCTCCAGCGCTGTGATCTCGAGCGGCCGGCCGCTCCTGGGCTGGTCTTCGAACCCTTCGACCCCCTCTTCCTCAAACCTGTGAAGCCATTCCCCTACGCGCGTCCGGTTCGTGCCCAACGCTCGTGCGATCGAGGAGATCGACGCACCGGAGGCCGCCATCTGCACCATCCGGGCTCGTCGATACAGGCGCGCTTCGCCCCGTCCCTCTCGGACGATCCGCTCCAACTCCCGATCTTCGCTTGCCGACAGCTGCACGCCCATGGCACCATCATACTACACCTTCGTCGTCTGTACCAGAACTTCTGGGGTGTAGCACTAGACTGCTTCCCATGGAGATGAGCGTCCTTCCCCAGATCGGGGTCGCCACCGGGCTCGGCCTCCTGGTGGGACTCCAGCGCCAGCGCACCGTGGACGAGGTGGCCGGGGTGCGCACCTTCCCCCTCATCACGCTCCTGGGCCTGGCCCTGGCCTTACTGTCGGACCTGTACGGGGCCGGGTGCTGGCGGCGGGGCTCCTGGCCGTGCTGGCCCTCATCGTGGCGGGCAACACCGCCCGGTGGCGCGCCCGCCCCGAGCCCGACCACGGCATCACCACCGAGGTCGCCGCCCTGGTGATGTACGCCGTGGGCGCGGCGGTGGGCGCCGGGCTCACAGCTCCAGCCGTGGTGACCACCGGCCTGGTGGCGGCCCTCCTGCACTGGAGGGATCCTCTGCATGACCTGGCCCAGCGGGTGCGCGACGCGGACTTCGACGCCGTCGTGCGCTTCGTCCTCATCGCCCTGGTGATCCTCCCGGCGCTCCCCGACCGGGACTACGGGCCCTTCGCGGTGCTGAACCCCTTCGAGATCTGGCTCATGGTGGTCCTCATCGTGGGGATCAGCCTGGCCGGGTACGTGGCGTTCAAGCTCTTCGTAAGCGTCCGGCCTTGCCAGGGGACGGCCTGTGGGAAGGGGGGCCCGGCAGCC
>CAZJFX010000055.1:11000-24369 GCA_964545395.1 uncultured Gemmatimonadaceae bacterium | reverse complement strand
CCCGCCGCGTGCCCGCGTCACTCCGACACACGGACGGAAACAAGTGAAGACCCTCTTATGCGAGGGGCGGGGGGCTCAGTCAGCTCGTAAGAGGTCGTCAGAGCGACATGCAAGGCGAGCGAGCTCACCCCTGAATGGGTCCAGGTGTCAGGCATGGCTCCAGACCTGGCCAGTACGGAGCATGGAGTGCGTCGCGCGGGCGAGCCTACGTGCAGCGGCGATGCGCGCGACGCGCCAGCCTAGGCGTTCCTTCTTCTCTTCGTAGAACAGCGAAAGCCAGCTGTCGGGCGTGGCCCGGTAGTGACTCAGGGCAGCTTGGACGAAGGCTCCTCGGAGCCAGCGATTGGCGCCGGCCGGAATGGAGCCGTAGTGGACCGACTGCCCAGAGCGCGAGGACCTGGGCGCGAGCCCGGCATAGCTGACCAGGTGCTTCGGGCTCCTGAAGCGTGAGATGGGCAGGACCTCCGTCACGATGAGCAACGCGCGGTAGGGCCCGATGCCCGGAATGGTCTCAAGCAACTGGACGGCGGGGATGCGACGGCCGACGTGGCGGACCTTCTTGTCCAAGCCCTTGATCATCATGCTGAGCTGATCGATGAGGCGTTCATGGGTCTGGACGAGAAGGCGCTGCTGAGGGCCGAGCATGGGCCAGGCCTCGGAGTGAAGCCAGGTGCGCCCCTCGCGGGTGTGGAGACGCCCGCGCGGCAAGGTGAAGCCGATGCTATGGAGTTCCGCGTGGATGCGTCCAAGAACAGCGGTCCGGTCCCGCACCAAGCGTGCGCGATGGCGCACGAGCGTGGCCTGCTCTCGCTGCTCAGGTGGCTTGGGGAAGACCTCGGGGATGAGGTCGACGAGGCGCATGCGTGCGAGAAGCTCAGCGTCGATGGCGTCGGTCTTGTAGTTGGAATCGGCGATGGCCCGCAACCGCTTGGGGTGTGCCAGGACGACCGGAGTGTCCGGGCCGTCGAGTCGGTCGAAGAGCCAGGGCCACATGCCACTGGCCTCAACGACGATCTCGACCGGCTTGTGGGCCTCGAGCAGTTCGACGAGTCGGTCCGCCTCGCTGTTGCGGATGCGACGCGGCTTCTGGAGAATGAATCCTTCGTTGCTCACGATTGTGACCACGAGATACGTTGCGTGTAGATCAATGCCTGCGACCGGCATGATGGCCTCCTGGTGTTGAGCGGCCGCAGATTTCTTGGCGAATTCAGCGTACTCCGCTCGGCGCTGGGAGGCCACGCGCTTTATAAGGTCAGCTCGCGACCTGGGGGGCTTTGGCTATCCAGGAGTTCATGCTGGAGCGGTGACCACCCCCGGGGTTGCCACCCCGCCGCCGCTCCATTCAGTTAGTCGCGTCCGCCGTCCAGCCCGGACATGCTGTCTCGCCTCCCGCGGCCCCAGCCGACGATGCCCGCCCCGCACAAGTTCTCGAGAGTGGAAGCCGACTGGATTCTCCGGCGCGCCGCAGAGCTCGAGGGCACGGGGGATGAGAGATCGCTGACCCTGTCCGAGTTGCGGGCCGTGGCGAGCGAGGCGGGCTTCGCCCCACAGACCCTGGAACGGGCCATCGCCGAGGCCCAGGACGCAAGCCTGGCGGCGAGCCGCGGCCCGGTGCGTAGGTCCGGCCTGCTGATCGCGCACCTCTCCACCGTGCGGGAGATTCCCGTCGGGATCGACGCCGACCAGCTCATGCGGGTCGTGCGGCTCTGCCAGCCCTATCGTGAGGGACCGGCGCAGGTGAAGCTCGACGAGTCGGAGATCTCCTGGCGGGACAGGAAGGGGCTCCGGCTGGCGGTGACCTCATCCGGTGGGATCACCGAGGTGAGGGTGTATGTCTCCGGGCTCCTCGTCCGGAGAGGACGGTGGGTGGGTTGGGTCCAAGCAGCAGCCGACCGCATCGAGGCGCTGGTGTCGCTGGTCGCGGCGCAACGCGCGCTCCCCCGCGCCCAACTCCCTCCCGCTGCGCCCGCGGGACCAACCGGGGCGAGCTGACCCTCCGTCGAGCCCTCCTTCCCGCCGTGACCGACCGCCCCACCCAGCGCTCCATCACCCTCTTCTGGCTCCCCCTCGCGGCCACCTGGCTCATGATGGGTGTGGAGGGGCCGTACCTGGCGGCGGTCATCGCCAGGCTCCCGGAGGCCAAGTTCAATCTGGCGGCCCACGGCGTGGCCTACGCCTTCGCGTTGCTCACCGAGGCCCCGATCCTCATGCTCATGAGCGCGGCGACCGCGCTCGTCACCGACAGCGACAGCTTCCGACGGCTGCGGAACTTCGCAATCGCGCTCTGCGTGGGGGCCACGGGGCTGGTCGTGGTGGTGCTCATCCCTCCGGTGCACCGCTTCATCCTCCTCGACCTCGTGCACCTCCCGCCCGAGGTCATGGAGCTGACGTACGGTGCGCTCTGGCTCTTTCTCCCCTGGCCTGCCGCCATCGGCTATCGCCGCTTCCTCCAGGGCGTGCTCATCCGCTCGGGCCGCACGCGCTTGGTCGCCTACGGGACAGTCGTCCGCGTGCTGGTGATGGGCCTGGCTGCCATGGTCGGGTTCGTGGTTGTGGACATCCCGGGTGCGTGGGTGGGATCGTCGGCGCTCACGGCGGGCGTGATGGCCGAGGCATTGGTAGCCCATTGGATGGCGAGGGCCACGGTGCGCAAGCTCTCGATTGGGCTCCAGGCCCAAGGGTCCACCCAGGGCCAAGCAAAGGAAGGCGAGTACCTCACCTACCGTGGGATCGGGGCGTTCTACTACCCTCTGGCCCTCACCTCCCTGATCGGCCTCAGCGTCCCGCCCATGCTCACCTTCTTCATGGGTCGCGCGGCCTCGCCGGTGGAGTCGTTGGCCGTGTTCCCGGTGGTCCAGTCGCTCTCGTTCATCTTCCGCAGCGTGGGCTTGAGCTTTCAGGACGCGGCGATCGCGCTCATGGGAGACCAGCATCGCAACCTGCCCGAGCTGCGGCGATTCGCACTCCGGCTGGGAATTGCCGCGAGCCTGGCTCAGTCCCTCATCACGTTCACGCCGCTGGCAGGGTTCTGGTTCGAGACGCTCTCTGGGCTCACGCCGGAACTCGCGGCGTTCGCCATGTTCCCGGCCCAGGTGATCGCGCTGCTTCCGGCGCTGACGGTGCTCCTCACGCTGCAGCGGGCCATTCTCGTGAACGTGCGCCGTACGCGGCCGGTGACCGTGGCGACTGCCCTGGAAGTCGGGTTCATCGGCATTGGGTTCGTGACGTTGGCCTGGAAGCTGGGCATGGTGGGTGTGAGTGCGGCATTCACATCGCTCATGCTGGGCCGGCTGGTGGCGAACGTGTACCTCGCGGTGGTCAGCCGCGAGGTGACCCGCGAGACGGCTGCCCCGTAGGCGGAGGAGGGCCCGGCTTCTTGCGCTGCGCTCAGCCGATGCGTGCGACTCCGTCGAAGGCGGGGCGCAAGTCGAAGCCCACGCAGCCGGGATGGTCCGCTCCCATGGCGAAGGCCGCTCGCATGGCGGTGGCCACGTGCGGGGCATCCTCCAGCGAGCAGAGCGCCAGGAAACCAGACCCGGCCCCCGAGATGGTCACGCCCCACGCGCCCGCCTCGTACCCGGCTGCGATGACCCCGAACGCGCCTGGGATGAGGGCGATCCGGTGGGGCACGTGCAACTCGTCCTCGACGCCGACGCGGATGAGTTCCGGATCCCCGAGGGCGAGGCCGCGGAGCAGCGCAACCAGCCGTCCGAGGGCGGCCACGGCGGTCTGGTGGAGTACGTGACGGGGCAGGGCCGCCCTCGCCTCCTGAGTGGCCAGGCCCGTGGCCGGCGCAGCGTAGGCGAAGCCCACATCGTGGGAGAGCTCCAGCGCCAGCGGGCGCGGTCCGTCGGAGCCGGGCACCACGGCCCGGAGTCCGCCCAGCGCGCAGGGGGCGGCATTGTCCCCGTGGCCCTCCTGGTGGCTCGCGTAGCGGAAGGAAGCCACTGGGTCGGAGGGGCGCCCGAGGGCGGCGAGGGCGAGCTCGTGGCCGGCCACCAACGCGGCGGCGGACGAGCCGAGCCCCCTCCTCAGGGGGATGTCGGAATGCACCCGCAGGATCCCGGAGGGCGTGGCGCCCCCTTCTGAAACGAAGCGGTGGAACGTCGTAGCCAGGAGATCGCGCTCCGGCTCCTCCTCTATGTCTGCGAGCGTGCCTGTGCGCTCGACCTCGAGTCCGGTTCCACCGGGCTCGAAGGTGGCGTGGAGGTAGCGATCGAGTGCGAGTCCCACCGTGTCGAACGCGGACCCGAGATTCGAGGTGGAGCAGGGTGCGCGGACCTGGGCCCTCGAGAGGGGATTCATGGATGGCCTGAGTCGAGGAGGAGCGCCGCGAGGGCGGCGGCATCGGCGGGGATCGGCGTGGCATGCTCCGGCCTGGAGAGGCGCGCCTCCATTCCGACCGGTGTGGCGATGGCGTGGCCCGTGACCCGCTCCACCACCTCGGGGAATTTCCAGGGATGCGCGGTGGCGAGCACCACCCAGGGGCCCGATTTCGGTCCACGGGCGCGGACCATGGCCTGCCATGCTACCGCGCCGTGGGGGTCGAGAACGTACCCGGTCTCGGCGTGAACGCGGCGGATGCACTCCCGGGTGGCATCGTCGTCCACCGAATGGACGCGCACGTCCGCGCGGAGGCGCGCCACGTCGTTTCCGTAGAGCCAGCGGATCCGCTCCAGATTGCTCGGATCCCCCACGTCCATGGCGTTGGAGAGCGTGGGGACGGAGGGGCGTGGGGCTATCGTCCCGAGCTCCACGTAGTCCACGAAGGCACGGTTGCGGTTCGTGGCGGCCACGAATCCGCGGGCCGGCATCCCGGCGCGGAGGGCGAGGAGCCCGGCGCACAGGTTGCCGAGATTCCCCGAAGGGACGACGAACGTGGCGGGGGAGCGGCTCCACCCCAGGACGGAGGCGGCGTGGATGTAGTAGAACGCCTGCGGAAGAAGGCGGCCGATGTTGATGGAGTTGGCCGACGTCAGGGCGCACGCATCGCGCAGCGCGGGGTCGGCGAAGGCTCCCTTGGCCAGGCGCTGGCAGTCGTCGAAGGTGCCGTCCACGGACACGGCCACCACGTTGCCGCCCAGCGTCGTCATCTGCTGGCGCTGGCGCTCGCTGATGCCGTCGCGGGGGAAGAGAACCACCACGCGGTACCCGGCCAGGCCGTGGAACGCGGACGCAACGGCTCCCCCGGTGTCGCCGGAAGTGGCCACCAGCACGGTGTGGTTGGCCCCCGGGGCCGCGACCGCCGCCATGGCCCGGGCCATGAAGCGGGCGCCGACGTCCTTGAAGGCCAGGCTGGGCCCGTGGAAGAGCTCGAGGACGAAGGTGTCCTTCTCCACCTCCACCAAGGGCATGGGTAGATCCAATGCCCCCGAGACGACCCGCTGCAGCACCGCCGGCTCCATGGTGTCCGGGAGGAGCCGGGGCGCGGCCCACCGGGCCGTGTCGGCGAACGTGCTTCCCACCGGGGGGGTGTCCCTCCCCAGCTCAGGCGGCTCGGCCGGGACGTACAGCCCTCCGTCCGGAGCGAGGCCTCGGAGCAAAGCGTGGGCGAAGGGCACCGGGCCTGCGCCGCGCGTGCTCACATATGCGTCCATGGGCCGGAATCTAGCAGGCTGCTTCGCACCAATGCAGCCGCCGCCCCCTAAGCCCGCGTAGACGCAGCCTCCGGTGGACCAGCCGTAAGTTGCCTGGATGGACGGGGTCACGGGCCGCCCTCGAAGCGATGTCGCGAAGCGTTCTTTCGCGGAGAGGGGGGCCCGTGACCCGCTTGATCCCTAACGCGTCTTCGGCTGCTCCACCTGCAGCTGCGTGATGTCCGCGCTCCATCGGGAATCCTCGAGCAGGTGCTTCACGAAGTACTCGCAGCGCAGCCAGTACCAGTAATCGCTCATGGTTCCATAGCTGTGGCGCTGGCCCGGGAAGACGAACATGTCGAAGCGCTTGTTCGCCTTGATGAGCGCCTCGGCCATGCGCAGCGTGCCTGCGTGGTGGACGTTGTTGTCCACGTCCCCGGTGGTGAGAAGGAGGTGGCCCTTCAGGTTCGCGGCCAAGTCCGAGTTCTTCTCGATGTCGTACTCGAAGGATACCTGGCCCGAGTCCCCGACCACCTCCTTCACGCCGTGGTGGGTCTCGGACCACCACCGATTGTACACGTCGTTGTTGTGGTTCCCCGACGATGACACCGCGACCTTGAAGAAGTCCGGGTAGACCAGCATGGCCGCCGTGGACATGAAGCCGCCCCCCGAGTGGCCGTAGATGCCGACCCGATCCATGTCCACGAAGTCGTGGCGGGCGGCCAGCTGCTCGATGGCCACCTTCTTGTCCGCCAGCCCGTAGTCGCGCAGGTCGCCGTACCCGTAGTTGTGGTACCACTTGGACCGGTCGGGATTGCCGCCCCGGTTCCCGATGGTGATCACGATGAACCCGAACTGGGCCAGCCCCTGCTCGAAGGCTGCGGTGCTGAACGCCTTGGCCACCGACTCGGTCTGGGGCCCCGGGTAGACGTAGGCCACGATGGGATAGCGCTTGGCGGGGTCGAAGTCGTAAGGCTTGTACATGACGCCGTACAGGTCCGTGACTCCGTCCGCGGCTTTCACCGTGTAGGGCTCGGGGAATCGGTATCCCGCCGCCGTCAGCAAGGAGAAGTCGGCCTCCTCCAGGTTCATGACCTTGCGCCCGCTCGCGTCGAAGAGCGCCGCGGCGGGGACGGCATTCACCCGCGAGTGATTGTTTACGAGGAAGCGGTTGGACTCGGCCACTGCGGCCCCGTGGTCGGAGTCACCGGGGGTGAGGTTCTGCAGGCCGCGCCCGTCCAGCCCCACCCGGTAGACGTGCCGGTAGTACGGGTCCTCCCCCTGCTCGCGGCCGTTGGCGGTGAACAGGACCCAGCCCCGCGCCTCGTCCACGCCTTCGATGGCGTCCACATGCCAGGGCCCCTGGGTTAGCCGGTTCCTGAGCGTTCCGTCGGAACCGAAGCGGTAGAGGTGGGCCCATCCATCCCGTTCGGACCACCAGATCAGGTCGCCGTTGGCCAGGCGCCGTGGAGGGAGCTGCTCCTGGTAGGTGTTCAGGCGCTCCTCGATGACCGTGCGCACCTGCCCGCTGGTGGGGTCGGCCACCATCACGTCGATGCGGTGGAGGTCGCGGCTTGCCCGGAAGAAGTACATCTCGTCGGAGCGGCTGGAGAGCCATTTGGTGATCGGCACCTCTTCCGTGTCGGCCGCGCCGGAGCCACGGGGACCCCGGCCGGTGGGGTCGCTGTAGACGCCCATGCTCTGATCCTTCCAGGGCTTGTCGTCGATCTTCTTCATGGCTCTGTCCCGCATGTCGTAGACCAGGAGCTCGGTCTGCGTCACGTCCTTCTCGCCCGGCATGTCGTACTTGTAGCTCTCCAGCTTCGGGCGCTTGTCGCCCGCCACGTGCACCACCCACAGGTCTCCCACCTTGCGCCTGTCCTGGCGGGTGAGGGCGAACCAGCGGGCGTCGTGGCTCCAGCTGATTCCGGCTCGCTGACGCCGCTTGAACTCCTTCAGGGTCTCTTCGTCGTTCTCGCCTCGCCCCTGGGTGCCGTAGGCATAGTCCCGCTCACCGTCGGTGGTGAGTTGGATCTCCTGGAGCCCCTCCAGCTTCCACTCGGCCGAGTCGGCCTCGGCGCCCGACTTGCCGCGGCGGGCGTCCAGGACCTTCCGGTACTCCTCCCATGTCATGGCCCAGAGGTTGAACTCCCTGCTGAACACGACCCAGGCGGTATCGGGGGACACGCCGGCCCATCGGGGGTGGTTGTCCGGGCCCTCGTAGTCCTCGAGCTGGCGCAGGGTCTGGGTGGCGACGTCGTACTCGAAGTGGAAGACCTTCTTCTTCGGGCGCGGAGGACGCTGACGTTGCTTGTCCTGCTGGTCCTGCTGGAGCGTGTCGGTCTCCTCCTTCCGGATCTCCTCGTCCTCGGACGACTGGACCTCGAACTGGAGCGTGTTGTCGCTGATGAAGCGGATGTTGCGGATGGACAGGTGCTGGCCATCCCAGGGATCCCGGGTGAGACGGGTGAGCTCCGCAGCGATGCGATCGTTGTCGAAGATCTGGCGCTTGGTCCCCAGGGCCGGATCCACCAGCCAGAAGGTCATGCCCTGGGTGGTCTCCCACTCGTACCAGAACCGGTCCGTCTTCTGGATCCATCGGGGCGTGAGGGTGGTGCTCTTCACCAGTTCCCGGATCTTGTAGGGCGCGAAGCGGGCGGCGAGCGGATAGTTGGCGGAGCCGGGTCCACCCACCGCCCCCATGGACTGTGACACGGCGGCCTGGGGCGCGCCGAACGCGGCAAGGGCGAGGGCCGCGGCCAGGATGGGGAGGGAGTGGCGCCGACGGCGGGACGCGGCGCGCGACGTTGAGAGCATGGGGTTCTCGTGGAAGCGGTGGATGATGCCGCTGCCAAGAGGGGGGCGGAGCCCCCGGGTGGCAATAGGGGGCTCCTGCCCCGTAAGCCTCCCGCCGCGACCCCGGGGCGGGTAACCCCCCCGCGGGACGCCGTTGTCAGGCTTTTCCCGACAGCGGAGACCCCCCCGAGTGCAGAAGCTTGATTCCTGGGAGCCGCCCCTCGACTCCGTTTGCCAGGAGACCTCCATGCCTACTGCCCCGCGAAGCACCCTGAAGGCCGCACTGGCCGCGCTTCTCCTCCTGCCGCTGCTGCCCAACCAAGCCCAGGCCATCCCCGCGTTCGCGCGGAAGTACAGGCTCACCTGCGCCCTCTGCCACGCGCCCATTCCCCGCCTCACCGCCTTCGGGGAGACGTTCGCCGGCAACGGCTTCCAGATGGCGAGGGGGGAGACGCCCGTGGACACCCTGACCACCGGCGATCCCATGCTCAGGCTCCAGCGAGACATCCCCCTGGCCATCCGGGTGGACGCCTACATGAGCGGGCTCTCCGGGGGTGACGATGTGGTCGCCACGGACCTCAAGATCCCCTGGGGCGTCAAGCTGCTCACGGGCGGGCAGGTGACCGACGACATCTCCTACTACCTCTACTTCTTCATGTCCGAGCGGGGGGAGGTGGCCGGGCTGGAGGATGCGTACCTCCAGTTCAATGACGTTCTCGGGAGCGGTTGGGACCTCATGGCCGGTCAGTTCCAGGTGTCGGACCCGCTCTACAAGCGGGAAGTCCGCCTGGAGTACGAGGACTACATGCCGTACCGGGTGCGTGTCGGGGACGTCCGCGCGGACCTGACGTACGAGCGGGGGCTCATGGCCACCACGTCGCCCTGGAAGAACGCGGACCTCTTCGTCCAGGTCGTGAACGGACGGGGGCTTTCCCATGCTACCGAGTCCAAAAACTACGACACGGACAACGGCAAGCACTTCGGGGTGCGGCTCAGCCAGGACCTGGGCTTCGCCCGGGTGGGCGGCTTCTTCTACACGGGGGAGGAGAAGGCCGACGACCTGAGGAGCTCGCTCCAGGTGTTCGGCCCCGACGCCACCATCCCCCTGGGGGAGAAGGTGGAGTTCAACCTCCAGTACCTGTACCGGAAGGACGGCAACCCGTTCTACCTCGAGACGTGTGCCAGAACCGACGTGCGGTGCAACTTCGGCGCCGACGATCCTCTGGAGACCGACGTGGACAGCTACATGGGGGAGATGCTCTTCTTTCCCCAGGGCGCCGGCGGGAACGTGCACTTCACCGTGCTCTACAACCGCATCGAGGCGAACAGCCCGATCTTCACGGTGCGGGCGGGCGAGGAGGGGTTCCTGGAGAAGTACGAATCGGTGGGCTTCACCGCCAACTACCTCTACGCCCGCAACGTCCGCCTCCTGGCGGAGGTGAGCCGGGACCTGGAGCTGAAGCGGACCCGGTTCATCGCCGGCGTCACGGCAGCGTTCTAACGGCGCAGCCCTGGGAGGAGGCACGGCCCGGGCGGTGGGGCGTTGTGGCGTCCCGCAGCCCGGGCCGTACTATTGAGGCCCTCGCCTCCGTCCCCTGACCCATGACCGACGCCGACCTGCCCACCCAACCCCGCTCCGCGCCGTCCCGGGGGAGCGCCCCGCCGCCCGCACAGGGCTTCCCGGCAGTGGAAGTCCGTCTCGCCGCATCGCTGGAGTCGGCGCTGGCGGAGCACCTGCTGGGGGGGAGGCCCTCCGCGGACGTGGCCCACGTCCTCCTGGCCGCGGTCACGGTCTTCGTCTTCTGGGAGGGCATACCGCCGTGGGCAAGCCTGACCTGGCTCGGCCTCTTCGTGGCCACGGCCGGCGCACGGACGGTGAACCGCTGGAGGGTGCTGGAGCGTGCAACTGACTCCTCCACCGTGCTGTCTCTGGTGCGCAGGGACATCTGGATCGCGGCGTCCCTCTGGGGTGGCTGGGCGCTCCTGCACGTCGGCGCCGACGTGGAGGGCCTCCTCTTCCTGCTCCTCATCTTCGCGGGACTGGTCGCCGCGGGGACGTCCACGCTGGTGGCGGACGCCAGGTCGTTCCTGGGTTTCATGGGGCTTCTCTTCGGGCCCCTGGTCCTCACCATCCTTCTCAGCGGATGGACCCACGACCACGCCGTCATGCTCCTGCTCGTCGCGCTGTTCGCGCCGTTCATGGTGGTGGTGCATCGGCGCGCCCACCAGATGCTGCTGCACGAGATCCGCGCCGGTGAGCGGCTGGCCATCGCCAAGGAAGAGACGGACCGGAGCCGGGACTTCCTCGACTCCCTCATCGCTTCCGCGCCGTTGTCGGTGGTCGTGCTGGACGGCGACTGTGCCGTGGTGCGGGTGAACCCGGCTTTCGAGAGGGCCTTCGGCCACTCAGCGGACGCGGTGATCGGCCGGCCGTTCATCCCCCTGGTGTCGGGAGACAGGGAGGGGCCGTCGGTGGCCACCTTCCTGGAGACGCTCATGGATCGGCGTGCGGCCGTGGCCGACCTTCCCCTGCGCCGCGCCGACGGGACCACGATGTGGGTGCGCCTCTCCGGCACCCAGCCCGAGGACACGGCCGCGGGGACCATCCTCCTCCTTGCCGAGGACGTGAGCCAGCAGGTCGAGGCCCAGGAGGCGCAGAAGGTCGCGCGCATCCAGGCCGAGGAGGCGGGGCGGGCGAAGAGCGCGTTTCTGGCGAGCATGAGCCACGAGATCCGCACCCCCATGAACGGCATCCTGGGGATGGTGGAGGTCCTCCTGGACACGCCCCTCACCGACGATCAGCGGAACACGGCGGAGGTCATCCGCTCCTCGGGCCAGGGTCTGCTGCGCATCCTCAACGATGTCCTCGACGTGTCGAAGGTCGAGGCTGGCCAGCTCGAGTTGGAAGCGGTGGACTTCAACCTGCACGAGATCGTGGCCGAGGTGGGCCGGGTCTTCGCCGGGTCCGCGGCGGGAGCGGATGACGAGCTCATCGTGAACGTGGGCGAGGGTGTGCCACAGGGCGTTCGAGGCGACCCGCACCGCCTCCGCCAGGTGCTGGCCAACCTCGTGGGCAACGCGGTGAAGTTCACCCGGGGCGGCGAGGTCGAGATCTCGGCCCGCTACGCGGGGCTCGAGGGGGACCGGCACCGGATTCACTTCAGCGTCCGCGATACCGGGATCGGAATCCCGCGCGAGAAGCACGAGGTGATCTTCCGCGCTTTCGAGCAGGCCGATTCCTCCACCACCCGGACCCACGGAGGGACGGGGCTCGGGCTCAGCATCTCGAAGCGGCTCGTCGAGCTCATGGGCGGCAGGCTCGTGGTGGAAAGCGAACCCGGGAAGGGGAGCCTCTTCCATTTCGAGTTGCTCATGGAAGGTGTCCAGGAGACCAGGCCGCCGGAGACCCGCACCACGGAGCAGGTGCCGCTCTCCCGTTGCCGGTACCTGGTCGTGGACGACAATGCCACCGCGCGCCGCATCATCTCCGAAGCGTTGGCCCACGTGGGCGCCGTGGCCACCGAGGCCGTGGGCGTGGACGAGGGGCTGGCGGAAGCGCGCGGGGCGGCCGACCGGGGAGAGCCCTTCGACGTGGTCATCCTCGATCAAATGATGCCGGGCAGGGAGGGGTTCGAGCTCGCCCAGGCGGTGCATGAGGACCCGTCGTACGGCTCCCCGCGCATCCTCATGGTGACGTCCGCGGCTCTTACGGGGGGCGCGGATCACGCCCGGGCGCTGGGAGTCGGGGGCTATCTTGCGAAGCCCGTGTCCCGCACCGAGCTGCTCAAGGCGCTCACCGTGCTTCTGAGCCAGTCGGGCCAGGTGGGACGCGAGCGTCGCCTGGTGACCCGGGAGACCATCTCTCGCGTGAAGGGGAGGGCTCGCATCCTCCTGGCCGAGGACAACCCGGTGAACCAGCAGGTCGTTGTGGCCCTGCTCAGGAAGCGGGGCCACGAGGTGTTCGCCGTAAGCGATGGGAGGCAGGCGGTGGAGGCAGCGCAGCGAGATCGGTTCGACCTCGTGCTCATGGACATCCAGATGCCGGAGATGGACGGGCACGAGGCCACGCGGACCATCCGGAGCTTCGCCGACGCGGACACGCTTCCCATCGTGGCGCTGACCGCGCACGCCTTCGCCGAGGAGCGGGAGCGCAGCCGAGCGGTGGGAATGAACGACTTCCTGGCCAAGCCGTTCAAGCCTGAGGATCTGTACGAGATGGTGGAGCGGTGGGCGAGAGTGCCGGTGGATGCATCAGCGGTCGCCCGGGAGCAAGTCGAGGCAGGAGGAGCGGCCATGGATGAGGGCGGTAGGCAGGAGCATCCGGTGGACCTGGAGGGATTTCGGGCCCTCATGCGCGAGGCGGGTGTCGAGGACGTGGTGGACACCACCGTGGCCATCTACCTGGAGGAGTCGCCGGTGCTCTTCGCGGGGCTGGAAGAGTCCGCGACGGCCGGTGACACCGAAGGGACGCGCAGGCGGGCCCACTCGCTGAAGTCGTCCTCGGGCAACATCCACGCGAACCGGCTCTACCGGCTCCTGCAGGTCATGGAGAATCTGGGTCGGGACGCGGACGCGGAGGGGGCACGCTTGGCGTTGCCCGAGCTGCGTGAGGAGTTCGGCGCAGTGATGGAATGCCTCCGCAAAGGCAAGGCGCCGGCACCCGGAGGGGCGCCGGCGCCTTAGGGACCGCGCGGTCCGGCCGACCTTACTTCTTCTTGGCGGCCTTCTTCGCGGGCTTCTTCGCCGCCTTCTTGGCCGGCTTCTTCGCTACCTTCTTCGCCGCCTTCTTCGCTGTCTTCATGATCGGCGCAGGAGCGGCAGGAACGACGGGAGCGGCAGCGGCCTTCTTGGCCGGCTTCTTCTTCGCACCGGCGGCTTTCTTGGCCGGCTTCTTCGCGACCTTCTTCTTCGCGACCTTCTTGGCCGGCTTCTTCGCGACCTTCTTCTTCGCGACCTTCTTCTTCGCGACCTTCTTGGCCGGCTTCTTCGCGACCTTC
>CAZJFX010000055.1:0-10900 GCA_964545395.1 uncultured Gemmatimonadaceae bacterium | reverse complement strand
TCTTCGCGACCTTCTTGGCCGGCTTCTTCGCGACCTTCTTCTTCGCGACCTTCTTGGCCGGCTTCTTCGCGACCTTCTTCTTCGCGACCTTCTTCACCGGCTTCTTCGCGACCTTCTTCGCCGCCTTCTTCTTGGGCGGGGCCTTCTTCGCTGCCTTCTTCTTTGCTGCGGGCTTCTTGGTCGCCACGGGACGCCTCCGGAAGCAGGGTACGACCATGTAGTTCGCGAACGGTATCTATGTAGTGCAATCCGATACAGGAACGCAATAGGTTCAGCGCGTCATCACACAAGATGTCGTGGCTCGCTTCCGGCGGGGCCCAACCCCTAGGGTGTGTTGGAGGGGTGTCGCGGAGTGTCCCGAAAATGCCTCGACAGGGGGTGCGCGGAGGCGTTCGAGCCCTCATCATTGTCCTCTGCGACGAAGCGCGCGAAGCGTCCATCCGGAGAGGAGATCATGCGGGCCCGGTCCACCGAGGAGACCCTGCGCGAGCTGCGGCTCCGAGGGGCCAGACGCCTGAAAAGCGTGAATTTCCGCGCCAATCGGAGCATCATCTGGTCCCTCACGCAGGACGCTACGGTGCTCAATCTGCATGTCGCGTACCGTCGTGCGCCCGCGTTCATCCTGGACGCTCTGGCTGTCATCGTGCGCGGAAGAGGCTGGCGCAGCGCGTCCGTGCGCGAGGCCTCCGAGCGGGTGCGCACGTGGCCCGGACTTGCGCCGGTGCTCGAGGCGGTGCGTGCGTCGTACGCCCAGCGCCAACGGCGGGCGGCGACGCGGTGCGCTGGCGACGCCGAGGTCACGCGCTGCTGTGGGACGCCCGAGCAGCGCCGGTACCTGCGGGCGGTATACCGCTATCTGAACAAAACGCGCTTTGACGGGTTGTTGCCTGACGACATCCCCATCCGCCTCAGCAATCGGATGAAGGTGGGACTGGGGCACATGCTCCCCGGACGCGATCACGAAGGGCGGCGCGTCGTCATCGAACTGGCCCTGAACGTCGACCTCATGCTCGAAGGAAACGGCGCCGAGCGCATGGACACGCTTCTCCACGAGATGGCCCACGTGGCCGAATGGGTCCTGGAGGGCTCCTATGGACACGGCGCGGCCTGGAAGAAGTGGGCGCGCCAGGCCGGGTGCCGGGCCGAGTCGTGCTACGACCGGCCGGTGGTGCAGCGCCGTCGTCGCCACGAGCGGGTGACACGCGTGCCGCCGTTGCCTGCGGCGCTGCGCAGGAGGGTGGCCTGATGGGCGGCAAGGCACGAGGGCGCGGCCTGCTGGAGCAGGGGGTCACGCAGGACCGGGTGGCGCGGGAGCTGCTGTTCCCCGTGCAGCACTTCATCGCCACAGAGTGGGCAGGGTCGGCGGTGCTCCTGGCGGCGGCCATTGCGGCGCTGGTCATCGCCAACTCCCCCCTGGCCCACGCTTTCCACGCGCTGTGGGAGACCAAGGTCACGCTGGACCTGGCGGTGGTGACGATCTCCCTGAGCCTGCACCACTGGGTGAACGACGGGCTCATGGCCCTCTTCTTTTTCGTGGTGGGGCTGGAAATCAAGCGCGAGCTCCTCCACGGGCACCTGTCCTCACCCAGGAGGGCCGCGCTCCCGGCTTTCGCGGCGGTGGGGGGAATGGTGGGTCCGGCGCTCATCTACTTCGCGCTGAACACGGCGGGGGAGGGAGCGAGGGGATGGGGAATCCCCATGGCCACGGACATCGCCTTCGCCCTGGGCGTCCTCGGACTGTTGGGCCGGAGCCTGCCCGCGCAGTTGCGGGTGTTCCTGCTGGCGCTGGCCATCGTGGACGACCTGGGCGCGATCCTCGTGATCGCGTTTTTCTACACCGAGAAGCTCGCGCCGGGGGCGCTGCTGGTGGCCGCCGGGATCCTGGCCTTCATGTTCCTGCTCCGGCGCGCCGGCATTCGCAGGTCGTTCGCGTACGTGCTTCCGGGGTTCCTGTTCTGGATCGCGTTTCACCAGTCGGGGGTCCACGCCACGCTGGCGGGGGTGGTCCTCGCGTTGCTGACGCCTGCGAGCCACCTCTACGACGACCGGACGCTGCTGAGCCAAGGCCGCATGCTCCTGGACCGCATGGAGAGGTGCCTGGAGGCGGGCCACCACGACGAGATGGAGGCGGCGTCGGGAAAGCTGGAGGAGCTCATGGTGAACACCGAATCGCCGGTGGAGCGCCTGGAGCGGAAGTTCCACCCGTGGACGGCGTTCGTGGTGCTCCCGCTCTTCGCGTTCGCGAACGCCGGCGTGGAGATCACGGCCGAGAGCGTGGCGGCCGCGGTGCGCAGCCCCATCGCCCTGGGGATCGCGGGGGGCCTGATCCTCGGTAAGCTCGTGGGGATCGTGGTGGCTTCCTGGCTGGCGGTGCGCATCGGCGCGGCGTCGCTTCCGGAGGGGGTCTGCTGGCAGCACGTCGCGGGCGTGGCCCTCCTCGGGGGGATCGGGTTCACCGTCTCCCTCTTCATCACCGAGCTGGCCTTCAGCGATCCGGCGCTGGTCGCCACGGCGAAGCTCTCGGTCTTGGTGACCTCGGCGCTGGCGGGGATCATCGGGTTCGTGGTGCTGAAGGCGATCGTTCACCGGCAGGAGTAAGTTCACCGGTGCCCGGGCCCGGGGAGCTCAGAGCAGGGCCCGGGCCGCCTCCACCACCGTGTCCACGGTGATTCCGAAACGCTCGTAGAGCGTATCCGCCGGGGCGGACGCCCCGAAGCGGTCGAGGCCGAGGGCGGTTCCGCGGCTTCCCACCCAGCGCTCCCAACCGAAGGTGGTGCCTGCCTCCACCGACACCCGGGCCGTGACCGCAGGCGGGAGGACCTGGTACCGATACGATGGAGCCTGCGCGGCGAAGAGAGCCCAGCTCGGCAAGCTCACCACGCGCGCGGGCGTCCCGCCGGACTCCAGGACGGCGCGGGCCTCCATGGCGATGCCCAACTCGGTTCCCGACGCGATGAGGATCACCGCCGGCCGTCCCCCGCCGGCCTCGGCGAGGATGTAGCCGCCCCGGCGCACTCCTTCGGCGGACTCCAGCGACGCCCTGTCCAGGAGGGGGACGCCCTGGCGCGACAGCGCCAGGAAGCTGGGGCCATCGGTTCGCTCCACGGCCAGGCGCCAGGCGACCGCGGTCTCGGCGGCGTCGCCGGGGCGGAGGTCCACGAGACCAGGGATGGCCCGGAGCGCGGCCAGGTGCTCCACGGGTTGGTGGGTGGGGCCGTCCTCGCCGACCCCAATGGAGTCGTGGGTGAACACGTACACCGCGGGTTGGCCCATGAGCGCCGCGAGGCGGATGGCGGGGCGCATGTAGTCGGAGAACACCAGGAACGTGCCTCCGAACGGGCGCACTCCTCCGTGCAGGCACATGCCGTTCATGACGGCGCCCATGGCGTGCTCGCGGATGCCGTAGTGCATCACCCTCCCGCCGGGGTTCTGGGGGAGGAGAGAGTTGGAGCCCTTGACGTCGGTCTTGTTCGACGGGCCCAGGTCCGCGGATCCGCCGATGAGCTCGGGCATCCCCGCCGCCAGCCCCTGGATCACCTTCCCGGACCACCCGCGCGTGGCGTCGGGCTTCGCGGGCGCCGTGAGGTCCGGCAGGCGGGCGTCCCAACCGCTGTGGAGGCGGCCGGCCATCAGTCGGTCGAACTCGTTCGCCATCTCCTCGTGCTCGGCCCGGTAGATGGCATAGCGGGCCTGCCACGTCTCCTCCAAGCGCTCGCCCTTGCGACGGCAGAGCGCCCAGTGCTCACGCGCCCGCTCGTCCACGAAGAAGGGCTCGAGGGAGGGGTAGCCCAGGTTCTTCTTGGTGGCTTCGATCTCGGCTTCGCCGAGGGGCGCGCCGTGGGTCTCGGCACTCCCCGCCTTGTTCGGGCTCCCCCATGCGATGGTGGTGCGCAGGACGACGAGGCTGGGACGGTCCGTCTCCCGCTGCGCCTCCTCCAGCGCCAGGTCCATGGCGTGCAGGTCGTTGCCGTCGTGCACATGGACCACGTGCCAGCCGTACGCCTCGAAGCGCTTCGCCTGGTCCGTGGACGACGCCAGGTCGGTGGAGCCCTCGATGGAGATCCGGTTGTCGTCCCAGATCCAGACCAGCTTGCCGAGCCTCTGATGCCCCGCCAACTCGGCGGCCTCGTGGGAGATCCCCTCCATGAGGTCCCCGTCCGAGCAGAGCGCGTACGTGAAGTGGCTCACCAGATCGTGGCCCGGGCGGTTGAAGCGTGCGGCGAGCCAGCGCTCGGCCAGCGCCATCCCGACGGACATGGCCACGCCCTGGCCCAGGGGTCCGGTGGTGGACTCCACTCCGGGGGTGTGGGCGTACTCCGGGTGTCCAGGGGTCCGGGATCCCCATTGGCGGAACCGACGGATGTCGTCCAGGGATACGTCGTACCCGCTCAAGTGCAGGAGCGAGTAGAGGAGCATGGAGGCGTGTCCCGCCGACAGCACGAAGCGGTCCCGGTCGGGCCACGCCGGGTTGGCCGGGTTGTGGCGCAGGTGGCGGTGGAAGAGCACGTACCCCATGGGCGCGAGGGCCATGGGCGTGCCCGGATGGCCGGAGTTGGCCTTCTGCACCGCATCCATGGAGAGGACGCGGATCGCATCCACGGCCAGGCGTTCGATCTCGTTCATGACACGACGAAGTTGACCAGGCGATCCTTGATGAACACGACCTTCCGCTCGGTGACGTGCACCAGGTGGCGCGCCACGTTCTCGTCCTTCCGGGACAGCGCCACCACGTCGGCCTCGGGCGCGCCCTTGGCCGCATGGACGGTGCCGCGGAGCTTGCCGTTGACCTGCACGGCGATCTTCACTGTGTCGTCCACCGTCTTGGCCTCGTCGTACGCCGGCCAGTTGGCGCCGTGGAAGATGCTCTCCGTGTGCCCGAGTCTTTCCCACAGCTCCTCGGCCAGGTGGGGCGCGAAGGGAGCCACCAGGACGACCAGAGGCTCCACCTCGGAGCGCGCCGCCTGACGCCCGCCGGAGCGGACCGCGTTCAGGTACTCCATCATGGCGGCGACGGCGGTGTTGTACTGGAGGTCACCGAGCTGCTCGGTCACCTGCCTGATCGTACGGTGCAGCCTGCGCTCGACCTGCGGATCCGGTTGGCCGTCGCCGGCGGACACCACCGTGTCGAAGAGGCGGTGCAGGAACCCGAAGGGACCCTGGATCCCCTCCTGGCGGTAGTCTCCGCCGCTCTCGAAGGGCCCCAGGAACATGAGGTACATGCGGAACGCATCGGCCCCGTACTCCTCGATGATGGGGTCGGGCACGACCACGTTTCCCTTGCTCTTCGACATCTTGGCGCCCTCGGCGATGATGAGGCCGTGGGCCCGGAAGGTCTTGTAGGGCTCCTCGAAGCCCAGGTGCCCCAGGTCGTGGAGCACCATGGTGAGGAACCGGGAGTAGAGCAGGTGGAGCACGGCGTGCTCGTTGCCGCCGATGTATGCATCCACCGGGAGCCATTTCGACGTGAGGTCGGAGTCGAAGGGACGGTCGTCGAAATCGGTGGACGGATAGCGGAGGAAGTACCAGCCGCTGTCCAGGAACGTGTCGGACACGTCGGTTTCCCGGCGGGCGGGGGCGCCGCATTCCGGGCAGGTGGTCCGGTACCAATCGGCCACGCGGGCCAGGGGGCTGACTCCGGTGTCGTCGGGCTTGAAGTCCGTCACCCGCGGGAGCACCACGGGCAGGTCCTCATCCGGCACGGCCACCGGCCCGCACGCATCGCAGTGGATGATGGGGATGGGTGGGCCCCAGTACCGCTGCCGCGAGATGCACCAGTCGCGCAGCCTGAAATTCACCTCAGGCTCGCCCAGGCCCCGCCCGGCCAGCATCTCTACGATCCTCACCTTGGCCTCGGGCCAGGGGAGGCCGTCGAGGGACCCGCTGTTCACCATGACGCCGTCGCCCAGGTACGCCTCGCTCAGCGGCGTGTCCGAGCTGTCACCCGGGCCCGCCACCACGCGCACGATGGGCAGCTCGAACTGCTGGGCGAACTCGAAGTCGCGCTCGTCGTGGCCGGGCACCGCCATAATGGCGCCGGTGCCGTAGCCCGTCAGGACGTAGTCCGCGATCCAGATGGGGATGGGCGCGCCGGTGACGGGGTTGCGGCAGTAGCCGCCGGTGAAGACGCCGGTCTTGGTCTTGTCCACCTTCTGGCGCGCCACCAGGTCCTTCTTGGCCGCCTCCGCCCGGTAGGCCAGCACCGGCGGACGGTGTCCGTCATCGGTGACCTGGTCCACGAAGGGGTGCTCGGGGGCGAGGACCATGTAGGTCGCGCCATAGAGCGTGTCCGGGCGGGTGGTGTAGACCTCGATGAAGGTCCCATTGTCCCCACCTTCGGCGTCCAGCACGGGGAAGCGCAGGCGCGCGCCGTCGCTCCGGCCGATCCAGTTGCGCTGGGCGGCCTTGGTGCTCTCGGACCAGTCGAGCGTGTCCAGGTTGTCCAGGAGGCGCTGGGCATAGCGCGTGATGTGGAAGAACCACTGGGCGATGCGGCGCTGCTCCACCGCGGTCTGGCAGCGCTCACAGGCGCCGCCGATGACCTGCTCGTTGGCCAGCACGGTCATGCACGACGGGCACCAGTTCACCGGCGCTTCCTTGCGCTCGGCCAGCCCCGCCTTGAAGAGTTGGAGGAAGACCCACTGCGTCCACTTGTAGTAGGACGGGTGGGTGGTATCCACGGTGTGCCGCCAGTCGAACATCCCGCCCGTGCGCCGCAGCTGCCGGGTGAAGTTCGCCACGTTGGACGGGATGAGGTCCATGGGGTGGACCCCGCGCTTCAGGGCGAAGTTCTCCGAGTGGATCCCGAAGGCGTCGAACCCGATGGGCTCGAAGACGGTGCGGCCGCGCAGGCGCTGGTAGCGGCCGTGCACGTCGGCTCCGGTGAATGCGTAGATATTCCCGACGTGGAGCCCCTCGGCCGAGGGGTAGGGGAACATCATGAGGTTGTAGAACGGGTCGGCGGCGTTCCTCAGTTCGTCGAGGGTGAACGCGTTGGTGCCCCGCTCATCCCAGAGGCGCTGCCACTTCTCCTCCACCTGGGAGGGGACGTAGGCCTCTCTGTCTTCGTTGGACATACGGTCGGTACGGCCCTGCTTCAGGGTGCTTGGCGAAGCCCCAAGCTAAGGGACCGGCGACCCCGAGGGGAGGAGGGCGAACGGATCGTCCACCGAGCCCACCCCGGCCTTCATGGCGGCGAGGGCGGCCTTGAGGTCTCCGCCGTGCCGCTCCAGGTGCGCCTGGAAGTCGGGGAGGCGGTGGTAGTAGAAGATCCGGCCCAGGAGGGTCGCGTTGTTCAGGGGCGTGCGCCGGAATCCCCCGTACGCCGACTCCTCGAACGTCGGGACCACTTCGGCGTCGAAGCGCGCCAGCGCGCCGGCGAAGATCTCCTCGCGGCCCCGGAGCTTGTCCTCTCTCGGGGCGTCGGACCCGTAGAGGGTGCGCAGCTCCTCCACCAGGCCGTCCAGGAAGGCGCTGAAGCGCTGCTCGTCGCGCCAGCGCGCCTGCGCACGCAGGCACTTCACCGAGCCGGGCCCGCTCCCGGGGCGGTTGCAGAAGAACTCGATGGCTCCGACCCGCCCCGCCCACATGGCGAAGCTCTCGTTGAACCCCACCTGCCCCGGCACGAACAGGAACGTGTGCGACAGCTCGTGGAGCACCGTCTCCACCACGTCCACCTCGTCGGCGCGGAGCACGGTGGAGAGGATGGGGTCGTTGAACCACCCCAGGGTGCTGAACGCCGCAGTGGGCCGGAGGTACGTGTCGAACCCCTCGCTCTCGAGGCCGGCCTGGGCGGAGAGGGCGTCGTCCCGGTCGAAGAAGCCCTTGTAGGGCACGCGTCCCACCACGGGGAACCACCAGGTCTTGGGCGCCAGGCGGTCCCTCTCCGCCGCGGACAGCACCAGGGCCAGGGTGTCCCGGTCCAGGCGGGTATACATGGTGTAGGCGTCGCCGGCGTCGATCCCCATCCGCTCCACCGCGAAGGTGCGTGCCTCCAGCACCCAGGCCAGCTTCGCCCGGGTGTCGGGGTCGGTGGACGGGTCCGCCACCACCTCGGGGATGGGGCGCCGGGCCCGCAGGATCTTCGCCTCGGCGATCCCGGCCTTGATGACGTAGACCGGGGAGCACGCCCACGCCAGGGCCCCCATGCCGAGGACGGCCGCGACTAGGAGCGCGCGCAGGACCCGGCTACCGAGCGACCGTGCCACGCTAGCGCACGCCTCCGCCGACGGGCCGCATGAGCGGGACGCCACCTTCCGTGGGCACGTAGACCACCGAGCCCGCCGGGAGCTTGGCGAGCTGCTCGATGTAGTAGAAGGTCAGGTACTGCGGCGTGAGGCCCTGGGAGATGATGCGCTGAGCCTCGGCGATGCCCTTGGCCTGCTCGGTCTGCTGGCGGGCCTTCTCCTGGATGATCTCCGTCTGGAAGCGCTCGGCGGCCACGTTCTGCTCGCGCTGGAGCTTCTCCTCGATGGCTTGGCGCACCAGGGGAGGGGCCTGCACGTCGCGGACGAAGACGTCCAGGACCTCGATGCGGTCCCCCGCCTTGGTCTGGATGGCCTCCTTCATCTGCGTGGCCAGCTCGCGCCGGTTGGGGGAGAAGATCTCGTTGATGGACTTGGTCGCCACCGCGTCGCGCACGCCGTTCCTCACCGAGTTCATGACGATGCGGCTCTTGATCTGCTCCTCGGAGCCGATGCGCTGGTACAGGTCCGGGGCGTTGGCCGGATCGATGCGGTAGAGAAGCGAGACCTCCATCGACACGTTGAGCTGCTCGCTGGTCTGGGCGTCGATACGCTCCACGCTCCCGTCGGAAGGGAAGCTCTGCTCCCGGGTGGACATCTTTTCCACGCTGGCCAGCGGGTTGATGACGTGCACGCCCTGGTCCAGCGCGGTCTGGGAGATGTTCCCCAGGAAGTGCTGGATCCCCACCTCACCCACCGAGATCACCGTCACGGTGTTCGCGACGGCGAGGAGGACGCCGGCGCCCATGAACCCGTGGCCCACCAGGCGCGCGGATCCGGCGGAGACCTGTCTGCCCAGGCTGGGCCCCAGGCCGCGGATGGCGGCGCCGAGGAGGATGGCGAAGATGGCGACGATGATGGAACCCATGATCTCCTCCGGGGAGATGGTGTGCTCATGTATCCTGGGTACGGACGCCGATGCTGCAGCCTTCCGGGGGCGGGAGCCGCCGTGTCCGGCCGGCGCCGTTCCCGCCCGGTCTCTAGAATTCTCCCAGGCGCTCCCGGGCGTCGGGATCCACGGCGATGCGGATCTCCACCAGGTCCGCCTCGGGGACGATGCCGGCGGGCATCTCCGCGGCGGCGGTGGCCAACGCCTCGCGGGCATCGGGAGCCTGCACCTGGAAAACGTGGTACCGCTTGCTGCGATCGCCGTATCGCACCGTGATCTGGAAATTCATGGCGCTCCCGCGGAGGGGGTGGGCGTTCGTTCCCGTCCAGCAATGTACGGGTCCCGGCGGCCTTCCGGGACGGGACCCGGGGGTCTATCCTCGGGCCATGGCCGCCGCCCTTCTCTACCGATTCGTACAGCGACTGCTCCGGGCCGCGGCTCCCGCCCTGGAGCGGAGTGCGTCCAAGGTGGCCCGTGGCATCGCGGGGAGGAGTCGTTCCCTCCGGGGACTGGCGGCGTGGGCCGACTCGGAGCGCGACCGGGCCCGGCCCGGGTTGTGGTTGCACGCCCCGTCGGTGGGAGAGGGGCTCCAGGCCAGGGCGGTTCTCGAGGCACTCCTCCGCCGGCGCCCCGGCCTCCAGGCTATCTTCACCCACTTCTCTCCCTCGGCGGAGGCGCTGGCGGCGCGCATGGGGGGGGCGTGGGCGGGGTACCTGCCCTGGGATCTCCCTGAGGAGATGGCCCCCGCGCTGGACGCGGTTGTGCCCGGGGTGGTGGCGTTCACGAAGACCGAGGCGTGGCCGGTGCTGGTGGAGGAGGCCGCTCGGCGCGGCATTCCCGTGGCGCTGGTGGGAGGGTCGGTCCCTCCAGGGGCCCGGCGCGCGCGCTGGCCGGGCAGGGCGCTGCTGCGCCCCACATGGTCCCGGCTCTCCCTGGCTTGCGCCATCGCCGAGACCGACGCCGAAGGGCTTCGGTGGCTGGGGGTTCCCGCAGCGGTGGTTCATGTGACCGGAGACCCGGCAGTGGACTCGGCGGCGGAGCGCGCCCGGGGCGCTGACCCCGCTTCTCCCTGGCTCGCCCCGTTCCACGCCGAGCCGCGCCCGACGGTGGTGGCCGGCTCCACGTGGCCCTCGGACCTGCGCGTGCTCCTTCCGGCGCTGGACACAGCGCGGCGGCGCGAGCCGGGGCTGCGCGCCGTCCTCACTCCCCACGAGCCTCATCCCGAGGTGGTCCGGGAACTCCTCGCCGACCTGTCGCGGCGGGGGTGGCGATCAGCTTCGCTGGCGGACGTGGAAGGGAAGGGCGCGGTGGGGGTGGACGCGGTCGTGGTGGACAGGGTGGGGGTGCTCGCGCACCTCTACACCGTGGCGGACGTGGCGTATGTGGGAGGTGGGTTCCACGCGGCGGGTCTCCACTCGGTGCTGGAGCCTGCGGCCGCCGGCGTCCCGGTGCTCTTCGGCCCTCGGAGGGGGAACACCCGGGCTGCGGGAGATCTCCTCGCGGCGTGCGCGGCACGGGACGTGCATGACGACGTGGGCATGGCCGAAGCGTTGCACGCATGGATGGGGGACGCGGCTGCGCGTGACTACGCCGCCGCTCGAGCCTTCGGCTATATTCACGCCCACCTGGGCGCCGCCGACCGCACCGCGGCGCTCCTCGACGAGATCCTCTCCCCAAGCTGACGCCGACCCGATGAGCATCGCCGCCGACGTTCCCGTAAGGCAGTGGAAGTAAATAATCTGTACATTGCGATACCTGCCCGTTATGTTGG
>CAZJFX010000054.1:0-25477 GCA_964545395.1 uncultured Gemmatimonadaceae bacterium | reverse complement strand
ACCCCTTGTTCTACGCCGTTTCTCGCCTTCTCGCGTCGGGAACTTCGGTCTAGATCCGGTCCAGGATGAACTCCGGCGTGAAGCGCGTGAGCCACCCGCTCAGGATGGTGAACGTCCCGGTCATGAGCAGGAGCCCGAGGAGGATCAGAAGGAGGCCGGAGGCCTTCTCGACCACGGGGATCCAGCGCCGGAAGCGCTTGAAGGCACCCAGGAACCAGTTGAGCGCCAGGGCCGAGACCAGGAACGGGACGGCGAGCCCCAGGGAGTAGACGGCCAGGAGCCCGACGCCTGCCCACATGGTGTCCTGGGAAAAGCCGTAGGTCAGGATGGCGCCCAGCACGGGGCCGATGCACGGCGTCCACCCGGCGCCGAACGCCATGCCCACCCCCAGCGTCCCCAGGTACCCGGCCGGCTTGTTCGCCAGGTGCAGCCGCCTCTCCTGGAGGAGCGGCATGAGACGGAACACGCCGGCGAGGTGGAGGCCCAGCGCGATGATGACGAGGCCGCCGATGCGCGCGATCCACACTTCGTAGGCCCTGAAGAACTGGCCGAGGAAGGAGGCCGAAGCGCCCAGGACGATGAAGACCAGGCTGAAGCCCGCGACGAAGAGGACGGAGTGGATGAGGGTGGTCTTCCGGTTCACCCCCTCCTGCAGGTCCTCCAGGCTCATCCCGGTGACGAAGGTGAGGTAGCTGGGCACCAGGGGGAGCACGCACGGAGACAGGAAGGAGAAGACCCCCGCGCTGAACGCGATGAGGATGCCGACGTCGTTCACGTGCTGGTCTCACCCTCCGTGTCGCCTTCGTCCGGCGCCGACTCCTGGCGCTCCTCCGAGCGGGCCCTGCGTGCCTGCGCCAGCGCCCGGATCCCCGCCACGGACCCGAACCATAAGGCGACGGCGGCGAACGCCCAACCCACGAGGGTGGGGAGGAGGACCGCCAAGCCCCCCACCACGAGAAAGGCCACGGCCACGGTGCCCAGCACGGTGCGGTCCTCCCGGCCCAGCGTCCGGTTCCCGGCCAGCGCTCCCCCGAAGGCCGAGCCCGCGCGGACCAGCCCCGCCATCCCCAGCTTCCCCTTCGAGCTCCGCATCCGCTCCAGGCGCTCCTGGAGCGGGCCCTCCGGATCCAGCGAGAGCTGCGGCGGCAGCGTCCCCCCCCGGCTCGCGGGGCGCCGCTCACTCGCGCCGGCACCGGGGAGGACGATCTCACGGGAGGACGCCAGGTCCGCGAGGAAGAGTCCTTCGAGCTGGGCGGCGAGCCCCCGATCCAGGACGGCCACGTCCAGCTCCCAGTTCCCCATGAGGCTGGCGTTGTTCAGGTTGCTGGACCCGACGCGGCACCAGACCCCGTCGCACACCGTGGTCTTCGCGTGCATCATGGGCCCCTGCCACTCGAAGATCCGGACCCCGTTCTCCAGGAGGAAGCGGTAGCCGCCCCGCGAGATGCTGCGCACCCAGGGCCAGTTGTTGTGCTCCGGGACGAGGATGCGCACGTCCACGCCCTGCTGCGCCGCCGCCGCGAGGGCCTCCGACAGCGGCCGAGGAGCCACGAAGTATGCGTCGGTGATCCAGAGGCGCTTCTGCGCCAGCGCCGCGTTGAGGTGAAGGGTGCGGTACACCCGCGCCCGCCCCGGCTCGCCCTCGATGAGCCACACGGGCATCCCTCCCGCCGTGTCCGGCTCGCGCATATCGGCGGCGAAGGTGGATGGCTCGCCCATCTCGCCCCACAGGCGCTCGAAGGCGAGGGCGGCGGCCCGAGCCGCCGGCCCGTGGATCTCCACGCCGGTGTCGCGCCAGGGCGGCCGGGAACGGCTCCCCGCCCACTCCTCTCCCACACAGAACCCGCCCACGAACGCCACCTCTCCGTCCACGACCACCAGCTTCCGGTGGTCGCGCTGGAGCACGCCGAGAGGATCGCCCAGGGCCAGCGAGGGGGGGTTGAACGCCCTCACTCCGGCACCGGCCGCGCGGAGCGGCCTCCAGTAGCTGCGGGGCGTGGCCCAGCACCCCATCCAGTCGAAGATCACGCGGACAGGGACGCCCTGGCCGGCCTTGCCGACGAGGGCTTCGCGGAAGGCCCGCCCCACCCGGTCGTCGCGCACCACGTAGTTCTCGAAGTACACGAACTTCTCCGCCCGGTCGATGGCCTCGATCCACGCCTCGAAGGTGGTGGAGCCCTCGAACTGGAGGCGGATGTGGTTCCCACCCAGCGTGGGCGAGCCCGTGGCCCGGGAGAGGTCGTCCCGGCCGAACGTGGCCGCATCACGCAGGCTCGCCGCGGTGGAGGCGCCCGCAGGCGCACCCGGAGGCGTCACCGGCCGAGCCGCTCCAGGAAGCGGTACGAGATGAGCTTGTAGACGAGCTTGGCCACCAGGAAGTCGGGGGCGTGGAACCCGGGTGTGGGCGCCAGCTCCACCACGTCGGCGGCGACGACCTCACGCTCGCGGTAGACCCTCTTCAGGAACTTCAGCGTCCGGTACCAGTCGCACCCGCCCGGCTCCGGCGTGCCGGTGGACGGGACGTACTTCGGGTCGAAGTAGTCCACGTCGAATGTGATGTAGACCTTGGGCCCCAGCGCCTCCAGTGCCCTGTCCGTCCACCGGTCGTCCTCCCACATCTCGTCGGCCCACACGATGGTGGAACCGGGGGTGGCGCGGTGGATGTCCATCTCCTCGGCGCTCACCGCCCGGATCCCCACCGCCACCACGTCGGCCCGGTCCAGGACCCGGGCCATGGCGGAGGCGTGGGAGTGGGGCGTCCCCTCGTACTCGGGCCGGAGGTCGGTGTGGGCGTCGAACTGGAGCACAGTGAGGCGCTCGGCGTGCCGGTCGGCCTGGGCCAGGATGCACGGAGAGGAAACGCTGTGCTCACCCCCGAGCATCATGAGAAAGCGGTCGCCGGCCACACCGGCCACCTGCGCGTACGCCGCCTGGAGCTGGGCCATGGCCGCTGTGGCTCCGGCCCGCGTCAGGTCCAGCCCGGGGAGAGTGTGGATGCCCAGCAGTGCGCCGGCCTCGCAGTCCAACTCCTGGTCGTAGAGCTCGATGTAGCGAGAGGCATCGATGATGGCGTGGGGCCCTCTGCGTGTACCTCCGCCGTACGACGTGGTGGACTCGTAGGGCACGGGGAGGATGACCGCCGCAGCGCGGTCGAAGTCCGCCGCCGCCTCGTCCAGCGCCAGAAAGGTGTGGGGAAGCTCCCAGTGCAGGCCCTCCAGGCCCGCGGGAAGTCCATGGGGGGTCACGGCGTCATGCGCTCCCGCCGAACCGGTTCCGCGGCCCGGCGCGTTGAGGTTGCGGGGACACGATCCGCCTCGGGGTCAGACCGTGTCGATGGGACAGGTGAGCCCCTGGTACGGAAGATGGGCGCCGGCCTGCCGGCACTCGCTGCAGAGACCGTAGATCTCCAGGCGGTGCCGGGAGGGAACGAAGCCCAGCTCGGCGCGCACCCGCCGCTCCATCTTCTCCATCTCGGGGCTCTGGAACTCGATGACCTTCCCGCACTCGAGGCAGACCAGGTGCTCGTGGACCGGCTGCCGCGAGAGGCGGTGCTCATAGCGCTTGAACCCCTCCCCGAAGTCGTGCTCCTCGACGAGGCGGCTGCGCACGAGCAGGTCCAGCGTGCGGTAGATGGTGGCCTTCCCGATGTGCTCGCTCCGGTCCCGGAGCTCTCTCTCCAGGTCGTCCACGGAGAGGTGCCCGTGGGAATCGAACACCGCTTCCGCCACCGCCTCGCGTTGGTGGGTGACGGGAAGGCCCTGCTCGCGCAGGTAACGCGCGAAGAGGCGGATGAACGGGCGAACCGCCGGCGTGCTCACGCCTGCTCCGCCGCGAACAGGGCCGGATCGAACTCGTCCACGAGAGTGGCGAAGCGCTCGGCATCCCCACCGATCTCCACCTCCCGGGGGTCACCGTACCCCTCCCCCGCCCTGCGCACCACGCCCTCCATGACCCGGGGGAGCAAGTCGGGGGGCGCGTCGCCCTCCTCGTGGAACGCGTGCTCCACGGTGAGGTTCCGCCCGGTGCGCTCCGCGGTCCAGGTGACCGTGACGATGCGGCGACGCTCCTCGCCGTCCAGGAAGAGGCTGGCCGCAACCAGGCCCCGCTCCCGCCGCCCCCGCCGGATGGGCGGGAAGATCCAGAGGCGGTCCACCCGCTCGGCCCCCAGGCGCCTGCGGGCGAGCGCCAGGGTACGAGGGAGCGCCTCGGGCACACCCGGGTCGTCCGACTGGTCATCCGTGCGCGGGTCGGTCAAGCGGATCCTCCTCCATTCCTGTCCCTGGCGACGGCCTCACGGGTGGCCTGAACCACCGTGGCCACCGCGGCCTCCAGGGGCCCCGGTACCATGGCGCCGGAAGCCTTGATGTGGCCTCCACCCCCGAAGCGCCGCGCCAGCTCGTTCACATTCACCGGCCCGTTGGACCGGAAGGAGACCTTCACCTCGCCCGTGGTGGTCTGACGGAACAGTAGCCCCACACGGGCTCCTTGGATCCCTCGGGGCACGTCCACAAGGCCTTCCAGGTCGTCCGGGGTGGCACCCAGTTCCCGGAGGGCGTCGGTGGGGACGACCATCCAGGCGATCCCCGCCTTCTCGTCCAGCTCCAGCGTGTCCAGAGCGTGGCGGAGCAGCCGGTAGCGCTTCAAGGGCGCCGCCCCGTACACGCGCCCGTGCATCTCCTCCGGGTCCACGCCCCTGGCGATGAGCTCGGCCACCACGCAGTGAGCGCCCGGGGTGGCGTTGCTGAAGCGGAAGCCCCCGGTGTCGGTGAGGATGGCGGCGTACATCCCCTGCAGGGCGGCCAGCGGCCAGGGCCCCTTGGCGGCCAGAAGGATATCGAAAACCAATTCGCCCGTAGCGCACGCGTCGGCGTCGCGCAGCGAGATCCCACCGATGGGCTGCTCGCCGGGCTGGTGATGATCCACGACCACGGTCTGGAGCGCCCGGATGAGGGAGCGCACGCGGCCGATGCGCGGGACCTCGCCCGTGTCCAGCACCACGGCCAGGTCCGCTTGGTCGCAGAGATCCTGGGCCTGGGAGGAACCGGCTTCCACGATCCAGCCGGAATTCTCGATGAGGAACCGATAGCCATCGGGGAAGGGCGTGGGGTTGATGATCCACGCCTCGGTGCCGTTTGCCCGGAGCCACGACACCAGGGCCGCCTCGCACCCCGCCCCATCCCCGTCGGCGTTGAGATGGGTGGTGAGAATGGCTCGCCGGGACGCCAGCAGCGCGTTGCGTACCGCCCGGACCGACGAGAGCCGCGCCTCCGGCGTGCGATACAAGCTCAAGAAGGGCCTCCTGACCCTGGAGCGTGCGATGGATGTCGGGGGCAGGGCGGGAGGGAACCTCGCCAGGTGAAAGGTACCGGATGCGCGCGCCACCCCGCTACGGCAAGCCGTGACGGCCGCTCACCTCCGCCATCCGGGGAGGCGCCTGCGGACCTTGGCCCAGGTCGAGGCCAGGTGCACCAGGTTGGAGGCCGTGCGCCCCTCCACCTGCCCATGGGCCAGGGCGCGGAGGAGGGCGCCGGGGCGGTTGGGGTGAGCCGGCACCGTGATCCGAGCCCCCCCCAGCTCACCCAGGGTGTGAGCGTCGGAGCCCGCGGACCTGAGGCGGCCGCGGCGGGAAGCCAGCTCCTCCGCAGGCGCGTTCAGGCGACCAGGGTGGAGGCGGGCGTTGAAGACCTCCACCACGTCGACCAGGGCCGCCAGCTCCTCGGCGTACTTCCCGCCTCCACCCTTGCCGGCGGCGTAGGGGTGGGGCAGGTAGGGAATTCCACCCTGCTCGCGGACGCGCTCGATGGTCTCCCGCGCGGGGGTCCCCTTGGGGATCCTCTCGGTGAGGTAGAGCCCGATGACGTCGATCCCCTCGGCGGTCTTCACCTCCTCGCCGGGTATGATCCGGTCGGGGAACTCGCCGGCCATGCCGAGCGCCACGTCGAGCTGGTTGTGGTCGGTGATGGCAATGCGGTGGAAGCCCAGGGCCAGGGCCCGCTCCAGCACGGCGCGGGGATCCGACAGGCAGTCCCAGGAACCCGCGGTGTGGAGGTGGAGGTCCAGGACCAGCGACACCGGCATGGCGCCGGCCCGGGCGCGGAGCTCGGAGAGGAGGACCACCGCGGCGCTCTCCAGCTCCGCCTCGGTGCCCGCGTTCGCCAGGACGTGGTGGGCCCGGGCGAGCTTGAGCCCCGGGTCCATCTGCGCCGCCATGACCCGGCGTGCTTGGTCTTCGGTCAACCCCCGTCGCTCCACGAGACGCCGGAGGCGGACGGGGGCAGGGGCGTCCACGAGAACGATGACGTCGAAGTCGCCCTCCCGGCCGGTCTCGAAGAGGAGAGGGATCTCGGCGACGGCGACGCTCTCGCCGTCGGCGCGTCGCTCCTCCAGCCACGCCGCCCTCATCGCCCAGATCTCCGGGTGGAGGATCTCCTCCAGCCGGCGACGGGCCGCATCGTCCCCGAAGACCCGCTCGCCCAGGGCGCGCCGGTCCAGGGAGCCGTCGGCGGAGCGAACCCCGTCGCCGAACGCCTCCAGCACGCGCGCCAATCCCGTCGTCCCGGGCTCCACCGCGCGGCGGGCCAGGTCGTCGGCGCTCACCACCGGGACCCCAAGCTCCGCCCAGGCGGCAGCCACCACCGACTTCCCGGCGGCCACGTTCCCGGTGAGGGCGACGCTGATCACGGAGCTTCCCCCCTGCCACCGCGCCGGTGCCGGTGGTGGCGCCGGAAGGCCATCCAGAGGAAGGCTCCGGTGATGGCGAAGGCCACAGCGCCGCCCAGCCCGACGAGCTGCGTGGCCACCTGCCAGCTCTCCTGGGCCAGGATGCCGATGGCCACGTACAGTGTGACACACCCGGTGAGCCCGAGGAGCTCGTAGGCCAGGAAGCGGGGATAGCGGATCCCCGTCATCCCCGCCGCCATGGGCATGACCGTGCGGACGAAGGAGACCAGGCGCGCCACGCTCACCGAGTAGAACGGGCGCCGCCCGAAGAAGCGCCCCAGGTCGTCCTGGTGGCGCCGCACCGCCCGGGCCCAGGGGCCGCGTCCGGCGAGGACGCGCTCCCCCGTGGCCCGGCCGACCCAGTATCCGGTCGAGTCCCCGAGGGCGCCCCCGGCGAGGGCGGCGCCCACCACCTGGGGGAGATCCAGCGTCCCCGCCAGCGCCAGGACGGTGCCCACGGAGATGGCCACCCCGGCGGGAACAACCAGCCCCCAGAGGAAACACGTCTCCAGGAAGGTGAGGACGAAGAGCAGCCAGGGGCCGTAGGTCTCGAGCTGCTCGAGGAGCTGACCGGTGAGGGGGTCCAAGCGGTGCGCGGGGCGGAGCGCGGCCGTGGCTCAGCGCCGGCGGCGCTGGCGGGGATGGGAGACCTGGAAGTCGTCCTCGGTGTTCCGGGTCCGGTCCGGGCCGTAGGACCACACCGCCACAGAGTCGGCCCACACCCTGAGCTGGTAACCCGACCCCCAGGCGTCGCTCTTCATCTCGTCCAGCGAGTAGCGGTAGTCCATCCAGTCGAGCCATGCCCGCCGGTCCGGGAGCTTCCCCGTGCTCACCTCATGGGCGACCACGTCCCGTGCCACCTGCCTCATCTCCTCCTTGGTGTCCCACTTCACCACCGGGATCCACAGGGGGCGGGACACGTCGGTGAGCCAGGTGCGGGAGTCGGGGAAGTAGTAGGTCACCGCGAACCAGAGCACCACGAGGAGGATGAGCTTACGCACGGCGCCTCCTCATCTCCTGGCGCATCCTGGTCCCCCACGAGAGGTAGCGCTCCATGGCGTCCGCGTCGGGCCTGAAATCCGGATCTCCGTATGCCGTCTCCATCCTCCACCGCAGGTAGGATGCCGGGGGGAGTGGGAGAAACGGCGGACGGCGGTACCAGTCCCGGGCTCGGAACGCCCAGGCCGACCGCAGCAAGTGCAGGATGGTGCGGGGGCGCCGGAGCGCGAGGCCCATCGAGCTGAGGTACAGCGACACGGTCCTTTCCCGGGGCCGAGCCCATAGGGGGAGGTTTCATGCAATGTAGGCCGCGCGAAGCCCCCGAACAACGCTCTTTTCCGGAAGACGGCCGGGCGTCCACCGCCGCCGGGAGGGAACCCGCCCCGCCCGGCAGGGTGAGACCCGTGGCTCCCCCGTGCCCCACCAGAGCATGCACCCACCATGCCCAACCGCCTCGCCTCCGAGACCAGCCCGTACCTGCTCCAGCACGCCCACAACCCCGTAGACTGGCACCCGTGGGGCGAAGAGGCGCTGGAGCGCGCCAGGCGGGAGGACCGGCCCATCCTCCTGTCCATCGGGTACTCGTCCTGCCACTGGTGCCACGTGATGGAGCGGGAGTCCTTCGAGGATCCGGCGGTGGCCGACCTGATGAACCGGCTCTTCGTGTGCGTGAAGGTGGACCGGGAGGAGCGGCCGGACCTGGACCAGGTGTACATGCGGGCCGTCCAGGCGATGACCGGGTCCGGAGGTTGGCCCCTCACCGTGTTTCTGACCTCGCAGGCCATCCCCTTCTACGGTGGGACCTACTTTCCGCCCACCCCGCGCCACGGACTCCCTTCCTTCCGCCAGGTCCTGGACGCAGCATCGGATGCGTTCCGGGATCGACGCGCCGACGTGGAGAAGGGCTCCCGGGAGATCGTGGACGTGCTCCACCGCGGCCAGGCGGCGGAGGCGGACGAGGGGAGCCGGGATCCCGGCACCGAGCTCCTGGACCAGGCGGTCCAGGTCCTGGCCCGCCAGCACGATCCCGTCCACGGGGGCTTCGGGCGCGCTCCCAAGTTCCCCCAACCGGTCACGCTGGAGGTGCTGCTGCGCCAGCACGCCCGGACCGGGGACGCCCGGGCCCTGGAGATGGCCCTCACCACCCTGCGCCGCATGGCCGGCGGCGGGATCCGGGACCACCTGGGCGGGGGCTTCCACCGCTACTCGGTGGACGAGCGATGGCTGGTCCCCCACTTCGAGAAGATGCTCTACGACAACGCCCTCCTGGCCCAGGTCTATCTCGACGCCTGGCGCCTCACCGGGGAGGGCGACCTACGGGAGGTAGCCGAGGACACCCTGGACTACCTGCTCGCGGACCTCCGGTCGCCCCACGGGGGCTTCTTTTCGGCCAGGGACGCCGACTCGGAGGGGGAAGAGGGACGGTTCTACGTGTGGACCCCGGCGGAGGTGGAGGCTGTGCTGGGTGCCTCGGACGCGGCGCTCTTCCAGCGCGCCTACGACGTCACGCCGGAAGGCAATTTCGAGGGGAGGAACATCCTGTGGATCCCCCACGGGCTCGACGCGGCGGCGCACGGCCCCGGCGTGGACCCGACCGAAGCGCGCGTGCGCATCGCCGCCGCACGGACTCGTCTGCGGGAGGCGCGATCCCACCGCCCACCTCCCTTCCGCGACGAGAAGGTGCTGTCGGGGTGGAGTGGGCTGGCGCTCCGCGCCCTGGCGGAAGCGGGCGGGGCGCTGGGCTGCGACGACTACCTGGGGGCAGCCCGCTCCGGTGCCGGGTTCCTCCTGCGGGAGATGCGCCGCGATGGGGCCCTCCTCCATGCGTGGAAGGACGGGACGGCGAAGATCGGTGCCTTCCTGGAAGACTACGGCGCCGTGGGCAACGCCTTCCTCTCCCTCCACGAGGCGGTCCTGGAGCCCCGGTGGCTGGAGGAGGCGCGCTGGTGCTGCGAGCGGATCCTGGAGGGCTTCTGGGACGAGACAGCCGGCCTGTTCCACGACACGGAGCACGGCGCGGAGAGTCTTTTCCTCCGGCCCCGGGACCCCATGGACAACGCCACCCCCTCGGGGAACTCCCTGGCCGCAGAGCTCCTGGCACGGGCCGGGCACCTCTTCAGCGAGGCGCGTTACACGGAGGTGGCGCGGCGTGCCGTGGCCCGGGAGGCGGAGATCATGGCCCGCTACCCCACGGCGTTCGGGAGGCTGCTCGGGGTGCTGGACCGGCTGGAGGCGTCCCCTGTGGAGGTGGTCGTGGTAGGACCCCGAGACGACGCCGGCACCCGGGCGCTGGTGGCGGCGGCTCTGGCCCCCTTCCACAGGAACCGGACGGTGGCGGGGCGCGAGGAGGGCACGGCGACCGCCGGGGTCCCTCTCCTGGAAGGGAAGGTCCAACGGCACGGATCGGCCACCGCGTACGTGTGTCGGGGGTACGCATGCCGGGCCCCGGTCAACGATCCGGCCGCGCTGGCGGAGGAGCTGCGGGGTGGGGACGCGGGATAGGCCCGCGATGAGCGCGGTCCCTCCCCATCCGGCGCGCCCGGTGTCCTCCGCGCCCCGGTGGACCGGGGCGCGGGGTGGTCTATCTTTCGAGTCCGTCCATCTTCGCTGCCCAGGCTTCCATGGCGACCCAAGATCGTGAGATCACCGTGAGGGCGGACCTCGAGGGGTTGAGTCCGGCCCAGCTCCTGCGCTTCTACCGCATCATGGTGACCTCCCGGCGCATCGACGACCGGGAGATGAGCCTCAAGCGCCAGAACAAGATCTTCTTCCAGATCTCCGGCGCCGGGCACGAGGCCATCGGCGTGGCCGTGGCCGAGCACTGCATCCCCGCCCACGACTGGTTCTTCCTCTATTACCGCGACCGGGCCTTCACGCTCGCCCTGGGTCAGGCCCCCCTGGAGCACCTGCTCCAGGCCGTGGGCGCCGAGGCCGACCCGGCCTCCGGCGGCCGGCAGATGCCCGCGCACTACGGGGACGCGCGCTACAACATCGCCAGCACGTCGTCCCCCACCGGAACCCAGTTTCTCCAGGCGGTAGGGGCCGCCGAGGCGGGACTGCGCGTGACGCAGAACCCGGCGCTCGGCGACCTCATCGAGCGCTTCGAGGAGGACGAGGTGGTGGTGGTCACCACCGGGGACGGGACCACCTCCGAGGGAGAGTTCTGGGAGTCGCTGAACAGCGCCTGCAACCTGGGGCTCCCGGTGGCCTACGTGGTGGAGGACAACGGGTACGCCATCTCCGTTCCCGTGGAGGTGCAGACGGCGGGCGGGAGCATCTCGAAGCTGGTGGGCGGCTTCCCGGGGCTCCACGTGGTGGAGTGCGACGGCACCGACGTGATGGATACGTACCGCGCCGCCGGCGAGGTGGTGCGCTGGGTCCGGGAGCGGAAGGGTCCCGCCCTTCTCCACGCCCACTGCGTGCGTCCCTACAGCCACTCCATGTCCGACGACGAGCGCATGTACCGCACCGACGAGGAGCTGGCCGCCCAGGACGCCCGGGACCCGCTGAAACGGACCCGGGACCTCCTCCTCGAGCGGGGGATCGCTACCGCCGAGGAGCTGGACGCCCTGGAGGGGGACGTGGAGCGGGAGGTGGGCGAGGCCGCCGACCAGGCCCTGGCCTACTCCCAGCCGGCGCCGGAGACTGCGCTCCGCCACCTCTACTCCGAGGACGCGGACCCCACCGGCCCGGACTTCGACACCGAGGACGCGCCGGAGTACCGCGACGACCGGTCCCTGACCATGGTGGACCTGCTCAACGCTTGCATGCGCGACGAGCTGGAGCGGGACCCGCGGGTCGTGGTCTTCGGCCAGGACGTGGCCGACGCGTCCCGAGAGGGCGCCTTGGCTGCGGTGAAGGGAAAGGGCGGCGTCTTCAAGGTGACCCACGGGCTCCAGGCCCGCTTCGGGTCCCACCGCGTCTACAACTCGCCCCTGGCCGAGGCCAACATCGTGGGGCGCGCGGCGGGGATGGCGCTGCGCGGCATGAAGCCCGTCGTCGAGATCCAGTTCTTCGACTACATCTGGCCCGCCATGATGCAGATCCGCAATGAGCTGGCCACCATGCGCTACCGCTCCAACGGGACGTACGCGGCACCGGTGGTCATCCGTGTGACGTACGGCGGGTACCTGAAGGGTGGAGGGATCTACCACTCCCAGACCGGTGAGTCCATCTTCGCCCACTGCCCCGGCCTGCACGTGGTCCTCCCCGCCACCGCCGAGGACGCCAACGGCCTCCTTCGCACGGCCATCCGGTGCGAGGATCCGGTGCTCTTCCTGGAGCACAAGCACCTGTATCGTCAGGTCTACAACAAGGGGCGCGACCCGGGCCCCGACTACATGATCCCCTTCGGGAAAGCCAAGGTGGTGCGGGAGGGATCCGACCTCACGCTGGTGACGTGCGGCGCGCTGGTGAAGAGGAGCCTGGACGCCGCGAGGGTCGCCGCGGAGAACCACGGCATGGACGTGGAGGTCCTCGACCTGCGCACGGTTCAGCCTCTGGACATGGAGCGCATCGCGGCCTCGGTGAAGAAGACCGGGAAGCTCCTCATCGTCCACGAGGATTCGCTGTCGTGGGGGATCGGGTCGGAGATCGCCGCCCGCGTTGCCGACGAGCTCTTCCCGTGGCTGGACGGGCCGGTGCGGCGGGTGGCGTCCAAGGACACGTGGGTCGCCTATGCGCCGGACCTGGAAGAGGTGATCCTCCCGCAGACGCCCGACGTGCTCGCCGCAATCGTGGAGCTGGCTTCGTACTGAGACGCGGGCGCAGGCTGATGTCTTGCCCCGGATGCGGATCTCTCCGGGGGACGCACCTTCACGAGTGCGGTGGGAGGACTCCGGCACGCGCGCCGGGAAGGATGAGCCGCACCGAACGTCTGAACGTGACGTAGTTCCACGCCCAGTTGACGAGGACGAGCGCGCGGTTCCGGAACCCGATGAGCCATACCAGGTGGATCCCGAGCCAGAGGACCCACGCCAGGAGCCCCTTGAACGTGCGCCCGAAGACATGCGCCACGGCGGCGTTGCGCCCGACGACGGCGAGCATGCCCGGGTCCACGTACCGGAACGGGGGCGCGTCGCCGCCCGGTCCATGCCGGAGGATCGCCTTGCCGACGTAGCGCCCCTGCTGGATGGCGACCTGCGCCACCTGGGGGAGCGGACGTCCATTTGCGTCCTCGCGGTAGGCGAGGTCGCCGACTACGTAGATCTCGGGGTGTCCGCGCACGCGCAGGCACCCGTCCACCTCGACGCGCCCTCCGCGCCCCACCGGGAGACCCCACCGGCGGATCGCGGGATCCCCCTGGATCCCCGCCGTCCACGCCACCGTGTCCGTCGAGATGGTCTCCCCACCCGCGAGCCGGACCCACCCCGGCCCTACCTCCTCGACGCGCACACCGGTCCTGACCTCGACCCGGCGCTTGCGCAGCCGCTCGGCCGCGAACGCTCCGAGCCGCTCGGGCATGCTGGAGAGCACCCGCTCCGCGGCCTCGAGCAGGACCACCTGCACCTCGTCGGCGTCGAGGCCCGGGTAGTCCTTCAGCAGCGGCCCGTAGACGAGCTCCGCCAGCGCTCCCGAGAACTCGACCCCGGTGGGGCCGCCCCCGACCACCGCGACCGTGAGGAGGCGCCGCCGCTCGAGTGGGTCGCGCGACGCGGCCGCCGCCTCGAAGCGCGTCAAGACGTGGTGGCGGAGCGGGATCGCGTCGTCCATCCAGCGCAGGGCGAACGCGTGCTCGGCCGCGCCTTTCACACTGAAGAAGTGGGCCTCGCTCCCGAGCGCGAGCACGAGCGCGTCGTAGCGCAGCGGGCCCGCCGAGGTCTCCAGCCGCCTCTCCGATGCGACGAGTCCCGTCACGGATGCCATGCGGACCTCTACGTTCGGCGTCCCTCGGAAGATCGAGCGGATGGGATACGCGATGTCCGTGGGGACGAGCTCGGCCGCGGCAACCTGATAGAGGAGCGGAAAGAACGTGTGGTAGTTGTTCCGGTCCACGAGCACGACGTCCACGTCGCTCCCCGCGAGGGTGCGCGCCGCCCACAGGCCGCCGAAACCGGCTCCCGCCACGACCACCCGAGGAGCGTGTCCGCTCAAGGCACGTCCACGCGCGCGTCCACGTCCCGGGCCCAGGCGAGCATTCCGCCCCGGAGGTTGTAGACCTCGGGCCAGCCCTCCTCGAGGAGGCGAATCGCGGCGGTCATGCTCCTCTGGCCGCTCCGGCAGACGAGCACCACGGGCCTGTCCCTGGGGATCTCGCGGATGCACTCCGGCAGCTCGTCGAGCGGAACGAGCACGGCGCCGCGGTCCGAGAGGTTCCCGACGTCCCACTCCCAGCGCTCGCGCACGTCGACCAGGGCGGGAGGCGGATCCCCCGCGAGCATGCGGGCCAACGCCTTCGCGTCCAGCTGTGTCACCCCCGCCTCGGGCACGGCGCCAGGGCCGACGCCGCAGAACGCCTCGTAGTCGATGAGTCCCTTCTGCGTGGGATGATCGCCGCACACCGGGCACGTCGGATTGCGGCGCACCTCCACCTCCCGCCAGGTCATGTCCAGGGCATCGAAGAGGACGAGCCGTCCCGCCAGCGTCTCCCCCACCCCGAGGATGAGCTTTACCGTCTCCATGGCCTGCAAGGAGCCGATGACCCCCGGAAGCACGCCCAGCACCCCACCCTCGGCGCAGTCGGAGACGAGCCCGGGAGGAGGAGGCTCGCGGAAGAGACACCGGTAGCACGGCCCACCGGGCATGGCGAAGACCGACACCTGGCCCTCCCAGCGGAACACCGACCCGTACACGTTGGGCTTCCCTGCCAGCACGCAAGCATCGTTGACCAGGTACCGGGTGGGGAAATTGTCGGTCCCGTCCACCACCACGTCGTATCCGCTGACGATGTCCAGCGCGTTGGCGCTGGTGAGGCGGGTGTCGTGGCGCACCACCTGCACGTGGGGGTTCACGTCCCGCAGCCGATCCGCCGCGCTGTCCAGCTTGGAGCGCCCCACGTCGCGGGTCCCGTGCAGGATCTGGCGCTGGAGGTTCGTGAGATCCACGACGTCCGAGTCCACCAGCCCCAGCGTGCCCACCCCCGCTGCGGCGAGGTAGAGCGCGAGGGGAGAGCCGAGCCCACCGGCGCCCACGCAGAGCACGCGTGCGTCCTTGAGACGCCGCTGCCCCTCGATCCCCACTTTGGGCAGCGCCAGGTGGCGGGCATAGCGGAGAATCTCGCCGCGGTTGAGGCCGGCGGAGGTCATGCGGCGGCGAGGGTCATGGTTCGCCCGGGGTGATCCTGTCCGGCGTCCCGTCCACGCCGCCGTCCGAGACGATGTGGAACGCCACCGCGTCGTCCTCCAGACGCTTCACCAGCGCCGGGTCCATCCCCGCGTTGCGGGCCACGTCGGCGAGCTGGACGGCCAGCGCGTAGAAGTGCCAGGGGATATTCAGGGTGGCCCTGTCCTGCCAGATGCGCCGGCCGCGGATGCCCCGGTACGAATACACCTCGTCGTACAGATGGAGGGAGCGCCCCAGGTCGAAGTACTCGGAGCCGTAGGCGTCCGAGCCCCTGACCAGTTCGGCGCGCTGGGGCCCTTCCAGACGGCGGAACTCCAGCTTCACCGCCAGTCCGTGGCGTACACCCCACGGCTCGAGGCCGAGCTGGCTCATGAGCCCCGCCGATCCGGCGAAGTAGATGGGCCGCTCCGCGATGGCGTCGTGGATGACGGAGATGGCGAGCTGCGCCGAGCGGTCCAGGACCGTCCCCTTCGGGTAGGTCACCGCCAGCTGGGGGAAGCTCACCGTCACGTCCCTGTCCAGCTCCGCCCCGCTCACCGCGTCCATCTGCTCGTGGGTGAGGGAGGCGATGGAGCGCAACGGGGGGGCGGCAGGGGCCTGAAAGATCCCTTCGCCCTGGGCGGGGTCGAAGGGGCGCTGGCGCTCCGGCCCGGTGAGCTCCTGGAGTTGCTTGATGTACCAGGGTGTGAACAGGTACTGCCCCACGATGACCGTGACGTCTTTCCTCACCCCCTCCACCTCCTGTGCGTACCAGAGGGGGAAGGTGTCGTTGTCCCCGTTGGTGAAGATGACAGCGTAGGGCTCCAGGCTCACCAGAAAGTCGTAGGCCCAGTCGCGCGCAGCGTAGTCTCCGGAACGGCTCGCCCAGCTCCAGTTGAACGCCAGAGGTACCAGCGCCAGCGCCAGCACCGGCGACGCCACGGCCCACCGGCGCGACGCCGACGACACGGAAGCCAGCGACCTCCAGACCCAGGCCAGCCCCATCCCCGCCAGCGCGCCCCACACGATGAAGGACCCGAGGAAGAAGTAGTCCCGCTCCCGGACCTCGTGCAGGCCCCGATCCGTCACCTCCGGCGCCAGCGAGAAGCCGTACTTGAAATTCAGGTAGTAGACCAGCCCCAGGGTGAGCGTGCCGGCCAGCACGGCCAGGTACGTGAACACGCCCCGGTCGGCTCCCCAGGCGGCCCACAGTCCCAGGAAGCCCAGCAGGAGGAAGACAAGCGTGAAGGGCAGGCGCGCCGGGCTGGGGAGCTCGCTGGGATCCAGGCCGCGGGCCCACTGCCAGTCGAAGTACTGGAAATAGTTGGACAGCTGCGCCGAAAAGGGCGCCATCCGCTGGGTCACGGGGGGCTTCGCGTACTGCTTGCGGGCCAGGTTGTAGGCCAGGGCTTCACAGCCGGCGGCGCCGTTGGTGAAGACGGCGGTGGCGGCGCCCGCGAAGGTCTCGCACGTGGCGTCGCCCTCGTTGATCACCGGGTCGTCGGCGGCCCGCACGGGGAGGAAGAAGTTGAAGGAAAGCCCGAGGATCGCCAGCGCGACAGCGCGCGCCAGGAAGCGGGGCCGGAGCACGGCGACGGGGTCGGTCACCAGCACGAGGGTGGCCAGGGCCGGCAGGGGGAGTACCGACATGAGGTGGTTCGTGCTTCCCAGGACCATGAGGAACACGGCCCAGAGCAGGTACCGCTCGCTCCCTTCCTGAGCGCGGAGGTCGCGCCAGCGCACGCCGAGCCAGCTCACCGCAGCGATGACGAGAACGCTCAGCGTGTAGACCTTCTCATTCACGTTCGACTGGTTCCACACGGTGAAGGCCGTGGCCCCCAGGAGCGTGGCCGCGGCCGCCCCCACCAGGGCCCGGCGGTGATCGCCGAGCACGGGCACGAGCACACGGTGGGCGACGAGGAAGAAGAATCCCCCGGCAGCGGCGCTGGTGGCCGCGGCGAAGAGGTTGATGCGCACCGCCACGGGGATCCCCAGGGGCGCCAGCACCACGCTCCAGGCGCGGGCGAGCACGACGAAGAGGGAGTTCCCGGGTGGATGGGGGATCCCCAGGATGTGCGCCGTCGCGATGTACTCGCTGGCGTCCCAGAAGGACGTGGTGGGGGCCAGCGTCACCGCGTACAGCGCGAAGACCGCGAGGCCCGCGAGGGCCGCAGGGCCGTAGGGAGGGCGTTCCTGGTTCATCGTCGGTGAGCCGTGCGTCCCGGTCAGCGCTTCACGGCAACGAAGGAGATCTCCAGCGCTGCGCCTCCCACGAGGTCCTTCACAGCCACCGTCTCCCGGGCCGGGGGATCGGTGGGGAAGTACGCACCGTACACCTGGTTCATCTCGGCGAAGTCGTCGACGTCCGCCAAGTAGACGGTCGCCTGGACCACGTCGCCGAAGTCCAACCCCAGCTCCGTCATGAGCGTCCTGAACGCCTCCATGATGTTGCGGGTCTCGGCGGCGGTCCGCCCGGTGGTAAGGGCCTGGGTCTCGGGCGTGTTCCCCACCTTCCCGGCGAACCAGTAAGTGTCGCCCACCTGGACGGCGGCGCTGTACGGGCGTCCGGCGACGGGCTTGTGGGCGATGCGGGGGGCGGCCTGCGCGGCCAGCGTCTGGGCGCACAGGAGCGCGGCGAGCGCGAGGACATAGGGGGAACGCATGGGGACTCCTGGGTCGGAGATGACTGGGCAGACAATGCCGGCCCCCCACGCCTCGGCGCAACCCGTCGGCGTGGGTGGCGAGGCAGGATCGTGGGCGGGTAGCTTTTTCGGATGGGTTCTCCCGCTTTGCGGACGCTCCGCTACGTGCGCTCCTGGATCACCGGCCGTGCCGACGTGCGCGCCCGGGAGCTCGTGCTGGACCGGGACGGTACCGCGGTCCCGGCGACCCTGGTCACCCCCGCCGCGCCGTCGCGGCCACTGCCGGCGTGGGTGGTCCTCCACGGCATCACCCGCCCCGGCAGGTTCCACCGCCAGATGGTGCGCTTCATCCGGGCCCTGGCCGAGGGGGGGATGGCCGTGCTCGTCCCCGAGGTCCCCGAGTGGAGGAAGCTCGACCCTGCTCCACGGCTCACCACCCCGTCGGTCCTGGCCGGCCTCCGCGCGCTGGAGGGACTGGGGGACCTGGTGGCCGCCGACCGGGTGGGGCTGGTGGGCTTCTCGTTCGGCTCGCCCCAGGCGCTGCTGACCTCCGCGCATCCCGCCCTGCTGGGCCGTCTGGCCGGGGTGGTGGGCTTCGGGGGCTACCTCGACCTGGAGCGGACCCTGGTGTTCCAGTTCTCCGGGCGCCACGAGTGGAGGGGAGAGCGGTACCTGCTCCGCCCCGACCCCTACGGCCGCTGGATCGCGGGCGCCAACTACCTGACGTCGGTGCCCGGCTGCGAGGACGCCGGCGAGGTGGCCGGAGGGTTGTGGCGCCTGGCGGCGGCGGCGGGGGATGCGGGCGTGGCGGCCTGGGATCCCTGCTTCGACGCCGCCAAGGAAGCCATCCGTGCCACGCTGGCCCCACGCTGGCGCACCCTCTTCGACCTGTTCGCCCCACCCTCCCACCGGGAGCCCGACCAGGAACGAGGGGAGGAGATGGCCCGCCTCCTGGCGGCGGCGGTTCGACGCCGGGAGCCCACCCTCGAGCCCGGGTCCTCCCTCCAGGACGTCCCCGGCCCGGTCCACCTCATCCACGGGCGCAAGGACCGGCTCATTCCCTTTTCGGAGGTGCTCCGCCTCGCCGAGGCCCTACCGCAGAAAGCCTTGGCACGAAGCACCCTCACGCGGCTCTTCGCCCACTCGGCCCAGGACTTCCTCCCCGGCTGGCGCGAGAGCGCACGGGAGGCCGCCGGGTTCCTGAGGGCGCTCTCGGGGATGATGGGGGTGGTGTGAGGCGTGGGGGACGAACCCCCTTCAGCGCATCCCCAGCAACTGGCGCACGGCCCCTTTCACCGCTGGGTCCTTGTCGTCCGCCGCATGCATGAGCAGGCTCTTGGCGTGGGGCGTGCCGATGTTGTGCAGCGCGCGGTACGCGGCGATGCGCACGTCGGCGGGAGGCCGCGAGAAGAAGGACCCAACGGCGCGCTTCTCGATGGCGTTCACCGCCCCCGGATCGCCGAGCTGGCCCAGGGCACGGAGCACCCCGGCCACCACATCCGGGTCGTTCTCCTGCTCCAGGAGCGCCAGGAGAGGCCGGAGCGCCCGCTCCACCTTGAGCTCGCCGGCGGCCATGGCGGCAGCCAGGCGCACGTCGGGGTCGGGGTCCTCGATCATCCCGTAGACGAGCATGCCGGCGTCCTCGCCTCCCACCTTGGCCAACGCCAGGAGCGCTTCCCGGCGCACCCGGGCATCCGTGTGGGCCAGCGTGGAGATGATGAGCTCGACCGGTCGCTCGCCGCCCAGGTCGCCCAGCACGGCCAGGGCGTTGCGGACGACGAACCAGCGGTTGTCCTCCACCATCTTCTCGATGATGGGCATGGCCTGGGGTCCCATGGCCACCATGGCATCCAGGAAGGTGTGCCGCGCGAAGCGATCCTGGGTCGCCGAAAGGGCGTCGCTGATGGCCAGCGCCATGTCCTGGCCCAGGAGTTGGCACACTCGCACCAGCTCCTTGCGCCGATCTTCGTCCCGCTCGTTCCCCAGGTACGCGGCGATGCGGCTGGCCACCCCGGGGCTCACCAACGACTGGGCCATGGCGATGCAAGCCTCGTCGGGGGGATCACCGGCCCCGAGGACTAGGCGCTCCGCCGAATCCGCCAGGACGTCCAGGGCGTTGGCCTCCCGCAGAGCCAGGGCGGCGTCGCGGACGGCCCTTCCCTTCCCCTCCCGCGCGAGCGGATCCGCCTGGAGAAACGCCGTGACGGCATCCCGTAAGGCCTGGGGATCGGCCTTCTCGGCGCGGTGGGCCGGCGTGGGGACCTCCGCCACGGGCTCCCAGACCACATCCTCTCCCGGCGCGGGGGTGGGCGCAGGGGACGGCGGAGGAGGAAGCGCGTCTCCGAAGAGGGCGCCGATGGAGCGTGCGAGGCCGCTCAGCTCCTTCTTGTCTTCCGACGCTGACATGAAGCTCCAGAGGGAGGGTCCCGGACCTCGGTGCCGGGGATCCAACAATGTAGGCCCGGACACCCCTGCCGCGCGAGGGAAACCGGGCGTTCTGCTTGCCCCTGAGCCCCTTCCGCAGGCATTTTGCCTTTCCCCGACCGGCACCCGCTCGCACCGGAGTCCTGTCATGACCGCCCCACGCCGAATCGCCCTCCTCACCCTCGCTGTCGCCGCACTCCTCTCGCCACGGCCCAGCCAGGCCCAGCTCACCGCCGACCACCTGGCCGGGCTACATCCCCGGGAGGTCGGCCCCGCCACCATGAGCGGCCGGGTCGTGGACCTGGCCGTGGTGGAGGCGGACACCCGGGTCTTCTACGTGGCCTCCTCCACCGGAGGCGTGTGGAAGACCGCGGACAACGGAATCCGCTTCACCCCCGTGTTCTCCCAGGAAGCGGTCCACTCCGTGGGGGACATCGAGGTCCACCAGAAGGACACGTCGGTGGTGTGGGTGGGAACGGGGGAGCGGGCGAGCCGCCAGAGCTCGAGCTGGGGCGATGGCGTCTACAAGTCCACCGACGGCGGGCAGACCTGGAAGAACATGGGCCTCCGCGACAGCAAGCACATCGGCCGGATCGTCATGCACCCCGACGACCCCGACGTGGTCGTCGTGGCGGCCATGGGCCACCTGTGGGGACCCAACGACGAGCGGGGTGTCTACAAGTCCACCGACGGCGGCGCCACGTGGCGGCGCGTGCTCTTCGTGGACGCCGAGACCGGAGCCGTGGACGTGGCTCTGGACCCGGCCGATCCCAAGGTGATGTACGCGGGGATGTACCAGCGCCAGCGCCGCCCCTGGGGATTCCACGGCGGCGGCCCGGGAAGCGGCCTCTACAAGTCCACCGACGGCGGTGAGAGCTGGAAGAAGCTCACCAACGCCGGGCTGGCCAACGGCCTCCCCACCGGGGACGTCGGGCGCATCGGGCTCACGATCTACCGGAGGGACCCGCGCATCCTGTACGCCAGCATCGAGCAGGGCGAGCGCTACAATGCCTCCACCCAGTACCAGAAACCGGTGGCGGGGATCTACCGGTCCGAGGACCGGGGTGAGACCTGGACGTTCCAGAGCACCTGGAACCCCCGCCCCATGTACGCCAGCCAGCCCATGGTGGACCCCAACGACCCGGACCGGCTGTACATGATGAACTCGTACAGCTATTCCGACGACGGCGGGAAGACGTTCACCGTCCCCCGGGACCACCACACCCACGGCGACGACCGTTTCGTGTGGGTGGACCCCCACGACTCGCGTCACGTCATCAAGGCCGACGACGGAGGGCTGGGGATCAGCTACGACCGGGGCGATCACTTCCTCTACGCCACCCACCTCCCCCTGAGCCAGTGGTACCGCGTGGCCGTGGACATGGCTCACCCATACAACATCTACGGGGGCTTGCAGGACAACGGAAGCTGGGCAGGACCGAACCAGACCTACCGGGCCGAGGGAATCCTGAACGAGGACTGGGTCCGCTGGGGAGGTGGCGACGGGTTCCTCAGCCTGGTGGACACCACGAACAACCGCATCCTGTACTCGGAGAGCCAGTACCTGGGGCTCCTGCGCAGCGACATCGTCACGGGCCAGGTGAAGAACATCCGGCCCAACCAGCCCGAGGGCTTCATCGGCGACCGGCGGAACTGGACCACGTGGCCGGACCTGAGGAACCCGGAGCAGCGTCTGGGCAATGCCATGCCCCCGGGGAACTGGGACGGCCCCTACATCATCAGCCCCCACGATCCCAACACGCTCTACGCGGGGCTCAACGAGATCTTCAAGAGCATGGACCGGGGCGACTCCTGGCGCTCGCTGGGCGACCTCACCACGAAAACGGACCGCCGCACCCTGGAGATCATGGGCCAGAAGCCCGACTCCTTCGTCCTCTCCCTGGACGACGGGATCCCCTACTGGCCCACCCTCACCGCCATCGCCGAGTCCGAGTTCAGCCCCGGCACGCTCTACGTGGGCACCGACGACGGGCAGGTGCAGGTCGCGAGGGACGACGGGCGCACCTGGACGAACGTGACGTCGCGCATCCCGGGGCTCCCGCAGATGGCGTGGATCAACGGGATCCACGCCTCGAAGCACAAGGACGGGCGGCTCTGGCTCGTCGCGAACAACTACCGGAACGACGATTACGCGAACTACGCATGGCGCTCCGACGACCACGGCGCCTCGTGGACGAGCGTGGTGGGCGATCTCCCCGCAAACCGGGTGGCGCGCACGCTGCGCGAGGACCCGCGCAACCCCGACGTGCTATACCTCGGCACCGAGTTCGGGGTGTTCTGGTCCTGGAACGGCGGCGCCAACTGGGTGGAGCTGAAGAGCGGGCTCCCCACCGTCGCCGTGAACGACCTGCTGGTGCACCCCCGGGACAACGACCTGGTGCTGGCGACCCACAGCCGCGGGATCTGGATCCTGGACCAGGTGAACGCGCTCCAGGAGATGAGCACTCAAGTGGCGGCGAAGGCGTCCCATCTGTTCTCCGTGGAGCCGGCAGAGCAGGTCCGCTATCGCGGGGAGCGGGCCCACACCGGGAACATGATCTTCGAGGGCGCCAACCCGCCCGCGGCCGCGATCCTGGACTACTGGATCAAGGACGAGGGGACGGACGTGTCTATCACCGTCCACGACGCCACGGGGACGCAGGTGGCGACGGTGCGTGGCACGGCCCATCGAGGCATCAACCGCGCGCTCTGGGACCTCCGCCATGCGTGGCCGGGCGAGCAGCCTGCCCCCACGGGCCGGCGGGGTGCCGCCACAGGACCCCTCGTCGTCCCTGGCCTCTACACCGTGCGCCTCACCGCCGGCGGCGTCACGTCGGAGCAGATCGTGCGCGTGAAGGAGGACCCGAGGCTGGCCGAAGTGGATCCCACGATCCGGGCGAAGTGGACGAAGGACCTCCTGGAGATCACGTCCACGCTGGCGCAGGCGCAGACGCGCGCCCGCGAGGTCGCCGACGCCGTGCGCAAGCTCGATGCCGGGGAGGCGAAACCCGGGGCGAGCGTCACGGCCAAGGTGCGGGACCTGAACCGGGAGTTCGGTGAGCTGGTGTCGCGGGCCTCGGGGCTGCGGTCGAGCGCCGAGGCGTGGATGGGTCCGCTTACCGCCGACCGCGAATCCCAGAAGGCGTTCTTCGCCCAGATGCTCGCGACGTTGACGCGGGAGTGGGAGGGGGTGCGGGGGCGGGTGCGGTAGGCGCGGGCCCCTCGGGGCTCTCGTCCAGATCCAGACCCGGGCGGGGGGGGGGGGGGGGGGGGGCTGTCGGCGGGGCCCCCTGGGGCCTCCGGTCCCGAACCCCCCCCGGGCGGGGCGGCGCGCAGATCGCGCCGCCCCGCCCGTTCTTTCAGGAATGGGTTCTTGTTCGACATATATCCGATAGGATATATTATGGCATGGTAGAGATCCGCCATCTGCGGCGCCTCGCGGGGCTGAAGCAGGCCGAGCTGGCCCGGGCCGGAGGCACGTCCCAGCCTGCCATCGCGGCTTACGAGGCCGGACGGAAGAGCCCGACCCTCGCCACCGTGCGGCGGCTGGCCGCGGCGGTGGGGTTTGAGGCCACCGTCCAGTTTGCACCCCCCATGACGCGTGAGGAGCGGCGGTCGCTGCAGCTGCATCGGGCCATCGCCGAGCGGCTCAGGTCGGAGCCGGATCGGGTCGTCCGTCAGGCGCGGCTGAACCTCCAGCGCATGCGGGCTGGTGCATCGAGGAAGTCGCAGCCTCTCCGAGAGTGGAGCGTGCTTCTCGGTCGCCCCGTGGAGGCGTTGGCGGAGGTCCTCACCGATCCGTCCCCGTGGGCTCGGGAGCTCCGACACGTGACGCCGTTCGCCGGCGTGCTCACGGCGGAAGAGCGTGCGGGGGCGTATCGGGACTTCGCCGAAGAGGAGGCTCGTCGCCGATGAAGAGGGCAGCGTTCGAGCACGCGATCCGTGCCGCGGGTGCGATCCTCGGCGTCCGCGAGGTGATCATCATCGGAAGCCAGGCGCTGCACGCTTCCGTCGAAGGAGACCTTCCCGAGGAAGCCACGCGGTCGGTCGAGGTGGATCTCCAAGGCCGTCGCGGGACGACCGAAGGATCGGGAGTTCTGCCGGGCTCTCGTCGAGGCCCGGCTCGTCCGGGGGAGTGTGCTGCGCGAGCGCCTTGCCGCGACGGTCGAATTGGACGGTCGGGTCCGGGCGCACGTCGAGGGGTGGGTTCCGGCGTGAAGCTGCTGTTTGCGACGCTGGCGCGGGAGTGGGAGGGGGGGTGAGGCCACTCAGCCATTCTCTGGTGGCCTTTGCCGGCTGGCGGAGCACGGTCCTCCCGCCGTCGCCCTTCTCCGCCGCGGGGCCCCGGGCCCACGACCCCCGGGCGGCCGGCGGCGGCGGCGCACTGCGGGCGCTGAACCTCAGCATCCCGCCGTCGCGCCCCATCATCCGGCCCCCCGCCCCCCTGGCCGTGAACATCGAGGTGGAGCCCGTGGTGGTGCCGTCCGACCCCCTCCCCGATCCGCGCTCGGTGCTGGGCGACCGACCGGAGGTGGGGCCGGGCACGGGCGCGGGGACGGGCGCGGGCACCGGCACGGGTGCGGGAACCGGCGCCGGCGCGGGACGCGGAGACGGGGGGAACGCCGAGTCTGGACGCTACCGCCTCGACCCTCCCGTGCCCCGGGGGATGATCATCCCCCCGTCGAACCGGAGCCTCCGGGGCACGACGGTGGAGGTGTGGGTCTTCGTGGACGAGCGGGGGAAGGTGGTCCCTGACTCCACGCGCCTGAACCCGCCCACCAAGGACCGGGGCTTCAACCAGCGGCTCGTCGGAAGGCGGCGGAGTGGGTGTTCCGTCCGGCGATGCAGGCGGGGAAGCCGGTGGCGAGCTGGTTCCCGTATCAGATCAGCATGTAGGGTGGGCCTCGGGGGCGCGCGCCCCCGAGGCCCGCGATCCGCCCTACCGACCGTGTGCGAGGGCACGTCGAGGGGTGGGTCCCGGCGTGAACTTGCTGTTCGCGACGCTGGCGCGGGAGTGGGAGGGGGGGGTGAGGCTACTCAGCCATCCATGGTGCTGCCCTGCGGGCTTTCGCAAGGTCCGCGATGGCGGTCTCGGCCCAGCGACTCCCGTGGCGCACACCCTCCTCGGCCTGGCATTCGCACAGGGCTGGCGCCCAACCCGTCTACCGGCCCCGGCATCCGGCGGCGAGCCCCCTCTACGCCGTCGTCCAGCACCACCTCGAGACGTTCCTCGCCCATGCGGCCGAGGCCGACCCCATGGGCTACGGAGTCCCCATCTGGGTCGAGAAGGACTTTCGGGCCTATCTGCGCTGCGGCATCCTCGCCTACGGCTTCGCACGGGCGCGGTGTGACGACTGCGGCCATGAACGGCTGATTCCGTTGGCGTGCTAGGCATACTGCACCTCTTCTGAACGAGCTGCACTCGGCGCGTC
>CAZJFX010000053.1:0-25993 GCA_964545395.1 uncultured Gemmatimonadaceae bacterium | reverse complement strand
CGCCGACATGCGAACCTACGAGGGCGGCATGCACGGGGAGTTCGTGGTGGAGGTCCAGGACCTGGCCCACCTGGAGAAGGTCCGCCGGGCCATGGCCCGGGTGAAGGGGGTGCTCGGCGTGGAGCGGCGCGAGCACTTCGACGACGAGGACATGGGGTGGGTGTAGGGGGCTGAGCCGAGGTCGGAGGGGTTGTCGTGGCCCGCGACGCCTTGCCGACTCAGGTCAGATAGCAGAAAATAAGGATGTAAGGAATCCTTGTTCTCGCGGGGAGTGCTGCATGCCTCTGGCCAAGAAGACCTCGAAGAACCAACTCACGCTGCCCAAAGCCGTGGTGGACCGGTTCCCGGGCGTCAGCTATTTCGACGTCCGGGAGGAAGGGGGCCGGATCGTCCTGTCGCCCGTGGTGCCTGCCGCCGCAGAGCGCGTGCGGGAGAAGCTGCAAGAGGTCGGCATCGAGCCCGAGGATATCGAGAAGGCGGTGCGTTGGGCCCGGCGTCGATGACGCTCCGGGTCGTCCTCGACTCCAACGTCGTCCTTTCGGCGCTCCTCTTCTCCTCGGGGAGTCTCTCCTGGCTCAGGATAGCCTGGATGCGGGGACGCTTCGTCCCGCTGGCATCCAGGGCCACCATCGACGAGATCGTCCGCGTCCTCACGTATCCGAAGTTCGGGTTGGGCCCGGAGGAGATTTCCCAGGTCCTCGCCGACTACGTGCCCTTCGTGGAGACCGTTCCGTTCCCCGCTGAGGGCGTTGGGGCTCCCGCCGCCGCCGACCCGGACGACCAGAGGTTCCTCGACCTCGCGCTGGCCGGGGGCGCCTCTCTGTTGGTTACGGGCGACCGGGCACTGTTGGCCGTGGGCACTGCAGGGGAGGTACGCGTGATCTCACCAGGGGCCTTTCGTGAGGAACTGGAGGACGCGCCTGACCATCCGCGACGCTGAGTACGAGCACTACCTCCGGCGCCCGGCGTTGACCGCCCCGTGGCGGGGCAGGGGCCTGCGGGCGCCCGGACCTTTCTTCCCGGGTGCGTGACCACGGGTGCCACCCGTGCAGAGGTGGGGCGCAACATGCACGAGGCCATCCAACTCCACCTCGAGGGTCTCAGGGACGCCGCGTGTGAGATTCCCGAGCCGCACACCTGGTCTGCCTATGTCGAAGTCTCGGCGTGAATTCGGCCGGGTCGCGGTGCGGCGCCGGGACGATGACACCGCGTCGGGGGCTGTGGCATCTCGTCCCTTGGACGAAGCCCTCGCGTTGAGCGAAGCCCCTCACGAAGATGACGGGAGAAGCTCTTCCTCTGGACAGAGCGCGGCGCTGAGGACGTTGAGATTGTGGACTACCACGCGTAGCGAGGGGAGAAGGAAAAGGGTCAGGGTCCCCACCCATCGTCCGCCTACCCACCCCGGAGAGATGCTCCTGCGGGAGTTTCTGGAGCCTTTGGGCCTGACGCAGACCGAGCTCGCTGAGCGGATGGGGATTCCCTTCCAGCGGATCAACAGCCTCGTGAACGGCAGGCGCGGCATCACGCCCGACACGGCCCTGCGCCTGTCCAAGGTGTTCGGGACTACCCCCGGATTCTGGATGAACCATCAGCTCCGCTGGGACCTCTTCCATGCGCAGCGCGATGCGAAGGAGGCGTTGAAGCGCATCGAGCCTGTCCCGCGGCGAGACCTCGTCGGGATCACCTGACCGAACGTTGCGTTCGAACCGCGGGGCATCGCTTGACACGCTGGGGCTCTGCTCGCGCCCATGCGGGACTCGGTCCTTCGACATCATCACCGCCGCGGTCCTGGACATCCTCCGTCTCCCCGCCCGGGGCGCCGAGGTCATGTGGCGCACGATCGAGGCCAAGGCGGGCACGGGGCTCGGTCACTTCTTCTACGGCGGGCGGGATCCAGCCGGCACCCGCCTGGATGCAGGCGGCCTCCCTGGAGTGGCTCTACCGCGTGGTCCAGGAGCCGGGCCGGCTCGGGCCGCGGTACCTCCGCGTGATGCCCCGGTTCGTATGGGGGCCGGCGTGGCAGCTGGTGGGGAGAGGGTAGGGGCGGACCGACGAGCCTCCCGGGGCCACGTCTGAGGCCGATTCCTCATCGAGGTGGGGATGGCCGACGGGCGGAACATGGCCCGGGGATGGGAGGGTACGTAGCTTGCAGCAGCGAGCGGGACATGCCCGCCGGTGCGATTCTCGGGATAGCAGGATGCAGGCATGCGCCACGAGTTCACTGCCGTCTACGAGCGCGACGCCGATTGGGTGATCGCGTACTGCCCCGAGGTGCCCGGAGCCAACGGCCAGGGTCACTCGAAGCAGGAGGCGCGGGAGAGCCTCTCCGAGGCCATCGCCCTCATCTTGGAGGATCGGCGGGCGGACGGTTTGCGGGGAGTGCCGGAGGGCGCCGAGCGGGAGACGATCCACGTCGAGGTGCCAGGGGCTTCCTGAGGGGTGGGGGAATGAAGCGCGCGACGCTGCTTCGCCACTTGCGGCGCCACGGGTGTGTCCTCAAGCGGGAGGGACGCGCGCATTCCCTGTGGGTCAATCCGGTGAACGCCGCGATGGAGGCTGTGCCTAGGCACGGCGAGATCCCCGACCTCCTTGCGCGGAAGATCTGCCGCGGGCTCGGGATCCCGGCGCCGGATTAGGCTCGCGTCTCTGATGCCCCTCTTCGACCTCGTCTCCCCCCACTCGCCCGCCGGCGACCAGCCCCGCGCCATCGAGGAGCTGGTCCAGGGGCTGGCGCGGGGGGACCGCGCCCAGGTGCTCATGGGCGCCACGGGGACGGGGAAGACGTTCACCATCGCCCACGCCATCGCGCGCAACGGCCGCCCCACGCTCGTCCTGAGCCACAACAAGACGCTGGCGGCCCAGCTCTACGGGGAGCTGAAGTCGCTCTTCCCGCACAACGCCGTCGAGTACTTCATCTCGTACTACGACTACTACCAGCCCGAGGCGTACGTCCCCGGAACGGACACGTACATCGAGAAGGACGCCTCCATCAACGAGGACATCGAGCGCCTGCGCCTGCGGGCCACCTCGTCGCTGGTGGAGCGCGAGGACGTCATCGTGGTGGCGTCGGTGTCGAGCATCTACGGCCTGGGGAACCCCGCCGACTACCGGGCGCTCATGCTCCACCTCAAGGTGGGCGAGGAGCGGCCCAGGAAGGAGATCCTCCGCGCGCTGGTGGACATCCAGTACAAGCGGAACGACTACCTGCTCGAGCGCGGCACCTTCCGCGTCCGCGGCGACACCGTGGAGATCTTCCCGGCGTACGACGAGCAGGCCATCCGCGTGGAGCTGTGGGGCGACGAGGTGGAGCGCATAAGCCGCTTCGAGCCCCTCACCGGTGAGCTCATCGCCACGTTGGAGCGCACCGCCGTCTACCCGGCCAGCCACTACGTCACCCAGCGGCGCACCATCGAGCGGATGATCCCCCTGGTCCGTGACGAGCTGGCCACCCAGCTGGCGAAGTTCCGCATGGAGGGGAAGCTCCTGGAGGCGCAGCGCCTGGAGCAGCGAACGAACTTCGACCTGGAGATGATGCAGGAGATCGGCACCTGCCCGGGCATCGAGAACTACTCGCTCTACACCAGCCACCGGCGGCCCGGCGAGCGGCCGGCGTGCCTCATGGACTACTTCCCCGCCGACTTCCTCATGGTGGTGGACGAGAGCCACGCCAGCATCCCCCAGATCAACGGGATGTACAACGGGGATCGTTCCCGGAAGACGACGCTCATCGACTACGGGTTCCGCCTCCCCAGCGCGCTGGACAACCGCCCGCTCAAGTTCGACGAGTGGGAGTCGCTCCTCGAGAAGGTGATCTACGTCTCGGCCACCCCCGGGGAGTGGGAGCTGGAGCGGGCCGGCGGCGTGGTGGTGGAGCAGATCATCCGCCCCACCGGGCTGGTGGACCCGGAGGTGGTGGTGCGTCCGGTGCGGGGGCAGGTGGACGACCTCCTGGCCGAGATCCGCGAGCGCGAGAAGAAGCACGAGCGCGTGCTCGTCACCACGCTCACGAAGCGCATGGCCGAGGACCTCTCCGAGTACCTGCAGAGCGTGGGCGTGCGCGTGCGCTACATGCACTCGGAGGTGGAGACCATCGAGCGCATGGCCATCATCCGCTCGCTCCGCCTGGGGAAGATCGACGTCCTGGTGGGGATCAACCTGCTGCGCGAGGGGCTCGACCTGCCGGAGGTGTCGCTGGTGGCCATCCTCGACGCCGACAAGGAGGGGTTCCTCCGCGACGCCCGCAGCCTCATCCAGACCATCGGCCGCGCCGCGCGCAACGTGGAGGCCAAGGCCATCCTCTACGCCGACCGGATCACCCGCTCCATGCAGGAGTGCCTGGACACGACGAACCGGCGCCGGGCGGTGCAGCTCGCGCACAACCTGGAGCACGGCATCACCCCCGAGACCATCCGGAAGAGCGTCGAGGAGATCGAGTTCAGCACCCGGGTGGCCGACGCCCGCCTCGCCCCCGCCCGCGTGGCCGAGGCCGCGGCCAGCTACGCCGACGAGGTGAACCGGGAGGAGATGATCAAGATCCTCGAGGCGGAGATGGCCGCCGCCGCCGAGGCGCTGGACTTCGAGCGCGCGGCGCTGCTGAGGGACCAGGTGTTCGAGCTGAAGGCGGGGAGGTAGGGGGGCCCTTCCAGACATTCCAGCGGCCCCGCACGACGCCCAGCTTCCCTCGTGCGCTTCCACTGCGCACTTCCTGGCCGCCGCCCCGAGGCCCTATCATGCGTCAGCGCCCCTCTCCGCCTGGAGGTCACCCGTGCATCGAGCGTCCAGCGTCCGCTACACCTACGCGGATCTCCTCACCATGCCGGAGAGCCACAAGCGGACCGAGATCATTGACGGCGAGCTGTTCGTGACGCCGACGCCGCGCGTCAACCACCAACGGGTCGCGTTCCAGGTCATGGCCATCCTGGATCGGCTCGTCCGGGAGCACGACCTCGGACTGGTGGTGGGTCCCATGACCGTCCACTTCCGCGAAGAGCTGGTCCTCGAGCCCGACTTGGTCTTCGTGCACAAGGACCACATGGACATCGTGGACCGGGAAGGCCACATCCATGGCCCCCCGGACCTGGTCGTGGAGGTCCTGTCGCCGAGCAACAAGGACTACGACCGGAACCTGAAGCGGAAGCATTACCTCGAGGCTGGCGTGGGCGAGGTGTGGATCGTGGACGTGGATGAGCGCCACGTCGAGGTCTGGCGGCCGCGCTCAGCCATGCCCGAGCGCGCCGGCGATGTGCTGCGCTGGCCTGTCGGCGGGCTCGAGTTGGAGATCTCCCTCGAGGAGGTGTTCGGGGGGGTGTAGGCCGTGCGCTTGCCCGTTGCAGGAGAGGGCGCTCTGGATATCCCCGGTCGGGGATGAGCCTGAGGAGCCGGACGCAGCGCGGGAGGCCGAGGGCTCCGAGTAGTGCTCCGCTACATGCTCGACACCGACACCTGCTCGTACCTCATGAAGGCGGCGAGCAAGCCTCTGGATCAGCGCTTGGCGGAGGCTGGTGTGGAAGCCGTGTGCATCTCGACCTTCCCGAGGCGGCGGCCGACCACTACGCGGAAATCCGCGCCTACCTCCAACGGAAGGGAAAGCCGATCGGTGGGGGGTGTCGGCCGGCCGACATGGTTGGCGTCGAGCGGACGGGCCGCGTAGCGTGGAGGTCCGTCGCATCCAGACATCCCGAATCCTCCGGAGCAGCGCTAGACTGGAGGAGACATGACCTCCGGCGGTGGGAAGGGGGTGCGCATGACGCCAGACGAGTACAGGGGACTGGTGGACTTCCTGGGGAAGAAGTTCGACCGGATCGACGAGCGTTTCGAGCAGGTGGATGGCGAGATCCGCGGAGTCCGTGTGCTCGTCGAAGAGAACGCGCCGGAGATCCGACGCGTCGCCGATGGCGTCACCACGAACGGCGAGCGGCTCGAGCGCTTCCAGGCCGAGGTGCGCCAGGAGTTCGCCGACGTGCGCCAGGAGATGAAGTGGGGCTTCGACGCCATTCACTCCCGGGTGGACGGCGTCGAGGATGCCCTGACCCAGGTCAGGGGGACGGGGGGGTGACCACCATCCCCTTCTTCGACCTCACGGCCCAGTACGCTTCCCTCCAGCCCGATCTGGACGAGGCCGTGCTCCGCGTGGTGCGGAGCCAGCGTTTCATCCTCGGGCCCGAGGTGGAGGCGCTGGAGGCGGAGCTGGCCGCATACCTGGGCGTGAAGCACGCCATCGCGTGCGCCTCGGGGAGCGACGCCCTCCTCCTTTCCCTGAAGGCGCTGGACGCTCCCGCCGGCTCCGACGTGATCGTGCCCGCGTTCACCTTCTTCGCCGGCGCCGGCACGGTGTGGAACGCCGGGCATCGCCCCGTCTTCTGCGACGTGGAGCCGGACACGTTCAACGTTTCCGCGGAAACGCTGGCGGCGGCGTGGACGGAGCGGACCGTGGCGGCCGTGGGCGTCCACCTCTTCGGCCAGATGGCTCCCATGGGCCCGATCCGGGAGCTGGCGGCGAAGCGGGGCGCCTTCGTCTTGGAGGACTGCGCCCAGGCCATCGGGGCGCGCTCCACCGCCGGGATGGCGGGCGGGGTGGGCGACGCCGGGGCGTTCTCGTTCTTCCCCACGAAGAACCTGGGCGCCTTCGGCGACGGCGGGCTGGTCACCGTCGCGGACGACGCCCTCGCGGAGCGGGTGGCGAAGCTCCGGGTCCACGGTGGGAAGCGGATGTACCGTCACGAGATGGTGGGCACCAATTCGCGCCTCGACGCCCTGCAGGCCGCTGTGCTCAGGGTGAAGCTTCCCCGGCTGGACAGTTGGGCCGCCGCTCGCCGCGAGAACGCCCGCCGCTACGGCGAGCTCCTCGCCGACGTCCCCGGGATCCACCTCCCGGCCGTGGCCGGGGGGAACGTCCACGTGTGGAACCAGTTCACCCTCCGGGCCGAGGGCCGGGACGCGCTCCGTGCGCACCTGGAGGGCCAAGGGATCGGCTCGGCTGTCTACTACCCGGAGCCCCTCCACCTCCAGCCCTGCTTCGCGGGGCTGGGGTACCGCAAGGGGGATCTGCCCGTGGCGGAGGCCCTCTGCGAGAAGGTCGTCTCGCTCCCGATCTTCCCGGAGCTGGGGAAGGAGCGCATCGAGCGTGTGGCCGAGGCGGTGCGGGGGTTCTACGGCGTGGGAGGGGGCTGAGGGCGCACCATAGAGATTCCATGTTTTCTGTATTTCAGTATTTTACTGATATGGAACACAGGATCTCGGCAACCGAACTGGCGCGGCGCGTGGGGGATGTGTTGGGTCGCATTCGATACCGCGGCGACTCGTTCCTCGTGGAGCGTAACGGGGAACTCGTGGCGCGGGTCGTGCCCGTGGTAGAGCATCCGGCGGCGACGCTTCGGGAGGCGTTGGAGGCATGGAACGGCGCCTCCACGGGGGATCCGACCTTCGCCGACGACCTCGAGCGCGTGGATGCCGCCGACCTCCCGCCGGAGGACCCTTGGGGCTCGTGATGGACACCAGTGCCCTGGTGGCGCTGGAGCGTGGTGGGGACGCCGCAGGAGAGCTGGAGGAGCTCGGCGGAGAGCCGGTGGCGATCCCTGCGGCGGCCTTCGCCGAGTTCCTCGCGGGCGTGTACCTCGCCGACACCCCCGAGCGTGCCGCGCGGCGGCGGGGGCAGATCGACGCGCTGGCCGGTCGGGCCCCGGTAGTGGACTTCGACGCCGCCATCGCCGAACGTTGGGCGGCGCTCTTCGCCAGTCTGAAGCGGCGCGGCCGGGTGATCCCGGCGAACGATCTCGCCGTGGCCGCCACCGCCCTCCACCTCGGGTTCGGGGTGCTGGTGGGACCGACCGGGGAAGCGCACTTTCAGCAGGTTGACGGGCTGCGGATCGTCGTGCTCCGCTGATCGCACATCTTCGACCCACCAGGGACCCCTCACATGAAAGTCGCCGTCATCGGCTCCGGCTACGTGGGCCTCGTCCTGGGCGCCTGCCTGGCAGAGTCGGGCAACGACGTGGTCTCCGCCGACATCGACGAGAAGAAGGTCGCGCGCCTCCAGCGGGGTGAGATCCCCATCTACGAGCCGGGGCTCGAGCCGCTGGTGAAGCGGAACCTCGCCGAGGGGCGCATCCGCTACACCACCGACGTGGCCGAGGCGGTGCGCGCCTCGGACATCATCTTCATCGCCGTGGGCACCCCGCCGGGCGAGGACGGCTCGGCGGACCTGAAGCACGTCCTGGCCGTGGCCCGCACCATCGGCCAGGCCATGAACGGCGAGAAGGTCGTCATCACCAAGAGCACCGTCCCGGTGAGGACGGCGAAGCTGGTGCGCGCCGAGATCGAGGCCCACACCGACCTCCCCGTCCACGTCTGTTCCAACCCCGAGTTCCTGAAGGAAGGGGCGGCGGTGGACGACTTCATGAAGCCCGACCGGGTGGTGCTGGGCGTGGACTCGGAATACGCCGGCGCGGTGCTCCGCGACCTCTACGAGCCGTTCGTGCGGAACAGCGGCGCCATCCTCACCATGGACGTCCCCGCGGCGGAGATCACCAAGTACGCCGCCAACGCCATGCTGGCCACGCGCATCTCGTTCATGAACGCCATCGCCCAGCTCTGCGAGAAGACGGGCGCCGACGTGAAGATGGTGCGCAAGGGGATCGGCTCCGACGCGCGGATAGGCAGCGCGTTCTTGTATCCGGGCTCCGGCTACGGCGGCTCGTGTTTCCCAAAAGACGTGAAGGCTCTGATCCACACCATGGAGGAGCTGGGCGCCGACGCCTCCATCCTCCAGGCCGTGGAGGCGGTGAACGAGCGCCAGAAGCGGGTGCTCCTGGAGCGGCTCGTGGCGCGTCTGGGCGAGGATCTCACCGGGCGCACCGTGGCCGTGTGGGGGCTCTCCTTCAAGCCCAACACAGACGACATGCGAGAGGCCCCGAGCCTGGTCACCATCGAGGGGCTCCTGGAGCGCGGCGCCCGCGTCGTCGTGCACGATCCCGTGGCCATGGACGAGGCGCGCCATCACCTGGGTGACCGGGTGACGTACGCGGACTCCAACTACGACGCGCTCACCGGCGCCGACGCGCTCGTCATCCACACCGAGTGGCAACCCTACCGCCTCCCCGACTTCGTGCGCATGAAGGCCGCCCTGAAGGCCTCTCTCGTGTTCGACGGCCGCAACCTGTGGGACCCGGCGGACATGGCCGCCACGGGCTTCGAGTACCACTGCATCGGCCGCGCCGCGGTCGAGCCCTCCGCCTAGGGAGCAGCGTATGCGCGTCCTCATCACGGGAGCCGCAGGGTTCCTCGGGTCCCATCTCACCGAGCGCTTCCTCGCCGACGGACACCAGGTGGTGGGGCTGGACAACTTCATCACCGGCTCCCGGGAGAACGCGGCGCGCCTCCTGGCCCGCGACGGCTTCGAGCTCATCGAGCACGACATCTCCAAGCCGGTGTTCATCGTGGGCCAGCTCGACGGCGTGCTCCACTTCGCGTCCCCGGCGAGCCCGGTGGACTACCTGGAGCTCCCCATCCAGACGCTGAAGGTGGGGAGCCTGGGCACGCACATCGCTCTGGGGATCGCGCTCCGGCACAAGGCGCGTTTCCTCCTGGCCTCGACCTCGGAGGTGTACGGCGACCCGCTGGTGCATCCCCAGGTGGAGAGCTACTGGGGGAACGTGAACCCCATCGGGCTCCGCGGCGTGTACGACGAGGCCAAGCGCTTCGCCGAGGCCATGACCATGGCGTATCACCGCTACCACGGGGTGGACACGCGCATCGTGAGGATCTTCAACAGCATCATGGCCGACGAGACCGTGATGTTGTTCAACGATGAGACGGCGCACGTGGAGGCGGTGGGGGACTATTTCGATTCCCGGGACCGTGAGGCGCTCGTTGTTCGCCGAAACATGCGGGTGTCAGCCTTCAACCCCCTGACGTTGAAGGTCGAGCTCCGGGAGGCAGAGGCGCTCATCAAGCACCCTTCCCATGGGAAGGACGCCTTCCGACTCCGTACCCGGTACGGCCGGCACATCCGGGTCACCGGCGACCATAGCGTCTTCCGGAAGGGGAAAGATGGCCTTCCCGAGACTGTCCCGGTCAGGCAACTGAGGGAAGGGGACTACGTTGCGATCCCGGGGCGCCTGCCGTGTGTGGAGCGAGATCGGCCGAACGTCGATATCGCGGAGCACTTCGTCCGCCGTGCCGCATCGGAGGAGGATCTCTGGGGCTGGGCCCTGACGGGTCCCGAGGTTGTGCCGATTCTCGAGAAGTGGCGTGCTGAGATCCATGAGTACCTGATGGAGAGTCCGAAGTACGACGCGAGCGCGAACAAGCGCAACGCCGTTGGATGTATGTGGCGCCTCTGGCGCAGAGATGGCGTGCTCCCACTATCCGTTGCGGCGCGTTTGCGAAGACGCTTCGGCGTGGCGTGGCCGGAGGGTGTGCGGTGCCGGGCCTATGCCAGCGGGCGATCCGCGAGCATCCCCAACCGGGTCGACATCACCCCTGACCTGCTTTGGCTGCTTGGCCTCTTCGTCGCCGAGGGGTGTCATGTGGATGCGAAGGGGAACTACAGGATCCTGATCAGCTCCGATGAGCGGTTCGTGCTGCGCGCTGCCGAGGTGCTCCGGGTCACGTTCGGGGTGGAGCCGACCATCATCCCGCCCGCTGCTCGTCGAGGCCCTTCGCTATACGTCGATGGGAAGGTCCTTCTGGCGCTCTTCCGTGAAGTGTTCGGTGTGACGGGACCATCGTCTGGGATGCGCATTCCCCCTTGGATCTTCCAACTCCCGCTGTCCCGCCTGAAGCACTTTCTGGAAGGGTACCGCGAGGGCGACGGCACGCACACCAACTACGTCGAGCGCCGGGAACTGGCGTTCAACACGGTGAGTGAAGGTTTGGCCACGGACCTCACGTATCTACTGCTTCGGTTCGGCATCGTCGCGTCCGTGGGCCAGTACTCCACGACGTACAGAGCGCGTTACGGTGACCGGGCGTTCCCGTTCTGGCGGGTGACGGTCTGCGAGGTCTCGGACTTCGACATCCTCACCTGGGACCGGGGCGTGACGCAGACGCTCAACGCCACCCGCACCGGGGACCTTGTCTGGGCGAAAGTCAAGGCCATCGAATCCATCGAGGCGACCGAGTACGTCTACGATTTCTCTGTCCCAGGATACGAGAATTTCCTGGCCGGGAACGGCGTCTTCGCCCATAACACCTTCGGCGAGTACATGCGCCCCGCCGACGGGCGCGTGGTGAGCAACTTCATCGTGCAGGCGCTCCGCGGCGAGCCCATCTCCATCTACGGCGACGGGAGCCAGACGCGCTCGTTCACCTACGTTTCCGACGAGGTGGAGGGGATCTACGGTCTCTTCCAGTCCGGCCACACCGACCCGGTGAACATCGGGAACCCGGTGGAGTTCACGATACGCGAACTCGCGGACATGGTGCTCGAGGAGATCCCGGGGAGCCGCTCCGAGCTCCGCTTCCTCCCGCTCCCCGCCGACGATCCGAAGGTGCGCAAGCCCGACATCACCCTGGCGCGCACCGTGCTGGGCTGGGAGCCGAAGGTGTCGCTGCGCGAGGGGCTCCGGCGCACGATCCCGTACTTCCGGGAGTTGGTGGAGCGGGGCGACGGCCGGGCGCGGACGGTGTAGGGCGGCGGGGGCGGCGGCGGCGGCGGCGGCGACCCCTTTCGTCCGCCCCGCGCATTCCCCAACGTTCCTGCCATGGATCGTTCGAAATCGCAGGCCCGGGACATCGTGGCCCGGGGCATGAGCGCCTGGGAGCGGGACGACTTCGAGTCGGCCCTGGGCACCTTCCGGGAGGTCCTCGCCGACCACCCGTACTTCGCGGACGTGCACAACAAGGCCGGGCTCTGCCTGGCCATGCTGAACCGCCCGGACGAGGCGCTGGACCACTTCGACGCAGCGTTGACGCTCAACCCGGCCTATGCCGAGGCGCACCTGAACCGGGGGATCGTCCTCAACGAGGTGGGGCGTCACGACGAGGCCCAGGCGGCCCTGTCCCGCGCCGGCGAGTTGGACACCCGGGACTCCCGGGCCTTCCCCTCCGACGTGGGGAACCGCATCGCGGTCACCCACGCTCAGCTCGGCGACCTGTACCTGGTGGCCGACCATCCCCAGGAAGCCGCGCAGCACTACGAGGCGGCGCTGGGCGTGCGTCCCCGGTTCATGGACATCCGGAGCAAGTTCGCCGAGGCCCTCATCGAGCTGGGCGACCTGGACCGGGCCCAGGACGAGCTGGAGACGGTGCTGGAGGCGCGCCCGGGGTTCGTGGGAGCCCGCATCCGCCTGGGTCTCGTGTACCACCGCCTGGGCGACAACGAGTCAGCCGTCCGGGAGTGGATGCGCTGCGCCCAGGACGACCCGGGCGACATGCGCCCCCGGGCCTACCTGGCCTCCGTGGGCGTGACGCTCCCCGTCGCCCAGGCCTGAGACGGCCCGTTCCTTGCTGCTATATTGGGGGCCGGCCGGCGCTGGGGCGCCGGCCGGGTGACCTCCACCCAGGATCCATGCCTCTCGACACCCTCCCTCGCTCCCGCGCCCCCGGCCGGTGCCTCGGCGCTGTCCTCGGGGCGGCGGCGGTGGCCTGGGTTCTCCTCGCGTCCGCGTGTTCGCCGGGCGCCGACGAGGAGGGCTCCATCCGCCGGGGGGACGAGGCCTTCGCCCTGGGGAAGTACGACCAGGCCCTGGCCGAGTACCGGCTGGCCGTGCGCCAGGGCGCCGACGACGCGGAGGCGCTGGCCCGGGTGGCCCACACCTACGCGGTGCTGGAACGGGTGGACGACGCCGGGGCCTTCTACGGCCAGGCGCTGGCCCTGGACCCGTCTCTGGTGGACCAGGCCGTCGCCGACCTCATGCGGATGGCCGAGAGCGCCCATGCCCGCCGCGACCGCTTCGCCATGGCCAGCGCGGTGGAGATCGCCGGGCGCCTCCGCCCGGGGATCGGCGTCTCCAGCATGTCCCTGGACCTGGCTCGCCACTACTTCCAGAGCGGCGAGTACGGCCGGGCGCTCCCCTTCTTCGAGAAGGCGCTGGCCGAGGTCCCCGACTCCGCCACCGCCCAGACGGTCTTCGAGGTGGGGCAGGCGTACGAGGAGATCGGGGACTGCCAACGCGCCCTCGTGTTCTTCGAGCGCTACCTGGCCATGGGCGTGGGTGGGGACGCGACCCAGGTCAACTGGCACATCGGCTCGTGCGGGTTCAAGCTGGCCCGGGAGATCCGGAGCGGCACCGACGTGCCCCCGGAGGACCTGGACCGGGCGCTCCGCATGGTGGAGCGCACCCTGGAGCTCGGGGAGCCCCGGAGCCTTCTGGCCCAGGCCTGGTTCGAGAAGGGGCTCATCCTCTCCGACCTGGGGGACTGCTCCGGCGCCATGGAGGCCCTGTCCCAGGTGGAGTCGGCGGAGAACTCGGCCGGGCTGGTCGACCGGGCGCGGGCCATCTTCGACGAGATCCGCTTCGGCCGGGGGCTCGAGTTCCTCCGGGGCGGCCGCTGCCGGTGATGCGAGCCGTCGCCGCGCCCCCGGGAAACTCGGAGGGCCATGCCGGGTACCCACAATGGATGTCCAACCATGTGCGGTGGTTCACGGTCCTGGCCCTCCTGGCCCTCCCCCTCCTGGGGTCGTGCAAGACCTCCAATCCGTACCAGGGGATGGATGCGCCCCAGTTGATGGCCCTGGCCCGCGAGAGGTTCGAAGCCCGGGACTGGGACCACGCCATCAGGGCTCTGGACCGCCTCCTCCTGGGCTTCGGGGAGGCCACCGAGGTAGCCGACGCCCGCCTCCTCCTGGCGCGAGCCTACGCCGGGAAGGGCGACCACCTCACCGCGCGCTCCGAGTTCCAGCGCTTCCTGGACCGGTTCCCGGGGCATGCCGAGGCCCCCTCCGCGGCGCTGGGGATCTGCTCCAGCCTGGCGACCCTGTCACCCACGCCCGAACGGGACCAGGGCTACACCAACGAGGCCCTCACGCTGTGCCGGAACGTGGTGGTGGACTATGCAGGCACGCCCCAGGCGGAGGAAGCGTCGCGCCTGGCCGGCGACATGCGGCTGAAGCTGGCGAAGAAGGACTTCCTCACCGCCGACTTCTACTTCCGCCGCAAGCTCTACGACTCGGCCATCATCTACTACGAGTTCGTCGTGCAGTCCTTCGGCGATACCGAGTTCGCGCCCAGGGCCCTGCTGGGGATCTACCGCTCCAACATGGCCATCGGCTACGACGACCTGGCCGACGAGGCCAAGGAGCGCCTGCTGTCCGCGTATCCCGACTCGCCTGCCGCCGCGGAACTCCGCGTCAATGGCGTTGGCGCCTGAGGGAAGCCCCGAGGGCGTTCCTTCCCTCCGCGTCGGGATCTTCGGCGGGACCTTCGATCCGCCCCACCTGGGACATGTGGCCGTCGCCCGCGACGTGGCCGACGCCCTGGCGCTGGACCGGGTCCTCTGGGTCCCCGCCCGCGTCTCCCCCCACAAGCTGACCCGCCCGGTCAGCCCTCCCGGCGTGCGCCTGGAGATGGTCCGGGCCGCCGCCTCCGGGGACGCCCGCTTCCAGGTCTCGGACATGGAGTTGGAGCGGGCGGGCCCTTCGTACACCGTGGACACCCTCCGGGAGCTCCGCGCCCGGTGGCCGTCCTCCGAGCTATTCCTGATCCTGGGGGCCGACCAGCTCCGTGGGTTCGCGTCGTGGCGAGGGCCCGGGGAGATCCTCTCCCTGGCCACGCTGGCACTCATGGACCGGGACGGGGAGGCTTCGGCCGCCCTCGCTCCGGACCTCCCGGGGATGGAGCGGGCCGTTCACGTGACCGTGACCCGGGTGGACGTGTCCGCCACCCGCGTCCGCGCCGCCGTGGCCGCCGGCGAGGACGTGTCGGGGATGGTCCCGGCGGGGGTGTGGGCGGTCATCGAACGGGAGGGGCTGTACCGCGGTTGAGGCGGGCGGCTGCCGCGCTCCGGCCGGCGGGGTGCGCGGCGCGCGCCCACGGTTACATTTCCAGGCCTATGGACTTCCACGACACCTCCGTCCTCGTCACCGGCGGCGCCGGGTTCATCGGCTCCCACCTGGTGGAGAGCCTCGTGGCCCGGGGCGCCCGGGTGCGCGTCCTCGACGACTTCAGCACCGGGCGCCGCGAGAAGATCGAGCCCTGGCTGGACCGCATCGAGCTCCACGAGGCCTCCGTCACCGATCCGGGCGCCTGCGCCCGGGCCTGTGAGGGCGTGCGCTTCGTCCTCCACCAGGCCGCCCTCCCCTCGGTGCAGCGTTCCGTCGCCGACCCGCGCCCCACCCACCACGTGAGCGCCACGGGCACGCTGAACATGCTCCACGCGGCCCGGGACGCGGGGGTGAGCCGCTTCGTGTACGCGGGCTCGTCGTCGGCCTACGGCGACACGCCCACCCTCCCGAAGCACGAGGACATGCCGTCGTTCCCCCGCTCGCCCTACGCCGTGGCCAAGCTGGCCGGGGAGCACTACGCCCAGGTCTTCCCCCGCCTCTTCGGCCTGGAGACGGTGGTCCTGCGCTACTTCAACGTGTTCGGGCCGCGCCAGGATCCGCGCTCGCCCTACTCGGCGGTCATCCCGCTCTTCATCGACGGCGCCCTGGACGGCCGGGCCCCGGTGATCAACGGCGACGGGAGCCAGACCCGGGACTTCACCTACGTGGACAACGTGGTGGACGCCAACTTCCGCGCCTGCTTCGCTCCCGGCGACGGCGTGGTGGGGGAGGTGTTCAACGTGGGGTGCGGTGAGCGCATCAGCGTGGTGCGTCTCTGGGAGGAGATCCGCGCCATCCTGGGCGTGGAGCTGGATGCCGTGGCGGGGCCGCCGCGCCCCGGCGACGTGCGCGACTCCCTGGCCGACCTGACGAAGATCCGCGCCCGCCTGGGTTACGAGGTGCGGGTGCCTCTGGCCGAAGGGCTGCGCCGGACGGTGGCGTGGGTGCGGGAGATGCGCGGCCGCCAGGGTCCGTCCGCCTGATGCGCCTCGACGAGGCTGCCCTGGTCCGCTGGGGCGAGCGCATCGGCGAGACCGTGGACGCGCCGGTCTTCCTGGGGCTCCAGGGCCCCCTGGGCGCCGGGAAGTCGGTCCTGGCCCGGGCCATCGGCCAGGGGCTGGGCGTGGGCCAGCCCATGCCGTCCCCCTCGTTCAACCTCCAGTTCCGCTACCCGGCGAGCCTGGGGGTGCAGGTCGTGCACATGGACCTCTACCGTCTCGCATCCTCCGGCGAGCTCTGGGAGCTGGGGTGGGAGGAGCTGGGGCAGGCCAACGAGGTGGTGATGGTGGAGTGGCCCGAGCGGGCCGATGGGTTCCTCCCCGCCGACCACTGGCTCATCGAGCTCTCCCTGATCCCGGGCAAGCCGCTCCTGCGCGACGTGGGCGTCGTTCGGGTGGGGCACCCCCCCGAGCTGGCCGGCTTCCCCATGAGCCTCTCGGGAGGGGCGGCGCCGGCCCCGTCCTCCATCCCGCCCATCCTCCCGCCCTCGGGCCCCCTGTCGCGCTGATGAGCGAGCCCCTCTTCCGGGCGGACGGGTTCTACCTCGCCCTGGACACCTCCGGCAACTCCGGGTTCGTGGCGGTGGGGCGGGGGAGCCAGGTCCTGGCCCGGACGCGCATGGAGCGGAAGGGCCAACACGCCGCGCATATGATCCCCTCGCTGCGCCGTGTGCTGGACGAGGCCAGCGTGGACGTGGGCGAGCTGTCCGGGGTGGTGGTGGGCGAAGGCCCGGGATCGTTCACCGGGGTGCGCGTGGCCGCCGCCACCGCCAAGGGGCTGGTGCGGGGGCTGGGCGTCCCGCTCTGGGCCGTGTCCTCGCTGGCCGCGGCCGCCGTGGGTGACCTGGGGGTGAGGGGTCCGGGGGTGCGCTACGTGCTCTTCGACGCCCGGGGCGAGCGCGTGTACGCTGCGTGCTATGGCGTGGGAAGCCGTGGTGTGGAGACTCTCGTTCCGCCCCACGCCGCCGAGCTCCGCGACCTCCTGGCCGGGGACGTCCCCGCCGGCGCCGTGTTCGCCGGGGACGGGGCCGAGCGGCACCGCCGGGTCATCGAGGGAGCCGGGTTCAGGGTGCTCGTGCCTCCGGTGGGGGATCCCTCCGCCGACGCCCTTCTCCACCTCCTCTTCCTCCATCCCGATACCCCGCCGGTGCCCGAGGCGGAGTTGCCCACCTGGGAGCCCCGGTATGTGAAGGCGTCCTCCGCCGAGCGGGAATGGGCGCGCTGATCCGGAAGATGGCGCCCGGGGACGTGGAGCGGGTGGCCCGGATCGAGACCGAGTTGTTCACCTGCCCCTGGTCCGCCGACTCGTTCGCCCATCTCCTGGAGCGGGACGGGTGCGAGATCTGGGTCCTGGACGACCGGGAGGACGGCGTGGTGGGGTATGCGGTGCTCTGGTGCATCGCGGACCAGGGGGAGCTGGCCAACTTCGCGGTGGCCCCGTCGCACCAGAGGAAGGGGCACGGAGCCCGCCTGCTCGTGCGCATGCTGGAGGTGGCCCGGCAGCGGGAGGTGGAGCGCATCTACCTGGAAGTGCGCGTCTCCAACGAGGCCGCGGTCGGCCTCTACCGGTCGTTCGGGTTCACCGACGTGGGCCGGCGCCAGAAGTACTACGAGAAGCCGGTGGAGGACGCGACCCTCATGGCGCTGGAGCTGTAGGGGAAGACGCGGGGTCGCGCCGGGCAGGGGATCGCGCTGCGGACACGGGGGTCGCGCTGCGGACACGGGGGTCGCGCTGCGGACGCGGGGGTCGCGCCGGGCGGTGATCGTCCGGGCGCCCGCTGTCGCGCCGGCGGACCATGGAGGTGCTTCGGCCGGGCTCATCGGCGCATTCGCGGGTCCCGGGCCGGTCGTCATTGTCCGGGCATGACACTCCCCGATCTCTCCGACGAGGATGCCGGCCCTGCCGGCCCTGCGGCGCCCGCAGCCGCGCTGCCCGACGACGCCGCGCTGCCCGACGCCGCCGCGCTGCCCGACGACGCCGCGCTGCCCGACGACGCCGCGCTGCCTCCCATCCATGCCTGGTCCGCCCAGGACCGTCCCCGGGAGCGCCTGCGCACGGTAGGCGCGCGCCACCTGTCGGTGCGCGAGCTCCTGGCGATCCTCGTGGGGAGCGGAGGCGCGGGGGGCTCGGCGTTCCACGTCGCGGACCGCCTCCTGGCGTGGGCCGGAGGCTCGGTGCGCCGCCTCGGCTCCGCCGACCCGGGCTCCCTGGAGGGCGTGGCGGGCGTGGGGGCCGCCACCGCCGCCCGGGTGCTGGCGGCGCTGGAGCTGGGGCGCCGGGGCGCCGCGTGGGCCGAGGGGGAGGACGAGCCCATCCGGGGCCCCGCCGACGTGTTCCGGCGCATGGGCTCGCGCCTCCGCGACCTCCCGCAGGAGGAATTCCACGCCCTCCTGCTCAACACCCGGCACCGGGTGATCCGCGAGGTGGCCGTCACCCGGGGGATCCTGGACGCCTCGCTCATCCACCCGCGGGAGGTGTTCCGCGCCGCGGTGGTGGAGGGGGCGGCGGGGGTGATCCTGGTGCACAACCACCCCTCCGGCGATCCCACCCCCTCACCCGAGGACCGGGCCGTGACCCGCCAGCTCGCCGAAGCGGGGCGCGCCCTGGGGATCCCCGTCCTCGACCACGTGGTGATCGGGGACGGGGGGTGGAGGTCGGTGGGGGCGGAGGGAGCTTAGTTGTAATGGCTGTGGAAGTTGTTCACGGCGGGGCCGCGGCACGAGGCGAGGGGTTGCGAGGCACGAAGCAACAACCGCCAGCACGAGCCGCTTGCCAAGGGAGGCCGCAAGAAGCTCGTATCGCTAGATTCTACGGCCATGAGCGCACTCCACTCCGAAGTGCTCGTCATCGCCGAGGTGGCCCAGGCGCACGACGGGTCCCTGGGCACCGCCCACGCCTACATCGACGCCGTGGCGAAGGCCGGCGCCGACGTGGTGAAGTTCCAGACCCACATCGCCTCCGCCGAGTCCACGCCCCAGGAGCCGTGGCGAGTGAAGTTCAGCGCCCAGGATGCCACCCGGTACGACTACTGGAAGCGGATGGAGTTCACCGAGGAGCAGTGGGTGGGACTCCGCTCCCACGCGCTGAAGGCGGGGCTGGACTTCATGAGCTCGGCGTTCTCCCTGGAGGCCTTCGAGATGCTCCGGAGGGTGGGCGTGGGGGGGTGGAAGGTGGCCTCCGGAGAGATCCGCAACGCCCGGCTCCTGGAGCGGATGGCGGCCACCCACCTCCCCGTGTACCTCTCCACGGGGATGAGTCCCCTGGCCGAGATCGACGAGGCGGTGGAGATCCTGAGGAGCTACGATCTCCCGCTCACCGTCCTCCAGTGCACGTCCCTCTATCCCACCCCTCCGGAGAAGCTGGGCCTCAACCTCATCCCCGAGTTCCGCGAGCGTTGGGGGTGCCCGGTGGGGCTCTCCGACCACTCGGGGACCATCTGGCCTTCGTTGGCGGCGGTGGCGCTGGGCGCGGACGTGCTGGAGGTCCACGTGACGCTCTCGCGCCACGGGTTCGGTCCCGACGTGCCCGCCTCCGTGACCCCCGAGGAGCTCGAGCAGCTCGTGAAGGGGGCGCGCTGGCTGGCGTGGGCCCGGGCCCACCCGGTGGACAAGGACCGCATGGCCGAGGAGCTGGCTCCCATGAGGGGGCTCTTCATGAAGAGCGCCGTGGCGGCCCGGGACCTTCCGGAGGGACACGTCCTGGCTCCCGGCGACCTGGTGGCCAAGAAGCCCGGCACCGGGATCCCCGCCGAGCGCATCCCTGTTCTGCTGGGACGCCGCCTGGCCCGCGCCGTGGAGGCGGACCGGCTCCTGGCGTGGGACGACGTGGAGGGTGGGGAGCCGGCGCCTGCCGATCTCCCGGGCGCAGGCGGCGCGGGGGCCCCGGCGTGAGGATCCTCGTCGCCGAGTCGGCGGGCTTCAGCCCGGAGGCCGAGGGGCGTCTCCGCGAGCTGGGGCACGTGACCATGGCGGACCTCGACCAGGCGGCGCTCCTGGGCGCCGTGGGGAGCGCCGACGTCCTCGTGGTGCGCCTGCGGAACCGGGTGAACCGGAACGTCCTGGTTGCCGCCCCGTTCCTCCGCGCCGTGGTGAGCCCCACCACAGGTCTCGACCACCTGGACCTGGCGGCGCTGGACGGGCGGGGCATCGCCGTGCTCTCCCTGCGGGGGGAGCTGGAGTTCCTCCGGCGCGTTCCCGCCACCGCCGAGCACACCTGGGCCCTCCTCCTGGCGCTGGTGCGCCGTCTCGTCGCCGCCGCCTCCGCGGCGCGCTCCGGCGATTGGGACCGGGACCGCTTCCGCGGCCGCGAGCTGGCGGGCAAGACGCTGGGGGTGGTGGGGCTCGGGCGCCTGGGCTCCATCGTGGCCGGCTACGGGGCCGCGTTCGGGATGCGCGTGGTGGCCTACGACCCCTACCTGGACCCCTGGCCCGTGGCGACGACGCCCGGCGGGGCCGGGAGCCCCGGGGGGGTGCCCGAGCGCATGCCCTCCCTGGCGGCGCTCCTCTCCGTCTCCGACGTGGTGTCCCTCCACGCCCCCCTGCACGACGGGACCCGGGGGATGCTGGACGAGCAGGCCCTGAGCCACGTGAAGCCCGGCGCCGTCCTCGTCAACACCTCCCGGGGGGACGTGGTGGACGAGGAGGCGCTGGTGGACGCCGTCCGCTCCGGTCGCCTGGCCGGCGCCGCCCTGGACGTGGTGGCGGGGGAGATGGGCGCGGCGGGCCCCGGCGCCAGCCCGGCCGTGCGCTTCGCGGCCGGCGACGACCGCATCCTGGTGACGCCCCACATCGGGGGCGCCACCCTTGAATCGATGGAGAACACGGAGATCTTCATGGCCGAGAAGCTCGCCCGCTGGCTCCGGGGCGAGCCCGTGCGCGTGGACGCAGGGCCCGCCGCGGCCCCCCTTCACCCGCCTACGGACAGCGCCGATCCGGCACCGAGCGACGCCTCATGAACCCCCTCGCACAGCCGAAGAACGATGGACCCCGTCGCGTGTGCGTGGTCGTCACCGCCCGCCCCAGCTACGCCCGGGTCAAGTCCGTGATGGAAGCCATCCGTGCCCACCCCGGCCTCCATCTCCAACTGGTGGTGGGGGCCTCGGCGCTCCTGGAGCGCTACGGCCCCGTGGTGGACGTCATCCGCGCCGACGGCTTCGAGCCCGACGCGGTGGTCTACATGGTGGTGGAGGGGGAGAACCTGGTCACCACCGCCAAGTCCACGGGGATGGGGCTGGTGGAGCTGGCCACCCTCTTCGACAACCTGAAGCCCGACGTGGTCATGTCGGTGGCCGACCGGTACGAGACCATCGCCACCGCCATCGCCGCGTCGTACCTCAACATCCCCGTGGCCCACCTCCAGGGGGGCGAGGTCACCGGCTCCATCGACGAGAAGGTGCGCCACGCGGTGACCAAGCTGTCCAACCTCCACTTCGTCTCCAACGAGCTGGCCGCGGAGCGGGTGCGGAAGATGGGAGAGGACCCGTCCACCGTCTTCGTCACCGGGTGCCCTTCGGTGGACCTGGCCGCCCGCGTGGCCGCCCGGGCCGGGGACGCGCCCTTCGACCCCTTCGCCCGCTACGGCGGGGTGGGGCACACGTTCGATCCCGGCGCCGGGTACCTGGTCGTGATGCAGCACCCGGTGACCACCGAGTACCAGGAGGCCCTGGAGCAGGTGAACGAGACGCTGGAGGCGGTGGCGGAGCTCGACCTCCCCACGTTCTGGTTCTGGCCCAACGTGGATGCCGGCTCGGACCGCATCTCCAAGGGGATCCGTCACTTCCGGGAGACCCACGCCGTCCCCCGCGTCTACTTCTTCAAGAACCTCGCGCCCGAGGACTTCCTCCGTCTCCTCATGGGCGCCCGCTGCCTGGTGGGGAACTCCAGCGTGGGGATCCGCGAGTCGGCGTTCCTGGGTCTCCCGGTCGTGAACATCGGGAACCGGCAGGCGGGGCGGGACCGGGCGGGAAACGTCACCGACGTGGGATACGACCGGGCGGCCATCGTCGAGGCCGTGCGGGCCCACCTGGCCAACGGCCGCTACCCCTCCGACCCGCTTTACGGCGACGGCACGGCGGGGGAGCGGGTGGCCGAAGTCCTCGCCGCCTGCCCCCTCACCGTGGCCAAGCGGATCACGTACTGATGCGCGTTCTGGGCGTCGTCCCCGCCCGCGGCGGCTCCAAGGGGGTCCCGAGGAAGAACCTCCGAGAGGTGGGCGGCCGGCCCCTCATCGCCTGGACCCTGGACGCGGCCCGTGAGGCCTCCGACGCCCTCTACCGCACGGTGGTGAGCACCGACGACGAGGAGATCGCGAGGGTGGCGCGGGAGCTGGGCGGCGACGTCCCCTGGCTCCGCCCCGGAGACCTGGGGGGCGACAAGGTCCCCATGCTCCCGGTGCTCCGCCACGCCGTGGAGGCGGTGGAAGCGGAGGAGGGTGAGCGGGTGGACTGGGTCTGCCTCCTCCAGCCCACCGCGCCCTTCCGCACCGCCGGAGACGTGCGCGCCGCCGTGTCGCTGGCCGCCCAGGGCGGGTGCGACTCGGTGATCAGCGTGGTGCGCGTGTTCGACGTGCATCCGGTGCTCATGAAGCGCATCGAGGACGGGCGCCTGCTCCCGTTCTGCGTGGAGGAGAAGGAGGGCACGCGGCGCCAGGACTACGACCCGCCGGCCTACATGCGCAACGGGTGCATCTACCTGACGCGCCGTGACGTGCTCCTGGCGCGGGGCTCGCTCTGGGGAGACGTGATCCGTCCGTACGTCATGCCCGAAGAGCGGAGCGTGGGGATCGACAACGAGCTGCAGGTGAAGCTGGTGGACCTCCTCCTCCGGGAGCGCGGGGCGGCCACGAAGCCGGCCACGGCGGCGCGCCCCCCGGGGACCGGGCGCTCCTGAGGTGTGCGGGATCGCCGGGGTCGTGGGGCCCGGGGCCTCCGAGTCCCGCGTCCGCGCCATGGTCCGTGTGCAGGCCCACCGGGGCCCCGACGACGAGGGGGCGTGGACCGCGCCCGGCGTGGCGCTCTCGCATCGCCGCCTCTCCATCATCGACCTCTCCAGCCAGGGCCACGAACCCATGGTGTCCGCCGACGGGCGCCACGTGCTCACGTTCAACGGCGAGGTCTACAACTACCTGGAGCTCCGCCGCGAGCTCGCCGACTACCCGTACCGGAGCCGCACCGATACCGAGGTGATCCTGGCGGCGTATGCGCGCTGGGGAGAGGCTTGCGTGGAGCGCTTCGTGGGGATGTTCGCGTTCGCGCTCTGGGACGCGGAGCGGGGCGTCCTCTTCTGCGCCCGGGACCGCCTGGGGATCAAGCCGTTCCACTACGCATGGCACCGGGGCGACTTCCTCTTCGCCTCGGAGGTGAAGGGGATTTTGGCGGCGGGCGTTCCCGCCCGCCCCGACGAGGACACCTGGGCGGCGTACCTGGCCCACGGGGTCTACGACCACGGGGAGGCGACGTTCTTCGAGGGCGTGAAGGCGCTGCCCGGAGGGAGAACGCTGACGGTGAGGATGGGAGGGGGCGGATCCGAGGGCGCCGCCGCGCCCAGCGCCGCGCCCGCTGGCGTCGTTCCCGTGGACGCCGCCGCGCTCCGCCCCCGCGTCTTCTGGGACCTGGGCGCGCTCACGCAGGACGTGGCCGACCTCACCGACCGGGAGGCGGAGGAGGGGTTCCTGGAGCGCTTCGACGACGCGGTGCGCCTCCGCCTCCGCTCCGACGTTCCCCTGGGGGTGAACCTCTCCGGCGGGCTGGACTCGGCGTCGCTCGTGGCCACGGTGGACGCGGTGAGCGAGGAGGCCGGCGCGCTGCAGACCTTCACCGCCGCCTATGCCGACCCGCGCTACGACGAGACCGACTTCGCCGGCCGCGTCCCGCGGCGCCGCGAGTGGATGCGGCACGTCCAGCGCCTGTCCGTGGCCGACGTGTGGCCTGCGGCGGTACACGCCACCTGGCACCAGGAGGCGCCCTTCGGGGGGATCTCCACGCTGGGATACCACCACCTCCATGCCCTCGCCCGGGAGGCGGACGTCACCGTGCTTCTGGAGGGGCAGGGGGTGGACGAGATGCTCGCCGGGTACCGCTACTTCCGGCCGCATCACCAGCTGGACCTGCTCGAGTCCGGCGACCGCGCCACGCTCCGCCGGGAGCTGCGCGCCGACGCGGCGCTGGAAGGGGAGGGGTGGCGCGACGGCCTCGCCCGCATGCGCCGGGCCCTCGATGGGGGTGGCGCTCCCGTCTACCAGGACGGGACCGCGTTCCTGGCCCCGGACACGCTGGCGCCCGCGGTGGCGGAGCGTGCCGGCGTGTATCCTGCGTTCGCGGCGCCGTACGGCGACCGGCTCCGCAACGCCCTCTACCGGGACCTGCGCCACACCAAGCTTCCCCGGGTGCTGCGCATGAACGACCGTCTCTCCATGGCGTTCAGCCGCGAGCTCCGCGAGCCGTATCTGGACCACCGCATCGTCGAGTGGGTGTTCCGCCTTCCCCCGGACCAGCGGATCCGGCTCGGGCGCTCCAAGGAGCTGCTCCGGCGCGCCATGGCGCGCCGCCTCCCGGACGATGTGCGCCTCCCGGCCAAGCGCGCCGTGGTCTCGCCCCAGAGGGAGTGGCTCAGAGGGCCGCTGGCACCCGGGGTGGAGGCGCTCCTGGCGTCGGAGCGCTTCGCCGGGCGCGGCCTCTTCGACGCCGCGCGGTGCCGGGAGGCGTTCCGCCGCTTCCGCTTGGGGGAAGGGAGCAACGCGTTCTTCGTCTGGCAGTGGGTGGGCACCGAGCTGTGGTTCCGGCGCTTCATGGACGGGGACGAGGCGGTGCCGTGAGGGTTCTCCTCGACTTCCTTCCCCTCCTGGGACGGGGGGGCGGCCAGCAGAACGCCATGAACCTCTGGGCGGCGCTGGCCCGCCACGGCGGCGCGGGGCACCGGTGGCTCGCCGTGTGCCGCTCCAACCTGGCGCTTCCCGAGCCGGCCCCGGGGAGCGGGATGGAGGTGGCCACGCTCCCGGTGGAAGGGGCGGGGGTGGGGGGCGGTCGCTTCCGTGCGGAGAACCTGGAGCTTCCCCGGCTGGCCCGACGCTTCGGCGCCGACCTCATCTTCACGCCCATGGGGACGGGGCCCCTGCGCGCCGGCGTCCCCCGGGTGGCAGGGTGGCACGACGCGACGGCGGTGTACCCCGAGTCTCCCATGTGGGTGGGGCTCCCCACCGCTGAGCTCCTCGGTCAGCGCCTGCGCACGGCGTACGCCGCCGCGGCGCTCCGCGGCGCCGCACGGGTGTGCGTGCAGACCTCCACCATGGGGCGGCGCGTGTCCGCGGTGCTGGGTGTTCCTCCGGAGCGCATCCGGGTGGTCCCGAACGGGCTCTCCTCCTTCCTGGCCGGTGAGGCTCCGGCGCGGGATGCGCCCGGCATCGGAGACGCGGGTGCAGGGGACGCCTGGCTCGCGCCGCGCCGGGTCCTCGTGGTCACCACCACCATGCCCGCCAAGAACCTCCCCGCGCTCCCCCGCATTGCCCGGGCGCTGGCGGATCTGGGCGTGGAGGGTGTGGAGATCGTGGCCACGCTGGCCCCCGACACGGGGGCACGGGAGATGGGCGTGGAGCCGCCCTCCGGCGCCGTGGTCGTGCCCGGTCCGGTCCCCGTGCGGTGCATCGGTGCCGTTCCCCACGAGCGCCTGGGCGACCTCTACCGCTCCGGCTCCGCGGTGCTCGTGCCTTCGTGGGTGGAGTCCTTCACCGCCGTCTATCCCGAGGCGTGGCACTTCGGCCTTCCCCTCGTGACCAGCGACCTGGACTTCGCCCGGGACCTGTGCGGCGCATCCGCGCTGTACGCGCCCCCGGACCGCCCCGACGCGTTCGCCCTCCAGATCCTCCGTGCCCTCACGGACGATCCCCTCCGGCGGGCCCTGAACGTGGCGGCGCGCGCGCGCCTGGCCGCCCTACCCGACTGGGACCGGCGCCTGGAGCTCTACCTCAGCAGTTTCGGAGCGGAGGTGACGTAGACCTCTGAAGCGCTTCTCGCGGTAG
>CAZJFX010000052.1:0-26047 GCA_964545395.1 uncultured Gemmatimonadaceae bacterium | reverse complement strand
TAGTCGTTCTCGGTACATGGCTGAGAATTATAACGAAGAGAGGCCCCGCCGGGGCGCCGGCGGGGCCTCCTCACCCCGGAGGAGAGGCCGTGGACGTGGTCATCGCCTCTGGCCCTGCATGCGCTGCTCCAGCCGGGTGGCGAACACCACGCGGACCACGCCTGCGGAGACGAGCTCCTGCTGGAGCCGGTCCACGAGGGCGTAGGGGGTCTCCCGGTCCCCCCGCACGGAGATGACCAGGGCCTCGCCGGAAGCCTCGTAGAGGGGCGCGACCACGTCGGACACCACGTCCATCTCCAGGCGCCGGTCGTTGATGAAGACGGTCCCGTCCCGCTGGAGCCAGACGTTGAGGATATCCTTCTGCTTCGCGTCGATCCTCCTCGCCGCCGACGCCACCGCCCACTCGATGGGCCGCTCCTCGTCGCGGGGGAAACGGGTGCTCACCATGAAGAAGATCAAGAGCAGGAACGCCATATCCGCCAGCGAGGCCCCGGGGATCTCGGCCTGTGGCTTCGACCGCTTCTGGAAGCCTCTGAAGATCATGGTTCCGGCTCCAGCACTTCGAGCGAGATGCGGCGGGCGTTGGCGCCCTGGAGAGCATCCAGCACGTCCACGGTGAATCGGTAGGGGGCCTCCGGATGCGTCCGGATGGCGGCGACGAGGCTGGGGTTCGAGGCGACCTCCTGTCGCCAGAGCCCCTCCACCTCCCTGGGCCGGATCTCCTGGATCTGCTGGCTCTCCCCTCGCTTCACCTCCACCACTCCGTCGAGGCGGATGGCGAGGTGCAGGATATCCCGCTGGCTCACCTCCACCTGCTCCGAGGGCGCCGGGAGGACGATGGCCAGCCCTTTGTCCTTGGGGAAGGTGGTGGACACAAGAAAGAAGATGAGCAGGAGGAAGGCGATGTCCGCCGTGGACGCCACCGGGATCTCCCCGCTCAACCTTCGCTGGCTCCGGTTCAGCATCAGGCCCTCTTCCTCCTCACCCGCTTGCGGATGCGAATCACGCCCCTGCGGTCCAGGTCCCACGCCACGTTGAGGACGGCCTGGGCGCCCTGCTCCATGTCCACGATGAGTTGGTCGATGCGGTTCACGAAGAAGTTGTAGGCGACGTTCACGGGGATGGCGATCATGAGCCCCGCCGCCGTCGTGAGGAGCGCGACCTTGATCCCGCCGGCTACGAGGGCGGGCTCCACGTCGCCGGCCACCTCGATGGCGCCGAAGGCGATGATCATGCCCGCCACGGTGCCCAGAAACCCCATGAGGGGCGCCACGTTGGCCACGGTGGCCAGCACGATCAGGCCCCGCTCGAGGAAGCCGAGCTCGATGGCGCCGGTGGTCGACACCGCCTGCTCGAGCTCACCCTCGGCGAGGGTCCCGCTCCGGATCCGTCGCAGCCCCACCACGAGGATCGCCGCTGCGGGCCCGCGGGCGGTGGAGGCGATGTCCAGAGCCTCGTCGAAACGACCCGCCAGAGCCGCCTCCTTCACCGACTCCAGGAGGCGCCGGGTCCCGTGGTGGGCATGCCAGAGCGTCCAGGCCTTGGCGAAGATCACGCCGAGCCCCACGAGGGACGACAGGAGGATGGGATACATCATCCACCCTCCGTCCGCGAAGAGCCTGAGCAGTCTGTACTCGGTACCCACCAGGGTCACGCTCCTGTGTCCTCGGTTACCCTCGCGACCCCGACGCGGCGCGGGGGACCTGGGCCGGCGGCAAGGCCTCGCCCAGGATCTCCCGCACCCGCTCCGGTGACACGTCCCGCTCCAGGCGGCCGCCGTGGGCCACCGAGACCTGGGATGTCTCCTCGCTCACCACCAGCACGACGGCGTCGGTCTCCTCCGACAGGCCCAGGGCGGCCCGGTGTCGTGTCCCCAGGGAGCGGTCGGGAACGGTGGACTGGGTGAGCGGGAGGATGGCCCCGGCGGTGTGGATCTCGTCGTCCCGGATGAGGACCGCGCCGTCGTGGAGGGGGGAGTACGGCGTGAAGATGGTGGCGAGCATCTCCGCCGACACGCGGGCCTGGACCTCGGTCCCGCTCTCGGCGTACCCATCGAGGCTCACCTCCCGCTCCAGGGCGATGATGGCGCCCACCCGGGATCGCGACAGGCGCTGGACCGCCTCCACCAGCTCTTCCACCACCTCGGTGTTCTCCAGGTGCTGGAAGACCCGGATCATGCGGCTCTGCCCCAGGCGGGCCAGCGCAGCTCTGAGCTCCGGCTGGAACACCACCAGCGCGGCAATGGCGCCGTACTGGAAGAACGCCTCCAGGAGGGTGCGGATGAGGATCAGCTCGAGGAGGCGGGAGATCCAGTATCCCAGGGCCAGGAGCACCAGGCCGAGGAGGATCTGCATGGCGCGGGTGCGCTGGATGACCACGAGGATCCGGTAGAGGAGAAAGGCCACCACCAGGACCTCGAAAAGGTCCGTCCACCCGGGTCTGAGGAACTGAAGCTGCTCCCACAAACGGCTCACCTGGTCTCGCTCCTCGTCATCACCTCCGCTCCCTCACGGTCTCCGGCCTCCAAGATGGCGCGGGCCACGGCCAGCGCCTGGGCCACGGGCTCCACGTCGTGGACCCGGAAGATCCGGGCGCCCCCAAGGTACGCGACCACGCAAGCCGCCACGGTGCCCGCCACGCGCCCTTCCGGTGGCACTCCCAGCACCACTCCCAGGAAACTCTTGCGGCTGGGCCCCACCAGCACGGGAAACCCCAGGGCGCGGATGGGCGTCAGGCGCGAAAGGAGTTCCAGCGACTGCGCGGGCGTCTTGGCGAAGCCCAGCCCTGGATCCAACACCACGGCCTCATCGGAGATCCCCGCCCGCCGCGCCCTGGCCACCGCCGAGCCGAGCTCCGAGGCCACCTCCGCCGCCACGTCCCCGTACGACGCCAGCCCCGCCATGGTGGCCGGCACACCGCGCATGTGCATGAGCACGGCGCCGGCGCCCCGGTCGGCCACCACATCGGCCATGGCCGGGTCGAAGGCCAGGCCGGAGACGTCGTTGACCACCGACGCGCCCTCGTCCAGCGCCGGTCGGGCCACCGCGGCCTTGCGCGTGTCCACCGAGACGGGGACGCCCAGCTCCGCCGCGGCGCGCCGAACGAAGGGGAGGATGCGTGCGCGCTCCTCCTCCTCGCTCACCGGCGCGGCGCCCGGGCGGGTGGACTCGCCGCCCACGTCGAGGATGGCGGCGCCGGCCGAGACCATGGCCCGGGCGTGGTCCATGGCGGCGTCCAGGTCGCCGAGGAGGCCGCCGTCGGAGAAGGAGTCGGGGGTGAGGTTCACGATCCCCATGACCACCGGGGTGTCCAGGGCGAGCGAGCCTCCCCGGATGCGCCAGTTCACGACGGGAGGCGCTCCTCGCCGTCGGCCTCCACAACGCCCGGGGCCGGGCCCGGAAGCGGCCCGTCCCCTCCTGGGAGGGCCAGCGACGGAGCCGGGGCGGACGAGGGACGGGCCGCGAGCTGTCCCGGCTCCGGGTCGGCGGGCAGCTCGGGCATGGGACGCAGCGGCTCGCCGCGCTCCAGCGCCTCGATCTGGTCCCGGTCCAGCGTCTCGCGCTCCAGCAGGGCCTGGGCGATGCGCTCCAGGAGGTCCGAGTTCTCGTCCAGGACCATCCGGGCCCGCTCGTGGGCCTCGTCCAGGATGCGCTTCACCTCCTGGTCCACCAGCCGGGCCGTGTGCTCCGACACCTGCCGGCGCTGCCCGATCTCGCGGCCGAGGAACACCTCGTGCTCCGCGTCGCCGATGGCCACCAGCCCGATGACGTTGCTCATGCCGAACTGGGTGACCATGCGCCGGGCCATGGCCGTGGCCCGCTCGATGTCGTTGCCGGCGCCCGTGGTGACGTCCTCCGGGCCGAAGGTGATCTCCTCGGCCACCCGTCCGCCGAAGAGCATGGCGAGTTGTCCCTCGAGCCAGTCCTTGGTATACGAGTGCCGGTCCTCCAGGGGGAGGCTGGCGGTGATCCCCAGCGCCCTCCCCCGCGGGACGATGGTCACCTTGTGCACCGGGTCGAGCCCGGGGATGCGGAGCCCCAGCACCGCGTGCCCGGCCTCGTGGTACGCCGTGAGCCTGCGCTCCCGGTCGGTGAGGACGAGGCTCTTGCGCTCGGTCCCCAGCATGACCTTGTCCTTGGCTTTCTCGAAGTCGGCCATGGTGACCTTGTCGACGCCCCGGCGCGCCGCCAGCAAGGCGGCCTCGTTGCACACGTTGGCCAGGTCGGCGCCGCTCATGCCGGGGGTCCCCCGTGCGATGACGCTGAGCACCACGTCGTCCGACAGCGGGAGCTTCTTGGCGTGGACCCGCAGGATGCCCTCCCTCCCCCGCACGTCGGGGGCGTCGACCACCACCTGGCGGTCGAAGCGGCCGGGACGGAGGAGCGCCGGGTCCAGCACGTCGGGCCGGTTGGTGGCGGCGAGGAGGATGACGCCCTCGTTGGACTCGAAGCCGTCCATCTCGACGAGGAGCGCGTTGAGCGTCTGCTCGCGCTCGTCGTGGCCGCCGCCCAGGCCTGCGCCCCGGTGGCGCCCCACGGCGTCGATCTCGTCCACGAAGATGATGCACGGCGCATGCGCCTTCCCCTGCTCGAAGAGGTCGCGCACCCGCGACGCGCCCACGCCCACGAACATCTCGACGAAATCCGAGCCCGACATCTGGAAGAAGGGGCGTGCCGCCTCGCCCGCCACCGCTCTGGCCAGAAGCGTCTTGCCGGTGCCTGGGGGGCCCACCAGGAGCACGCCCTTGGGAAGGCGCCCGCCCAGGCGGGAGAACCGGGCCGGGTCCTTGAGGAACTCGATGATCTCCTGGAGCTCCTCCTTGGCCTCGTCGGCGCCGGCCACGTCAGCGAACGTGACCTTGGGCGTGTCGGGGCTGATGAGCTTGGCCTTGGAGCGCCCGAACTGGAACGCCTTGTTCCCGCCGCCCTGCATGGTCCGGAAGATCCAGAGCCAGAACGCGATGAACAGGAGCCAGGGGAGGGCGCCGAGGAGATACGTGCCCCATCCAGGCTGGGAAGCCTCCGCCTCGATGATGACGTCGGCGTCGCGCAGGCGCTGGGCCAGGCCGTCCTCGGCCCCCGGGGGGAGGGTCATCGTGAACTTGATGAGGTCCTGCCCCTCCTCCTGAACAGGAGCGCGAAGCTCGCCCGCCACGGAGGTCTCGCCCTTGAACACGACCTTGTGGATGTTCCCCGACTCCAACTGTCCCAGGAACTCGGAGTAGTTGAAGGTCGCGGCCGCCTCGGCGGGGCCCCGGACGATCTGGAGCGCCACCACGAACATGAGGACCATGAGGATCCAGAAGGCCGCGGTCTTGGAGAGCCGCGACCAGCGGGAATCGTCATCGGGGCGGAGTGGCTTGTTTTCTGGCATGTCCGATCTCGGGGGGAGCCGCAGGGCGCTCCCTAAAGGCTCGCGATGTAGGGCAGATGTCGGAAGTCCTCTGCGTAGTCTAACCCGTACCCCACAAGGAACTCGTCGGGTGCATCGAACCCCACCCACCGGGGCTCCTGGTCCACCGGAGCGAGGTGCTTGTGGAGCAGCGTGCACACCTCCAGGCTCGTCGGCTCGCGAGCCCCGAGGCGGGGGATGAGGCGGTTCAGCGTCGCCCCCGAGTCCACGATGTCCTCCACCAGGACCACCGCACGCCCCTTCATCTCCGCCGACGGGTCGTACAGGAAGCGCACCTCGCCGGTGGAGACCTTCCCGGCGCCGTAGGAGGAGGCCAGGACGAAGTCCACGTGCAGCGGGAGGTCGATGGCGCGCACCAGGTCGGACAGGAACACGAACGATCCCTTCAGCGTGCCCACCATGAGGAGCCGGTCGGCGGCGGTGTAGGTCCGGGAGAGGTCCGCGGCCAACTCCTCCACCCGGGCCTGGATGGCCTCGGCGGAGTACACGACGCGCCGTATGGCCTGACCTCCGAGCTGGCTGTTCTCAGTCAGGTGGAGCATGGGTGATCCCGATGGTCAGAGCGTCCCGGTCGTGGTCGGGCTGGGCGTCCGCCGAGCGCACCACCCCCGGCACCCAGAGCACCCGGCCGGCCGCGTCGGCCACCACCGGGATGCGGTGCCGTTCCCCCGGAGGGACCCTGGCCTCCAGAAACAGCTTCTTGAGCTTCTTGGACCCATAGCCGAGCCGGACCCGGTCTCCGGGCCGCCACCCCCGAACCGAGAGAGGGAAGCGGAGGTCACCGAGGGGGAGCGAGATGCTCTCCCCCGCGCCCTCCAGGGCGCCGGCGCCCCAGCGCACCTCCCAGCGCGCTCCCCCCACCCTCGCCCGCGCCGAGCCCGCGGCGGGTCCTTCCACAACCACCTCCCGATCCGGAGGCGGGCTCGCGTCACGCACCAGGTGGAGCCGGTCGAGCTCGATGCGGAGCACCAAGCCGCCCCCCAGCCGGACCGAGCCCCCGCTGGTGCCCGACCTTGTAAACTCCACCGCCTGCCTGGTTCCGGCCTCGCCCGGCGTCACCCCCAGCCGCCTGGCCACCGCCCGGAGGATCCGGGCCCGCACCGCCGGGTGGCGCGCCGTCAGGGCGGCCCGGTCCAGCGAGAAGCCTCCCTCCTCCTCCCGCATCCCCGCCGCCGCCAGGAGCCCCGGCTCCAGGCTCCTCCAGGCCGCCTCGTCCCACGCGGCCCGGCGGGCCAACCCCGCCAGGGCGTGGCGGGCCCCTGGCGCCACCGAGGCTTCCAACTCCGGCAAGACGTTGGCCCGCAGCACGTTGCGGGGGAGTGGGTGGCGGTTCGTGGAGTCCTCCCGCCAGGAGAGGCCGTGGTGCGCCGCGTACGCGCGCAGCTCGTCCCGGGTGAAGGGAAGGAGGGGGCGCCACACCCGAGGGGCGCGCCGCTCCCGGATCCCCTGGAGCCCGGCGATTCCCGTCCCACGGAGCGCCCTGAAGAGCACCGTCTCGGCCTGGTCGTCGGCGTGGTGGGCGGTGAGCACAAGGCGGGCACCCACCTCCCGGCGGAGATCCTCCAGGACCTGGTAGCGGCGGTGCCGGGCCTCTGCCTCGTCGCGGGGAGCCGGATCCAGGCGGAGGACCCGGAAGGCGACACCCCAGGCGCGACAGAGCCCTTCCACCCAGCGAGCGTCGGCGGCGGAGTCGGAGCGCATGGCGTGGTCCACATGCACCGCGTGGAGCCGGAGCTTCGGTAGCCCCGGGGTGAAGCGGAGCAGGTGGAGCAGCACCACCGAGTCGGCCCCGCCGGAGAGCCCCACCACCACCCCGTCCCCCTCGGCGACGCGGCGCCTCCTGGCCACATGGGCGCGGAAGCGCTCGGCCAGGACGTGTCCGCTCCGACGGGCGCCCTCGGGGGTCTGGCTCACGGCGACGCCAGCCCGGGAGGGGACGGGCGTCCCGCCACCTCCACCAACACGCGAGCCAGGAGGTCGGGCCGGTCTGTCTGGATCCCGTCCACCCCCAGGGCCAGGAGCCGGCGCATGTCGGAGGGGTCGTCCACCGTCCACACCTGGACCGGGATGTTGCGACGGTGGGCCGCGCGCACGAACCCGGGCTTCACGATACGGAGCCCCTTCCACATGTCCGGCACCTGCAGGATATCCGCGGCAGGTGTGTACGGCCCGCCTCGCGGGAGCCGATGCAGCACCCAGAACCAGAACACCTGGGTGCGGCTCGCTCCCCACGGCCCCGGATAGCCCCGCACCGCGTCCCGGCACGCCTCACGCTCGGCGGCCACCAGCACGCGTGCCTCGGCGCCGTGGCGCCGGACGATCTCCACCAGCGGCGCCGCCACCCGGGGTTCCTTGGCTTCCACGTTCATGCGCGCGTGGGGAAAGGCCAGGAGGACATCCTCGAAGCGGGGGATCCTGACCCCCTTTCCCCGGAAGGAAAGCTCACCCCGGGAATCCACGAAGCGATGTCCCGCGTCGAGGCGTTGCAGTTCCTCCAGGGTGAACGAGAACACCGGCCCGGTACCGTCGGTGGTCCGGTCCACGGTGTCGTCGTGGATGACCACCACCTCGTCGTCACGGGTGAGGCGGATGTCCATCTCCAGCATATCCGCCTCCCAGCGCTCCACCGCGTCCCGGAACGCCTCCAGTGTGTTCTCGGGCGCCAGGCGGGAACCCCCGCGATGGGCCACGAGGAGGGGCGCGCCCGCCAGGTACGTCCGGCCGGGCCGGAAGGGAGAGGACCTCAAGGCGCGCGCAGCCTCACGGAAGCGCTCAGCCCCCAGCCTGGCGGCCCGCCTCCACGCGCTCCACCTCGACCTGGGAGAGCTGGTGATACCGGTACAGGACCAGGTCCACGAGGCGGCTGGTCATCTCCAGCTCGAGGCGCAGCCGCTCCTCGCCGTCGGGCCGGGGTGCCGCCAGGCCATCCTCCAGCTCCACCACGCGGGCGGACAGGAAGCCGAGGATGTCCTCCACCACTTCGGGGCGGGGGCTGGCCGGCGCCTTGGCGTCGGGCATCACCTCGGTGAGAAGCAGCCCGCGCACGAAGGCCAGGAAGCCCGGGAAGGCCAACTCGGTGAGGGGGCCGCCTTCCAGCGACTCCTCGTCGGTGATGTGCTCCCACTCCAGCTCGTTCCAGTACAGGTCCTCGGCCTCTTCGCGGAGGAAGGTCCTCACCTTCTCCGGGAGCGGGGAGCGGGGGCCGGTGCGCGGCGCCTCGAGGCGCCGTCCGAGCAGGCGCTCCAGGCGCTCGCGGCGCCCTCCAAGCAGCGTGCTGACGCGGTCGGTCATGGGATCTTCGGGAACGGGTGAGGAAGCGGGCAGGCGGTGGCAAGATAGGCGGCGGGAAGGCGCCGGGAAACCTGGGCCCACCGCGCGGATCCCTGCCGCTGGCGCGGCCGGTCCCTTCCGCCGAAGTTGGCGGCGTAGCACCACTCCCCGAGAGAGGCCCCCATGCACCGCTCCACGCTCGCGACCCTCACCCTCGCCCTCGTCTGCACGGCCTTTCCGTCCTCCCCGGCGTCCGCGCAGGACACCGTGCTCCTGCGCCCCGCCCGCGTCTTCGACGGAGAGGTCATGCACGAGGGGTGGTCGGTCCTGGTCCAGGGCGGACGCATCGCCGACGCGGGGCCGTCGGTGGAGGCACCCCGAGGGGGCCGCCGCCTGGAGCTCCCCGGCACCACGCTCCTACCCGGGCTCATCGAGGGGCACAGCCACCTCCTGCTCCACCCCTACGATGAGACGACCTGGAACGACCAGGTCCTCTTCGAGTCGGTGGGCGAGCGCGTGGCCCGCGGCGTCGCCCACGCCCGCACGACGCTCATGGCCGGGTTCACCACCATGCGCGACCTGGGCACCGAGGGGGCCGGCTACGCCGACGTGGGGCTCAAGGCCGCCATCGAGAAGGGCGTCGTCCCGGGGCCCCGCCTCCTGGTGGTCGGTCCCGCCATCGTGGCCACGGGGAGCTACGGCCCGAAGGGAGCCCCCGAGTGGCACCTCCCCAAGGGCGCGCAGGAGGCCGACGGCCGCGAAGAGCTGGTGCGGGTGGCGCGGGAGCAGATGGGAAAGGGCGCCGACTGGGTGAAGGTGTACGCCGACTACCGCTGGGGCGCCAAGGGAGAGGCGCAGCCCAGCTTCACCACCGAGGAGCTGGCGCTGGTCGTGCAGGTGGCGGAGAGCACCGGGCGGCGCGTCTCGGCCCATGCCACCACTAAAGAAGGGATGATCCGCTCGACGCTGGCCGGGGTGAAGACCATCGAGCACGGCGATGCCGGCGACCTGGAGACCTTCCAGCTCATGGCGGAGCGCGGCGTCGCCCTGTGCCCCACGGTGGCCGCCGGCTACGCCATCCGGACGTACGCGGGCTGGCGGCCGGGGGTGGACCCGGAGCCCGAGTCCATCCGCCGCAAGCGGGAGAGCTTCGCGGCGGCGCTCGCCTCCGGAGTGAAGATCCTCTTCGGCGGCGACGTGGGCGTGTTCGCCCACGGGGACAACGCGCTGGAGGCGGAACTCATGGTCGAGTACGGCATGACGCCCGAGGCGGTGGTGAAGACGGCCACGTCGGGGAACGCCGATCTCCTGGAGCTCGCCGACCGCGGACGGGTGAAGCCCGGGCTCCTCGCCGACCTGGTGGCCGTGGAGGGCGACCCCACCAAGGACATCGGCGCGCTCCGGCGCGTGGTGATGGTGATGAAGGGCGGCGAGGTCGTGCGGGCGCCGGGAAGCTGAGCGCCCAGGGCGCCGGCGGACCGACCGCGTCCCGCCCCATCCTGTCAGTCCCGCTTCTCCCTGCCCACCCGGGACCCGATGCGGTCGTAGATGGCTGCGGGGAACAACTGCGCCAGCCACACCAGTGAGAAGAGGGGGAGGGGGAAGGCCACCAGCGCGTCGCGCCGCTCGATCCCCCGGGCGATGCGCTCCACCGCGTCGTCCAGCTCCATGAGGAAGGGCATGCGGTGGTCGTTCTTCGCGGTGAGCGCGGTCTTCACGTACCCGGGGGTGACAACCGTGACGTCCACGCCCGAGCCCCGCAGATCCAGCCGGAGGCTCTCGAAGAAGTTGTGGAGCGCCCCCTTGCTCGCAGAGTACGCGCCGGACTTCGGGAGGCCCCCGTACCCGGCCAGGCTCCCCATCGCCACCAGGTGCCCGGAGCCGCGCTGGAGCATGGACGGGAGGACCGCCTCCACGGCGTAGACCGGGCCGAGGAAGTTCGTCCACATCACGTCCTCGACGTTCCGGGCGGAAAAACCCTCCGGCCGCGTCATCCCGCTCACGCCCGCGTTGGCCACGAGGAGATCCACGGGCCCCAGCGCGCCCACGGCGGCCTCCACGGCCGCCCGGACCTGGTCCGGCTCCCGCACGTCGCAGCTGAGGGGCAGTGCTGTCCCGCCTGCGTCGCGCACCGCCCGTGCCACCTCGTCGAGGCGGTCGAGGCGCCGGGCCGCCAGCGCCACGGCGTAGCCCGACCGGGCCACGCGGCGGGCGAGGCCGGCCCCCAGTCCCGAGGAGGCTCCCGTGATGAACGCGACGCGGCTCACAGGCACGCGGGACTCAGGGGTCCCTGGCCAGGCGGAACCCGATGTTGAAGTCCCGGGTGAAGGGATCGCGGTCCATCCGCCCCAGCGTCCCGACGAAGCGCCGGGAGCTTCCCCAGGAGCCACCCCGCACCACCTTGGCCGCGCCGTCCTTGGGCCCCGGAGGGTCCACGGCCGGACCGGTGCGGTAGTAGTCCGCCCGGTACCAGTCGCTCACCCACTCGGCCACGTTGCCGTGCATGTCGTAGAGCCCCCAGGGGTTGGCCAGCTTGCTCTCCGACGGATGCGTGCGCGCGCCCGAGTTCGCATCGAACCAGGCGGCCTCGTCCAGAGTTCCCGGGTCCTCGTAGCTGCGCCCGACGTTGGCGCGGGCGGCGTACTCCCACTCGGCCTCGGTGGGAAGGCGGTAGCGCCGGCCCGGGTACTTCTCGTTCAGGGCCTCGATGAACGCCTGGGCATCGTGCCAGCTCACCCGCTCCACCGGGCAGTCGTCGCCGCAGGCCGTGAAGTGGCTCGGGTTGGCGCCCATGATGCTCCGCCACTGCCCCTGCGTCACCTCCGATCTCTGGAGCCAGTACTCCTTCGACAGGATCACGGCGTGCACGGGCCGCTGGTCCACGCCCGCGTCCGGGTACCCCATCTGGAAGGAGCCCGGGCGGATGAGCACGAACTCGCTCAGAGGGAGGGGCCCGTCTTCCACCGGCCTGGAAGGCCGGGGCTCGGGCACCGCCGCCTCCCGCGGCGCGTCGGGAGATGCCTGCGGCGTGTCGCCGACCTCGGTCGCACGCGCCTGGCCCGGTGCTCCCCCGGCTGCAGGAGCGGCTCCCGTGTCTACGGCGGGCCGGGCCGCCGGCGCGCTCTGGACGGGGCTGGTGGAAGGCGTGTCCGCCGCCCGACCCCGGACGGCCGGCTCCCCGGACGTATCCACGGGCGCGCCCTCGAAGGGGATCCCCGAGGTGTCCCCGCCGAGCCATCCCAGCTGATCCGCTGCCAGGTAGGCCAGCCCCGTGAGGATCATGATCCCCAGGACCCCCTTCCACCCCAGGGCGCTTGCCTTGAGCGTGGGGCCTTCGCCAGAGGAGGGATCGGGCTCGTCCATGGGCGACATCTTCACCGGCTCCTCGGAGCGCCTCCCGCCCATCTCTCGGGCCCGGGAGCGCCGCACGTACCGCGGGATATCTCCGAACACCACCACCTGCTTCCCCGGTAGCCTACAGCCCCGACGCCGCCCAGTCCATTTCGGGTCGGGCCCACCCCACGAAAAAGCGGCACCGGGCCGGACGCCCTGTGCCGCTTCGCATGCCTGGATGGCGGAGGAGGGACTCGAACCCCCGACACGCGGATTATGATTCCGCTGCTCTAACCGACTGAGCTACTCCGCCGTGGGTCGGAAAGCTCAACCGGGGGGGGTGGGGATGTCAACCGTCCGGCGCCCCCCCCGCGGGCGCCATCCAAGCCCGACCGCCGGCGCGTCCCGCCGCTCCCCCGCCGCTCCCCCACGGTTGCGCGCCGCCCCCCGCGGCCCCACGCTCAAGACGCGGAGCCGGTGAAGGCGCCGCGAACGCCTCCCGTATCGTGGGATGGACCTGTCCACCCCCGGAGGGACCATGGATCTCGCCCCCATCCTCATCGGCGCCGGAGTCATCGGCTTCATAGCCCTGCTCACCTCGCTGCGCGTCCTCTTCGAGTACGAGAGGGGCGTGGTGTTCCGCCTGGGCAAACTCACCCGGGCCCGCGGGCCGGGGCTCATCTTCCTCCTCCCCTACGCCATCGAGCGCATGCGCAAGATGGACCTGCGCATCGTGGCCCTGGACATCGCCCCCCAGGACACCATCACCAAGGACAACGTGACGCTGCGCGTGAATGCCGTGGTCTATTTCCGCGTGGCCGACCCCATCAAGGCCGTGGTGGAGATCGAGGACTACTACTTCGCCACCAGCCAGCTGGCCCAGACCACGCTGCGCTCGGTCATCGGCCAGTCGGAGCTGGACGAGCTCCTGGCCCAGCGGGACCGGATCAACGAGGTGGTGCGCGAGATCATCGACGAGGGGACGGACCCCTGGGGAATCGAGGTGACCGGCGTGGAGATCAAGGACATCGACCTCCCCCAGGAGATGAAGCGCGCCATGGCCAAGCAGGCCGAGGCGGAGCGGGAGCGGCGGGGGAAGGTCATCGCCGCCGAGGGCGAGTACCAGGCCTCCACCAAGCTGGTGGCGGCGGCGGAGATCATGGAGCGCTTCCCGGTGGCGCTGCAGCTGCGCTTCCTCCAGACCGTGGTGGAGGTGGCCGCCGAGAACAACTCGACCACCCTCTTCCCCATCCCCATCGAGCTGTTCCGACCCCTCATCGAACGGAGCGGCGTCTCGGACCGGGCCGACGCCGAGGCGACGTCCCGAGCCCTGAAGGCGGCGGCGGAGAGCATGCTGGAGGCGCTCCCCCAGGGTGGGGACCGGGCGGCGCTGGAGGCGGCGGCGCGCAAGATGATCGCCGGCGCCGTGGCGGCCCCCGCCACCGACGCGGTGCCGGTGGCTGTGAAACCCGGCGAAGGGCGAGAGGGGTGAGAGGACCCGCATGACCGGTGACCCGCAGGCGCCCCTCCCCGCACCCCGGCCCTCCCGGCTTCCGGAGCGCCGGTTCCGCGACGACGAGGTGGCGGCCATCCTCTCCCGTGCCGCAGCCCGGGAGACGCGCACCGACCTGCCCGCGCCCCACGACCCCACGCTGGCCGACCTCATGGCGGCGGCGGCGGACGCCGGCCTCGATCCCGCCGAGGTGCGACGGGCCGCCGCCCTCGTGCCCTACCCGGGTGGGGGCTTCGCCGGCGCCGCGCTGGGCGCGCCGGACCGGCGGGAGGCGGCCGCGGTCCTGGAGGGGGTGCGCCTTCCCTCCGACACCCGCCCCCTGGTCCGGGCAGCGGAGCGCGCCGCCGGTCGACGGGGCGAGGTGGTAGCGTCGGAGCCCGGGCGCTTCATGTGGGAGGAGCGCCACCTGGGCGGGGGAACCACCGTGTCCCTCGTCGAGGAGGGAGGCGCGCTGGAGGTGCGGGTGTCCGCCGACCGAGCCGGGCACTACGCCGGGCTCTGGCTCGGCGGCCTGATGGGGTGGGCTGTCCTCTCCGCCCTCACGCCCCTTGGCACCCTCCCCCTCGCCGCCCAGGTCATCGCCTTCGTGGCCACGCCCTTCCTCGTCGCCCGCCCGTTCTGGACCCTCTCCGACCGGAAAGCGCGCGCGCGCCTGGAGCGCGCGGTGCTGGACCTGGTCCGCACCGCCGAGGAAGGAGGGGGATCCACCGGCGACGGAGGGGCGGAGCGCTCATCGCTTCCGCCGGGCTGACGGGCGTGCGTCAGCGCCCCGTGACCGTGTCCGCGGGAGCCGTGTCCCCGGGCTCGGTGAACCGGTAGAGGATCTCCCCCTCCCGGATCATCCCGAAGCGCTCGCGGGCCAGCCGCTCCAGCGTCACCGAGTCCAGCCGCAGCGAATCCGCCCACGCCTGCAACGAGTCGATCTGGCGCCGCCGCTCGGCCAGCTCCGCCGCCTCGCGCCGGGCGGCCTCGCGGGTCGCCTTGAGCTCGAAGTACGAGTACTCGCCCCCGAAGAGGGCGTAGTACGCCGCCAGCCCGAGCAGGCCGGGCAGCAACAGTCGCTTGACCTTCACGGCGTCGCCTCCCCCTCCCTCACCGCTTCCACAGGTCCTTGCCCGGATAGCGTGCCTTCCCTCCCAACTCCGCTTCGATGCGAAGGAGCTGGTTATACTTGGCCACCCGGTCCGTGCGGTTGGCGCTCCCCGTCTTGATCTGCCCGGCCTCGGTGGCCACCACGAGGTCGGCGATGAACACGTCCTCCGTCTCCCCGGAGCGATGGGACACGATGCTCTTCCATCCGGAGCGGGCCGCGGTGCGCATGCACTCGAGCGTCTCGGTGAGGGTGCCGATCTGGTTCACCTTGACGAGGATGGCGTTGGCCGAGCCCTGTCCGATGCCCCGCTCCAGGCGCTGCGTGTTGGTGACGAAGAGGTCGTCGCCGACGATCTGGATCCCGCCGCCCAGCTCGGCGGTGAGCGCGCCCCATCCGTTCCAGTCGTTCTCGTCGAGAGGGTCCTCCAGGGAGCGGATGGGGTACTTCGCCACCCAGTCCTTCCAGAACTCCAGCATCCCGGCGGAGTCGCGGCGCTCGCCGCCGGACCACCGGAACACGTACTCCCCGTCCTCGAAGAACGAGCTCGCCGCCGCGTCGAGCGCCAGCACCACGTCCTCGCCGGGGCGGTACCCGGCCGCCTCGATGGCCTGGAGCACCACCTCCACCGCCTCCTCGTTGCCGGCCAGGTCGGGCGCGAACCCGCCCTCGTCGCCCACCGCCGTGTTCTTTCCCTTGGCGGAGAGGACCTTCTTCAGGTGGTGGAAGACCTCCACGCCCATGCGCAGCCCCTCCTGGAACGAGCCGGCGCCCACGGGCATCACCATGAACTCCTGGATGTCCACGTTGTTGGGCGCGTGGGCGCCCCCGTTCAGGATGTTCATCATCGGCACGGGGAGCAGGGTGGCCTCACCCCCGTCGGCCAGGTAGCGCCAGAGCGGCATCTGGTGCTCCGCGGCACCGGCCCGCGCCACCGCCATGGATACGGCAAGGATGGCGTTGGCTCCCAGCTTCCCTTTGTTGGGGGTGCCGTCCAGCTCGATCATGGTCCGGTCGATGTCCAGCTGCTCCCGGGCCTCGAAGCCCAGGAGCGCGTTGGCGATGGGGCCGTTGACGTTCGCCACCGCCTGCCGGACGCCCTTGCCCAGGTAGCGCGTCCTGTCTCCGTCACGCAGCTCCACGGCCTCGTGCGCCCCCGTGGACGCGCCGGAGGGGACCGCAGCCCGGCCCCTGATCCCGCTCTCCAGAATGACCTCGGCCTCGACGGTGGGGTTCCCCCGGGAGTCGAGAATCTCTCGCCCTTGGATGACCACGATAGCCGACACGTGCGCTCCTCTGCTGTGCGTGGGGTTGGCGGGAACCGGCTAGCCGGGGAGCCTCTGGAGCGCCGCGACCGCGTCGTGGGCCCGACGGGTGAGTTCGTCCCGGTCCTCGATGCGGAGCCCGTCCACCGGGATGGGCTCGCCGAAGCGCACCCGGATGGTCCTCCCCGTGTGGATCGCCAGCGACCCTTTGCGCATGACCTCGCGGGTGCCCACGATTGCGGCGGGCACCACCTCCGTGCCTGTCTGGATCGCCAGGACGAACGCGCCTTTCTTGAAGGCGCGCAACTCCCCGGTGATGGAGCGTGTCCCCTCGGCGAAGAACACCACCGTGGGCCGATCCTCCTCCAGCTGGCGCCTGGCCAGTGCCAGCGACTCCATGGCCTTCATCGTGTCCTTACGGTCGATGGAGATATGGCCGCACGCCGTCCACGAGGGCCCCCAGAAGGGAACCCGTGTGAGCTCCTTCTTGCCCACGAAGCGGTACTTCCCCGGCAGGTATCCGAGGAGCGCGAGCACGTCGAAGTACGACAGGTGGTTCGCCACCAGGATCTGGGCCCGGTCGGGCACGATGTGCTCCGCGTTCTCCATCTCCACGCGGACGTCGGCGGCACGCAGGAGGAAGCGGGCCCACCGGCGCGGGAGCTCCTCGCAGCGGCACGGGAGCTTGTCGCTCTTCCGGTAGGCGGCCCAGAGGATCAGGGAGCAGTACCAGATGGTGACCGGCAACCCCACCAGCACCACGCGCAGGAACGCGATCATGCCCCGTCGCCCCGCGTGTGGTCGTATCCACCCCCGAGGAGGGGCGCCGACGAGCCGTCCATCTCCTCCAGCCACACGCCGGAGCCCGCCTCCACGCGTCCCACCCGCGTCAGGGCCACCCCGGCCTCGCGCTCCAGCACCGCCCCGGCCACCGCCCCGGGAGGAGCGGCGAAGCACAGCTCGTAGTCCTCCCCACCCCGAAGCACCGCCTCCAGCGCCCCAGCGGGGCCCAGTGCAGCCTCCACGCCCTCGGCCACGGGGATGCGGTCTCGCTCCAGGACCACCTTCACGCCTCCCGCCGCCGCCAGGTGGCCGGCGTCTCCGGCGAGTCCGTCGGAGAGGTCCACCAGCGCCCTCAGGACGCCGGCCCGAGCGAGCGCCCGGGCCGCCTGCACCCGCGGCGTGGGCCGGGCGAACGCCGCGCGGAGCGCCGGGGGCGGGTCCTCCCCGGAGCGCCAGAGCGCGACGGCGGCAGCGCTCCCCCCGAGATGCCCGCTTACCCAGAGCTCGTCGCCAGGCCGGGCGCCGGCCCGGGAGACGGGCGCGCCGGCGCGCCCCACCACCGTCAGGTCCAGAACCAGGGGGCCCGGTGAGCGGGACAGGTCCCCTCCCAGCACTGACGCGCCCACCTGCGCGGCGGCGGCGCGCACGCCCTTCTGCACCGCCTCCACGTCCAGGCCCACATCCTGGGGGAAGGCCATGGAGACGAGGATCCCCACGGGCTCGGCGGCCATGGCAGCCAGGTCCGAGAGCGCCGCGGCGGCAGCGCGCCAGCCCACTTCCTCGTCCCCGATCCAACCCTTGCGGTAGTGGACCCCCTCCACGGTGAGGTCGGTGCTGAGCACCCACCCTCCCTCCAGGACCGCGGCGTCGTCACCGGGCCCCAGGAGCACAGCGGGGTGCAGCCCCCCACCCTCCCCCAGGAACCGGCGGATGAGATCGAACTCGCCGCCGGGCCCCAGCCGCACCTTCCGGTCGCTCTCCGAGGCCGCCACGGGACTAGCGCGGGGGATCGAGGTCGAGGAGCACGAAGGGAAGATCCAACGCCGACGTCCCCGAGCCTCGCTCAGAGAGCGCATAGGGAAGCCAGCGGACCACGTCCCCGGGGGTCAGAGACTTCCCCCGCCCCGCCACGGCGGCGGCGCGCCCGGCGAGATAGAGGCCCACGGCGCCGGCTTCCCTGGGCTCACACCCCTGGGCGGCCAGGCTCCCACAGATCCCCGTGAGCACGTCGCCCATCCCGGCCACGGCCAGGTCCGACGAGCTCTGGAGGTCCACGAGGACCGGGTGCCCCGGCGCCGCCACGAGGGACGGGGCGCCCTTCAGGATCGCCGCGCACCCCAGGGCCTCGGTCGCCTCCCGGGCCACGGCCACCCGCCCGCCTGCCGAAGCGGGGAGGAGGCGCGCCATCTCGCCCGGATGGGGCGTGACGAGGACCGGGTGCCCCCGGAGCGCTTGGGCAGCGGGACGGGGACGCCCCGCAGCGAGGAGGTTGAGGGCATCGGCGTCCACCACCAGGGGACGCCCCGGGACCGCCAGCACCCGCTCGAGGAGGGCCTCGGCGCCCCCATCGGTCCCGAGCCCCGGCCCCACCGCCACAGCCGAGGCCTGGGCCAGGGCGTCCTCCAGGGCTCTTCCGTCTTCCGGGTCCACGAAGATGGCCTCGGGGACAGCGGACTGGAGCACGGTGCGGTTCGACGGGTGGGACGCCACCTGGACGAGCCCGGCGCCGGCGCGGAACGCTCCCCGGGTGGCGAGCACCGCAGCGCCGGCCATCCCCGGCCGTCCAGCCACCACCACCAGGCGGCCCACGGCGTTCTTGTGCGTATCCAGCGCTCGCCCGGGCAAGCGCCTCTGGGCCCAGGCGGGGGTCACCGCCCAGGCGCCGGCGTCTCCCGGCTCCAGGGGTGGGAAGCCGACCTCCACCGCCACCACGCGCCCGGCGCGGGCCCGGCCCGGGTGGAGAAGGGCACCCAGCTTGGGAGCGCCGAAAGAGACGGTGACGTGGGCCTGGACCGCCTCCCCAGCCACCTCTCCGGTGCCCGCGTCCACGCCCGAGGGGATGTCCACGGCCAGCACCGGGCGCCCCGAGTGGTTGATGCGGCGGATGGCGCCGGCCTGGCGCGGCCGGGGCTCACCCCGTCCTCCGATGCCCAGGATGCCGTCCACCAGCACCGCCGCCGGCGAGAGCAGCGCGGCCCAGTGCGTGCCCGATGTCAGGGAGCGGTCGTCCACGCACCGCACCGGCCAGCCGTGGGTGAGCGCCTCCGGCGCTGCACGTTCGGCCACGAACACGGCGGTGACGTCGCGGCCCCAGGTGGCCAGGGTGCGCAGGAGCACGAGGGCGTCGCCGCCGTTGTTCCCGGCGCCCACGAACCCCACCACCGGCCCCGTGGGGAAAAGGCGCTGGAGCACCTGGGCGGCGGAGCGCCCGGCGTTCTCCATGAGGACGCTCTGGGGCACGCCCAGCGCTTCGATAGCGCGGCGGTCGAAGGCGGCGGCCTCCTCCCCGGTGGGAACGGCCACATGCTCGCGACCAAAAGGCCGCAGCGAGGGATTCTGGCGGGTCACGGATGCCTCCGTGCGGCGTGCGCCGGAGCTGGGACCCGTCCCCGGGGGGCGGGCCCTGGAGGAGCTACTTGTAGCTCTGGCCGATGGTCCGGCCGAAGGTCACTTCGCCGTTGTCGATGCGGATGTTGAACCCGCACTCGGGGTTCGAGCACACCCAGGCCTTGTAGCGGATCGGCGCCCCATCCCTTCCGTAGTCGGACAGCGGCAGCAGGAGTCCGGTCTCGCACTTCAGGCAGCGTGGGAACCCGCTCGGTTCCACCATGTTCATCCCCTCCCATGGGCGTAGCGACCTGCTGGGTCGCAAGCGTACCCGGCCGGGCCGGGCAGGTTCTTCGTGCGGGCCCGGGGGACACCCCGGACCCCCTTCCTCAGGCTCGAGCCGCCCAGGGGTAGTTCAGCTCGAGCGCCTCTTCGAAATCGAACACGCCGCTGAAGTCCTCCAGCCGGTCCTCGTCTTGCTTGACGAGAAGCCCCTTCTCCACCAGCGCGAACACCACGCACCCCACGTCCTCGGTGGCGTGGATCCCCCAGTGCCCCAGGACCGAGCGCGCCATGGGCCCGTACCGCTCCAACGCCAGGTCACGCACGCCCATCACCAGCTCGCGGCCGGAGATGTGGCGGGGCTCGTCGAGGCGCTGCAGCACGGAATAAAGCGCCGCAAGCACGAAGGTGTAGGCCTTCGCGTGGTAGCGCGGGTCCCGCTCCTGGAGCTGGTCCAGAATGTCCTCGGCGAACTGCAGATCGGTCATGAGCCAAATGTGACACCCGTGGACCCCCGTCCGCCAGCCTGACCCCTGCGGCCCGGGGCGGAGGCGCCCCCGGCCCCGGGGCACCAACCCGCGGCGCCCCGGGGCCGGGCTCCTCACTCCGCTTCCGCGAACTCCCGGTACAGGGGGAACGCGGCGCACAGATCCTGCACCTGCCCGCGCACCAGGGCGATCCCCTTCTGGTCCGCCGGAGCCGCCAGCACCTGGGCGATCCACCCGGCGATACGCTCCATCTCCGCCTCCCTCATCCCGCGCGTGGTGAGCGCCGGCGTCCCGATGCGCAGCCCGGAGGTGACGAAGGGGGAGCGGGTCTCGCCGGGAACGGTGTTCTTGTTGACGGTGATCCCCGCCGCTTCCAGAGCCGCCTCGGCGTCCTTCCCGGAGAGCTCCGGATGGCTGGGGCGGAGGTCCACCAGTATGAGGTGGTTGTCCGTGCCTCCGCTCACCAGCTTGAAGCCCCGCTCAAGCAAGCCCCCGCTGAGCGCCTTCGCGTTGGCGACGACCTGGGCGGAATATTCCTTGAACTCGGGCCGCAACGCCTCGAGGAAGGCCACGGCCTTGGCCGCGATGACGTGCATGAGCGGCCCGCCCTGCATGAACGGGAAGACCGTCTTGTCGATGGCCTTCGCATGCTGCTCCTTGCACAGGACCATCCCGCCCCGAGGGCCCCGGAGCGTCTTGTGCGTGGTGGTGGTGACCACGTCGGAGTAGGGCACGGGGGAAGGATGATGCCCCGTCGCCACCAGCCCCGCGATGTGGGCCATGTCCACGAGCAGGAGCGCCCCCACCTCCTGGGCCACATCCGCGAAGGCCGGGAAGTCGATGATCCGAGGGTACGCGCTGGCCCCCGCCACGATCATCTTCGGCCGCTCGGCCCGGGCCTGCTCGCGGAGCGCGTCGTAATCGATACGGCCGTCGGCCTCACCCACCCCGTAACTCACCACCTTGAAGATCCGCCCGCTGAAGTTCACCGGCGAACCATGGGTGAGGTGGCCACCGTGGCTCAGGCTCATTCCCAGGATCTTGTCCCCGGGCTCGAGGAAGGCGAAGTACGCCGCCATGTTCGCCTGGGCCCCGGAGTGGGGTTGGGCGTTGGCATGGTCAGCGCCGAAGAGCTTCTTGGCCCGCTCGCGAGCCAGGTCCTCGGCCACGTCCACGTACTCGCAGCCGCCGTAGTAGCGCTTCGAGGGGAGACCCTCGGCGTACTTGTTGGTCATCACCGAGCCCATGGCTTCGAGCACGGCGCGTGAGACGAAGTTCTCGGACGCGATGAGCTCCAGGCCCTCCGACTGGCGGCGCGCCTCGGCGACGATGGCGCCGAAGATTCGCGGGTCCGTCCTCTTCAGATGATCCATCATGATGTATCCCTCGAAAATGCGTTCACACGTAGGTGCGCTGGAGCTGTCGGGCCTCCATGATGCGGCCTTCCGCCACCCGGTCGGCCGCCGCGCTGGTGGGGATGCCCTCGCTCTTGGCCCGCGCGAAGATGCGCAGCAGGGTGTTGTAGATGTCCCCGGCCTTGCGCATGCTGCGGTCCGGCGTCCAGTCGTTCATCTCGCCGTACACGTTGATGAGCCCGCCGGCGTTGATCACGTAGTCCGGCGCGTACAGGATCCCCTTCTTCTCCAGCATCTCGCCGTGCTCGGAGCGAGCCAACACGTTGTTCGCCGCGCCCGCCACGATGTCGAAGTTGAAGCGAACGATGGTGTCGTCGTTCACGATCGAGCCAAGCGCGCACGGCGCGAAGATATCGGCCTTCACATCGTAGATGGCGTCCGGATCCACGGCGGTGGCGCCGAGCTCCTCGACCACGCGAGCTACGCGCTCCGGGTCGATGTCGGTGACGGTCAGCTTCGCGCCCTCCTCGGCGAGATCCTTGCAGAGGTGGTATCCCACGTGGCCCAGGCCCTGGACCACCAGGTGCCGGTTCTCCAGGGAGTCGGTCCCGTAGCGGAAGTGGGCACAGGCCTTGATGCCCATGTACACCCCGTACGCGGTCACCGGCGAGGGGTCGCCGGAGCGGCCCAGCATCCCCACCACATGGTCCGTCTCCATGGCCACGAACTCCATGTCGTCGGGAGACGTGCCCACGTCCTCGGCGGTGATGTAGCGGCCCGCCAGCGACTCCACGGCACGGCCATGGGCGCGGAAGATCATCTCCCGGTCCTTGGTCTTGTTGTCGCCGATGATCACCGACTTGCCGCCGCCCAGATTGAGGCCGGTCACGGCGGCCTTGTAGGTCATGCCCCGGGCCAGGCGGAACGCATCCTCGATGGCGTCGGTCTCCGAGGCGTAGTTCCAGAAGCGTGTGCCACCCAGGGCGGGGCCCATGGTGGTATCGTGGATCGCAATGATTCCTTTGTAGCCGAACAGCGGCTCATACCAGAATACGAGTTGCTCGTGGTGCCTCTCGGACATCCGCTTGAAGATCTCCATGTCGGTCGCGCTCCACGTCTCTCGGTAGGGGTTGCCAGGGAAGTTCTGTACGGAGTGACGAGCCCGAGACTCACCCTGCTCGGGCCGCCCGGAGCACAGCCCGGGCGATCACGTGCCTCATGATCTCGCTGCTTCCTTCGTGGGTCTCGCCACCGTTCGCGTCCCGGAGGAGCCCCCCCACCGGGTAGAATCGGAATCCGCCACAAATCTGCCGAACGGTCGGCATTCCAGGGAATAGGCAGGGCCGCATGGCTCAGTACGCATAGAATCCCCGGCCGCTTTTCCGGCCCAACCACCCCGCCGCCACATACTTCCGCAGGAGGGGCGAGGGACGGTACCGGTCGTCGCCCAGCTCCCGGTGCAGCACCTCGAGGATGTTCAGGCATGTGTCCAGACCGATGAGGTCGGCCAGGGCAAGGGGGCCCATGGGGTGGTTCATCCCCAGCTTCATCACGGTGTCGATGGCCTCGGGCTCCGCCACTCCCTCCATGAACGCCGTGATGGCCTCGTTGATCATGGGCATGAGAACCCGGTTGGACACGAAGCCGGGGAAGTCGTTCACCTCCACCGGCGTCTTGCCCATGGCGCGGGACAACTCCATCACCGCCGTGGTGGTCTCGTCGCTGGTGGCGAGGCCGCGGATCACCTCCACGAGCTGCATGACCGGGACCGGGTTCATGAAGTGCATCCCGATGACCTTGTCCGGGCGCTTCGTGAACGCGGCGATCTGCGTGATGGAGATGGAGCTCGTGTTCGTCGCCAGGACGGCGCCGGCTGGAGCCGCCGCGTCCAGCGTGGAGAAGATGCTCCGCTTCAACTCCACCTTCTCCGGGATCGCCTCAATCACCAGATCGGCGTCGGCGACGCCGGCTGCCAGGTCGGTGCCGGTTTGGATGCGCCCCAGGACGACCGCTTTCGCCGCCTCGTCGAGGGCGCCCTTCTTGATCTGCCGGTCCAGGTTCTTGCCGATGGTGACGAGAGCCGCGCCCAGGCAGTCCTCGGAGACGTCCAAGAGGCTCACCGAGTGGCCGCTCTGAGCCGCCACGTGCGCGATGCCGTTCCCCATGGTGCCGCTCCCCACCACCGCGATGCGGTCGATACTCATGTCCCGCGCTCCTCTCCAAGTCCGCGGCGCCCGGAGGCCGCCGCAACGTTGCGTTCCGACTCCAGTCCCGCCGGCGGGAGGCGCCGCGCCGCAGCCGCGCCCTCCAGCGACAGCCACGGTCCCCACCAGCACGCCGCCGCCGCCGCCAGAAAGCCCACCGTGCACACCACGCTTCCTTCCGGCCCGAAGGCCCCTCCTCCCAGCCAGTCCGGCCCCACCACGGTGGCCATCACCCCCGGGGCGTCGGCCACCTCGGCCCCGCTCACCGGGAGGTCGGCGAGGTACGCCACCCCCCAGTTCCAACCCAGGTGAGCCCCCGTGGCCCACCAGAGGCTCCCCGTGCGCAGCACCACCGCGCCCAGAAAGAGCCCCGCCGCCACCGTGTTCACCGCCCCCAGGGGGCTCGCGCCGGGGTTCCCGAGGTGTAGGAGCCCGAACCCCGCCGACGTAGCCACCAGGGCCCAACCCGGCCCCACCCCCTCGGCCAGCGCCTGAAGCGGATACCCCCTCAAAAGTGCCTCCTCCGCCCCTGCCGCCAGCGCCAGGAAGGCCCCACTCCTCACCGCTCCCTCCATCCAGCCCCACGCGGACCCGGCTTCCCGGGCCCACCGGACACCACCGGCCATGGTGATCCCCACCACCACCAGCACCGCGACTCCCAGCCCCAGCCCACCCCCTTTCCCCACTTCCCCAGGCACCGAGGAGGCCAGGTGGAAACCCAGCGCCCCCGCTCGCCGCCCCTCGAGGCGGAGGAGCAGGAACCCCGCTCCCAAAGCACCCACAAGAAGGGCCGTGGAGGCGCTCCACAGGCTCCGCCCCGGAATGGCCCACCCCACCACCACCGCCACCACCCCCACCACCAGAAGGAACAGGAGGAGCCGCCAAACCAGGCGGATCCGCCCGTGCCTGTCGTGCGTCAGCGAACGCACGGCCACAAAAACCAAAGAGCCCCAGGCGTCAACGCCCGAGGCTCGAGGACCTTGCCGGACCGGTCGGAAGGACCACCGCGAGGAGCTCCGCGAGGTCTCCGGCCAGGATGGGGAGCAAGCCTACGGCGAGGGGCATGCCCGGACACCTCCGGATCGAGAGCACCGTGCGGGCCGTGCGGGCCGTGCCGCCCATTCAGCGCCGCTCCACCGACAGGGCTACCGCGTGCCCTCCGCCCAGGCAGAGCGCGGCCATCCCCGTGGCGACGCCGCGCTGTTCCATGGCGTTGAGCAGCGTCACGAGCACCCGGGCCCCGGACGCCCCGATGGGGTGTCCCAGCGCCACGGCTCCCCCGTTCACGTTCACCAGCTCCTCGCTCATCCCGAGCGCCCGCATGTCGGCGATGGCCTGGACCGCGAACGCCTCGTTCAACTCGAAGAGCCCGTAGTCGCCGATGGCCTTCCCTTCCTTGGCCATGAGCTTCTGCACCGCGTCGATGGGGGCGAAGAAAAGCTCCTTGGGCTCGGTGGAGGTCGCAGCATAGGCGCTGATCACCGCGTCGATGGCCAGCCCGTGAGCTTCGGCGTACTCCAGCGAAGCCACGACCACCGCGGCGGCACCGTCGTTCAGCCCGGGCGAGTTCCCGGCGGTCACCACGTACTCGGGGAGACCCGCCGGGGCGTCCCGCACGAAGGCGGGCTTCAGCTTGGCCAGGGCGTCCAGCGACGTGTCCGCCCGGGGACCCTCGTCGGTGTCCACCACGGTGGAACCCTTCCGCCCCGCGACCTCCACCGGGACGATCTCGTTCTTGAAGCGCCCCGCCTGGATGGCCGCCACGGCCTTCTGGTGGGAGCGCAGGGAGAACGCATCCGCGTCGGCTCGGCTCACGCCGGCCTTGTTGGCCGTGTACTCGGCGTGGCCGCCCATATGACGGTTCGCGAAGGAGCACCAGAGCCCGTCGTAGACCAGCCCGTCCTGCAGCGTCTGGTCGCCGAACTTCACGCCCGACCGCAGGCCTCTCACGTAGAAGGGAGCGGCGGACATGGACTCCATGCCGCCGGCCACCACCAGCTTCGCGTCACCCGCCTTGATGGCCTGGGCCGCGAGCATGACGGCCTTGAGGCCGGACCCGCACACCTTGTTCACGGTCATGGTGGGGATGTTGGCCGGGAGGCCGCTGTGGACGGCCGCCTGCCGCGCCGGGGCCTGTCCGGCGCCGGCGCTCACCACGTTCCCCATGATCACCTCGTCCACGTCCGCGGCAGGCATGCCCGCGCGCGCCACCGCGTGGCGGATGACATGGGCGCCAAGCTGAGGCGCGGTGAGAGAGCTGAGGCCTCCGAGGATGCGCCCGATGGGCGTCCGGGTGCCGCCCTTGAGGATCACCGCGATCTTGGACTTGTCGGTCATGAGAAGGGGACGTGGGGGGTGAATCGACGAGGCGGGAGCCGACGGGAAAGAGGGCTCCTGAGTCCGTTGAAGATAGGCAAAAAGAGAGTCCGGGTCAGGGCCGTCCTCCCGGGTCCAGGAATTTCGGAAGGTAGGGGATGTGGGGCGCAGTCTGGGGACCTGGAAGGT
>CAZJFX010000051.1:0-26329 GCA_964545395.1 uncultured Gemmatimonadaceae bacterium | reverse complement strand
ACCTTCCAGGTCCCCAGACTGCGCCCCACATCCCCTACCTTCCGAAATTCCTGCCTCGCCAGCCTTGCTCTCCCCCAACCCGCACCCTACCGTGCATCTTGGCTCGTAGGGTGCGTTGGATTCCCCATCCCCACCTGGCGGCGCCAGGGGCTTCTCGAACCGGGACGAACGTGCATGGGAACCTCCGGTGGAGCGTTCGAGCGCGCAGGCGGGCGGGGACGCGGCGAGTGGCCGCGGTGCCTCCGCTCCGCCACAATTGGCGCAGGGCACGGGGCATCCACAAGGGACAACCGGGATCCCTTCTGCGTTGAGTAGGCATGGGCGACATCGAAGCGGTTGGGAGATCGGGCTTCTCGCGGCGGCGATCGCCGTGGGCGACCGCCGCGGCACTCCTTTCGGTCGCCGTCGTCGGGTGTGACGACGGCGGAACCGAGCCGGCAGAAACGCCGGATCTCCTCCGGCTCGAGGCGGTCTGGGGAGACGGAGAGAGCGGCTTGCCCGGGGAGCGCCTGCGCAACCCGGTGGTCGTCCTCGTCACGGACGCACGCGCCCGCCCCGCCCCGGGCGTGCCCGTCCGGTTCGAGCCCGCTGAGGGGAGTGGCAGCGCCGAGCCTTCGTCCGCGGTGTCCGACAACCATGGAAGGGTGATGGTGCATTGGCGGCTCGACCCGTCGGGCGTTCGTCGCCAGCAGCTTCGTGCCACGATCGACGAGGCAGTGGCGGGCGGCGGAGCCCAGGTCGTGCTGGAAGCCACCGCGCTCGGGCCCGACGAGGTGGACAGGATCGAGGTGCGGGAAGCCCTCGGGCCGCTGAAGGGGATCGTACTCGTATGGGTCGAGGAGGCCTACTCCGTGCTCTTCGAGAAGGCGACCGCCGACACGGTGGTCCTCCTGCCCCCGCTGCCTCTCCAGGGCGCGCCCGCGCTGGACCTGCTGGTGTTCTCCCACGGGAACCGTCCGCTGATGAAGCGCGTGTTCCTGACGGCCGCGGTGGATACGGTGCGGGTGACCCTCCGACCGCCTGTGCTGGTGGACCTGAACGTGTCCGTGAAGGCAGGCGTGTTCGAGGAGCTGCGGCCGCTCTTCGAGGCGGATCTCGGCGCGATGGAGGACCTCTGGGCGCGGAACGCCATGGGGCTCCGCCTGGGGCGTGTCACGTGGGCGGACACGACGGGCGGGGAGGGATGGAACGTAGACGGCAGCAACGCGATGTGCGACGCGCTCCTGCCCGGCCAGGCCATCGAGGTCTCGATCGTGGGATCCGTGCAGTCTTCGTCGACCGGGGGATACGGGTGCATGTCCGGGCACGTGTTCCTGGGCAGGCAGTGGTACCGGTACCAACACCTGCTCGCTCACGAGGTGGGCCACACGTTCTCCCTGTATCACACCAGTTGGGGGCTCATGAACCCGAGCCCCCCCTTCGGCGGTGATCTGCGCACCGGCCAGGTGTTCCGCTCGCACTTCGACCTGCGCTCGTCCCTGAACACCATCTTCGGAGCCCAGCACGAAGCGCAAAGGCGCCTCTGCGGAATGGGACCTGACTCCGCGTGCCTGCTCGACGAGTTCGAGTTCAGCGAATCGGTGCCATGGTGAACCGCGGCATGGACGGTATCGGAGCGGTCCGGAGCGCGCGCCCCACGAGGCGGAGATCACCGTGGGTCTTGGCCGGTGCACTCCTTCCGGTCGCCGGCGTCGGCTGCGGCGACGCGGGGACGGGCCCGGAAGGCACGCAGGATCTCCTTCGGCTCGAGGTGCTCTGGGGAGACGCGGTGAGCGGCCTCGCGGGCGAGCGGCTCCTCCACCCCGTGATCGTCCTTGTCACGGACGCGCGCGCGTACCGTACCGGGTGTGCGGGTGCGGTTCGAGCCCGAGGAGGGGAGCGGGAGCGTGCAGCCTTCGTCGGTGCTGTCCGACGACAAGGGGAGGGCGATGACGGAGTGGCGTCTCGGTTCCGCGGGCGTCCGGCGCCAGCGGTGGAGCCGGCCCATCCAGGACTGGACCTCTCCCCTGAACCATCTGTCCATCGTCTTCGAGGGACGGATACCCGTTTGATGAAGAGGCCATTTACACAGAATTCCCGACACCCCCCTCGGTGCGCATCCAGGGCGACGACCGCGGTGGCCTCGAACGGCTCGTCCGGCACTGTGCTCGGCCTCCCTTCGCCCTCGAACGCCTCCATGCCCTCGCCGGCATCCCTTCCCTCGCATCCCCCCAGGCCCGGCTTCTCTATCGGTTCGCCAGGCCAACACCGGACGGCCACACCGAGCTCATCCTGTCCCCCCAGAGGCTGAGGGCAGCCTTCACCGCACCCCCGGAGCGCCATGGATCGGTCCGCGCGAGCGCCACGACTCCTGGCCGCCCTCGGACTCGCGCTCCTCGCAGCCGCCTGCGGCGACGCCACCGGGCCGGGCGAGCGCGACCTTCCGAACCGGCTGAACGCGCTGCCCGGCGTGACCGCCACCGAGATCCTGCCCCACTACGGATATCCCCGGCAGTTCCTCCTGGAGATCACCCAGCCGCTGAACCACGACGACCCCGGGGGAGCGACGTTCGTGCAGCGCGCCTGGCTCTCCCACGCCGGGGAGGGCTGCCCCATGGTCCTGGGCGCCTACGGCTATGGAGCCAGCGAGGAGTCGAGGGAGGAGCTGGCCGGCATCCTCCAGGGCAACGGCCTCTACGTCACGCATCGCTACTTCCCGGGCTCTCGTCCCCTCCCCACCGACTGGCGGTGGCTGGACATCCGCCAGGCCGCCGCCGACCACCACCGCATCGTCACGTTGCTCAAGCGGATCTACCCGGGGACATGGGTGAGCGCCGGCGCCAGCAAGAGCGGGATGACGGCCCTCTTCCACCGCCGCTTCTGGCCCCTCGACGTGGATGCCACGGTGGCGTACGTGGCCCCCGTCATGTTCGACCGGGCGGACCCGCGCTTCCTTCCCTGGCTCGCCGCCCGGGGCACGCCGGAAGGGAAGGCGGCCATCCACGAGTTCCAGCGCCGCCTGCTGGAGCACGAAGAGGCGCTCCTGCCCTTGTTCCGGGCCTGGTTCGCCGCCAACGGCCTCGCCCTATCCGTGCCGGCGGGCCCCGTCTTCGAGTCGGCGGTGAGGTCGTACGCGTGGGGGTTCTGGCAGCGCCACATCTTCGACTACGGCGACATCCCCGGGCCCGACACGCCCTGGGACGCCTGGATCTCCCACCTGGCCACCGTCGTGCGCCTCCACTCCGACGCGGACTCCGGGCGGGACTACTTCAAGGCGTACGCCTACCAGGTCTTGACCCAGCTCGGGGGCCCCGCCGTGGACCACGCCCACCTGGAGGGGCTCTTCCGCCACGATCCGCTGGACCCCTACGTGGAGTACGGCTTTCCCCGGGAGCTGGCCATGGAGTGGGACGGCGGTGCAGCCATGCGGGACGTGGTCCAATGGCTCCAGACCCAGGGGGACCGGATCATCCTCATCTACGGCGGCGTAGACCCGTGGACCGGGGGGCGCCATCGATCCAGGCGTCAACCCGCGCATCCTGAAGGTGGTCCATCCCGGCGGCGACCATCAGACCCGCATCCTGAGCCTGGACGCCGGCACCCGGTCCCAGGTGCTGGGGACGCTGGGGAGCTGGCTGGGCCCGGGGATCCTGGTGGCACCCGCTCCCGCCCTGGCGACGCCGCCCCCGGAGCCCGAACTGGCTCCGAGGGCGGCTGGCGTCGTATTCGGCGCCCTCAGCGGGAGGCGCTGACCCTGCCCACGGGCAGCAGCCCATACACCGCCTGGTCCGCCGGAAGGCCCAGGACGGTCTTCACCACGTCATCCCGGTACGCGCCCATGTAGACGGTTCCCAGACCCAGGGATTCCGCCTGGAGGTAGAGGTTCTCCCCCACCGCCCCCGCCTCGATGGCCACGTAGCGCTCGGCCCGCTCGCCGTAGCGGGCCGCCGTGCGCGCCACCACCGCCGCCAGCACCAGGGTCACCGGGGCCGCCTGGACGGCGGTCTGGCGCGAGGCCGCCTCGAAGAGGGCCGCGCGCACGTCGCCCCTGGACACGACGGCGAGGGCATGGCGGCCGGGCACATACCGGTACACGCCGGCTTCTAACCCTTGCACGGCCCCCACCACCGCGTAGAGCTCCATGGGATACGTGGCTCCGGCGGATGGTGCGGTGCGCAGGTCGCGCGGCGGGTTCTGGATGGTGGCCGTCACGCCCTGACCGGACCAGAGGAGCTGGGAGAGCTGCTGGAGCGTGAGCGCGTCGCCCGAGAGGCTCCGCTGGGAGCGGCGCGTGGCGAGGGCCTTCTCCACGGAGATGCTGCCGTCGGTGGAGGCGGCGGGAAGCGCGATCAGGCCCTGCTGCGCCCCGGCCTGCTGGGCGCGCGCGGGATCGGGGTCGCTCAGGGGGAAGAGGACGGGGAGGGCAAGGAGCATGAGGGTCACCCGGTTCGCGGCCATGGGAATACCCGCCTTCGGGGTCTGGACGGGGGGCAACCTCTGGAGAGGGAAGCTATCGTGCCCTTACCTTGTCCGCGACTCCAGGAGAGGAACTCTATGGACACTCACCGCTCCCGCCGGACCTCCGCGCTCCGCGCCTCCCCTGCCCCGCTCGCTGCGGCGCTCGCGGTGGCCGCGCTCACCACCGGGTGCAGGGTCCCCAACTTCCAGGGGCCCCAGATCCAGAACCCGCCCCCGGCGTTCACGATGAACCGGGAAGCCACCGAGGAACGTCCCATGTTCCCCGACCGGGCGGTGATCTACCACGACGCATGGGTGGAGGCGTCGTGGGGAAACTTCAGCGGCATTTACATCAACGGGCACGTCGGGACGCTGGGCTCCGACGAGGTGCAGGCGGCGCGGCGCGGGGCCATGGCCGCGGCCGAGGGGAAGCGCGTGCAGTTCGGCGAGGTGGAATCACTCCAGGTGGACGGCCGCACCGCGTGGGGCTGGGGGGAGGAGTGGCGGCAGGACAACGGCGGCCTCCAGTACGTGGTATTCCGCGTGGCCATCCCCTACGACACCATCACCTACGCCGTGGACTTCATCACCGGCGAGCCGGGCCTCAAGGCCCGCCCCGACAGCTTGCGCGCCATCGTGGCCAGCTTCGCCGTGGGGAAGACCACCCTGAACTGGCCCGTCATCCTCATCGTCTCCGGCGTGGTGCTGTTCCTCGGCAACCTGATGCACCGCCGAGGGAGGGAGCGGGCCGCGCGCCACCGCAGCATCCCTCTGGCCTCGATCCCGAAGAAGGAAGGGGTCAAGCCTGGGGCTCCCGCGCCAGGAGCGGCCGCCGCGGCCACCCAACCCGCTGATGCCACGGCGGTCGCCGACCCGGCCAAGCGCGCCGAGGCCGCCACGCCCGGGTCCGTCGCCCACCACGTGGAGATCCAGCTGTCGCAGAGGAAGCCGCCGCCGAAGGCCTGACGCCGGCGAGCAAGACCCACCGGCGCCGAAGCACCTGGGGCACGGGGGACGTCGCTGCTAGCTTTCCGGCCGCAACCGTTCCCTCACCCCGCATCCCGTGTCCCAGATCGTCGCCTCCGGCGTCGCCGTCGAGTTCGGCGCCACCGTCATCTTCCAGGACGTCAGCTTCACCGTGGGCCGCGGTGAGCGCTGGGGAATCGTGGGGCGCAACGGCTCCGGGAAGACCACCCTCTTCAACCTGATCGCGGGAACGCTGGCGCCCTCGCGGGGGACGCTCACCCGCCCCGGCGACCTGCGCCTCACGCTCCTGGACCAGCACCGGGAGTTTCCGCCGGGCACGAGCGCGTGGGACGCCGCCGCAGCCGCGTTCGGGGACCTGGTGGAGTTGGAGTGCTCCCTCCACGCCCAGGCCGAGGCCATGGGCCACGCCGACCCGACGCCCCAGGCGCTCGCCCGCTACGACCGGGACCTGGAGCGCTTCGCCCGGGAGGGCGGCTACGAGATGGACGCACGGGTGGATGCGGTGCTCCACGGGCTCGGGTTCGACCCCGAGTGGGCCAGGACCATGCCGGTGGCCCGCATGAGCGGAGGCGAGCAGGGACGGGTAGGACTCGCCCGCCAGCTCGCCGCCCCCGCCGACATCCTCCTCCTGGACGAGCCCACCAACCACCTGGACCTGGGGACCACGCGCTGGCTGGAGGAGTACCTCCGCGGCCTCGAGGCCACGGTGCTCGTCATCAGCCACGACCGGGCGTTCCTCGAGGCCGTGGCCGACCACGTCCTGCACTTGGAGAGCGGCACCGCCACCCCGTACGCGGGGAGCTACAGCCACTTCGTGACCCAGCGCGCCGAGGCCCGCCTGGCCCAGGAACGGGCCTTCCAGCAGCAGCGGAAGATGATCGCGAAGGAGGAGGACTTCATCCGGCGAAACATGGCCGGCCAGAAGAGCGCCCAGGCCAAGAGCCGGAGGAAGAAGTTGGAGCGAGTCCCCCGCCTGAGCGCGCTCCCCGGAGAGGAAGGCGTCATGTCGCTGGCGCTGGAGCCCGCCCAGCGGGGAGGCAACCAGGTGCTCCAGGTGGAGGACGTCCGCCTGGCCGCCGGCGGGCGCACGCTGCTGGACGGATTCTCCGCAGCGCTCCACCGGGGCGACGTGGTGGGGCTGGTGGGCGCCAATGGCTCGGGGAAGTCTACCCTTCTGGAGGCGGTCGCGGGGCAGCGGCCGGTGGATGGCGGCGCGTTCCGCCTCGGCGCCTCCATCGAGCTGGCCCACTACCGCCAGGACATGGCCCAGATCCCCATGGGCAAAACGCTCTTCAACGTGATCAATGACCTGCGCCCCATGTGGGACCGGGGGAAGGTCCAGGGACACCTGGGGCGCTTCGGCTTCTCCGGGCAGGAGGTCCAGCGAAAGGCCGACACCCTCTCGGGCGGCGAGCGCGCCCGGGTGGCGCTGGCCATGCTCATGCTCTCCCGGGCCAATCTGGTCCTCCTGGACGAGCCCACGAACCACCTGGACGTGGAGTCGGTGGAGGCGCTGGAGGACGCGCTGGACGGGTTCGAGGGTTCGGTGCTCCTGGTGAGCCACGACCGGGCGCTGCTGCGCAACCTGGTGACGCGCGTGTGGTCCCTGGAGGACGGGAGGATCACCGAGTACCCGGGGTCCTTCGAGGAGTGGGAGGCCGACCGCGCGGCCCGTGCCGCCGCCGAAGCGCGCCGAGGAGTGGAGGAGCGGGCGGCGCGGGAGGAGCAGGAGCGGAAGGAGGCCCGGTCCCGGATGGCCCGGGAGAAGCAGGACCGCAAGGAGGTGCGCGCGCTGCGTCGCGCCGCCGAGGAAGCCGAAGCCGTAGTCCACCGGCTGGAGGCTCGCGTGACCGAGCTGAACCTGGCTCTCTCCGACCCGGCGCTCTACGGCGGCGACGCCGGCGGCGTGCAGAAAGCCGCGGCGCTCCGCGCCCGACTCGCGGCCACCCAGCGGGAGGTGGCCGCAGCGTTGGAGCGGTGGATGAAGGCGGAGGAAGCGCTGAGGGAGTAGGTCGCCCTACCTCCAGGGCCACCCCACCGCCGGAGCCGGCGCGATGCCCCGGGCCTCGAAGAGCAGCTCCAGCATCCGCTGCCATGACTCCCAGCTCGCGGTGCGCCCGTAGACCGAGTTGGTCTTCACGGCCACGACCAGGTTCGCCGCCGGGAAGACCGTGATCCACTGGCCCACCGCACCCCGCGCGATGTACGCCCCCTCGAAGGGTCCCACCGCCTTCGGGCCGTCCCAGACCCACCACATGTAGCCATAGCCGAAGTAGCCGTCGCGGCGGCGTACCGGGTTCATCTCGCCCAGGGGCGTCACCGGGCGCACGATCTCCTTGGCCCATCCGCTCGGGATGATCTGCTTCCCGTTCCAACTCCCCTCGTTGAGCATGAGCAGGCCGATCCGCGCCATGTCCCGGGTGGAGAGATGCATGTGGTACGCCGGGTTCACCGAGATGGTGAGGTCGCCGCTCTTGCGCTGGGCGCTCCGGTCCCAGTCCTGGAACTGGAGGGGGATGGCGAGCTGGGCCTGCACCTCGTCGTAGATGTCCCGGCCCGTGAGCTTCTCGAACACGGCGCCGGCGGCGTTGAAGTCCCAGTTGCTGTAGAGCTGGTACGTCCCCGGCTTCTGGGAGCCCCGGGGCGGGGCGGAAGCAAGGTCGTCGCCGCCGTTGGACGCCGGGTGGTAGACGCCGGAGCGCGCGGTGACAAGGTCGCGGATGCGCGCCTGCTTCTCGATGGGGAGGAGTCCGCCGATGTCGTCCACCCCCAGGTCGGCCAGCGTCTTCTCCAGGTCGATGACGCCGTTCTCCACCCAGTTGCCGTAGAGCATGGACAGGACGCTCTTGCGGGCCGAAGCCAGGTACGAGAGTTCCACGATGTCGCCGAAGGTACCCACAACCCGCCCCCGGTCCACGACGACGACGCCGGTAGCCCACGAACTGTCACGGACGAAGCCGAGAGCGGTGCGGAGCTTCGCGCCGTCCCAGCCGTAGGCGTCCAGGTCTCCGCGCGCCACCACCTCCCAGGTTTCCCCTGGGAAGACGGGATCGGTGCGGAGTTGGGCCGCGGCGGGAAGGGCGACGAGGAGGGATGCGAGGAGGGCGCGGGAAAGCGCCGCGCCGAGAGCGCGGGAGCGAAGCCGGAGTCGGATCATGGCATGAGCCTCCGAGAGGTTGGCGTGTGGGTAACCTAGGGATGCTCCGGGCAAGCCACCAGAAAGATGGCACATGCGCTCTTGTCACCAACGGCCAGGGGGACGAGAGCATTGTCTCCTTTGGCGAGCCAGCCTTACTATCCGGCGTCGAGGCATGCTGTCGGAGGCGGATCGTCATGACCCTCGTCTTCCATGATCGGAACAGGAACCCGGCCACTCACGCTCTGGTCATGGGCGTGGGCCGGTACCCGTTCCTCGAGGGGGGAAGCCACCCAGCACCCGAGGTCTCCAGGTGGGGTCTCGGTCAGCTTTCCTCCCCTCCCGTATCCGCCAAGGCCATCGCCGACTTCCTGATCGGGGAGCTCGACAATCCCGGGGCGCCCCTCGGATCCGTCGAGCTCCTCCTGTCTCCCAGCGGGCCCTATGCCCTTCCTGGTGGCGGCGGAAGCCGCGATGTGGAAGCTGCCACCATGGCGAACATCGAAGTGGCCTCCAAGGGGTGGAAGGCTCGCTGTGACCGGCACCCTGACAATGTGGCCTTGTTCTTCTTCTGCGGTCACGGCGTCTCCCGGCGCCACCTGAGTCTCCTGGCGGAGGATTTCGGAGACCCGGCCCACGCCCGGGTGTTCAAGAACGCTCTCGACCTGGAGAAGACGGCGGAGGGGATGGGGAGTGATTGCCGGGCCCGGGTCCAGTGCTTCTTCGCCGACGCCTGCCGCAGTGTCCCCCAATCCGCGGCGATGGAGATCGATTCGGTCGGTCTGTTCTCGATCATGGAGAACCTGAGGCGACCGGAGGACGCCCCCCTCTTCTACTCGACGCTGCCGAAGGACCCGGCCTATGGGAACGCCCACGGCGTGACACCCTACACCCGAGCCGTGCTGAACGGATTTCGGGGAACGGGGAGCGTGTACCGGAACGGGCGCTGGCGGGTCACCACCGGCCGCCTGGCCGAGGCCATCGCCAGGGCCATGGCGGCGGAGGGGGAAGCCGGAAGTGCGCCGGGGACGCCTGGCCAGAGGCCCGCCGGGGGTGGCCAGGGGGGAGCGCTCTCCGTGCTGCACACAATCGCCGGCCGGCCCCAGGTTCCGGTCCGGATCTTCCTGCAACCCCAGGGAGTCTCGAAGAAGGTCCACCTCTCCATCACGTCCAAGACTTCCCCGGCGAAGACCGTCAGCCGGGGCCCCGACGGGTGCGTGTGGCACCTGCTCCTGGATTGGGGAGAGTATGAGGGAAGCGCCACCTTCCCCTCCGGACCTCCCCCGATTCACCGCGATCCCCGGGACCTCTATGTAGACACCCCGGAGACCACGGACACCTGGGAGCTCTAGGATGCCGAGCGTCTCCCTTCTCCCGGAGGGATCCGGCCCCGGCGTGACCGGGGAGCTCGTGGCTCTCCGCGTCCTCGACTCCTCCGGGGAGACGGTGCACGAGCAAGGGGTGAGGGTGAACTGGTGGACCACGCTGGAGTTGGAGCCCGGCGGATATTTCGCCCGGGTCACCTTCCCCTCGGGGCATACCTCCCAATCCAAGTTCACGGTGAAGCCGGAGGCGGGGGAATCCGAGCGGGTCGTCATCAGGGCCCCGCAGTCCCTCCATGAGTGGGCGGGGACGCCCACCGACCGGGGCGAGTTCCCTCCCGGGGCTCAGATTCGGCAGGGCCGGGAACGGCATTCGCTGCGCAGCCGGAGGCCGGACATATGGATGCGGATGTGGCAGCGGAAGCCCACGCCCCCGCCGGGGGAGCCCTTCTCCGCCAAAGCCAACTTCGCGGCCTTGGTGGCCAGGATGGGGGAGATCCGAAGGCAGAGGGAGGGGGAAGAGGAGCGGTTCAGACTCCCGGGGTCGCAACTCCCGATTCCACCCAAATGGCGGAGGCTCGAGCCAAAGCCCTCCTTTCACCTCAGCCAGAGCTTCCAGGTGGGTCCGTGGCCGGACTCCGAGGCATTCTACGACCAAGGCATCTGGGCCTTCGCCTCCTCGCCCGAGGGGCAGGTGCAGAACGTGGCCCAGCTTGGAGGACGGGACGCCCCCTGGCGGATGGTGGTCCTTCCCCCCTCCGGGGTCGAGTTGTTCGTCAGCACCTCCGGGGAAGGCTCCGGGGGGTTTCGGGTCGCGCTGGCCACGAACATTCGGGAGGACCCCGCAGAGTCGGTCCTGGCCTTCTTCGCCAACGGGGCCCTGGACTCGGCCCGGCTGGCTGGTGAAGCTCTCCTTCGGTGGAACCCGGCCCTCTTTCGGACATCCCCGGTGGCTGTAGCCGTGGCAGGCCTGTACCTCCTCCGGATCCAGGATCGAAACCGGTTGAAGGAGTGGCCGGGGGATTCGGCGGGGGATTTCTGGTGGATGCCGGACCTCCACGTGATCCGGGGCTGGACCCATCTTCTGCGAGATCCCCCGGACCGGGAGGAGGCCAGGGCCAGCTTCCTGCGGGGAGCGGCCGTGGGGCTTCCGGTGTTCACCCAGGCCCTTCGCTTCCTGGTGGACGGCCTTGAGATCCTGGAGGAGTGGGAGCCCCGTTTCGAGACCGAGGAGGCCCTCAGGCAAGTGGGGGCGACCGCCGACGCCGCAGACTGGAGCCAGGTCTTCACGACGTTCTTCGGGGCCTCCCCCTTTGAGCCGAGCGCTACCCCCCCCGCCGGAGTGCCACTCGATACGAACCACCTCCACTTCCTACCGGAAGGGATGGCCCAGGGGGTTCAATTCCCGGACCTCCCCAAAAGCGTCCTCTCCCGTCCCCTGATACAGGTGCTTCCTGACCCCTCCGGGTGGAGCGTGGAGTTGGAAGGGGTTGCCTTCGCCGCTTGCAGGACCAAAAGAGAGGCCCTGGACCGCGCCTCGGTGCTGGCCAGGGACGAAGCCCCGAGCCGGCTTGTGATCCATCGTAGGGACGGCGCCACCCAGGCCATTCGAGGGTTCGACCCCGGAGGGTAACGGGGACCCCGAGGGGCCCCTCGGAGCCCAGGACCCCGAACCATCAAGGAGGAACCCCCATGCCCGACGAATCCCTGGTCTTCAACGGGATCCGGGCCGCCGATGGAGAGCCCGCCTTCCCCCCCGTCACGGCCCGGGAAGTAGCCGCGCAAGCTCTGGCGGACCGGCGGCACACGTTCGTCCCTGCTCCGGGGGAGCCCCTCGGCCCCGTCCGCGAGGAGGAAAGGGGGGACCTCTCCAAGGCCGGCTGGGGGGTGGTATTCGCCTCCGACGAACCTCAAACCAAGGGGATCCTGGAGGCACTCCAGCCTCTGCTGGAGCTTCGGAAGGGTCGGGCGGGGAAGCTCTTCCGGATTCTCCAGGGCGAGATAGGGCACCGCGCCGGCGAGGACCATATGCGCTTCCTCGAACGGTTCGGCCTGGGAGCCCAGGGGCCGGATCCCGAGAAGCTCCCAGCCAACCTCCTCCTGGTGGGATCTCCCGCGAGAATCCCCTTCGCCTTCCAGTCGCTCCTGGGCCAGTGGTACAACGTGGGCCGGCTGGACTTCGCCACTCCCGATGCGTATGGCAGGTATGCCGCGTCGGTGGCGGAGCACGAGGAGGCCTTGGGGGACGAGCCCTGCAGGGTGTCCTTCTTCGGGTCCCGGCACCAGGGGGATGCCGACAAGGCTCCGAGGCTCGCCGCGGAGCACCTCCTGGTTCCTCTCAAGTCCGAGATGGAGAAGGACAGAGAGGCCTTCGATATCCGTCGGGATTTCACCCTGGAGTACCGCACCGGAAAGGACGCCACCAAAGCGGCCCTGCGGGGGCTCCTGGGAGGGGGTACGACCCCCGACCTCCTCCTGGCGGCGGCCCACGGGACGGTTTTCCGCCGCGGCGACCCGGAGCAGCAGGCCAGGCAGGGAGGGCTGGTCTGCTCGGATTGGTCGGGAAAGGGACCGCCCGGCACCTCCGCCTACTCTTCGGCGGACGTGGGGGCCGCGGATGACGTCCGTGGGCTCATCGCCTTCTTCTTCGCCTGTTACGGAGGGGGCACCCCCCTCTACGACCAGTTTGTCCGCCAGGAGTACGTTTCGGGTTTGCCCATCGCCGGCGAGCCTTTCGTGGCCGGACTCCCCAAGGCCCTCCTGGGCTTGAAGAACGGACCGCTCGCCGTCGTGGGGCACGTGGAGCGGGTCTGGTCCCTGTCCTTTTCTCGGGGCCCGCATGCGAGCCAGACGGGACTCTTCCACGCCTTCCTCAGGGACCTGATCGAGGGGGAGCCTGTCGGGCAGGCACTCCGGTCTTTCGCGCAGTATTTCGGGAGCTGTGCCAGCCACCTGACCGAACGCCTCAACGCACTGACCCGGGAGCAGGGCCGCCTTGGCCCCAAGCCTCACTCCCCTTCCGCCAAGGAGGCCGACGAGCTCGCCGAGCTCTGGACGGTGACGAACGACGCCAAGGGCTACCTGTTGTTGGGGGATCCGGCGGTTCGGCTGAGGAAGCCCGTCCACCGCAGATAGCGGGCCTCGGCCGCCCCTCAGGACGCCCTGACCCCGGCCAGCTCGTCCCTGAGCTCGGAAATCGAGGAAGGCCTCGCCGAAGGATCCGGGGAAAGAGCCCTCGTGAAGAAGCCGGCGACCTCCCGAGAGCAGGAAGGTCGGTGTTCCCGGATGTCGGGGGCTCTGGCTCCGGCGGCTCCCCACGGTCTCATGAAGGGATTGACCCCAGCTATGGCCTCGTAGAGCACCACCGAGAGACTCCAGAGGTCCTCGGCCACCCCGGAGGGTCCTCCGGCCAGCGCTTCCGGGGAGAGGTAGGGGATGGTGCCCCGGATCTTCCCCGACAGCGTGCCGGTCTCCTCAGGGCCAAGTGAGAACCCCGGGGCCCCTCCCCCTGGCCCAGGTGCCGCGGGCCCGACCCCCATGGCCCCCGAGAGGAAGCTGGCCAGGCCAAAGTCCAGGAGCTTCGGCCGCCCATCGCTCCCGAACCCGATGTTGCTGGGCTTGATGTCCCGATGGAGGATCCCGGCGTCGTGGAGGCATGCGATGCCGTCGGAGAGGGATAGGCCGAGCTCCAGCGTCTCCTGGACCGGCCGGGGGCCTCGCTCCAACCGCTTGGCCAGGGTACCTCCCGGCAGGTACTCCACCAACAGGGTCGGCAAACCTCTCCAGGATTCGGCTCCGAAGATGGTGGCCAGGTTGGCGTGGGTCACCGAGGCCATGGCCCTGGCCTCCCGACGGAGCCGGTAGGCGAGGGAAGGATCGGCCCGGAGGAGGGTCTTCACCGCTACGGGTCGATTCAGCGCCAGGTCCCGAGCGCGGTAGACCACACCCATGCCTCCCCGACCGACGCGCGCCTCGAGGCGATAGACCCCTCTGAGGAGCAGGGGCACAAGGGCTTGCTCGGTATCTCCCCCGCAAATGGGGCACTGGACCAGGTCGAAGGGCCCGATTTGCCCGCAGGCCACGCATTCCCGGGCCGACCCCCGGTCTTCACCTTCCGCCGGATCGAGGGCTCTCTCCTCCGGCTCGGCCCCCACCACCCCCAGCACCCTTTCGAGGGACGGCAGCAGCCTCCGGTCCAGCGTCTCCGAAGCCGCCGCGGCGATGTCCTCCAGGAGGGCCACGTCCTCCCTGGTGAAGGGGAGTTCCGAGAGCTTCTGCCCGAGCAGGACCATGCCGAGGAGCCGCCGATCGGCGCTCACGAGGGGGACGATGAGGTGGGCGTCCGAGTCCTGAAGCCAATGCGTCTCCCATCCCGTCAGCGACCTGAGGCTCGCGGGCGCCTCCGGCAGGGGACTCACAGGCCGGTCCGCCTCTCGAAGATATGCGGAGATGGTGGACCGCTCCGGAAGGGGAGGCAACTCACAACCCGGCCCCTCGAAGCACCGGCTCAGGGGGTTCAGGGTCAGGACGAACACGAAGCGGGGATGGAGGGCTTCGTCGATCCGCGTCGTGAGGAGGTGGGCCAGATCCGTTACGCTACCCACCGCGCGCACGCCGTGGACCAGTTCCGAGAGCACCCTCCTGGCGTCGTAGCTCCCCCGGAAGAAGCGGCGATCGATGGCCTCGAAGGCCCCCCTGCGAAAGCGGAGGGCCAGGACCCCCGCGCCCCCCACCGCCAGAAGCGAAAGGGCGCTCGGCCCACCCACCACCGACACCAGGGTCTGGCCTCTGTTCCGGTAGAGCAGGGTCAGGAGCGCCAGAAAAGGAATGGCGGTGGCGGCAGCCACCGAATAGCGGGCCAGGGCGTACCGGATGGCCTGCCGTATCACCAAGCGGATGTCCAGCGCCCCCCTGGCCAGGACTGCGGACACCGTGACCACGGGTACCGCCAACAGGGCAGGGAAGACCAGGAAGCCGCTGAGCTGGAACCACGGAGGCCGCGAGATGAAGGCGTAGAAGCTGGAAGAGAGGACGGTTCCCGACACGGTGCTGAGGATGGGAAGGCCGCCTGCCACCACCCCCGTCACGAGGAGGTCGGTCCGCCTCCTCTCCTCGGGACCCGCCCTCCGGGCGTGGAGAAAGGCGTAGACGAGGGCTGGAACGGCTGCCCCGAAGAGGAGAAGCCAGTACAGGCCCGTGGGATCATTGCGGTCCAGAAGGAAGGTGCCGGGGACGGCTTCGGCCCCCGGGATGAGGAGAGCGAGGTTCACCGCGAAGAGGAACGCCCCCAAGGCCAAGGTGGCGGTCCTGGCCCTTCGGACTCTCGGATCTTCGGTGACCGCCCGGACGAGGGGAAAGGCGCTGAAGAAGCGCCACAGAAACCAGGGGAAGAACGCTTCGGGTTGGATGCGCTCGAAGAGGACGAGGGCCGACGGAAGCCATCCTGCCCCGGGCGCGGGACCGACGGGGCGGAACCCGAACGAGGTGGCGATGAGGGCGAAACAGACCCCGAGGGGGAAGGCCCGGGAGTCCCGGCGGCTCCCGAAGAGGAGGAAGAGGGAGGATCCCCCGAAAGCCAGGATGAAGGAGAGATCCAGCAACCACCGAAGTGGATCCCCTCCGGTCGCTTCGAAGACGCCCCCTACCCACCCCAGGAGACCCAGGAGGATTTTGATCCCCGAGAGCAGGATCAGGGGGATCGAGACCCAGCGGAGTTCACCCACTGCGTGTAGCTTACGGGCCCAGCCCGGGGATGCGGCTCATACGACCGCCGCGAAGACCACGCAGTAGATCCCGAACTCCTCCTTGGCCGGCTCCTGGTCCTTGTCCATGGTCTGACCGAACCGGCAAGCCTTCGACGCAAGGGGAATCTGACGGTTCGCGGCCTTGGCCAGGGCCTTGCGGGTTATCCGCCTGCCCGGGGTCTCGCTCTGGGCCTTGCGGGCGATCTTCCCCACCTGCTTCAGGACCCAGACCCTCCCCGCGCCCTCCCACCTGGTGGTTGCCAAGGCGTGCTCGACGGTCATCTGGAAGATCTCGTCGAAGAGCCTCTCGGCTGCCGGTGTCATGGGGTGGGTGAGATTCTTCTTGAACTCCGCCTTGACTTCCTCATAGGGAGACATGGCACCCTCTAGGTGAAAGCGCTCAGAACGGGTTCCCGTCGAGGAATCTCCGTTGAGCCGATCAACCGCGGAACACGTTAACCGACCGGAACGGGAAAGGCCACAATCGGATTTCCACGGTCAGAGGAGGGTCGTGGCGCACGCCGACACCCACCCCGAGCTCCATCGGCACGCTGAGCAAGAACTTGCCCCGCTCGGCCTCGCCCACCCACGGGCCCAGGAGTTCATCCTGGCCCTGCAGGTTCATGGCTAGCGCCAGATGCTGCGCATGGCTCTCCGCGTGGCCTGGCGTGCGCAGCTTCACGGCGATCGAGTCCAAGTACACGATGGGGTAGCCGGCCTCGACCCGCCGCGCCTGCCCCGTCCTCAAGTCCTCCATCATCGCATCCGGCACCGCAGGGATCAGCGTTGGGGACACCTCGACCCCGTACCGCTCCTTCAGGTGCCCCTGGATCTCCCGCGCCGTCATCCCCCGGGCGTATGAGGCGATGACCTTCTCGTCGAAGCCAGGGAGTCGCCGCTGGCCCGTCGCTACCCTACTGAGTCGAACGTGCCGTCGCCGCCCCTCCTGGGCGTGCTTCTCGTAGCCCAGGCGCCGCGTCAGATCCTTCGCCAGGCCCGTCTGGCCCAGGATCGCGTTCAGTTCCTTCTCGCCAAAGTCCTGCCCTTCCGCCCTGGGGTACTCCCCGTCGGTATGGGAAACCTACACCATGCCCATCTACACACTTTCCCGCACATCCTCAGCGCGCTCTGCCGCGTCGCCCTTTCAGGCGCGAGGCGAGATCTTTCCGGTCATTGGCCCGCTCGCCCTCCTCGGCAGCGCCTCCTGCCCGGTTTCTGTTCGTCGGCTCGCGACTCCGCTTTCCCGCTTCCTTCAGCGTTCTCCTTGCGGTCGGCGCCTTGCGGTTGACTCCCATCCCTGCGACCAGGTCCCGGGAGGACTCTCACCTCCTGTCCATCGCCCATGCCGGGAGTACCATACAGAAGCCCCCCGGCGCTGGGGCGCCGGGGGGCTCGAGCACTCGTGGTTCGAGCGTCGCCTTACAGCTTGGTGACGTTCTCCGCCGCGGGGCCCTTCTGGCCCTGCGTGACATCGAACTCGACCTTGTCACCCTCGCTCAGGGTGCGGAAGCCCTGCGACTGGATGGCCGAGTGGTGGACGAAGCAGTCCTTGCTCCCGTCCTCGGGGGTGATGAAGCCGAAGCCCTTCTGGTCGTTGAACCACTTCACAGTGCCTTTGATGCGCATCGTCCTACTCCATCTAGCTGAGTTGGCCCGCAGTCGGAGTCGGGCGAACCGATTCTACCGACCTCTGACCCGCGCGGACTCTGACCCCCACGCTGGGACCGTGGCTACCTGCCACGAAAAACGGGAAACCCTGATCGTGATAGGGCTTCCCGGACATTCCTTGCGGATGCTGCAAAGACCTACACTCGGCATATATGTCATCAAGAATGTGGCGCGCGCGTGGGACTCCGTCAATCTTCCCGGGGCCATCCCTTTCCCTCTCCCACCAAGGCTCCCATGACTGACCAGCTCCATCCGGAGCTCCATCCGGAGCTCGACCCGGGTCTCCGACGGCGCCTCGAGCTCCTGGGAGAGGAGGGCTGGGAGATCTGGGCTCGCTTCGACCGCGAGGTGCGGGAGCACCGCTGGCACTCCTTCGTCCCCGCCGAGTACGGGCGCATCCTGGACGCTCTCGTCCCCCTGCGCGCTCCCGGACGGCGCTTCCTGGAGTGGGGATCGGCAACCGGCGTCATCGCCATCATGGCCGACCTCCTGGGCTTCGACGCCTGCGGCATCGAGCTCGACCCAAGCCTGGTGCGGATGGCCGAGGACCTGGCGCGCCGCCACGGCTCCCGGGCCCGCTTCGCCGCGGGGAGCTTCCTCCCCACCGGGTACGTCTACCGCCCGAAGGGCGACGATGGACGCCTGGGCACGGTGGGCGTCGGGGAGTCGGGGTACCTGAAGCTGGGCCTCCCTCTGGAGGAGTTCGAGGTGGTCTACGGCTACCCTTGGACCGGCGAGGAGTCGCTCATGCACGACCTCATGCGCCGGTACGGGAGTCCCGACGCCATCCTCCTCCTCCACCGGGTGTCCGGCGAGGTGGAGGCCTTTCGGGGCGGACGCCGCCTCGGTGGCGACGGAGGCACCCCCCAGGCGGACCGGGGCGCCTCCCGCCTCCACCGCTGAGGACACCCATGCGAAGGATCCTCCTCCGCGTCCTCGCCGCCTCTTCATCGCCGAGGACGTGGACGGCATCCTCTGGTCCCCGCAAGCTCGGACGCGTGGCGTTCAACGACCTGTACGAACGGGAGCGGGCCGCGACGTAGCGGCTCTACACCCTCCGTTCCGCGCTCCGTGTGGAGTGGGCCCGGATCCGGCTCCAGCCGCCCGTCACGACCGCAGCTTGTCCGCTATGAACTCGATCTGCTCGAGGGCCCGCCGGCGCACGCCCTCCGGCTCCCTCTCGACGCGGGCGCGATAGGCCGGCAGGTCGGAGCGCAGCTCGTCCACCGACGCCATCACCCTGGGGAGCGTCGCGCTGGCCTCGTCCAGGACGTGCCGGCCCAGGCCGGACTCCTCCATCACCTCCAGGTACTTGTGGCTCCATCCCACCACCACCGTGGGCTTGCCCAGCGATAGCGCCACCATGGCGTGGAGAGCGTCCAGGACCCGGGAGATGACGTGGAGGTCGTTGTTGCGCGGACCGGCATCGGAGCGCCCGCGGGTCGCGTTGGGAAAGAGCACCACCAGATCGCCCGAGCTGACCAATCTCGTGACCAGGGACGCCATCAGCGCCGGACAACCCCTCGGGTCCTTCACCGCCAGCAGGGAGCTGGGGCAGATCCCCACCACGGATTGCTTTCCTCGCCGCCGCAGCTCGATGGTCTCCAGGAGATGGGCCCACCCCGGGGCCGTCCCCCTTTGAGCGAACACGGTCGCGCACCGGCCCAGGCATGCCCGGGCTCTCCTCCGGTTCAGCGGCTTGGTGAACAGCCCCACGGCCTGGGCGCCCTTCACCAACGGCACCCCGAGGAGGAGGGCGGGAAGGAGGGTGAGGGTGTTGTAGACGAGGAACCGCCGGCACAACTCCAGGAACGACACCCCCTGCCAAGTCCACCTGCACGCGGCTTCCGGCCAGGGTACGCACGTCCGCAGGAAACAGGACGGACGCGCACCCGAGGCCCAGGCGGTTCAGGAGGGCGAACAGCGCGGACAGAGGAACCAGGCGCAGCACCACGGCGGCGGGTGTCAGGCTGAAGACCTGCACCGACGGGTCGCTCACCCTCGCGGCGTCTTCCCCCGGGTAGTAGCTGAACACGTTGAAGGTGGCTTCGGGGAAGCGATCCCGGGCCCGGCCCACGGTGGCGAGGAGCATGGCCTCGGAGCCGTGGTTCCCGGAGAGGGTGGCGGCGGTGAGGGCGACGGAGGGAGGACGCTCGGGCATGGGATCAGGACCTCACACGCTCGAGGCGTGCCAGCTCCGGGATGCACGCGGCGCTGTACTGGTTGTCTCCATCGGTGTTGACGATGACGTCGTCGAACCCGGGTACGCTCCGCGGGAGCTCCCCGACGGTGACGGGAAGCGACGCCTCCTCGTCGTAGCACGGAATCTGGGTGACGAGCTTGCGCATGGGAGGGCCGAGGGCCTCCGGGCTGGTAATCGTAGACAAGCTGGATCCCCCTTGTCCGTCATGCCATGCCACGGCACCGTACCTGTGGCGCGGCCTCCTCCAAGCCCCTCCAGCCCCCCCTTCCGGAGGCATTCCGTACTGATGCGAACCGCCGGTCCACGCCCGGTGACCTCCCACGCCCTTCTGCTGCTGGCCGCTCTCACCCTCTCCGCTGGAGCGTCGGCGGCCCAGCCCACCGCCCCCGGCATGACGCTCCTCCCGGGGCCCGGGTCCGAGCTCCGGGTCTGGCTCATCACCATCGGCCCGGGCGAGGCGGTCTGGGAGCGCTTCGGCCACAACGCCATCCGGGTGGCGAACAGCGACACCGGCCGGGACGTCTCCTACAACTGGGGCATCTTCGATTTCGACCAGCCGGGGTTCATCCCCCGGTTCCTCAAGGGGCAGATGCTCTACATGATGGCTCCGTTCCCGTCGGGGCCCATGCTGGAGGCGTACGCCGGGATGGGCCGGGAGGTGGTGATGCAGGAGCTGGCGCTCACGCCCGAGCAGCGCGTAGCCCTGGCGGAGTATGCGGACTGGAACGCGCTCCCGGAGAACCGGGATTACCGCTACGACTACTTCCGTGACAACTGCTCCACCCGGGTCCGGGACCTCCTGGACCGGGCCCTGGACGGGGCGCTCTCCCAGCGCTTCCAGGAGGAGCCGTCGGTGAGCTCGTACCGATGGCAGATCCGCCGCCTCACCGGGGACGACCCGCTCCTCTACACGGGGATGGACGTGCTCCTGGGCACCCCCGGGGACCGCCCCATCAGCATCTGGGAGGAGATGTTCGTGCCCATGACGCTCCGTGACGCGGTGCGGCAACTGAACGTTCCCGACGGAATGGGCGGTGAGCGGCCCCTTGTGATCTCCGAGACGCGAGCGGTGCCCGGGCACTTCCCGGCCGAGCCGGAGGCGCCGCCGTCCTGGCTCCCCTGGTACCTGCTCCTGGGGATGGCCCTGGGGGGTGTGCTGGCGTGGACGGGAACGCGGGCCGCGGCGGGGGCCGGGTGGGCCCGCTGGGCCTTCGCCGGCGGCGGCGCCGCCTGGAGTCTCCTGGCCGGGTTCGTGGGGTCGCTCCTGGTGCTGGTGCTGGCCACGGACCACGTCTTCATGTACCGGAATGAGAACCTCTTCCTGGCCGAGCCCCTCTCCCTGGCGCTGGTGGTCCTGGTCCCCCTGGCTGCCCGGCGCGCGCGCCGGGCCCGGGAGGAAACCCCGAGAGCAGACAGGAGTCGAGGCGGCGTGCTGCGCGTTGCCGAGCGCACCGCGCTCCTTGTGCTGGGCCTGGCCCTCGTCGGCTTGGCGGCCGAAGCACTCCCGGCCACCACTCAAGACAACGCCATCTTCCTCGGGCTCGTGCTCCCGGTGCACCTCGGGCTGTGGTGGGGGCTCAGGGCGCTGGGCCGTCCTTGTTGGCTCCAGGAGTCCTCTCTACGTTGACCGCCGCCATTCCCTTCGACCCGTCGTCCCAGGAGGCCCCATGGCCGCCTTTCGCAGGCTAGACGCGCATCCGGCGAGGCCATCCCGTGTGCTCCGCGTCCTCACCGGCGTCGCCCTGGCCCTCGCCCTCGCGGCACCCCACGCCGTCCGTGCCCAGCAGGGCCCCCTCAAGGGGCTGGACGCCTATGTGGAGCACGCCATGAAGGCCTGGGAGGTCCCCGGCCTGGCCCTGGTCGTTGTAAAGGGCGACTCGGTGATCTACGCCAAGGGATACGGCGTGGCCGACCTGGCCACCGGTGCGCCGGTCGACGAGAACACGCTGTTCGCCATCGCCTCGACATCCAAGGCGTTCACGGCGGCAGCGCTGGGCATGCTCGTGGACGACGGGAAGCTAAGCTGGGACGACAGAGTCATCGAGCACTTGCCCGAGTTCGAGCTCGGGGACCCCTACGTCACGGCGCACCTGACCGTCCGGGACCTGCTGACCCACCGCGTGGGCACCGCCCGCGAGGACAACATGTGGGTCATCGCGAAGTTCGAGCGCGACGAGATCGTGCGGAGAGCCCGCCATCTGGACCAGGTGGCGGAGTTCCGCGCGCGGTACGGGTACAACAACATCATGTTCACCACCGCGGGCGAGGTGGCGGGGCGGGTCTCCGGGCTCGGATGGGACGACCTGGTCGCCCAACGCATCTTCCAGCCCCTCGGCATGACGCGCAGCACCACGCGCGCGGCCGTGGTGGAGACACGGGGCAACGTGGCGTCGTCGCACACCCGCGTGGACGGCAAGGTCCAGTCCGTGCCGCGGCGCAACTACGACAACATCGGGGGCGCCGGCGCCATCTTCTCCAGCGCCCGCGACATGGGCCAGTGGCTCCGCCTCCAGGTCGGCAACGGGGTGTACGCCGGAACGCGGCTCCTCTCCGACTCGGTGATCGCGGAGATGCGCCAGCCCCAGAACCCGCTGCGCGTCAGCGCGGACACGGCGCAGAAGCGCCTCTTTCCCGACGTGAAGTTCCGCGCCTACGGGTTTGCGTGGAACGTCCAGGACTGGCACAACCGCGTGCTGGTCCATCACTCCGGGTCCATCAACTACACGCGCACGCACGTCGGCTTCATCCCCGAGGCCGGGATCGGGTTCGCCGCCATCGCCAACTTCACCGGCAGCGGCCTGCAGGAGGCGCTGATGTACAGGGTCTTCGAGCAGCTCCTGGGCATGCCCGCCGTGGACTGGAGCGCGGAGATGCTCGCGCAGACCCGCCGGGGCAACGAGCGCTCGGCCCGCTCCGCACAGGAATTGGACTCGACGCGCATCCAGGGGACCAAGCCGTCCATCGCGCTGGACGGGTACGCCGGTACGTACGTCAACGACCTCTACGGGGATGTCCAGGTGACCGTCGAGGGCGGCAGGTTCGTTCTCAGCTATTCCCCCGAGTACGTCGGCGACCTGGAGCACTGGCACCACGACACATTCCGGGCGGACTGGCGCCCCGTGGGGGCCGGGCGCTCGTTCGTGAGCTTCGCGCTCGACGAGCGGGCCCGCATCACCGCGCTCGAGCTGGACGGTTGGGGAACGTTCACGAAAAAGGTCGAGAGGCCGAACGGCTAGTCCGGCACCGGAGTCTAGCCCGGGATGCGCACGCCGACGGCCAGGGCGTCGCGTCCGCCCAGGGCCGCGCCCACCCTGACTACCCATCGGGAGATGGCGAAATCCAGCCCCAGGTCCAGGGCGCCCTCCAGGTCCAGGTCGTCCCCGTCCCCCAGCAGGATGTCCAGGGCCAGGTGACCGCCCACGGAGGGCATGACGGAGACGCCGTCTCCGACCCAGGCCCAACTGAGCGCCACACCCAGCGGCAGGGATACCGCCACGTGGTCGCCCAACCCCAAACCCGCCCCCGACCACCAGACGGCCGCCGGGCCCTTCATCCCCACCACCCGCGTGAGGGAGCCGGACACGTCCACGCCGAAGAGAGCCACCACGTCGTCGCCGGGAGCTTCGGAGACTCCACCCCGGAAGCCCAGACCCGACGGGACGGCACCCCCCCGCCAGAGGGCGAGGACGCCGAGCCCGTCCCCCGGCTCGGAATCCGTGAGGGCCAGGGTGAGCCCCGGGGGCGCCCCGGGGCGGATGAACGCCGGGGCGTCCCACACGGCCTGGGCCGAGGCGTTGGCCGACACGAGGAGCGCCAGGGCGAGGGCCGCCCCCGCGATGCGCTTCACGATGGGCATGATCGTCATCGTCTCACCCCTGGTGGCCGGCGGGTTCATCGACGGCGGCAGCCTGTTCGGTGGCGCCGGGCTCGTCCGCCGCACCCAGGCCGTCCTCGGCCAGGGGACGCGCCGGGGCGGCCCCATCGTGATCGATGGCCAGCACGACGCGCCGGTTCTCCCATCCCTCGGTCCCCGGGCCCTGCGCGCCGGGGACCACCAGTCGCTCCGTGTTCTCGCCGTAGCTGACGGCACGGATCCGCTCGGCGGCCATCCCCTGTGCCACCAGGTAGCCCCGCACCGCGTCGGCGCGCCGCTGGCCCAGGCGGAGGTTGTACGCAGCGCTCCCCGCCGGGTCCGTGAACCCCTCCACCGTGACCTGGGCACCCGGGCAATAGCGGCTGGCGACGCCGGCGAAGCGATCCAGCACCTCGCGGCCGTTCGGCTCCACCTCGTCCTGGTCGAACCCGAAGTGGACCGGCACGTGCACGCGGAGCGACTCCTCCAGCTCCTCCACCTTCACCCCGAAGTCCCGCTCCATGGCGTCCAGCTCGGTGCGAAGCGCCGCGAGCTCCCCCGCCAGCCCGTCCACGCGGGCGCCCAGGGCGGCGTCGCCCTGGTTCATGCGCTGGACCAGGTCTCCTCGGAGGGTGGTGAGCTGGACATCCAGGTCCTTCCGGCTCACGTGGGCGCAGGACGACGCGAAGACGGCGACCACGGCGATGACGCCGATGTGTGACGCGGCTCGCTTCCAACGCATGGGGTTGAACCTCCCGCCCCGGGGCGGTCGCCCCCGGGGCACTGAAGTGCAAGTACGGGACCGTCGCCCCCCCAGACCACGGTCCCCTCCGATGGTGCCCCGAACCAAGTGCAATCCGCGTGCCAGCCCTTGCGGGGCGCGGCCTTCAAAGCGATGCGGGGGAGGCGGAGCGGCCGGAGCCTCCACGTCCGATTCCCCGCGGCGCGCTCGCCCCCTATCTTCCGCCAGAGCCGTCCCCAGCTCCGTACAGGAGGCCCCATGGCCCGCCTCGACTCCCCCGCCCTCGACCGCAGGAACTTCCTCAAAGGAGCCGCCGCCGGTCTCGTCCTCCTCCCCCACGCGGACCTGAGCAAGTTGGACTTCCGCGCGGCCCGGCGGGTCACACGGGTGGCCATCATCCGCACGTCGAGCCGCCAGGAGGGGGTGCGCCGCGCCCTGGCCCTCCTCGCGCCCACGGGGTTGGCGGGGAAGCACGTGGTGCTGAAGCCCAACTTCAACAGCGCCGACGGCGGACCGGCCAGCACCCACGACGACACGCTGAAGCAGCTCGTCGTCGAGCTGCAGGAGCGCGACGCCCGCAGCATCACGCTGGGCGAGTCCAGCGGCCCCCGCGGCACCGTGTCGGTGCTCGAGGCCAAGGGCACGCGGGACCTGGCCCGGGACATGCGTTTCGACGTGGTGAACTTCGATGAGATCCCCGACTCGGACTGGGTGCCGGTGAACCCCGCAGGCACCCACTGGCCCGAGGGGTTCCACCTTCCGCGCCTGGTCACCGACGCCGAATACATGGTGAGCACCTGCTGCCTGAAGACCCACGGCTCCGGCGGTGTCTTCACCATGTCCATGAAGCTGGCGGTGGGGCTCACGCCCCGGGCCATCCGCCGCCCCATGCACCAGTCGCCGGACATACGCCGGATGATCGCCGAGCTGAACCAAGGCTACCGCCCCGACCTCATCCTCGTGGACGGCGTCGAGGCGTTCACCGACGGCGGCCCGTCGAGAGGCACGCTCAAGCAGGCCAACGTGTTCGTCGCCGGCACCGACCGGGTGGCCGTGGACGCGGTGGGGGTGGCCATCCTCAAGGAGCTCGGCTCCAACGATGCGATCATGGGGAGGCCCATCTTCGCCCAGGAGCAGATCGAGCGCGCCGTGGAAGTTGGGCTCGGCGTGCAGGGCCCCAGCGAGATCGCGCTGATCAGCGACGACGCGGAAGGCCGGGCCTACGCGGACAAAGTGGGGGCGATCCTGGCAAAGGGCTGAGTTCGGCGCCGCGCCGGCGGCGCCGTCACGTCAGAACACGAACGGCACGAAGCGCCGGGTGCGCCTCATGTACTCCCGGTAGGTATCCCCGAAGAACGCCATGTCCTCCGCCTCCTCGGAGCGCGCCGTGAGCCAGAGGCACGCCGTAGCGACGATGGCAAGCCCGAGCGCAGGCCACGACGGGCGCTTCAGGAACACGCCCCACGCCAACCAGAGGAGCGACGCGTACATGGGATGGCGCACCCAGCGATAGACGCCGCTGGTCACCAGCTCCCGCGTCCTCTCGAAGGTGTAGAGCGACTCACCTTCCCGCTCCCGGAGTTCGGGCCGCCCCCGGCTCCGCAGGAGCGCCACGGCCGGCAGGACGAGGAAGAGAGACCCGAACAGGAGGATCCACGACGCGATCTGCCGCAGGGAGAAGGGATCTGCGAACCAGGCGTCCAGCCCCCGGAAGTTCAGAACCACGAGCGCGACGATGGCCACCCAAGCGAAAAATCGTGGAAAACCGTGGGACGCCGCATCGCGCAACGGTCTCCAGGACACCCACGCGAGGACGAGGATGGAGGCACCGAAAACGACGAAGCGGATCACCATCCCTTCGTCTCCGGCATATCCGCCTCCCCGTCCAGGTCGTCGAGGTGCTCCTGGACGTACTCACGCGCATCCTGGACCAGCTGGTTGTAGACCTGCGGGCCCGGCGCCTCCCTGGGGGCCGGTTCGATCTCCATGGCCACGGCACGTGTCTCGTTGGACGAGGAGAAGGGTGGGCGAACCTGGTGCGGGTCCCGTGCACGTCTTCTTCATGCTCGTGGCCACGGGCCCGGGAGACAACCTCGGCATGGAGGATGCGCGGTTCCGGACGCGCCCACGTCGCCGGACACCCGCCGACCCGGGCAGCCGGGCGGGTGCGGGATCACCATGTGCTAGACTGAAGTTCCCACCGTATTTGGAGCCCTGATTCCAGTCAAGAGCCCTGG
>CAZJFX010000050.1:8503-30391 GCA_964545395.1 uncultured Gemmatimonadaceae bacterium | reverse complement strand
CCGTCCTACCGTCCCCTATCGCCCCCGCGACTCTTCAGGTTCCGAAATGGCTGCCCGTCCAGCACCGCCCGTCCAGCACTGCCCGTCCAGCTCCACCGCCAGGCGATCCAGGAGGAGCCACCCGCCGGCGGTGAGGCGGACCCGGGACCCGGTGCGGATCGCCCGGCCGTCCCGCACCCATTCGGCAACCAGCCCGAGCGCCCGCGCCCCCAGCCCCTTCAGAGAGAGTCCGGCCGACGTGCGCAAGCCGAGCCAGATCCGCTCCAGGCGGCGCGCGGCCTCGTCCAGGACCTCCCGCCCCTCCTCGGGGCTCTGCCCCGCCGTGGCCCTCGCGGCGTACGCCTCCCACGCTCTCAGGTTCCACCGCCGCACAGGCGGTGCGTAGCTGTGAGCCCCGTTCCCCAGCCCCAGGTACGGCTCCCCGGTCCAGTAGGCTCCGTTGTGGCGCGAGGTGAATCCAGGACGGGCGAAGTTGGACACCTCGTAGTGCTCGAAGCCTTCCCCGACCAGCGTCTGGGCCGCCTCGAGGTACTCCTCGCGGTAGAGCTCCTCGTCCACTCCCTGCTCCCTCCCCTCCGCCACGGCCCGCCCCAGGGGCGTCCCGGGCTCCACGGAGAGCCCATACAGGCTCACGTGGGGAACGCCGAGGGCCAAGGCCGCCTCCAGGTCCCGCGCCCAGGACCGTCCGAGGTGGGCCGGGAGCCCGAAGATGAGATCCACCGAGAGGTTCTCGATCCCCGCGCCGCGGGCCCTCGCCACCGCAGCAGTGGCCCCATCGGGCCCGTGGAGGCGTCCCATCCATCGGAGCGCGGGCTCGTGGAACGTCTGCACGCCCAAGCTCAGCCGGTTCACGCCGGAGCGGCGCCACGCCGAGGCGACCTCGGCGGTGAGGCTCTCCGGGTTGGCCTCCGCCGTCCACTCCAGCCCCGGGCTCCCCAGGCGCTCCCTTCCCACCACCCCGGCCAGCCCGTCCATGGCCGTGGGTCCCAAGAGGGAGGGCGTGCCGCCGCCCACGTAGAGGCTCTCCAGGGATGGGCCCAGGGACAGGAGTCCCTCCGATTCCACGGCGCGGAGCTCCCCGGCCAGCGCCGCCAGCCACCCTTCCACGTCACCGGTGCGGCGCACCTGCACGGCGAAGTCGCAGTACCGGCAGCGGCGCACACAGAACGGCGCGTGAACGTAGAGCCACGAGACCCGGCTGGCGGCGCTCATCCGGCCTTGCGGAAGCGCATGCCGGGGAGGCGGCGCACCCGACCCCCCAGCTCCAGCGCCGAGAGGAGCGCCAGGACCCTCCCGCTGGGGAGCCCGGTGGCCCGCACCAGCTCGTCGGCGGAGAGGATCCCGACCCCCAGCGCCGACAGCACGTCCCCTTCGGGGCCTGGGAGAGCCGCAGGCGCATCCGCCACCGGGGCTGGCGCCGGGCCCAGGACAGCCTCGGTGAACCGGGCCACGGACACCAGGGGACGGGCCCCGTCGGCCAGGAGCGCGTTGCTCCCCAGGCAGGCGGGCTCGTCCACGGGGCCCGGCACGGCCCACACCTCCACGCCCAGGTCCAGGGCGTGGTCCACGGAGATGAGCGCTCCGCTCCGCTCCCCCGCCTCCACCACCACCAGCACCCGGGACAGAGCCGCCAGGATCCGGTTCCGCCTGGGGAAGTGGTAAGGAAGCGCCGGTGTCCCGGGGAGGAACTCGGACACCACGAGCCCCTCGCGCAGGATCCTGCGGAAGAGAGCCGCGTGGGTCGCAGGGTAAGCGCGATCCGCGCCGCGCCCCATCACCGCCACCGTCGGCCCGCCTGCGTGCAGGGCACCCTCGTGGGCGGCCCCGTCCACGCCCAAGGCGAGGCCGCTCACCACCGCGGTTCCCCGCGCGGCCACCGCCGCCCCCAGCGCGTGGGCCACGCCCCGGGCCCGGGCGGTGGCCTTCCGGGCCCCTACCACCGCGACGCCCACTTCGGACAGGAGCTCCGTCCTGCCCCGGAGGAAGAGCACGGGCGGCGGATCGCTCAGGTGGAGGAGCGCCGGGGGATACGCAGCCTCGGAGAGGAGCACGGTGGCCATGGCCATGCGCTCTGCGATCTCCAGGGCGCGGAGCACGCCGTCCCGGGTCCCGGCGGCCCTGGCCGCCGTCACCGCCACCTCGCCCGCCCTCGCCTCGAGCAGGCGCGTGTCGGCCAACGCCGCCTGCGCCGACCCGGCCGCCACCACCACGTCGCGCACGCCCCTGGGGCCCATCCCCGGGAGCGCGTCCAGGATCAGGAGGGCCTCCAGTTCCCGGCGACGGCGCTCCCCGGACCCAGCGCTCGTCAGGGGGCCCACCACTCCTCGTCGTCCTCGCCCTTATCCTCTCGCTCCACCGCACGGCTCTTCTCCCAGAGCGCCTCCAGCAACTCCGGGACCCCCAGGCGCGCCACCGAGGAGATGGCGAAGACGCCGAAGGCGGAGGGCGCGTCCAGGGTGGGAGGCGGGTGCCCGCCCAGCAGGTCGGTCTTGGTCAGCACCGCGCAGTGCGGCGTGCGAGCCAGCTCAGCCGAGTAGGCGCCCAGCTCGCCCCGGAGGATCTCGTACTCGGCCTGCGGGTCCTCCGAGTCCACCGGGACGAGAAGTGCCAGCGTGCGCGTCCGCTCGATGTGGCGCAGGAACTGGTGCCCCAGCCCCTTCCCTTCGTGGGCGCCCTCGATGATCCCCGGGATGTCCGCGAGCACGAAGGAGCGATATCCCGGGAGTTGGGCCACGCCCAGGTTCGGCGACAGGGTGGTGAAGGGGTAGTCGGCCACCTTCGGGCGCGCCGCGGAGACCGTGGACAGGAGCGTGGACTTCCCCGCGTTGGGATGCCCCACCAGCCCCACGTCGGCGATGAGCTTGAGCTCGAGCTGGATGCGGCGCTCCTCTCCCTCCTCCCCGGGCTGCCACTTCCGCGGTGCCTGGTTGGTGGGGGTGGGGAAGTGAGCGTTCCCTTTCCCTCCCCGACCTCCCCGGGCGACGACGAGGCGCTCGCCCTCCTCCAGGAGCTCGCCCAGGGGCTCGCCGGTGTCCGCGTCGGTGACCACGGTCCCCGGAGGCACCCTGAGGATCATGTCCTCTCCGCTCCTTCCGGTCCGGTCCTTCCCCTGGCCATGCTGTCCCCGGGGCGCGTGGTAGTGCTTCTGGTAGCTGAAGTCGAGAAGCGTGGCGAGGTTGACGTCCACCTCCAGGATCACGTCCCCTCCCTTCCCGCCGTCGCCGCCGGAGGGCCCGCCTCGCGGCACGAAGGCCTCGCGGCGAAACGCCTCGGCGCCCGACCCGCCCACGCCTCCCCGCACCTCGATGACGGCGCGGTCCACGAACATGGCGTCACCCATCTCTCGACCTCCCTCTCCGGGAATGGGCGGGGCGTGATCCCCGGGGCGAGCCCGGGTACCCCGTTAATCACGCATGGACGTCGTGTCGGGAACATGGCCCAATGGGCCTGATCCGGACGCGCGCGCCAGCAGCTCCGCCGGAGACGACGTCCCGCGGAGAAGCTCCAGGGCCCGGTTGAGCTGGGCGTCGTGGCGGCGCTCCTGGAGAAAGCGCCCCCGCTCTCCCCACGCCCGGAGCGCGATCTCCCGCTCGATCTGGTACGCCACGAAGGGGCGTGCCCGGAGCACGGCATCCCGCTCCACCTCCACGTCCCACTCGGGGAGGGCGCGGATGAACTCAGCCAGCTCGGCATCGCCCAGGGTGAATCCGGGCTCCAGGGCCGTATGGGACCCGACGTATCGGACGGCGAAGTTGAAGATCGCCACGCTCAGGGCGCCGGCCTGGCGGTACAGCGCGCGGACGGCGACCTCCTCGTCCCCGGTGAGGGTCTCGGGCAGGACGAACACGTCGGGGGCGACCCCACCGCCGCCCAGGAGCGTCCGGCCACCCACCGAGGCATGGGTGGGGCGCCCCGCCGTGTCGGCGCCCAGGGTGAATTGCCCGGAAAGGGTCAACCCCTCCCCGTCCTCCTCGTGGAAGCTCACGTCCGGGTCCTTGTTGATGGAGCGCCCCACCGGCGTGTACCAGCGGGCCGTGGTGAGGCGGAGCACATTCCCGCCGGAGAGCCGGTAGAGGCTCTGCACCATCCCCTTGCCGAAGGTGCTCTCCCCCACGATGAGCGCCCGGTCGTTGTCCTGCAGCGCGCCTGCGACGATCTCCGAGGCGGACGCACTGGTGCCATCCACCAGCACCACGATGGGGAGCCCCGGGTAGCGGTCGGGCCTGGAGGCCTTGTAGACCGAGTTCTGGTCGGCCTGGCGCCCCCGTGTCTCCACGATGGCGGCCCCCGGCGACAGGAAGAGGTCCGAGACCCCGATGCCCTGGTCCAGGACGCCGCCCGGGTTGCCGCGCAGGTCGAGCACCAGGCGCTCCATCCCCTCGTCGCGCAGGGAGTCCAGTGTAGCGCTCATCTCTTCCGAGGCGGATTCGAGGACGCTCTGCAGCGGCACGTAGCCGATCCCGTCTTCCAGCATGACGGCGAAGGGGACGGCGTGGAGCTGGATCTTCTCGCGGGTGAGGGTGAAGGGGATGGGCTCGTCCACGCCCGGGCGCAGCATCTTCACCGAAACCGTCGTGCCCGGCTTGCCCCGGAGGAGAACCACCGCCTGGTCCACCTCCATGGTGTCCGCGGCGATGCCCTCGATCTCGTAGAACTGATCTCCCGCCTTGATCCCCGCCCGGGCGCCGGGAGTGCCCGGCATGGGGCTCACCACGGTCACCCAACCGTTGCGCTCGGTCACCTCGAGTCCGAGGCCGCCGTAGTCGCCCTCGATCCCCTGGATGCGGAGGTTCTCGAAGTCGGAGGCGGCCAGGAACGACGAGTACGGGTCGTTCAACTCCTGGAGGACGCCCTCGATGGCGGAGTCGTACAGCTTCCCCGTCTCCACCGAATCCACGAAGCTGGACTCCACCCGGTCCAGCACCTCCTGGAAGAGGCGGACCTTGGGGTAGATGTGCTCGGCGCGCTCCACCCCCTCCTGGAGGAGCCATCCTCCCCCGATCGCCGCCGCCACCACAATGACAAGGGGCGCTGCCCAGCTTCTCCGCATGCTCACCTCTCCGCGACCGGCTAGCCCAGGGAGGCCGGAAAGGCCTCGGGCATCTCGGAGGCCAGGAGCCGCCTGATGCGTGCGTGGACCTGCTCCGGGGAGCCCTCCCCGGATACTACGCGCACGTGGGCCTCCCGTTCCGCCAACTCAAGATACCCGTCCCGGACCCTGCGCAAGAAGGCGTCTCCCTCCCCCTCGATGCGGTCCGGGCGCTTGCCGCCGTGGCGCTGGCGCTCCGCCCCCAGAGCGACGGGGACGTCGAGGACCACGTACAGGTCCGGCTCCAGGCCCCGGGTGGCCAGCGTCACCGCGTGGCGCACGTCCGCCAGGTCGAGCCCCCTCCCGTATCCCTGGTAGGCCAGCGTGGAAAGGGCGAAGCGATCCGCCACCACCACCTCCCCGGCCTCCAGCGCCGGGCGCACCACGTCCCGCACGAAGGCCGCCCGGGCCGCCAGGATGAGGAAGAGCTCGGACTCGGGGGGCATGTCCAGGTCGGTGCGCCCCAGGACCACCGAGCGGACGGCCTCCCCCACCGGCGTGCCGCCGGGCTCCCGGGCCACTCGGTGGCGGACCCCCGCCGAGGCAAGCCAGGCAGAGAGGAGGGCGGCTTGGGTGCTCTTGCCCGAACCCTCGCCGCCCTCCAGCACAATGAAGCGACCTTGCGTCATCCGCTACTCGTAGTACTCGATACCCAGGTGCGTGATCTGCTCCTCGCCCATCATCCAGCGGAGCGTGTTCTTCAGCTTGACCTGCTGGATGAACAGGTCGTGCTCCGGGTAGAGGCCGCGAGCGTACTGCGGGCTCTTGAAGTAGAAGGAGAGCCACTCCTGGATGCCCTTCATCCCCGCGCGGCCCGCCAGGTCCATGAAGAGCGCCAGGTCCAGGACGATGGGAGCGGCCAGGATGGAGTCGCGGCAGAGGAAGTCCACCTTGATCTGCATCTCGTAGCCCATCCACCCGAAGATGTCGATGTTGTCCCAGCCCTCTTTGTTGTCACCACGGGGCGGGTAGTAGTTGATCCGCACCTTGTGGTACATGTGGTCGTAGAGCTCGGGGTACATCTTGGGCTGGAGGATGTGCTCCAGCACGCCCAGCTTCGACACCTCCTTGGTCCTGAACGACTCGGGGTCATCCAGCACCTCGCCGTCCCGGTTGCCCAGGATGTTGGTGGAGAACCACCCGTTCAGGCCCAGCATGCGAGCCTTGAACCCCGGGGCGAGAACGGTCTTGAGAAGGGTCTGGCCGGTCTTGAAGTCCTTGCCCGCGATGGGCACGCCCCGCTCCACGGCCAGCGTCTCGAAGGCCGGAAAGTCGGCGGAGAGGTTGGGCGCGCCGTTGGCGTAGGGGATCCCCTCCATGAGGGCCGCGTAGGCGTAGAGCTGGCTCGGCGCGATACCGGGGTCGTTGGCTTCCATCCCCTTCTCGAACGCAGCCAGGTCCTCGTGGACCGCCGACGCCTGCACGTAGATCTCGGTGGAGCCGCACCACACCATCACCAGCCGGTCGCACCCGTTCTCCGCCTTGAAGCGCCGGATATCGGCGCGGATGGCCTCGGCCAGCTCCTTCTTGTTGGCGCCCTTCTTCTTATTGGGCCCGTCCAGCTTCTTCACGTAGGCCGTATCGAAGACCGCCGGCATGGGCTTGATGGACGAGAGGAAGTCCTTGATGGGATCCAGATGCCGCTCCTTGTGCAGCACACCCGCATGCACGGCGCTCTCGTAGCCGTCGTCGGGGATGGGATCCCACGCGCCGAAGACCAGGTCCTCCAGCTTCGCGAGGGGGACGAAGTCCTTGATGTACGGCGACCGGCCTTCGGTGCGCTTGCCCAGGCGGATCGTGGCCATCTGGGTCAGACTGCCCACCGGCTTGGTGATGCCGCGGCGGGTCGTCTCGACGCCCGCCACGAAGGTCGTGGCCACGGCGCCGAAGCCGGGAAGGAGGACGCCGAGCTTGCCGATGGCCGGACGGATCTCAGTTGGCTGCTTCACGATGTTCCCCCGTAGAGGAGTGAGTCAGGAATCCAATGAAAGAGCGCCTTTTCGGCCCTGCGTCAAGAAGAGAGGATGATCCGGCTGGCCGCGCCTTCCTGCAGACCGCGGGCCATCGTCTCGTTCACCTTGTACATGATCTTGTCGAAATTGGCCTGGGCCGCCACGAAGCGCTGGAAGGCAGGCTTGGTTTGGAGTTGCTCCGCCGTTTCCTGGTACGAGCGGGCGATCTCCTCACCGGGCTCCTGGCCCGACCGCAGCGAAGCCTCGATGCGCTCCTCGAATCCCTGAAGCCGGTTGCGGAGCTCCACCAGCTCCCGGTCCTGGTCCGCGGCATCGCCGGCCCGCTTCAGCGCCTGATACTCGTCGGTGCGCGCCAGCGCCGCGCCCAGATCCTTCGCCATGTCGTAGATTCCCGCCATTCCGTCCCCCAAGGGTGAGTTCAGTCTCCGTTGGGCCGTGCCCCGGCGCGGCGCGCCAGCACCACCCGCTCCCTTCCTGCCAGGTCCCTGCGGACCCGCACGTCGTCGTATCCGCCTACCGCCTCGATGTCGGCCACCACGAGCCCGGCCTGCTCCGCCCCCACCTCGAGGGCCAGGAGCCCGCCGCCCGCCAGGTGGGCACCGCCCTCGGCCACCAGCGCCCGGAGCACCGCCAGCCCGTCGGGCCCGGCGAAGAGAGCGAGGGGCGGCTCCCATACCCCGACCTCGGGCTCCAGGGTCGCCGCCTCGGCCTCGGCAATGTACGGCGGGTTCGAAACCACCACATCGAAGTTCTCGCTTCGTCCGACCCCGGAGAAGAGCGGGCCTTCCCTCAGCTCCAGGCGCTCCTCCAGCCCCCGCGTCCGGGCATTCTCCCCGGCGACGGCCAGCGCCTCGGGCGAGGCGTCGGTGCCCACCACCCGCGGGAAGGGACCTTCCAAGAGAAGGGAGAGAGCGATGGCGCCGGACCCCACGCCCACATCCAGGGCGGTGAGATCGTCACGCCCCCGCGCCGCCGCCCACCCCAGCACCTCGTCCACCAGGATCTCCGTCTCCGGCCGGGGGATGAGCACGCGCCGGTCCACCGCCAGGTCCAGGTCCCGGAAGGCGGCGCGGCCCAGGATGTACTGGAGGGGCTCCCGCTCCGCGCGCCGCTTCAGGAGGGGACGGAACCGGTCCAACTCCTCCCGGTCCAGGGGGCGGTCGTACCGCAGGTAGAGCTGAAGGCGCTTCACGCCCAGGGTGTGGGCCAGAAGGTGCTCGGCATCCAGGCGCCCCCGTTCCACCCCCTTCCCCTCCAGGTACTCTCCGCTCCAGCGCATGAGACGGAGGACAGTCCAGACCTCCCCGTCCCGTCCCCGCGCCGCGGACGACGCGTCGGCTGTGCTGGTCACGAGCCGGCGGCTTCCAGCCGCTCCTCTTCCTTGGCCATGCGCAGCGCCGAGATCAACTCGTCCAGGTCCCCCTCCAGCACGTCGCCCAGGCTGTGCAGGGTAAGGCCGATGCGGTGGTCGGTGACCCGGTTCTGGGGGAAGTTGTAAGTGCGGATCTTGGCCGAGCGGTCCCCCGTGCCCACCTGGGTCTTTCGATCCCTGGCGCGCTCCGCCTCCTGCTTGGCGATCATCCGGTCCAGGAGACGGCTCCGCAGGACCTTCATCCCCTTCGCTTTGTTCTTGTGCTGGCTCTTCTCGTCCTGGCACGAAACCACCAGGCCGGTGGGAATGTGGGTGATGCGCACCGCCGAGTCGGTGGTGTTCACCGACTGCCCGCCCGGTCCCGACGAGCGGAACACGTCGATGCGCAGGTCGTTGGGATCGATGTGGAGGTCCACCTCCTCGGCTTCCGGAAGCACGGCCACGGTGGCGGCGGAGGTGTGGATGCGCCCCTGGCTCTCGGTGGCGGGGACGCGCTGGACCCGGTGCACCCCCGATTCGTAGCGGAGGCGCCCGAACGCGCCCCGGCCGCGGACCACGAAGATGGCCTCCTTGATGGAGCCGGGAATGCCCTCGGACACGCTGAGCAACTCCACGCTCCACCCCACCCGCTCGGCGAGCCGGTGGTACATGCGCATGAGGTCCGCCGCGAAGAGCCCGGCCTCGTCGCCCCCCGTCCCCGCCCGGATCTCCACCACCGCGGCCCGGTCCTCCATGGGATCACGGGGCACGAGGAGCTCCCGGACCTGCCGGAGAAGCCGCTCGATGCGCTGTTCCAGCGACTCCATCTCCTCTTCCGCCATCCCCCGCATCTCCGGGTCGGCGGCGGCATCCAGCAGCTCGGCAGCGCCCCGGTGCTCCTCCAGGGCGGCGCGCAGTGCTCCCCCCGCCTCCACCACGGCCTCGAGGGCGGAGCGCTCCTGGCTCAGCGCCCTCAGCTTATCGGGGCGGGACAGGACGGCGGGGTCCGCCAGGGAGGCGTCGAGCTCGGCGAAGCGCGTTTCGGCTTCGCGGAGCCGCTGCTCCAGCCGGGGATCGAGTTCAGGGGTTTTCATCGGGGGACCGCGGGCCGAGCGGCTCGCGGAGGCGCGCTGGCGCCGGTGGGCCGGCGACCGGGCCGGGGGCCCGGCCGCCCGGGCTCACGAGCCGACGGTCTCGTACTTCTTCTTGAAGCGGTCGACGCGGCCCGCGGTGTCCACCAGGCGCTGCTTGCCCGTGTAGAACGGATGACACACCGAGCAGATCTCGACGTGGATCTCCTCCACCGTCGCCATCGTGGCGATGCGGTTTCCGCAGGCGCACACGACCGTCGCCGGCTTGTAGTCGGGGTGGATGCCCTGCTTCATGTCCAGCTCCACGTGGCGAAGTTGACTGGGGCCCGCGGTGACGACTGACCCCGGAACGCCCCTCTATAGCCTGGAAAAGTTAATCGAGCCTCTTCGGTCGGTCCAGAGCCGCCGGCGCCCCCCGCCGGGCCAGCGCCGTGGCCGCCACGACCAGGAGCAGCGCAGCCAGCGCCGCGCCGCTCCCCGCCAGGTCGCCCCAGCGCGCGTAGAGCGTCACCACGTCCGTGGTGCGGACGGTGTCCACGCGGAGATCGGGCTCGAAGAGACGGGTGGCGCCGTGGATCCGGCCCACCGGGTCCACGAAGAGGGAGATCCCGGTGTTGGCCGCCCGGGCCACCCCCATCCGGTTCTCGATGGCCCGCATGACCAGGTGGGAGGGGTGCTGCCAAAGCGCGGTGGTGCGCGTCCAGAGGGGCTCGCGACCGTACCAGGCGTCGTTGGTGATGTTGACGAGGACGTCGGCCCCCTCCAGGCGGAAGCGCCGTGCCGCCTCAGGATAGGTGGACTCGTAGCAGATGAGCGTCCCGAAGCGGATCTCGTCCACCTGCGCCAGAGGCCAGCCCTCCCCCACCCCGAACGTGCCGAAGTGGTCGAGGCGGCGGAGCCAGGCCGCGGGAACCAGGGGGACGCGCTCCACCACGGGGACGAGGTACCGCTTGTCGTACTGGTAGTCGGCGAGCCCCTGAGGCTCCATGAGGAACGCCGAGTTGTAGGGGATGCTTCCCCCCCGCCCGTCGTCGGCGAAGCCCAGGCTCCCGAAGAGGATGGGCGCGCCCGCCTCCCGTGACCAGTCCTGGATCCTCTCCAGCACCTCCCCGGACCCGCCCCCCCGGGGGTAGAGGGTGAACGTGACCTCGGGCATGACCACGAGCCGCGCAGAGCCAGGCGCCAGCCGGGGCATGAGCCTCTCCAGCGAGGCCAGGGTGGAGTCCAGGGCCACCGGCGGGTCGAGCTTGAGGTGCTCGGCGATGTCCGGCTGCACCACGGCCACGGGACCCACGTCCCGGAGCTCCAGGGTGGCTGCCCGCCAATATCCCCACGCTGCGGGCACCACCATCACCAGCGCGGCAGCCAGCGCCGTCAGGGCCCGGCGGCCCGCGCTTCGGGCACCGCCGCCCGCTCCGAGGACGAGGGTGGCCAGGAGCCCGTTGACCAGAGCCAGCCAGAAGCCCACGCCCTGCGCGCCCACGACCTCGGCGATCCCCACGAGTTCGGGGAACGCGGTGAGTGACGTCCCGAGCCCGAGCCAGGGGAACGCCAGAGGGCCGGGCCAGTGAGCGCGAAACCACTCGGCGCCGGTCCAGGCCACGGGCAGCGCAAGCCAGAGCGGCACCCGGACCTCGTGGACGGCCCGGTGGAGTGTCCACCCCATGAGCGCCGCCAGTGCCGTGAGGAGCGCCATGGCGCCGAGGAAGGCGACGACGGCCAGGCCGGTGAACCAGACCAACGCCACCAGGATCCAGTAGAAGAGGGCGCCGAAGTGGAGGAGCCCGAACAGGAGGCTTCCTCGCACCGCGGCGCGGCGTCCCGCTCGGTCCACCGGGAGCCTCTGGATCCACACGGCGTAGGGAACCAGACCCACGAAGGGGAGGATCAAGGGATGGAGAGGCGGGAATGAGGCCGCCAGCAGAAGGGCGGAGAGCGCCGGGAGGAGACGCTCCCCAGGGCGCGGCCAGAGGAGGCGGATCACTCCGTGGATACCACGACCTCCCGCCGCGATGCGGCGGACTCGTACGCCGCCTCGACCAGGCGCATGAGCGGGACCTGCTCCACGGGGAGCTCGGCGTCCGATTGTCCCGACACCACGCGGACGAAGTGGTCCAACTGGCGGCGGTAGGCGTTGGTGTAGGGGTTCTCGTCGCCCCGGGGGCGCGGCTGGCGCGGCGTCACCTCCGTGGGGCGGCCGCCGAGCTGCCTGTAGATCTCCAGGGGCGGAAGCGAGCCCGAGCCCTCGGATCCCATGACCCTGGCGTGGTAGTGGTCGTGGCCCGAGTAGTACCTGCTGCTCACCTCCAGGGTCACCGCGAGGCCCTCGGGGCTCTCGGCCATGACGATGGCCCCGTCCTCCACGGCCTGGTCGGGCCCGGAGGTCGTGCACGTCACGCGCCGGATCCCGGGATAGCCCACCAGCCAGAGGCAGAGGTCCAGGGTGGGAAGCCCCAGGTCCATGAGCGCGCCGCCCCCGGCCTGGGCCCGGCTCAGCCGCCAGGCCGGTCCCCGGACCGGCGTGCGGCGGTTCAGCCAGATCCCCCGCACCGAGCTCAACTCCCCGAGCCGGCCTTCCGCCACATAGCTGCGCAGCGCCGCGGACTCGGGGCGGAAGCGGTGGGGCAGGCCCACCACCAGCGCCCTCTTCGCCGCCCGAGCCGCCTCCGTCACCCGGAGCGCCCCGGCGGAGGTGAGAGCGAGGGGCCGTTCCACGAAGACGTGCTTGCCCGCCTGCAGCGCCTCCACCGCCTGGTCCTCGTGGAGGTGGTTGGGCGTGCACAGCACCACCGCATCCATGTCCTCGCGGGCCAGCACCCGGGCCGGATCCACGACCTCGGGGACGCCAAATCGGGCCGCCACGGTGCGGGCCTTGTGGGCGTCCACGTCGGCCAGCGCGTACAGCACCGCCCCCGGATGCTCCGCCAGGATGGGAACGTGCATCACCTGACTGATGGCCCCCGTGCCCACCACGGCCACGCGGATCGGTTCGGCCCCTGCGGTCATCGAGCGCGCTCTTCCCCCGGGGCCCCAGCCCCGATCATGATTTGCCCGCCCAGCCTCATCTGGGTGTAGCGGAGGTCACCCATCACCTCGTAGCGCGTCTGGACGTAGACGCGAAAGCGCTCCGCCACCGGGTACTCCACCCCGGCGTGGGCGTTGAACCCGGCAGTCACCGAGTCGAGCAGGTCCTCCACGAAAGTCCCGTCCACCGCCGTCCCGGAGCCGTCCAGCATGTGGGCAGCGCCTCCGACGCCGGCGAAGGTGAGCACCCCGTAGGGTACGCGCCAGACCAGCTGGGCGTCCACCGCGAGGGCCACATCGCTCCAGTCGATGACGCCCAGATCCACCGCGGGGGGAGGCTCTCCGATCTGCGTGGAGATGAGAGAGGCGACCCGCTCCTCCAGCTCGCGCACCTCGCCCGCCTTGAAGGTGGAGCTCCAGTACGTCACCGAGGGCACGATGCGGACGCCGGGCCCCAGGTACCCCAGGTCCAGCCGCACTCCCCAGCTCTGCGTGGGCTCCACCCGCGTGGCCCAGAGGTACCCCCACTCGGGGGCGAAGCCCCGGAACCGGAGGTTCTCGTAGTCGAAGTCCGCGAGCTCCTGCCCCCGCGCCGGCACCGCCGGCACCGCCAGGAGCGCCAGCGCCAGGGACGCCCCGAGGATGCCCCGCCAGGCCGAGCACCGTTCCCTCATCGCCTCACCTCCGCTACCAGGTCGTAGTCCAGCGCCTCCACGATCTCCACCTCCACCATGTCGCCGGGCTCCAGCCCCGAGGCAGCCCGCACCTGGGTCACCCCGTCCACGTCCAGGGCCTGCGCCGGGGTGCGCGCCACCGCGGCGAATTCCGGGTCGTCGTCCACGAGCCGATCCACGAGCGCCGGCGCCCGCCGGCCCACCAAGGCCAGGTTCCGGTCGAAGGAGATTCCCCGCTGGAGCTCCATGAGTTCCTCCAACCGCTCCCGCTTCACGTCCTCGTCCAGGTGGCCGTCCATCTCCGCCGCCCTCGTCCCCTCCTCCGCCGAGTAGGTGAACACGCCCACGCGGTCGAACTGGACCTCCTCCAGGAGATCGAGAAGCTGGCGGAAGTCTCCCGGAGTCTCCCCGGGGAAGCCCACGATGACCGTAGTGCGCAGCGTGATACCGCTCACCGCGTCCCGCAGCCAGGCCAGCCGCTCCAGGATGGTCTTCCTCCGCTCGGGCCTGCGCATGAGCTGCAGGACCCGGTCCGAGCCGTGCTGGATGGGAATGTCCAGATAGGGGAGGATGCGGGGCTCGCGGGCGATGAGATCCACCATCTCCCGGGTGATCCCCGAGGGGTACATGTAGAAGAGCCGGTACCAGGGAACGTCGGTGCCGTCCAGGAGGGCACGGAGGAGGTCGGGGAGAAGGGGCGCGTCCTTCCTCCCGGCCTCCGAGCCCGCGCCCGCGCTCACGCCGGGCGAGCGGCGCCTCAGGTCCCGCCCGTACCACGTCGTGTCCTGGGAGACGATGTTGATCTCCTTCACGCCGGCGGCCGCCAGCCCGGCCGCCTCCCGCACCAGCTCGTCCACGGGCTGGGAGCGGTGGAGTCCCCGCATGAGGGGGATGGCGCAGAAGGAGCACGTGTGGTCGCACCCCTCGCTGATCTTCAGATAGGACGTGTGGGGCGTCTCGCTGGAGAGGATGCGGAGCGGCCGCTCCGTGGTGGGGATCGCCGCCGACGGGTCGGGAAGCAGGCCCCGCCGGCGCAGCTCCGGGACCAGCCCCTGGAGCTCGGTGAGTCCCATGAACAGGTCCACCTCCGGGATCTCCTGGCGGAGCTCGGCGCCGTAGCGCTGGACCATGCATCCCACCGCCACCACCGCCTTGAGCTCGCCCTGCTCCTTGAGTTGGCACGCCTCCAGGATGGTCTCGATGGACTGCTCCTTCGCGGCCTGGATGAACCCACAGGTGTTCACGATGACCACGTCGGCCCCCGCCACCTCCGAGGAGACCTGGGCGCCGTGCCCCACCAGGACCGCCATGATCCGCTCCGAGTCCACCGTGTTCTTGTCGCATCCCAGCGTCACCAGGGCGATGCGCGGGCCGTGGTACGGGCCGGTGGGCTCGATGTGGAGCTGTACTGGGGCCACATCGCGCCCCACGCCCTCGCGCACAGGGTCGGGGGTGAGCGGGAAGACGGGAAGATCGCGGAGGCGCGCCATGCTACCCTCCGATGATGTGGGCGCCGCGGGGCGGAGTGAACACGAACCAGGCGGCGGGAGGGGTGGCGCCCATGTCCGCGGAGGTGAGCGTCACCGTCCGCACCGAGCCGTTCTCCTCCTCCACCCGAACCTGGCGGAGAACGCCGTCGGCCTCGACCCACACCACCACCGCCTGGTACGACGTGCCCGCCCTGGGCACCAGGCGCAAGCGCTGGGTGGCCCGCCCCGCCACCGTCTCGGACCCCTCCAGCGTCACCTGGTACTTGGCGGCCCACCCCTCGAAGTACTCGCGGTAGAAGTCGAAGCCGCCGGGGGAGCGCGCGGCGGGAAAGCGGAGCACCTGCTTGGCGTCCAGACTGGGATAGTAAGCCCACACCCAGGTCCCGTCGCCCACCACCAGGTCCCCCGAGGGCTCGGTGAAGCGCAGCGCGAACCTGTCCGGGCGCTGGGAGCAGAACCGCCCCCGTCCGGTCTGGTCCTGGCCCAGCAGAGGGACGGTGAGGCGCTGGGTGAAGTCGGAGCACACCGAGGCAGCGTCTTCATAGCGCCCTGCCGCCCTCTCCATGAGCGCCGCCGCGGCCTGCGCGCTCCCGGCAGCCTGCGCCCCGACTCCGGAGGGGGCCCCGGCGGCGAGCGCCGCGGCGCAGCATGCCCGCAGGAGCGCGCTGCGAACCCTCACAGGTTCCCTCCCGCCAGGAACGCGTCGAGCTCGTCCAGGGTCATGAGCACCTCGCGCCCCTTGGCCCCCTCCGAGGGTCCCAGCACCCCGGCGTCCTGGAGCTGGTCCACGATGCGCGCGGCACGGCCGTACCCGATGCTCAGGCGGCGCTGGAGCAGCGATGTGGACCCTCCGCCGTTCTGGATGCAGACCTCGGCGGCGGCCCGGAACAACTCGTCCCAGTCCCCGGTGATGGCCTCCACCGCCTCGGCGGCCTCCACCAGCTCGCGGCTGCGCACCTCGTCCAGGATATCGGGCTCCAGCACCGAGGCGACGCCGAGCGCGGCCTCGGCCGCTTCGTGGCGGTCCTGCAGCTCCCGGTACCAACCCATGAGCTTCTCGGTGTCGTCGGTGGGGAGGTAGGCCCCCTGGATGCGCACCGGCTCGCTCTGCCCCGGAGGGAGGAAGAGCATGTCCCCGTTGCCCAGGAGGGCGTCGGCGCCGTTCTGGTCCAGGATGGTGCGGGAGTCGGTCTTGGACGCCACCCGGAACGCCATGCGCGTGGGGAAGTTGGCCTTGATGAGCCCGGTGATCACGTTCACCGACGGGCGCTGGGTGGCCACGATGAGGTGGATCCCGATGGCCCTGGCCTTCTGCGCCAGCTGGGTGAGCGGCTTCTCCACCTCGCTCTGCACGGTCATCATCAGGTCGGCCAGCTCGTCCACCACCACCACGATGTAGGGCATGGGACCGTCGGAGTAGATCCAGCGGTTCTCGTCGCCCTTCGGGCCCACCGCTTCCAGGCGGTGCATGAGCGCGCCGTCCTTCACCTTGCGGTTGAACTCCTGAATGGAGCGCACGTGGTTGGCCCTGAGGAGGAGGTAGCGCCGCTCCATCTCCAGGACCGCCCACTTGAGCACGCCCGCCGCGTCCCGGGGATCGGTGACCACGTTGTGGCGCAGGTGGGGAAGTCGCGCATAGACCGAAAGCTCCACCATCTTCGGGTCGATCAAGAGGAGCCGGAGCGTCTCCGGCGTGTGCTTGTATACCAGGCTGGTGACCACGGTGTTCAGGCACACCGACTTCCCCGACCCCGTGGCGCCGGCGATGAGCACGTGGGGCATCTTGGCCAGATTGGCCACGTAGGGGTGCCCGTTCAGGTCCTTCCCCAGAGCCAGGGGGATTTCCCCCTTGGCACCCCGGAAGGCCGGGGTCTCCAGGATCTCCCGGAGGTTCACGATCTCGGCGGTGGGGTTGGGGATCTCCACGCCCACGGCGCCCTTCCCCGGGATGGGCGCCACGATGCGGACGCTCTGCGCTTTCATGGCCAGCGCCAGGTCGGCGTCCAGGTTGGCGATCCGGTTCACCTTCACTCCGGCGGCGGGGATGATCTCGAACTGCGTCACCACCGGCCCGGTGGTCCGCCCTCCCAGCTCGCACTGCACGTTGAAGGTCCTGAGCTTCTCCACCAGGATCCGCCCCAGCTCGTCCAGCTGGCGCTCCATCCCCGCCATGTCCAACTGCTCCGGCGGGGTGAGGAGATCCATGGGCGGGATCCCCACCGCCGCCTCGACCGGGGCGTGGGTGCGCGCCCCCTCCTCGTCGGCGATGTCCCGCTTCCGGCCCCGCGGCTTGCGGGGGGTCCCCGGCGGCGGCGGGAGTACCTCGGGCTCGGGCTCGGGGAAGGACTCCTCCTCCTCCACCTCCTCCACCAGCGGCGTCTCCTCCTCCGGAGGGGCCGTCGCGGCGGCGGCCGCTGCTTCCCGGGCCGCTTGGGCACGGGCCTCGGCCACGGCCTTCCCCTTGGCGGCCAGCGTCTTGGCAGAGCGCCCGGCCAGCCCTCCGCCGGCGGCGACGCCTCGCACGACGGTGCGCAGCGGGTTCCACCCCAGCGTCCCTACTGAAAGAACCGCCAGCGCCGCCCCGCACAGGATCATCGCCCCGAGGACGCCGATCCACTCCACCAGGGGGACGCCCATCTGGGCGCCCAACCAACCGGCGTAGACGTCGCTGACGGTGACCACCCAGACGCCCAGAGGTACCAGGACGAGAAGGCCCCCGCCCAGGATGGCCAGGCGCACGGCCCGGCCGTGCCCGATCCACTCGCCGAAGCGGAACCCGGCCACCGCGATCAGGGGCGGCACCAGGAACGCCGCCGCGCCCAGGAACGAGGTGAGCAAGGCATCGAACACCCCCCCCACCACCCCCAGGGCGTTGCCGGAGGGGAACCACTCAGCGCCCCGCTCCCCCAGGAGGGAGACCGGGACGAGGGCCAGGAACGTGAAGAGCGCCAGGGCGAGGAGCCCCACCGCCAGCATCTCCCGCTGCTGCTCTCGGCTCAGCATGGCCCGGGGCCTCATTTGCTCGCGGCCACCAGGGCCTGGTCCCGCAGCTCCGGGACCAGGGAGTGGCGATCCACCTGAGCGCACATCTCCAGGTCGCCGTCGAACCCGTGGGCGATCACCGCCCGCCCTGCCTCGGTCATGGCCAACATGTCCACCTCCGGTGCCATGGCGCCGGCCAGCGCCCACGCCGAATGAGCCCCGTCGTTCATGTCCCGCTCCCTGCCCAGGCGCCTGAGCAGGTGCCCGGCGCACACGGCGTCGTCCAGCCCGAAGCGCCCGCCCCGCCCGGCACAGACCACCACGACGTGGGGGTGGGAGCGCAGCGTGTCCGCCACGGCACCCAGGTTCGTGAACGCCGCCGTCACCACCCGTTCCGCATCCTGGACCCGGGCCAGGGCCGTGGTTCCGTTGGTGGTGCTCATCACCAGGCGCTTCCCTCCCACCACCTGGGGCGTGAACTCGACCGGCGAGTTGCCCAGGTCGAAGCCTTCGACCTTCACCGCCCCGCGCTCACCGCACAGGAGCGTGTCCTCGCGGCCCAGTGACGCCGCCAGCCTCACCGCGTCCGCTGCGGAGGCGGTGGGATAGATGGCCCGCGCGCCGTTGGCCAGCGCCTCGGCGATGGTTGTGGTGGCGCGGACCACATCCACGACGACGACGACGGCGCCCTGGGCGGAGGCGGGGTCGAGTTCGGCGGGCGTGAAGAACACCTCGGCCTTCACTCCTCCTCCTTCTCCTCCGCCAGCATGCGGGCGACGAAGCCGGTGTCCACGTCGCCCTCCACGAAGCGGCGGTCGTCCACGATGCGGCGCAGGAAGGGGATGGTGGAGGGGACGCCCTCGATGATGAACTGGTCGAGGACGTGCCGGGCCCGGACGATGGCTTCGTGCCGCGTGGGGCCGCTCACGATGAGCTTGGCCAGCAGGGAGTCGTAGTTCGGCGGAACCCGGTAGCCGGTGTAGACATGGGTGTCCAGGCGGACGCCGGGACCGCCGGGCGGGTGGAAGGTGCTGATCACGCCCGGCCCGGGGGCGAAGTTGCGGTCCGGGTCCTCCGCGTTGATGCGGAACTCGATGGCGTGGCCGCGGTGCTTCACCCCTTCCCCGTTCATAGGGAAGCTGAGCTTCTCGCCCGCCGCCACCCGGATCTGCTCCTTCACGAGGTCGAACCCGGTGGTGACCTCGGTGACCGGGTGCTCCACCTGGATCCGGGTGTTCATCTCCATGAAGTAGAAGGATCCGTCCTGATCCAGGAGGAACTCGATGGTGCCGGCCCCCACGTAGTCGATGGCCTTCGCGCCTTTCACCGCCGCCTCGCCCATCTCCACGCGGAGCTCGGGGGTCAGCGCGGGGGACGGAGCTTCCTCCACCAGCTTCTGGTGCCGGCGCTGGATGGAGCAGTCGCGCTCGCCCAGGTGCATCACGCGGCCGTGGTGATCGCCGAACACCTGGAACTCCACGTGCCGCGGCCTGGGGATGCACCGCTCCAGGTACACTCCCGGGTCGCCGAACGCCGCCTTGGCCTCGTTCTGGGCAGCGGTGAGGAGCTTGGCGAAGGAGTCGGCGTCGGGGGCGATGCGCATACCCTTCCCGCCCCCGCCCGCCGAGGCTTTGATCATGATGGGAAAGCCGACCTGGGCGGCTACCCGCTTCGCTTCGTCCAGGTCCTCGACGATTCCCTCCGACCCCGGCACGGTGGGAACGCCGCACTCCATCATGGTGCGCCGGGCCGTGGCCTTGTCGCCCATGGCCCGGATCTGGGCCGGGTTGGGGCCGATGAAGACGATCCCCGATCGGGTGCAGATCTCGCTGAACTCCGCGTTCTCGGCGAGGAACCCGTAGCCAGGGTGGATGGCCTCGGCTCCCGTGATTTCGGCGGCCGCGATGATGCGGGGGATGTTCAGGTAGCTGTCCGCCGCCGGCGCCTTGCCGATGCACACGTCCTCGTCCGCGAACCGAACGTGCAGGGACTCGCGGTCGGCCTGGGAATAGACGGCCACCGTCCGGATGCCGAGCTCGTGGCAGGCACGGATGACGCGGAGGGCGATCTCGCCCCGGTTGGCGATCAGGACCTTCTTGAACAAAGACCTCTCTCCATGGTCGAAGCGCGCCCGACGCTCACGAGGAGCTGGGCGCGCTCGCAGCCCCCCGACCCCGGGGAGCGTCTCATCGGTCGGCTACCGGCGCGCGCGGCGGCCCTCCGTCATGCCGGGTCCACCCGGAAGAGCACCTGCCCGAACTCCACGGGCTGGGCGTTCTCCGCCAGGATCTCCACGATGGTGCCTTCCACCTCGCACTCCAGCTCGTTCATCAGCTTCATGGCCTCGATGATGCAGAGCGTGTCCCCCTTCGACACGCGCCTTCCCTTCTCCACGTAGGAGGGGGCGTCGGGAGCCGGGGCCCGGTAGAACGTCCCCACCATGGGGGACGTCACCTCGATGAGGTGGGACCCGGAGGGAGCCGTGGCCTCGGAGGCCGGGGTCGCCGGGGCCGAGGGCGCATGGGGAGCCGGCGGGGGCGCGTGCTGGGTGCCCGGAGCCGCCGCGGCTGCCGTCACCGGGGCCTGGGGGGCGCTCTTGGACAAGCGCAGCCTGGTGCCGCCCCGCTCGATCTCGATGGAGTCGAGGCTGCTCTGGTCGATGGCCCTGATGAGGCGCTCGAGGAACTCGAGATCGATCATTCGATCACACCCTCGTGATGTATTTGTCCTCGCGGCGGTCCACGCGGACGACCTCCCCTTCCTCCAGGAAGAGGGGCACCTGAATGACCGCGCCCGTCTCGAGACGGGCCGGCTTGGTCGCGCCCTGGGCCGTGTCGCCCTTCAAGCCGGGCTCGGTCTCGGCGATGGCGAGCTCCACGAAGTTGGGGAGCTCCACGCTGATGACCTTGTCGTCGTGCACGAGTCCCTCGCAGGGCATGTTCTCCTTCAGGTACTTCAGCTGGTCCTCGCCGATGACGTCGTGGGCGAGGGGGATGAGGTCGAAGGTCTGGTCGTCCATGAAGTAGTACAGGTGCCCGTCCCCGTACGAATACGTGACGGGACGCCGTTCCAGCCGGACGTCGGTGGCCTTCTCCCCCGAGCGGTACGTGCGCTCCACGACGGCGCCGGTGAGGACGTTCTTCAGCTTCGTGCGCACGAAGGCGCCGCCCTTGCCGGGCTTCACGTGCTGGAAGTAGACGATGGTCCACAGACCGTCGTCGATCTGAAGCACCATCCCTCTGTGGAAGTCCGCTGTGCTCGCCATGCCACCCGCTATGCTGGGTTCGACTTCCGGAGCCGCGCCACCAGGCCCCGAAGGCCTAGAACATAGCTCTGGGTGCCGAATCCAAAAACCACGCCGGCCGCCACGTCGGAAAGGAAGGAGTGCCGCCGGAACGGCTCCCTGGCCGCGGTGTTGGACAGGTGGACCTCCACGAAGGGGCGCGCCACGCCCGTGAGGGCGTCGCGCAGCGCCACCGAGGTGTGCGTGAGCGCCCCCGGGTTTACCAGGAACCCTTCGACCGTGGCCGAAGCCGCCTCCAGGAAGTCCAGGATCTCGCCCTCGTGGTTGGACTGGTAGAACTCGATCTCCACGCCCAGGGTCCGGGCTTCGTCGGTGAGCAGGGCGTTCACGTCCGCCAAGGTGTCGGAACCGTACACCTCGGGCTCACGGCGCCCCAGCAGGCGCAGGTTCGGCCCGTGCACGACGGCGATCTTCAAGCGTCGCCCTCCGGGGACGGGCGGCCCTCGACGGACGCGGCACCGGGCTCCCAGGCAAGCATGCGGTCGAAGTACGCCCTCGCCGACGGCTCGGGGGGAGACACGCCCCCGGCCTCTTCGGACGCCGTCCAGGCGAAAGGCGTCTCCACCTCGTCCTGCCGCGCTCCGCCGGCCGTGGTCCAGGCGTGGTCCAGATCACCGGTGTCGTCCGCAGGCTCCAGGGCCGGGGTGGCGGCCACACCCTCCAGCTCCTCCACACGGCTGCGAAGCTCACGGTCGCCGGGGGAGGCCTGGAGGAGCTGCCGGTAGACGCCCAGGGCACGCTCGGTGAGCCCCTGCCGGGCGTAGAGCTCGGCGATGGTCCGGGTGACGAGAGGCTCGCTCTCGGGAAGCTGGTCGGAGGGAAGGTCCTCCGGCGCCAACTCCGCCACATCCAGAACCGGCTCCGGCTCCGGCTCCTCCGGCGCCAGGAGCGCCACGTCCACCACCGGCTC
>CAZJFX010000050.1:3019-8403 GCA_964545395.1 uncultured Gemmatimonadaceae bacterium | reverse complement strand
CCGGCTCCGGCTCCGGCTCCTCCGGCGCCAGGAGCGCCACGTCCACCACCGGCTCCGGCTCCGGCTCCGGCTCCTCCGGCGCCAGGAGCGCCACGTCCACTACCGGCTCGGGCTCCGGCTCCGGCCCGGCGGCGACCGTCCCTTCCAACTCGGCAAGCCGGGCCCTCGCGTCCCGGGCCTGGGCCAGGGCGCCCCGGGCCTCCAGGGCGCCGGCCAGGAGCCGCCACGCCACCACGTTCTCCCCATCCAGATCCACGGCCCGGCGGGCGGCGATCTCCGCCTCCTCGAGGAGGCCTTTCTCCAGGTACAGCTGCGCGGCCACCACGTGCCCCGGGACGAAGCCGGGATGCCGCTCCAACCCGTCCCGGAGAACTTCCACCGCCTGGCGGAAGTCACCGGCCCGCCGATAGGCGTCCGCGAGAGGGGCGAACGAGCGCCCCTCGGGGTCTCTCGGAGAGCCGAGGAGCGAGCGGAGCGTCCGTATCTCCTGCTGGAGGGATTCAGTCAAGGGTGGGGCTCGGAAGCGGGGATGCGCGGCCCGCGAAGGCGGCGGCGGACGGGCGGAAGATACGGAGCGGCGCGAAAAAGTGTCAACGATGGCCCCTGTCCGTTGAGGCGCGGAAACGGAGCCATTAGCTTTTTTGGTCTATGTCGTCGGGTTTTTCAACCTGGTCAGGGGTAGCGGGAGACGCCGTCCTATGATGCGTCAGATGCGTGAGGCCACGAAGCCGATCATGATTGTCACGGCTGCGGCATTCGTGGCGCTCATGGTGTTCCAGTGGGGCATGGATATCAGCGGGCGCACCTCCGGGGGCGTCGGCCAGATCGGCACCGTCAACGGCGAGGCCGTCACCTACGACGCGTACATGGTGGCGTACCGCAGCCTCTACGAGCAGGCCCAGCAATCCCAGGCGGAGCCCCTCACCTCCCAGCAGAACAAGGAGCTGGAGGACGCCGCCTTCGACGAGGTCGTGAACCAGCTCCTGATCCGGCAGGAGCTCGAGCGCCGGGGAATCACGGTGTCGGACGACGAGATCACCGAAGCGGCCCAGTACGCCCCCCCACCGGAGATCCGCCCCCAGTTCACCGACTCCCTGGGGAACTTCGACTTCCAGGCGTACCAGGCGCTCCTCGCCCAACTCCCCCAGGACCAGCTCCTCCTCCTGGAGGCCTACTATCGGGACGCCGTCCCAAGGGGCAAGCTGCTGCGACAGGTCTCGTCCGGGATCTACCTCTCCGACGCCGAGCTCTGGCAGCGGTGGCGGGACCAGACCGAGGCGGTGCAGATCGAGTACCTGTCCCTCGATCCGGCCACGCGTTACCAGGACGCGGACGTCCCCGTGGAGCAGTCCGAGGTGGAGGCCTACTACCGCGACCACCAGGACGAGTTCGAGATGCCGGCCCGGGCCACCGTGAAGGCCGTCGTCCTGGACAAGACGCCCACCGCCGCCGATACCGCCGCGGCCCTGGAGCGGGTGCGCCGGGTCCGCCAGGAGATCCTCGACGGCGGAGACTTCGCGGCCATCGCGACCCGGGAGTCCTCGGACTCGGTGTCGGCGAGTGCGGGCGGCAGCCTGGGCACCTTCAGCAAGGGCATGATGGTGGCCGCCTTCGACTCGGCTGTGTTCGCAGCCCGGGTCGGGCAGATCGGAGAGCCGGTGAGGACGTCCTTCGGCTGGCACGTCTTCGAGGTCCAGGAGCGCTGGGCCACGGACAGCGTCCGTGCACGCCACATCCTCATCCCCGTCGAGCGCACCGACTCGAGCGAAATCCATCTCCTGACGCTGGCGGATTCCCTGGAGGAGATGGCGATCTCCCTGTCCCTGGACGAGGCGGCCGCGGCACTGGGACTGAGCACGACCATGGCGGACATCACCAGCGGGTTCCCCTTCCTCCCGGGCGCCGGCCAGATCGGCGAGGGCGCGGACTGGGCCCTCGAAGAAGCAGCCCCGGGCGAGGTCAGCCCGGTCTTCGAGAGCCCCCAAGCGTTCTACGCCCTGGAGGTGGTCAGCTCCGAGCCCGCCGGGGTCGTTCCCCTGGCCGAGGCGGCCCCTGCCATCGAGTCCCAGCTCCGCTTCGAAAAGAAGCTCGAGAAGGCGAAGAAGGAGGGTGGGGAGATCGCCGGCCGGATCAAGGGGGGCGAGTCCCCGGCCAGCGTGGCGACCGCCCTGGGCCTGGAGGCCCGTCCCGCCGGGCCCTTCACCCGCAACGACTTCGTCCCGGGGATGGGTCGCCAGAACGCCGCCATCGGCGCGGCCTTCGCCCTCCAGCCTGGCCAGGTGAGCGACGCGGTGGCCACGCCCACCGGGGTGTTCATCATCGAGGTGGTGGGACGCATCGATGCCGACTCACTGGCCTGGGCGGCTCAGAAGAACGAGCAGCGCCAGGGGATGATGTCGCTGCTTCAGCAGCAGCGCCTCCAGGAGTGGATCGTGGCTTTGCGAGCCGCCGCCAAGATCGTCGACCAGCGCGACCAGGTGCTGCGCCCCGCGTCGGACACCGTGGCCATCCCGCTCTACTGAGTGGAGGCCCCCCGGCAACGGGGGCTGGTGGGAAGCACGAGGGGCCGGGGCGCCGACGGCGCCCCGGCCCCTCGTGCTTGGCGACCGCGTTGCTGCGGCCGCCGCGTCAGCTCGCGCCGGAGTCCCCGTTCCCGTCGCCCAGTCGGCGGGGCTCCCGGTCCTCCTCGCTCGGAGGAGGAGGCACGGTCCGGTTGTTGGAATCGTCGGGCTTCTTGATCTCGTGCTCGATGTCCCGTATCGAGCTCTTGAACTCCCGGATTCCCTTCCCCAGCGACGATCCGATCTCAGGGAGACGCTTGGCCCCGAAGAGGAGCAGCACGATGAGGAAGATGAAGACCATCTCCCCCATTCCGAAGCCGCCGATGCCCATGGTTCACAGCCTCCGTGCGGGGCCGGGAGGTCCCGCGGTTTCGAGTGCGTCCGTCAGATCCAAGAGCGCGCGATCAGCGCGACGATGCCGATCCCGACGAGCGACAACACATTCAGCGTGAGCGTGAGGGGACCGATGGTCAGGGCCACCGCCACCAGGTCGATGGAGAACGGTCCGATGGCCGCCGCCACCGACGTGGTGAGAAACTCCCTCGCGGCGCTGTCGGGGAGAAACATCTCCGAGAGCTTGGTGAGGAGCCCTCCGAGGAAGAGCCCCGTCACCAGGGTCCACATCAGACGGACGAGGCCCCGCCTGCGGGTGTCAACGAGCATACCGTTCCAGGGGCTCAGGGGTTCCTCCCACCATGCGTCCCATCCGGGCGCGTCCCACGTCAACGGCTCCGGTCCACGGCATACGACACGGCGTCCCGGAGGGCCTCGCAGGCCTCGTCTGGAGGAATCGCGGTCAATGCGTCCTCGGCCAGATCGGCGTAGTGGCGTGCCCTCGCCCGAGCGTACTCCAGCCCACCCCGCCGGGCTACGATGGTGACGACGCGGCCGATCTGGTCGTCGGTCGGCTCCACCCGTGTGAAGAACTCGCGGATCTCCCGGCCCTCGGCCGGCGTGGTGTGGCGCAACGCCCCCACCAAGGGAAGCGTCACCTTGCGCTCGCGGAGGTCGTGGCCCGTGGGCTTCCCCGTCTCCTCCTCCGTCCCCGTGTAGTCCAGGAGGTCGTCGGCGATCTGGAACGCCATCCCCAGGTTGTGGCCGAAGCGCGCCAGCGCCTTTCTATGCTCGCGGGCGCCGGCCAGACTCCCCATCTCGCACGCCGCGCCCATGAGGGAGGCGGTCTTGGCGGAGATCAACCGATAGTAGTCCTGCTCGGTGAAATCCAGGGCATCGTACGAAGTGAGCTGGCGCATCTCGCCCACGCTCATTTCGTTGGCCGCTTGGGCCAGCACGTCCAGCGCCTCCAGGTTGCGCAGGCGGGAAAGTTCGATGATGCCCTTGGAGTAAAGGTAGTCGCCCATGATGATGGCCACCTGGTGCGTCCAAAGGGCGTTCACCGTGGGCATCCCCCGGCGCAGCACCGAGTGGTCCACGGCGTCGTCATGGACCAGCGTGGCCAGGTGCACGAGTTCCACCACCGCCGCTAGCGTAAGCGCCTGCTTCGAGGTCTTCCCCCCGACCCGGCTGGACAGCAGTAGGAGGGTGGGGCGGAGAAGCTTCCCCTGCATGAAAAGGAGGTGGTCGTTCACCTCCTCGATGAGAGGGAAGTCGGAGAGAACAATACGACGGATCTCCGCGCCCACGCGCTCCACCTCGGTCCGCACGGGCGCCTGAACGGACGCCAGCGTGGGCGGCGCGCCCCGGACGGTCTGGCTCATGCTGCGATCCGCGGTCGGGGACACGGGAGAGGATGGGGCACGTGGCGAAGAAACGGGCGCTACCGGAGCGCCCGCAGGCGCTCCGTGACGTCGGCGAAGTTGATGTCGAGGGAGAAGACCCTGTCGTAGAACTCCACGGCCCCCTCCCGGTTCCCCTGGGTCTCGTACGCACGGCCCAGGTAGTAGTAGATGGCGATGAGCTCGTCCTCGATCTCGAACGGTGCCTCCAGCGCCCGCTCCAGGGTGCGCACGGCGGCCTCGGTCTTTCCCATCTCGATGAACGTCTGCCCGAGGATCTCGTAGGTGGGCAGGTGGGACGAGGACGCGCGCAGCGCCTGTTGGAACTCGGCTACCGCCTCGTCCAGGAGGCCCATCTCCTTGTAGGCGGTGCCCAGGTCGTAATGAGCGCGCACGTCGTCGGCTTCGAGGTTCTGGGAGACCTTCTCCTTGAACTGCGACAGCATCCTGGCGAAGTCCGCCTGGTCGTCGCCGGTGGGCTTCTCATAGGCCACCGTGAAGCGCGTGGTCTTCTCCTCCTCGTCACCCAGGATGAGAGCGCCCAGGTCCACGTAGTCCTGGTGGGCGGCCACCTCCCGCACCGGCTTGCTCGCCGCGGGCGCCTGCCCCAGGGCGGACTTCGCGGCGGTGTTGTCCGGATCGAACTGGAGCACCTGCTGGTAAGCAGCCTTGGCCCGGGCGCCCTGCCCGGTGCGCTGGAGCGTATCGCCCAGGCCGAGAAAAGCCTCGACCATGACGCGCTCATCGCCCGACTCGTAGGCCAGTTCCACCATGCGCTGGCGCAACTCGACGTCGTCAGGGTGCACCGCGATGGCACTCCGTACTCCTTCCACCGTCGGCTCCGCAGCCGGCCGGACGGGCTCCGGCTCCCGCCGTGTCTCGGCGGCGGCCTCCTCCATGGCGCGCTCGATGGCCGCCGGGGGCGCGGCCTCTTCCTCCAGCCCGAAGGTGGGGAGCGGGGCGGCCTCTTCCTCCTCCAGCCCGAAGGTCGGAAGCGGGGCGGCCTCTTCCTCCTCCTCCAGCCCGAAGGTGGGAAGCGGGGCGGCCTCTTCCTCCTCCTCCAGCCCGAAGGTGGGAAGCGGGGCGG
>CAZJFX010000050.1:1624-2919 GCA_964545395.1 uncultured Gemmatimonadaceae bacterium | reverse complement strand
CCTCTTCCTCGGCGGGGGCGGTCTCCTCCTCGGCGGGGGGACTGGTCTCGAAGCTGGGGAACTCTTCGCGCGCCGCCGCCTCGGCGGGCTCCTCCTTCTCGTCGGCTCCCCCGATCTCGATCTCGCCGAAGGTTGCCTCGATTCCGCCTCCCGCAGAAACGGTCGACCCAGCAGCGAAACCTCCCGCAGCCACCGGGGACTCCACGCCGGAGGGAGCGCCCAGGTCGGCGTCGGGGTTCAGGACCCGGATGCGGGCTTCCACCTCGGACGCCCGGAAGTCCCCCACGTCCGCCAGCACCCGGTACGCCACCGAGAGCTGCTCCACGGCGTCTCCGGTCCGGCTGTGCGACGCCATCTGCTCGGCCACCACGATGCGGACGTCCACGTCGTCGGGCGCCAGGTCGCAGAACTCCACGAGGGCACGGAACGACTCGTCCAGGTCGCCGTCCTTCTGCATGCGCTCGGCGTAGGTCAGGAAGTTGGTGCGGGCGTCGGACAGGAAGCCCTGCTTGGCCCGGATCTGGCCCATCCGGAGGTACGCCTCGTTCCTGTCGGGTACGTTCCGGATGACCTTCTTGCAGACGGCGATGGCGTTGTTGGGGAGCTCCGCCTCCACGTAGAGGTCCGCAGCCTTATTGTAGTGGCTCACGGCCTCCTCCAGGTTCCCCACCCGGACGAAGAGATCACCGACGCGATTGTAAAGGCCGATGTCCGGCTGATCTTCCTTCTCGAGCTGGGCGATGGCCTTCTTGTACTGGTCCAGCGCCTTCTGCCACTCTTCCTTCTGCTCGTGGCGGCGGGCCTGTTCCTTGAGCGATTCGATGCTCATGACGGTCTCGTCCGGAGTTCACCTAACCGACGCCCCGCCGACGATTCGGCGGGCGCTTTCCCATCTCGTCTCTGGGCCCCGAGGCCAGACCGTTTAATCTGCCCGCGAGCCACGGAAGCACAAGGGCGGCGGCCCGGGCCTCGCGGCGCGCCCGGGGCCTCCGAAAACATACGGCGCCGCCCCCTCGGCAGGCGATAGGGACACGCCGGAGTCCCGGGGCGCCCACGTCGCCGCAGGCCGACGAGAACAGGCCCGCGACGGCCGTAGGCCGGAGGCGGGCGCCGGGGAGCGACATCACACCCGGCCACACAAGTAGACCGGGGGGTCGTCCGAAGGACGCCCCCCAATCGAACAGGCCCGCGACGGCCGAAGGCCGGAGGCGGGCCCGGTCGAGCGACATCACACCGGGCTACACAAGTAGACCGGGGGGTCGTCCGAAGGACGCCCCCCGATGGAATAGGCCCGC
>CAZJFX010000050.1:0-1524 GCA_964545395.1 uncultured Gemmatimonadaceae bacterium | reverse complement strand
CATCACACCCGGCCACACAAGTAGACCGGGGGGTCGTCCGAAGGACGCCCCCCGACCACCCCGTTCCCGGGCGGGTGTGCTAGAGCGACCCGGCGCCCGCCTCCGGCCAACGACCCCCTATCGCGTCACGAGCGCGAGGTTGTCCGCCTGCAACTGATATGCCCAATCGAAGATCATGAGCGCACGGTCGCTCTGATCGAACCCGAGGAGCACCACCCGGATCACTCCGTAGTGCGCGAGCCCGTCGTCCCCGCGCACCCGCATCACGTAGCTGGCCTGCGGGGTGAGCCCCACGTCCCGCGTGACGTACCCCGAGATCGGGGCCCGATCCACGTCGGTGCAGCTCGCGTCGGAGGCGGGACCGCACCGGAGCGCGGTGGTCTCGAAACCCTCAGGGTAGACCTCGGTCTGGGGACCGGGGACAAGCCACCACCCGGCGTCGTCCACCTCCAGGCGGAAGTGACGGCTCGCCGAGCTCCCGGAGACCACAGGGTTCGTGCCCTCGTCGGGCTGGAAGCGGAACCCGGAGGACTCGGGCACGTCGGTGAAGTCGTAGATCCACTCCCCGGTGTAGTCGGGGCGCGGCGTGCCCGAGGCCACAGTGCTGCCGGCACTCTCGTGACCCTGCACATCCACCGCCGTGACGAAGTAGCGGTACGTGGTGCCGTTGGCGGCCAGGAGATCCAGGAAGCCTTCCGAGTCCGTCTCGCCCAGCAGGTACTCGTCCCCGTCCCCTTCGTCGAGGTACACGCGATAGAAGGAGAAATCGGAGGCGGAGCGGGCGTTGGACGACCACCGCACGTAGGTGGCGTTGTCCAGGGCCACCACGGCCGTCCCCGTGGGGACCGGCGGCGCCTCCGGCTGGGGCACCTCCACCTCCACCGAATAGTCGGAGGCCGTCTCCACCCCCGAGTCCGGATCCACCGCGGCCACGTAGTACTCGTAGGTCCGGCCCGCCACGATGTTGCGGTCCTCGTAGCCGCAGACGCCGCCGGCGCAGCTCGACACCTCGGCGATGAGGAACCAATCCTGGTCCGTCACCCGCTTGGAGTAGACCCGGAACGAGTCCTCGTCCCAGCCTGCCCCGAGCTCCCAGGTGACGTACACCACGCCGGCGTAGTAGTAGGCCTCCACGTTCTCGGGGGCCGCAGGCTCGTCCAGGGGGAGGAGGATCTCGTTCTCGCACCCGGCCATGGCCAGGACGGCCACCAGCGTTCCCACCACCGCGCGTCTCATGGTACCCTCCCGGATCCGTTGTGGCCGGCCCGTCCGCGCCGGCATTCCCGTCCCGCCCCAGGAGGAATGCACGAGGCGTACCGTAATCGCAACATCTTGCAGGACAACATCTTGCATATCGTGACGGACGGCAGGATGTCCCCTGGGAGTGACATCCTCTGGGGTGGGAGGGACACGGAGGGAGGGCGCCGGCGCGCCCGGGCAGAGGAGAAAGGCATCCCCCGTGGGGGCTCTAATCTGAAGTTCCCACCGTATTTGGAGCCCTGATTCCAGTCAAGAGCCCTGGAA
>CAZJFX010000049.1:0-31163 GCA_964545395.1 uncultured Gemmatimonadaceae bacterium | reverse complement strand
CGCCTGCCCGCGCCCCGCTCCCACTCCGCCAGCCTCCCGTTCCGAAATCGCTGGCTCTACCTGTCCGCTCTGGATGAGGCCAGGGCGACGGCATAGCTTTGCAGCACTTCGACTTCCCTCTTCGGCGACGGACGGGCGGCGCTTCATGAAGATCCTGTGCACGGGTGGGCTGGGGGCGGTGGGCACCTGGCTCGTGAAGGAGCTCCGGGGCAGGGGGCACGAGGTGTGGATCATGGACCGCCCCCACCACCACGACCCCCACTACGTGCGCGGCGACGTGGGTGAGTTCCGCCAGTTCGAGCGCGTGGTCGAGGGGAGGGACTTCGACTACGTGTACCACCTGGCCGCCGAGTTCGGGCGCTGGAACGGCGAGGACTTCTACGAGACCCTCTGGCGCAGCAACGCCATCGGGACCAAGAACCTCCTCCGCCTCCAGGAGCGCCTCGGGTTCCGGAGCATCTTCTTCTCCAGCTCCGAGGTGTACGGCGACTACGACGGGGTCATGGTCGAGGACGTCATGGACCGGATCGAGATCCGGCAGATGAACGACTACGCCATGACGAAGTGGGTGGGGGAGCAGCAGGTGCTCAACTCCGCCGCTATGTTCGGCACCGAGACGGTGCGCGTGCGGCTCTTCAACACGTACGGCCCGGGGGAGCCCTACTCCAGGTACCGGAGCGCCATCTGCATCTTCGCGTACCACGCGCTCCACGACATGCCCTTCACGGTGTACACGGGGCACCTGCGCACGTCCACGTTCGTGTCCGACACCACGCGGACGCTGGCCAACATCGTGGACCGCTTCCGCCCCGGCGAGGTCTACAACGTCGGCGGGCTGGACCTCCACGACATGGAGACGCCGGCGCGCATGATCCTCGAGTACCTGGGCAAGCCCGCGTCGCTGGCGACCTACAAGGAGGGTGAGCCGTTCACCACGAGGGAGAAGCGGGTGGACTGCTCGAAGGCGATCCGGGACCTGGCCCACGCGCCCCAGGTGACCATCGAGGAAGGGATCCCGCGCACCCTGGACTGGATGAAGGCCTACTACAAGGTGATGGGGTAGTGGGCGGGACCCCGCGGCGGGTCCTGTACCTCACGGGCTTCTTCCCGCCCGACGTCATCGCCAAGCGGGCCGGCGGGATCGCCGCCACGCTGGCCTCCCGGGGGCATCGGGTCACGGTGATCACCCGGTGGCCCACCCACCTGGACGGCCGCCCCTACACGGGCCAGGAGCTGGAGGCCGCCGACGGGGACCTCCCCACCGGGGTGGAGGTGATCCGCCTGCAGGCGCTGGAGCGCCGCTCCGCCGCCACCTGGCGGCGCATCCTCTCCCAGGTGGGCTTCGCCGCCCGGGCCGCGCTCCGCGCCCTGCGCCTCGCCTCCCGCCACGACGTGGTGCTGGCGTACACGCCGCCCCCCTTCATCGGCCTGGCTGCCTGGCTGGCGGCTAAGCTCTCCCGCCGCCCACTGGTGCTGGAGGTCCAGGACCTCTACCCGGCGCAGGCGCTGGCGCTGGGCGTGGTGCGCCCCGGGGTGGTGAGCGCCGTCGCCGCGGCCGTGGAGCACCTCCTGTACAGCGGGGCCGAGCGCCTCGTGGTGGTTACCGCCGGGTACCGGGAGCACGCCGCGGGCGCCGGCGCAGATCCGTCGCGCATCCGCCTGATCCCGAACTCCTGCGACGTGGATGCCTTCCGCCCGGACGTGGAGCCGCTCCCCGCACCCTGGGATGCGTCGGCCCAGGAGGGGGCTGGCTCCGGCGGCGCCGCGCCCCGGCCCCGCCTCACCGCTCTCTTCGCGGGCACCGTGGGGCTGGCGCAGGGCTCGGAGGTGATCCTGGACGCCGCCGCCGCGCTCGCTCACCGACCCGACGTCGGCTTCGAGGTGTGGGGCGGCGGCGCCCGCTACCCCACCCTGGAGGAAGGGGCCGCAGCGCGGGGACTGGGCAATGTGCGCTTCGGGCCCGCCGTCTCCCACCGGGACATGCCCCGGGTCCTGGCCCGGGGCGACGTGCTCCTCCTCACCCTCCATCCCGACCCGGTGTTCTCCCGGGTGGTCCCCTCCAAGCTCAGCGAGTACCTGGCCATGGGACGCCCGGTGGTGGCCGCTGCTTCCGGCGAGGTGCCCCGGATCCTGGAGGAGGCGGGCGCTGGTCTCGCCGTGGGGCCCCTGGACGGTGCCGCGCTGGCCCGGGCGGTGGCGAAGCTGGCCGACGATCCGGCGCTCCGCTCGACCATGGGCCGAAGCGCCCGCGCGCTGGCCGAGGCGCGCTTCCCCCACGCCCAGGTGACCGCGGCGTTCGCCGCCGTGGTGGAGGAAGCCGTAAGCGCGACGGGCGCGTGACGCGGGCGCTGGCCGGGGGGGTCGCACAGCCGCGCCCGATTGAACCGGCGGGCCGGCGGGCCTAGCTTCCCTCGGCTCCGGCATCCTCGTCCGCGGGCCTCCCACTCAGCCCCTTCGACATGCTCCGAGACTTCACGGTGCTCCACGTGGTGGGAGCGCGCCCCAACTTCATGAAGGTGGCACCCGTGCTCCGGGCGCTGGAGGGGCGGCCCGGCCTGAGGAGCATCCTCGTGCACACGGGGCAGCACTACGACGCCGCCATGTCGCAGGAGTTCTTCGACGAGCTGGGGATCCCGGAGCCCGACGTGCACCTGGGGGTGGGGTCGGGGACCCATGCGCAGCAGACCGCCGGGGTGCTGGCGGGGCTGGAGGCGGTGCTCCTGGAGCGGCGGCCGGACATGGTGATGGTGGTGGGGGACGTGAACTCCACGGTGGCAGGGGCGCTGGCGGCGGCCAAGCTCAACGTCCCCGTGGCGCACCTGGAGGCGGGTCTGCGGAGCCGGGACCGGCGCATGCCGGAGGAGATCAACCGGCTCCTCACCGACCAGATCTCGGACCTGTGCCTGACGCCGAGCCGGGACGCGGACGCGAACCTGGTTGCGGAGGGGATCGGCCCGGAGCGGATCCGGTTCGTGGGCAACGTGATGATCGACACCCTGGAGCGCATCCTCCCCGAGGTGCGCGCTCACCTTCCCGCGTCCGCGGCCGGGCTCCCGGAGCGGGGCTACGTGGTGGTGACGCTGCACCGGCCGTCCAACGTGGACGATCCCGGGACGCTCTCGGGGATCTTTCGTGCGCTGGCGGAGATCGCGAGAGAGGTGCCGGTCGTGTTTCCCATGCACCCGCGCACCCGGAAGCAGGCGGAGGCGTTCGGGCTCGCGCTGGACGGGGTGAAGGTGCTGGGGCCCGTGGGGTACCGGGAGATGCTGGCGCTCCAGGCCCGGGCGGGGATGGCGCTCACCGACTCGGGAGGCGTGCAGGAAGAGAGCACCGTGCTGGGCGTGCCGTGCCTGACGCTGCGGGACAGCACGGAGCGCCCGGTGACCGTGACCGAGGGTACGAACCGGCTGGTCCCGGACCGCTCCACGGACGCCATCCTGGAGGCGTTCCGCGCGTCGTGGGGGAAGGAGGCGCCCCTGCGCCGCCCCGAGGGGTGGGACGGGCACGCCGCCGAGCGGGTGGCGGACGCCGTCGAGGAGTGGGCGGCACGCCCCGGTGCCGCGGGAGCCCCCCGTGGCTGAGCGCATCGTCGTGTCCGGCGGCGCCGGCTTCATCGGGAGCCGGCTGGTGCGGCGCCTCCTGGACGCCGGCCACCATGTCGCCGTGCTCGACTCCCTGGTCCCGTCGGTCCACGGCGAGGGCGGCTCACCGCCCCAGGCCATCTCCGGCGCCCGCTTCCTGAGGGGCGACGTGCGCGACGGCGACGCGTGGAGGGAAGCGCTGGCCGGCGCCACCCGGGTCTACCACCTGGCCGCCGAGACGGGGACCGGCGAGTCCATGTACCGTTCGCGCCACTACGTGGACGTGAACGTCGGCGGTACCGCCCTCCTCTGCGACCTCCTCCTCTCCGGGGCGGCGCCGGAGGTCGGCAGGGTGGTTTTGGCCTCGTCGCGGGCGGTGTCCGGGGAGGGGCCATACCGATGCGGCGAGCACGGCGTCGTGGTCCCGGCCCCCCGCACCTCGGCGCGTCTCGCAGCCGGGCTCTGGGAGCCGGTGTGCCCGCGCTGCGGCGCCGAGGTGGCCCTGGAGCCGGCGAGCCCCGCGGTTCCCGCCGCCCCGGGTTCGGTGTACGGCGCCACCAAGCGGGACCAGGAGGAGCTCGTCCACCTGCTCCTGCCGCCCAGGGGGATGGGGGTGGTGAGCCTCAGGCTCCAGAACGTGTACGGGCCGGGGCAGTCGCTCCACAACCCGTACACCGGGATCCTCTCCATCTTCTCCGTGCGCCTCCTGGCGGGGCAGGGCGTCAGGGTCTTCGAGGACGGTCTCGAGTCCCGGGACTTTGTGTACGTGGACGACGTGGTGGACGCCTTCGTCCGGGCCGGTGACGTGGAGCCGCCCGCCGGCGGCTCCGTGGTGGACGTGGGTTCGGGAGTGGCCACGCCCGTGGTGGACGCGGCCCTGGCTCTGGCGGAGCGCTACGGCGCCTCGGCGGCCTCCGTGGAGGTCACCGGCGAATACCGCGTGGGGGACATCCGCCACGCCGTGGCCGACAACCGCGCCGCCCGGGAGCTCCTGGGGATGGGCGCCCCCACTCCCTTCGCCTGTGGCCTGGACATTCTGGCGGATTGGGTGCGGGCCTCCGAGCGCCCGGCTTCCGCCCTGGACGGTGCCCTGGCCGAGATGGCCCGCTCCGGGCTCCTGGGAAGGGCGGGCGCTCACGTGCCCGGGCAAAGGTCGCCGTGAGCCGACCTCCCGTCGTGTTCATGGGCGTCCCCATGGCCATCAACGTCCGGGACGTCCTGCGCACCGACGCTTTCGCCGTGATCCGCGCCTCCGGCGCGCAGGTGCACCTGTTCACCCCTGCCTCGGACGTGGCCGGGTTCCGCGCCGAGTTCGGGGGGGGCACGGTCACCATCCACCCGCTGCGGGCCCCCGCATCCCGCCTGTTCGACCTGGTGGACGGCCTCGTGCAGCGGGTGTACGTGGCCATTCTCTCCCTGCGCTGCGACACGGCCCGAATCATGGCGGCCGAGACGCTCCGCCGGAGCATGCCCGCCCGCCTGGTGCGCGGCGCCCTTGCCGCTGCGGGGCGCCCAGGGCAGGACCTGGTGCTCCGGGCGCTCCGCGTCCTCACCCGGTGGACCGCGCCCGAACTCTACGCCGGGGATTTCGCGCTGCACCGGCCCAACCTGGTGGTGGGCACCCGGGCGCTCACCATGTCCGGCCCCCGGGCCCACTCCAGCGCGCGCTACCTGGACCGCCACCTGCTCCTGTCCGCGGCCCGGCGGGGAGTGCCCACCATGGTGCTGGTGTCGTCCTGGGACAACCTCACCACCTCGGGGTTCTTCGCCGTGGACGTGGACCGGATCACGGTGTGGAACGAGATCATGAAGGAGCAGGCCGTCGCCATCCACGGCTTCCCGCCCGAGCGGGTGTCGGTGACCGGCGCTCCCCAGCACGACATCTTCGCCCGGGACCGTGGGTTCAAGGACCGGGACACCTTCCTCCACGCCCTGGGGCTCGACCCATCCAGGCACGTCGTCGTCTACACCACCGGGACCGAGGGCACCATCCCGCGGGAGCCGGAGGTGGTGGCCCGCCTTGTGGACGCCCTCCAAGCCGACATGGGTGACGAGGTCCAGCTCCTGGTCCGCGTGCACCAGTTGGACAAGCTGGAGCGCTACGCGGCGCTCCGGGAACGGCGCGGGGTCGCGTTCGACCACGCCGGCAGGCCCACAGTGGGGAGCTACCACGACCGGGACTTCGACCGGGCCGCCCTCGAGCATTTAGCGGATACATTGCGATATGCCGACGTGGTGGTGAACGCGGCGTCGTCCATCTCCATCGACGCCGCCGCGGTGGGGACGCCGGTGGTGTGCGTGGACTACGACGCCAGGCCCGACGTCCCCTACCACCGCTCGGTCACCCGCTTCTACGACTTCACCCACCAGAGGCCGGTCGCGGCCTCGGGAGGGGTCACCCGGGCGCGCTCGCCGGAGGACGTGGTGGCGGCGGTGCGGCGCTACCTGGCCGACCCCGCCCTCCACGCCGAGGGGCGGGCGCGCTTGGTGCGAGAGCAGTGCCACGTCCTCGACGGCGGCTCGGGGCGTCGTGTGGGCGAGGCAGTCCTGGCGGAGGCGGTCCGCTCCATGCGGGAGCGGCGCGCTTGAGCGGCCCCCGCCTCCTGGTGGTGGCGGGAGGTCCCCGTACCACGGCCAGCACCCGCCACCGCCTCTGGAACTACCGTCCGTTTCTGGAGGCGGACGGCGTGGACCTGGCCTGGATCGAGTACCGGGGAGGGCGGGAGTCGTCGTTTCTGCGCGCGCTCGCGCTCCGGACCAGGTTCGTTGCCGACCTCCTGCGCACCGCCGGGGGGTGGGACGTGGTGCTGGTGCAGAAGGTCCTCCCGCCGCCGGCGCTCTTCCGGCGGTGGAAGGCTTCGGGGGCGAGGGTGGTCTACGACTTCGACGACGCCCTCTTTGCCCATGCCGTGACCGGGGAGTCGGAGGACACCTGGCGCAGGCGCAAGGTGCGCTTCGACCGGGTCCTCTCCCAGGCGGACGTGGTGGTGGCGGGCTCGCCTCCCCTCGCCGAGTACGCCCGGACGCGGGCGCCGCGGGTGGAGGTGATGTACCCGAGCCTGGAGCGAGCCCGCTTCGCCCCCGGGGCGAACGCAGTGGGGAGAGGGGCTGCGCCCTCGTCCGCGTGGGACCGGGGCCCGGGGCGCCTCGTGGTCGGGTGGGTGGGAAACGACCAGAGCCAGATCTACCTGCGGGCCCTGGAGCCGGTCCTCTCCCACGTCCTGGCGGAACGCCCCCACGTGCGCCTGGCGGTGTGCAGCTCGGTGCCTCCCGCGCTGGGACCGGCGCTGGCCCCTCGCCTGGACTTCATCCCCTGGTCCGAGGAGGCGGAGCTTGCCGTGGCGGCGAGCTTCGACGTGGCCGTCTCTCCCCTGGGGCCCGAGTCGTGGAGCCGGGCCCGAGGAGGGCGTGTGTCCGTGCTCCTGTCCATGGCCTCAGGCGTTCCCGTCGTGGCTTCGCCGGGCGGTGGGTTGGGGGAGCTGGCCGGGGAAGACGGCGGCGTGGTGTTCGCCGACGATCCCGGGACGTGGCGAGCGCAGCTGGCGCGGCTCCTGGACGACGCGGGGGAGCGCCGTCGCCGGGGGGCCCGGGCCCGCGCCGTCATCGACACCGCCATCTGGGCCGATGTGCAGTACCCCCGCCTGAAGCGGATCCTCTTCGGCGACTAGCCCTTCGTCGTGGAGTCGGCCCGGTAGTACCGATAGTAGTAGCCGTATCCGTATCCGGACCCGTAGTACTTCCCGCGCCCCGCGTAGTCCACGTCGTTGAGCACCACGCCGGCGATGGGCGCGCGCACCGCGTCGAGCTGGTCCTGGGCGTAGCGGAGCGCGCCCTTCTCGGTTCTCCCCGCCCGCGCCACCAGCACCACCCCGTCGGCCGCGGCGCCCAGCACGGCGGCGTCGGTCACGAGGTTCAGCGGCGGCGAGTCCAGGATCACGATCTCGTACCGCTCGCGCAGCGTGCCCAGGAGGTCTTTCATCCGCCTCGACCCGAGGAGTTCGGAAGGGTTGGGTGGGAGCGTCCCGGTGGCCAGGAAGTCCAGCGTTCTGGAGTCGCCCACGTCCACCTTGTGGGTGGCGCCCTCCAGGGTCGCCGACCCCATGAGGATGTCGGTGAGCCCCGGCTCCTTCGGGACCTCGAAGACCCGGTGCACGATGCCCCGGCGCAGGTCACAGTCGACGAGAAGAGCCTTCGTGCTCTGTTGAGCCAAGGTGATGGCGAGGTTCGCCGCGGAGGTGGACTTCCCCTCCGACGGCCCGGGACTGGTGAGCACCAGCAGGCGGGGCGGGTTGTCCAGGTCCAGGAACGTGATGTTGGTGCGGAACGCCCGGTACGCTTCCGACACCGGGTTCCCCACGTCGTGACGGGTGACCAGACGGTCGCTCACCGAGCGCTCCCCCTTCAGGAAGCCCGCCCCCTTTCCGTGCCGGGACACGCCCTTGATGCGGGGGATCATGGCGAGCACGGGCAGGTCGGTGATCTTGACCACCTCGTCCCGGGAGTGGACGGTCTCATCCATGTAGTCCCGAGCGCCGGCCACGGCCACGCCGGCGATGAGGCCGAAAAGGACCGCCAGCACCAGGCTGCGTGCCTTGCGCGGCCGGATGGGCCTCACCGGCAGGATGGCCTGATCCACGACGCGCACGTCGCCGGGCTCTACGGCCTGGGCGATCTCCGCCTCCTTGAGGCGGTTCTGGAGGAGCGTGAACACCTCTTCCAGCCCCTGCTTCTGCCGGGTGAGGCGCGCCTCCTGTACCGCCTTCTCCGGGATGAGCTCCAGCTCGCCGCCGAAGCGGCGCAGCGTCTCGCTCATGGTGCCGAGGCGGTTGGCCACGTTGGTGCGGTAGTTCTGCGCCAGCTGGTAGAGCCGGTCCTCGAGCTGCTGGATGGAGCGCTGGAGGCCCACCATGTCCGGGTGGTTGGGCGTCCGGCGCGTGGCCATCTCCGTGCGCTCAGCTTCCAGCCGGTTCAGGTCGCTCATGATCTCGGTGACGGCCTGGTTCTGCAGGAACGTGGGGAAGCCGGCGAGGCGCCGGAACGCGTCCCGGGAAGCCTCGATGTCGTCCGAACTCCGGGCCTGGTCGATCTGCCTGAGGAGCTCGTCCAGGGTGGCCAGGTCGGCGGCCAGGTCATCGCGCTCCGCCTGCCCCTCCACCAGGCGCCGCACCTGCTCGGCGCCCTCCGCCTCCAGGTTCACCACCTGCTGACCCTGCTGGAACGCCAGCAGGTCGTCTTCCGCCCGGCGCAACTGGTCCGTGTACGTCCGGATCTGCTCGGACAGGAAGGCCACCGTGCTCGTGGCCTCGGTCTTCTTGGCGGCCCTGCGCCCCTCGATGTAGAGCGAGGCCACGGTGTTGGGTACGTCCCGAACCAGCCGGGGGTCGAGCCCCACGTAGCTCACCGAGACGACGCTGGCTTCACGGTAGGGGCGCCCCACGTTCAGGCGCTCGGTGAGGTCCTTCACCGCCTCGTAGAACGATTGCACCTGGAGGACGATCTCGTCGGGGAAGACGCTCCGCCCCGGAGGCGTGGGATCCACCTCGGTGAGAGCCAGGCGCATGCCGTTGAAGAGGATCTCCTCGCCCCGCGCGACCACGGCGATCTCCGCGCCCGTCGAGCTTGTGATGCGATAGCGGCCGTCGTCCTGCCGCCGGAACGAGTACACGTCCGACTGGGTGCCGCGCCCCGCCTCCAGCATGGAGAAGAGGCCGGCCCGGGACACGCCCTTGGGCTCCACCACGTGGGCCTGGAGGGAGAGGGCGTCCACCGTCTCCTCGGCGATGCTGCGCGCACGCAGCAGCGCCATTTCCGTCTCCACGTTGCTCCCCCGGATCACCGCGGAGAGAAACTCCAGCTCGGCCGGAGCGCTCCGCTCCTGGTCCACGTGGATGGTGGTCTGGGCCTCGAACACGGGCGGCGTGTACCACAGGTACCACGCAGTGGAACCCAACACCGCGGCGGAGATGACGCCGATGAGGAGCACGTTGCGCCGCAGCAGGTTCACCACGTCGCGGAGGTGGAGCTCTCCGTCTGTGCCGGCGCGACCTGCGCCGCGGGGCTTGGGTGCGTTCGCCTTCATGACCACCTATTTGAATACGATGACGACCACGTTGGCGATGATGGAGGCCACCCCCACCAGCGACGGGAAGTTGCGCGACAGCCAGGGGCGCTTGCCCACCACGATCTGGTCGCCGGACCGGATCCCGGCCTCCACGATGCTCAGCGTCCCGCTCAGGTTCGTGCGGAAGGACTCGCCCTGGCGCAGGAGCCGGATGTCCTCGGCGTTGCCGTCGGGGGAGAGCCCCTGCGCCCTCGCGATGAGGTCCGCGACGCTCTGGGTGGCGTCGACGGTGTACTGCCCCGGCACGCGCACCTCGCCCAGCACCACCACGCGGCGGAGGAGGGTGACGTTCACGGCGCTGTTCACCAGGTAGTCCGCGTACTCTTCGGTGAGCTGCTCGCGGAGGCGGTCCGGGGAGATTCCCACCACCTGCCGGCGCCCGAGGAGGGGGAGGATGACCGAGCCGTCCTGGTCCACCTGGAACTCCCCGGAGAGGTCCTCCTCACGCCAAATGGCCACCCGGATGACGTCTCCGGGGAGGAGCGAGTTGGCGTCCTGCGGGACTGCGGTGGGGGCCGCCTGGGCGGAGGCGCGCGCCGGGGCTCCGAGCACCAGGAGCGCGACAAGGGCGGAGAGGGCGGTCAGAGCGGGTAGGATCCTCTTCATGGAGCTCCGCGCCCCTGGGGGCGGGCGCGTTTCGAGGCGGGAAATCGGCAAAATACCAAGACGTGAAGTTTAGCCCCGGGCAGGGGGTGCTGCAAGGCGAAGTCCGTGTCGTTCCAGGGCTTTCGGTTGACGCCCGTCGCTCGGACCGGGTAGCTTTGGCCCGCCGTATTTCCCCGCGACCCGCCCCTCGGGCAGGACAGGCTTCCGGGACCCTTTGGACGCACTCTTCGGAATCGCCCTCATCGCGTTGGGCGCCCTGATCTACTGGGCTCTCCTCCGGCGCACCGACGATGCGCTCCACCCCCTGGGCGTATTCGCCGGGCTCTGGCTCGGGATCTTCGGCTTCGCCCACTTCAGCGTGCCCCGTACCTTCGACGAGCCCTACTACGCCGAGCCCTTCACGGCCACCACGTACCTGGTGGTCCTGGGTGCCCTGGCCATGTTCGCCTTGGGCTTCTGGCTCCTGGACCCGGGGGCGGACCGCCTGGACCGCTCGCTCCTGCGCTTCCGCATGCGAGAGGGGATCTCCTGGCCCCGGCTGCAGGTCGTCACCTTGGCGCTCTTCGCGGCGGCCTCGCTCATGACCGCCTTCTTCGTCCAGCGCGCTGGGGAGATCCCCCTCTTCTCGCCCCGCATCGACGACCTGCGGCTGGTCTTCAAGCTCCCGCTGCTCGGTTACGTCTACGACCTCCACTACGCCGTCGCTCTGTTCGCCACCATGATCGCGCTGAAGGTGCAGGGGCGGGGGCAGATAGCGTTCTGGCTCGTGGTGGCGGCGGCCAGCGTGGTTCAGCTCATGTTTGCCGGCGTGCGCGTGAGCCCCATGACCGCCATGGCGTGGGCGTTCATCTACGTGTTTTACCAGGGCACCCGGGTGCGGATGCGCCACCTGGCCATCGCGGCTGTGGCGGTCGGAGTGGTATTCGGGGTCATCGAGAGCTACCGGCGCACCATGTACGTGGTGAACCCGGCCCTGGTGAACCCCCGCTTGGACATGGGGTCCGCGGCGACCGTCTGGGCTCACACTGCGGCGAGCTTCAAGAACCTCCAGTTCACGTTGCAGCGGGGAGCGAGCCCGCTGAACATGGGGTTCAACAGTTATGACCTGCCCAAGACCCTGGCTCCCGGGGCACGGGCCGTGGACGACCAGCTCAGCTACATGTACGGGACCCACAACACACCTACCTTCCTCTCCATCCTCTACTTCGATTTCGGAGTAGGGGGGCTGGTGGTCATGCCCCTGGTCTACGGCGCCCTGGTGGCCATCGTCTATCGGAGATTCCGTAGTCGCGCCAACATCTTCTGGCTCGTCGTGTACATCGACTTCCTCCTTGCCGTGGCTCTCTCCTTCCGCACGCATCGCTTCCTGGGCAACAGCCTCATCTGGTTCGGTGGGGTGGCGGTGGCCGTGCAGCTTCTGGCAGGCCGGAGCCTGGAGGGGCGTGTGCGCGAGGAGGACGAGGACGGATCGGACGTGGACGTGGAGCAGGGGATGGTGGAGACCGCGGACCTGGATCCGGGCGCAGGGCCGCGCGCCGAGGCCGTGCGGGCATGAGTGCCCCCGTGGTCCTGTACGGTGCGTCCGAGCTGGGCCGGGATGCGGTCTCGGTGTTTCCGGCTCTGGCCGCATCGGGGCGACCCAGGGCCGTGCTCGGGTTCGTGGACGATGACGCGAGCAAGCATGGCAGTCGACTGTTGGACCTGAGCGTGCTCGGCGGCCTCACTTGGCTGGAGGGTCGCCAAGGTGAACTCGAGATCCTCATCGTGGTCGGGGAACCGAGGATCCGGCGTGCGCTCGCCCAGCGGCTGAGCCAGGAGGGCCATCGGTTCGCGACGTTGTTTCACCCCTCGACGCAGACCACACCCTGGGTTTCGTTCGGAAAAGGGACTCTAGTGATGGCCGGGTGCTCCTTCACCGTCGACATCACCATCGGGGAGCACGTGGTGGTGAACCCGGGGTGCAACGTGGCTCACGATGTGGTGATCGGCGATTTCTCCTACATTTCGCCGGGCGTCAACCTCGCCGGGGGAGTGGTGATCGAGCCGGGCGCCCATATCGGTACCGGTGCTACCGTCTTGCCACACAGGCGGATCGGGGAAGGCGCCATCGTGGGTGCGGGCGCTGTGGTGACCAGGGACGTCCCGGCCAACGCCGTCCACTCGGGCGTTCCCGCCCGGTGGCTCAGGTCCGTCAACAGGCCATGGAGTGATGGATGACCGTCAATCGAAGGAATCCTGACGTTGAGGGCGCGGTCGGCATGAAGGTTCCGCTCTCCAAGCCCTGGATCGGCATGGAGGAAGCTGGCCCTGCGTCGGAGGTGGTCGCCTCCGGCTGGCTTATCCAGGGCCCCAGGGTCGCGAGCTTCGAGGAGCGGTTTGCGGAACTCACGGGGTCGAGACATGCGATCGCCGTCAACTCGGGTTCCAGCGGTCTCCTGGTGGCCATGGCGGCTCTGGGAATCGGTCCTGGCGATGAAGTGGTGTGCCCCGACATGTCCTTCATCTCCACCGGGTCGGCGGCGCTCTTCCTGGGCGCACGCGTCGTGCTCGCCGATATCGAGCTGAAGTACTACGGGATGGACCCGGGCGCGCTGGAACGCTGGATCACGCCGCGCACCAAGGCCATCGTGCCCGTGCACTACGCCGGCCACAGTGCCGAGATGGGCCCTATCCTGGAGATCGCCGACCGCCACGGGATTCCGGTGCTGGAGGACGCGGCCGAGGCCCATTGGGCCCGCTACAAGGGCGGACCTCACGCGGGCACCCTCGGTCGGATGGGTGTCTTCTCGTTCACGCCCTCGAAGCCCATGACCACGGGCGAGGGTGGGATGATCGTCACCGACGACGACGATCTCGCCGACAAGTGCCGCCTCTTCCGGAACTTCGGTGACCACGGGAAGTTCGAATGGCATACGCTGGGCTTCAACTTCCGGATGCCCGAGGTGATGGGTGCGATCGGCTGTGCCCAACTTGATCGCCTTCCCGAGGCTGTGCGCCGGCGCCGCGAGCTCGGAGCCCGCTACACAGCGGCGTTCAAGGGACGGGAGAGTGTCGTGCTTCCTTCGGTGCGCCAGGTCGAGGACACGAACTTTCAGCTCTACACGCTCCGCTTCCCGGAGGGCGGCTCCCGCCCCACCCGGGACCAGATCCGAGCGGGGCTCGCTGCGCGGGGTGTCAGCACGCGCCTCTACTACCCCGCGTTCCACCATCAGGGAGTCTTCTCCGGTTGCGGCCCCTTCCACGCTGGAGACTACCCCAATGCCGTGGAATACGAGCGAACCGCATTCTCCCTGCCGATATTCCCGACCCTCACCGGGGACCAGCAGGACTACGTCATCGAGAGCTTCATCGCCGTCCTGGACGGCGTGGAAAAGAGCGCATGAGCACAAAGAGGCACGGTGGGGCCCCACCCCTCCTCGAGGGGCGCACGGTCCTCATCACCGGCGGCGCGGGCTTCATCGGCGCGGCGCTGGCCGAGCGCCTGGTGGACCACAACGACCTGATCCTCTTCGACCGGGGCTTCCAGGGATCCAGCGTCACGCTGTCCCGCGCCTGGGGCCACCCCAACGCGAAGATGGTGGAGGGCGACATCCTGGACCCCGATGCCGTGGCCGCCGCCAGTGAGCACGCCGACGTGGTGGTGCACCTGGCCGCCATCGTGGGCGTGAAGAACGTCCTGTCCCGGGGCAAGGACACGCTGGAGACCAATTTCCTCGGCACCGCCAACGTCCTGAAGGCGCTGGTGGGGCGCCGGGACCTCCACCGCCTGGTGTACTTCTCCACGAGCGAGGTCTTCGGCATGAACTCGTTCCGGGTCGGCGAGGACACGCCCGCCTCGGTGGGTCCGGTGAGCGAGGCCCGGTGGACCTACTCCATCGCCAAGCTGGCCGGGGAGCACCTGGTGCACGCCTACCACCGGGAGACGGGGATGCCCACGGTCACCGTGCGGCCCTTCAACGTCTTCGGCCCCCTGCGACTCGGCGACCACGCCATGCTCCGCTTCATCATAGCGGCGCTGAAGGGCGACGACCTGGAGGTGCACGGCGACGGGACCCAGATCCGGTCGTGGTGCTACATCGACGATTTCATGGATGCGTTGTTGAGCACGCTCTCGCTCCCCCAGGCGGTGGGCGAGACGTTCAACATCGGGAACTCGCGGAACACGGTCACCATCTACGAGCTCGCCCAGCGGGTGATCCGCCTCCTCGGGTCGTCCTCCAAGGTCCGTTTCGAGGTCATCGACTTCTCGGACATCGACGTGCGCGTTCCGCGCCTGCGCAAAGCGGAGGAGATCCTGGGGTACCACCCGCAGGTGGAGCTGGACGAGGCCATCACGCGGACCGCCGACTGGTACCGGGGGAACCTGCAGCACGTGCACTTCGACGAAGCTGCGTCCGGGCCCGGGGCCCGCACCGCCGGCTGATGCCGTGATCGGGGACGTCCTCGTCTTCGGGGGCATCGCCGCCCTGGCTTCCTACGGCCTCACGCAGGCTGCCGTCAGGGTGCTCCCCCGGGTGGGGCTGGTCTCCACCCCCGATCCCAACCATCCCCATCCCGTCCCGGTGGGTGGGGGGATCGCCATCTGGCTCACGCTGGGCGTCGTGCTGGTGGCGCTCATCGCCACCGGGCACCAGTTGGGTAGGGTCGGACTCCCGCTCCTAGGAGCCTCCGTGCTCTTCGCCGCCGGCGTGTGGGACGACGTCCGCCTGCTGGATCCGCGGACCAAGCTCCTCGTCCAGTTCGGCGCCGCAGCGGGCATGGTCATCGGCGGTGTCACGTTCCCTCTGGGTCCTGGACTGGAGTGGGTGGCGGTCCCGGTGACCATGCTCTGGTTCGTGGGCGTGTGCAACGCCTTCAACCTCATCGACAACATGGACGGGATGCTCCCCGGCGTGTCCGCCGTGGCGGCCATCTTCGTCGGGCTCTTCGCCTGGGCGACAGGGCGGCCCGAGACCGCCCTGGTGTCGTGGATCGTGGCGGCCGCGGTCCTGGGGTTCCTCCCAGCCAACCTCCCGCCGGCCCGCATCTTCATGGGCGATGCCGGCTCCATGTTCCTCGGGTTCCTGCTGGCCGGCCTGGCCATCGGGGAGAGCTGGGCCGGGCTGACCCAGCTGGCGTTCACCATCCTGGCGCCTACGCTGCTCCTTGCGGTGCCGATCTTCAACACCACGTTCGTTACCGTGACCCGCAAGCTCTCCGGGATACCCCTCTCCCGGGGCAAGGCCGACCACATCAACTACCGGCTCCTGGCCCACGGCATGAGCCGCGGGCGTACCCTCCTGGCCGTGTACGTGCTGTCGGCGGCCTCGGGGATGGTGGGGGTCATGGTGGTGACGTCCACGCCGCTGGCGTACGCGGTGGGCGCATCGCTCTTCCTCATCCTCCTGATGTACCTGGGCGTCTTCCTCTACGAGGGGCGCACCCAGGACTTCGAGCGGCGGTTCCAGGTCGCCAAGGAGAAGCCGGGCTGGGAGGAGTCGGCCTGGTACCGATGGGTGATCCGCGTGGTGGCGGTGGCCGGCGACGTCGTGCTCGTGTTCGCGGCCATGTACCTGGCGTTCTACCTGCGCTTCGACGGCGCTGTCCCCGGGGACCAGCTGCAGAACCTGGCCGCCGTCCTCCCGTACGTCCTGGTGTTCCGGGTGGGGTTGGGGCTCTTCTTCGGTGTGTACGAGACCCAGTGGCGCCTGGGAATGGCCTCCGACGGCGTGCGTCTGGTGGGGACGGTGGTCCTGGGCTCCCTCCTTTTCACGGCGCTCCTCTTCGTGCTGCGGCTGCCGTCGTTCCCGCGAACGGTGGTGATCATGGAGGGGCTCCTGGCGCTCCTTTTCTTCGGCCTCACCCGCATGGGCGTGCGGGCGCTGGGCGAGGTGACCTCCCGTGAGTGGGGATCCCGCCACGGCCGGCGCACCATCATCGCCGGCTCCGCCGACGGCGTGGCGACGGTATTCCGCCACCTGCGCGACGGCAACGGGCCGTGCTACCACGTCATCGGGTTCGCCGACGACGATCCCACAGCCCACCGGAGCATGGTGGGCGGGGTCCGCGTCCTTGGCCCCGCGGCGCGCCTGCCGGCATTGGCGAGGCTCTACGACGCCGAGCACGTCATCTTCTGCTTCCCGTACATGGCCGACGCGGAGCTCCGGGGGCTGGTGACCGCCGTGCTGCGCGCGGGCCTCACCGCCGAGGTGGCCCACCTCGACGTGCTCCCCGCCGAGAGCTGGCTGGCGCAGCGCCCCGCCGTGACCCTGGTGGAGGCAGCCCCGCCCCAAGCGGGCGCGTGAGCGCTTCTCCCGGGCGACTGCGCTCCGTCGCCCTCCTGGGAGGCGGCACGGTGCTGGCCGCCGTGTTCGGCCTCCTCTTCCAGGCCCTCCTGTCGTACCACTTCGGGGCGGGAGCCGAGACCGACGCCTGGTTCATGAGCCTGAGCATCTACGCGTTCCTCGGGAAGTTCCTGATGCTCTCGAACGTGAAGTCGCTGGCGCTCCCGGTGTACCGGCGCCTGCAGGCGTCGGAGCCTGCGTCGGCGGCGCGCCTGGAGCGGCGCCTGCTCTTATGGCTCGGCGCTGGCACGGGGGCGCTGTCCGCGCTCCTCGTGCTGGGCGCGCCCGTCCTGGTGGACGCCCTGGCTCCTGGGTACCACGGGAGCCAGCGCGACCTGACGGTGGCGCTGGTGCGCATCCGCACGCCGGCGCTGGCCTTCCTCGCCGTGAGCACGGGAGGGCTTGTGGCGCTGGAGGCTGCCCACCGCTTCGGCGTGACCGTGACGGCGCAGAAGCTGGGGCCCGCCGTCGTGTCGCTCGCGCTCCTGGCATGGATGGCCGACCGCTTCGGCATGGTCGGGGTGGGGTGGGCGGGGTTGGCCGGGGGCGTGGCCGGGGGATTGGTGGCGCTGGTGGCGATGGCGTCGTTGCTGCGGCCGGGCGGTCCCGTGCCCTCCGCCGAGGGGGCCCGGCGGGCCGATGTGGAGCTCCGGGGGATCGGGCGCCGGTGGATCAGCTTCGGGGGTAGCAACGCCGCCACCTTCGTCGGGGAGTGGGCGTTCCGGATCGCTGCGTCCCTCCTCCCCGTGGGGCTCTTCTCTGCGGTGCTCTACGGGCGCATGGTCCACGATCTCCTTCACGGTGCGGTGAACGACTCGGCGCAGACCGTGAGCCTCCCCCGTTTCGCCGCTGCGGCCTCTGCCCAGGGGAGTGGGGTGGTGGGGCAGGACAGCCCGGCGGCGCGGGTCGGCGAGCAGCTCCGGGAGAGCCTGGGCACGCTCTCGGCGGCGACGCTTCCCCTGGCGGCCTTCGTGGCGGTCACCGCTCCCTGGTCCGTGGCTCTCCTGTTCGGCCGCGGCCGCTTCCTGGCCGACGGCATGCTGGGGCCCTCCGCCGTGTCGCTGCAGCTCTTCGCCGTGGCCTTCCTGGTGCAGGGGGTTGTCCAACTCCTCTTCTCCGCGGCGTTCGCATCGGGGCGGAGCGAGCTCGTGAACCGCGTCCAGATCGCCGGCCACCTGGTCCGCGCCGCCGTCCTGGTCCCCGCCGTGATGGCGTTCTCCTACGTGGGGCTGGTGGGGGCGCAGGTGGCCATGAACGTTCTGGTCCTGGCCCTCCTGGTGGGGTTCTCCCCGCAGGAGTGGCGCCTCCGCCCCCTCCAGGCGCTGAAGGGGATGGCAGGGCCCGGTGTCCGAGGCACGCTGGTCTCCACCGCGGTGGCAGTCGCCCTCCACCTGGCTGTGGCGCTCCGCCTCCCCGAGCCCCTCTCCGTCGGCACCGGGAGGCGCTTGGCCGTGCTCGCCGCGGCGGCTCTGGGGTGGCTGGCCGTGTACGGAGTCCTGGCGTTGGTCCTGGGGGTGCCGGCGCTCCGGCGCCTGGCCGCGCGGGTGCGCCTCACCGGGGCTGCGGTCGTCCTCCTGGCTGTGTGGGGTGCCGCGTCTCCCGGGGGCGCTGCCGCCCAGCAGACCGGGGGAGCCCTCCTCCCGGCGGACCACTGGTCCCGGGCCGTGTTGGAGATGCTGGAGGCGCAGGGGCTCACGGCGGTGGGCGCCTCGTCGGCGGGGCCCCTGGAAGGCACCCGCGTGGACCGCGTCTTGGCTGCGGCGGAAGGCGCGCGCTCGACGCCCTGGGCCGGAGAGGCGCTCCGCACCCTTCGATGGGAGGCGGCGGGCCCGGGCGCACTGAACTTCGCCGGCGCGGCGGAGGCGGGCGTGTCGTCGGGCCGGGACTGGCCTGGGGGCCGGGACGGCGTCTGGGCCGGCGCGGCGGCGCGCGTCGGTGGTGAGAGGCTCTTCGCCCACGTGGCGGCGGAGGCCGGTCCCGGACGGGGTGCCCATGTGCTCGTCCGCGCCGGGGTGGGGGTGCGCCTGGGACGCTTCGCCCTCCATGGGGGGCGCGAGCGCGTCCAGCTCGGCGGGGGCGCGTCGGGGGGGATGGTGCTCTCCTCCCTGGTCCCTCTCGACGGTCTCCTCCTTACCACCGCGGAGCCGTTCTCCGCACCCCTGATCGGGCCCGTGGCCCTCAGCGCCGGCGTCTTCCCAATGGGGCGGTACGAGGCCGTGGAGGATCCCTGGTTCGCGCTCCTGCGCGTGGCCGTCCACCCCGCCCCGTGGATCGAGGTGGGGGTGAGCAGGGCCGCGCTCATGGGCGGGCACTTCCCCGGGGGCTCGGTCCCGTGGGATCCGAGGTCGTACGGCCCGGATTCCGGGTCCATGGAGCCCGGTGACGTCCTGGGGATCCTGCTGGGACGGGTCACCGGCTTCGACGATCAGGTGAACGCGCTGGACGTCCGAGCTTCCCTCGCCCGGGCCGGGCTCCCCGTCTTGGCCTACGGGGAGGTGGCGCTGGAGGACAAGGACCGGTCGTGGGGGGACGGGGCGGTCCTGGCCGGCGTCCTGGTGGCGCCGCGGACCCGCACCCCTGTCTCCTTCCGGTACGAGTATGCCGCATTCGGCGATCCGGCGCGCTGGTGCGCCTGGTGCGACACGCTCCCTGCGTTCTGGTACAACCACGCCCGCTTCCAGAGCGGATGGCGGGTCGAGGACGAGCTCCTCGGCCATCCGCTGGGCGGGTACGGCCTGCAGCACCTGGTCGGTGTCACGGCTTTCGACCCCTCGCTGCGCCTCCACCTGGAGGTGGCGGGCGGGCGCCTGCGCCGGGACCGCTGGAACCTCCTCGAGGACACTCGGCCCGGCTGGGCCACGTGGGTCCGAGCCAGGGGTAGGATGCGGTGGAGCCGAGGGCTGGAGCTGCGGGGTGAGGGAGCGTGGGAGCGGGGCGACGGGGGATGGTCCGCCGGGGCCCTGCGCGTGTCGGTGGCGCACCTGCTGGGTCCACCAGGCCGCCGGGTTGAGGCCCCAGCGCCCTCGGCACGGTAAACATTTGTTGCCAATTCCAAAAAAAACGCGTTGACCGGAGCCGGTGCCAGCGGGTATCTTCGGATCATGTCCGTCGGGTGAAAAGCCATGTACCACTTGCCGAAGGAGCCCGCATGGTTCGGTCCGCCGCGGCTCTGCTCTCCGTTCTGATTCTCTCCGGTTTCGCTGCGCTCCAGCAGGTGGCCACCCACACGGTCGTGGCAGGCGACACCCTGTGGGACCTGGCGCAGCGCTACTACCAGGACCCCTTCGCGTGGCGGCGCATCTGGGACGCGAACAAGGCCCAGGTGGCGGACCCCAACCTGATCTTCCCCGGTTGGGTGCTCACCATCCCTGACAGAAGCGCGCAGGTCGCCGACGTCACCGTGGAGGGCGCGGCCGAGCCCGCGGGCCCGGGCGGCCACGTCCGCGGTGAACGCACGGTCTTCTACGCCGACACGTCGCGCACCCGCGCCGACGCGGTCACCAGCGCCCAGGCGGGGTACGTGGCGGTGGGCCGCGACGTGGTCTACTCGGCCCCCTGGCTCGTGCCCCTGGGCCACGAGCCGGCGAGTCTGGGCAGGCTGGAGGACTTCGCCGGCGGTGCCACCCTGTCCGTGACGGCGCGGGGATGGGACCGGGTCCACCTGGTCTTCGACGGGGAGGTGCCGGCCATCGGCACCGAACTCCTCACCTTCCGCATGACCAAGACCATCGAGAGCGTGGGGCAGGTGGCGACCCCCACGGGGGTGGTGACGGTGAGCGAGGTCGCGGGCCGGGAGGCGGTGGCCGTGGTGACCCGCGAGTACGACCGCATCATGCTCGGCGACCGCCTGGCGCCGGTGCCGGCGTACGGGCTCCGCTCGGGCCAGTACGCCGAGGATGTGGCCGCCGGGGCCGAGGCGATGATCATGGGCTTCGCCAACATGGCGGAGCTCCAGGACGTGGGGGCCATGGCGTTCCTGGACCAGGGCACCGACGACGGCGTCGGCATCGGTGACGAGTTCGAGTACGTCAACCGGCCGGCCGGCGCGGATGTGGTGGAGGGGCGGATCCAGGTGGTGGGCGTCACCGCCAACGTGGCCACGGCCCGCATCCTCTCCATGGACGACGCGGTGTTCCGCCAGGGGCTGGTGGTCCGCCTCGCCCGCAAGATGCGGTAGCGTGGAGAGGGGGACGTGACCGGCGCCCTCCCCTCCCCGAGTTCGAAGCCATCCGCATCCCCCGCCGCCGCGTCCTCGGGCGCGGCGGCGGGGGATGCTCACGCATGGACACCGAGGACGCGAGGAACGAGATGATCGGAGTGGGCCGCAGGGTGGTGGTCACCGGGGGCGCAGGCTTCATCGCCAGCCACGTGGCCGAGGCCTACCTGTCGCGGGGGGACGAGGTCTGGGTGGTGGACGACCTCTCCTCCGGGAAGAGGTCCAACGTCCCGGACGGCACCCACTTCGTGGAGATGGACGTGCGCGATCCTCTCCTCAGGGATTTCTTCCGGGAGGTCCGCCCCGACCTGGTGAACCACCACGCCGCTCAGATCGACGTCCGCGTGTCGGTGGCGGACCCGGCCAGGGATGCGGGGATCAACATCCTCGGACTCCTGAACATCGCCGAGGCAGCGGTCGAGGTCGGGACGAGAAGGGTGGTGCTCGTGAGCAGCGGAGGGGTGGTGTACGGAGAGCCCGAGCTCATTCCCACACCGGAGGCGGCGCCCAAGCTCCCGTTGTCGCCGTACGGCGTCACGAAGCTCACTGGCGAGTACTACCTGCACTACTACCACCGCGTCCGGGGCCTGGAGTACGTGGCGCTGCGCTACTCCAACGTCTTCGGCCCGCGCCAGGACCCCCATGGCGAGGCGGGTGTAGTAGCGATCTTCTGCAACCGGCTCCTCGGCGGAGAGCCCCTGACCATCTACGGCGACGGCGAGCAGACCCGGGACTACGTGTTCGTCCGCGACATCGTGTCGGCGAACATGCTGGTCTCGGACCTCGAGGTCGGCGGGGACGAAGGTCTCGACTCCTTCGCCTTCAACGTGGGCACGGGGGCGGGCACCAGCGTGAATGCCCTGGCGGACGCGCTGGAGCGGGTGGCGGGCCGTCACACGGGTAGGGAGATCCGGGCGGCCCGTCCCGGCGAGTTGCAGCACAGCACGCTGGACACCGCCCGGATCCGGGCACGGGGGTGGAGCCCCGCCTTCAGCCTGGAGGCCGGGCTCCGTCAGACCTACGAGCACATCGCCGCACAGAGGGGAGAGGCCCTGGCATGACCCTGGCGTCCTTCGCGTTCCTGCTCCAGGCCGCTCCGCCCCGGTCGGCCGTCGATCTGCTCCTCGGGGGCACGCTCCCCACCATGGTGGTCCTCTTCACCCTCCTGGTGTTCTCCGTCGCCTCGTGGTGGCTCATCTTCTACAAGTGGAGGCAGTTCCGGGCCGTGCGCCGCCTGGGCGACGAGTTCCTGGCCCAGATGGAGCGTGCCCAGCGCCTCGAGGACGCCTACAAGGCCATCCTCTCCCTCTCCGAGTCCCCCTACGGCCGCGTGTTCCGCCAGGGCGTGAACTTCTTCAGCGAGCTCCGCCCCGGCGCCCTCCGCCAGGGCGCGCCCCCCAGCCCGGGGCTCTCCCTGACGCAGCTCGAGGCGCTCCGCCTGGTGCTGGAGAAGAGCGAGTCGGAGGAGCGGGACGATCTGGCGCAGGGCCTCACGTGGCTCGCGGTGATCGGGACCGTGTCACCGCTCCTGGGGCTCCTGGGCACGGTCATCGGCATCATGAACACGTTCTTCGGGATCATGGCCGCGGGATCCACGAACATCAGCGCCGTGGCTCCGGGGATCGCCGAGGCCCTCATCACCACCGTGGCGGGGCTCTTCGTGGCCATCCCCGCGGTGCTGGCGTACAACTACTTCGTGGGCCGCCTGAACCTCGTGGCCGGCGAGCTGGAGGGCTTCTCCGCCGAGTTCATCGGCACGCTGGCCCGGGAAGGCAAGCTGTGAGCCGCCTCGGGCGGAAGCACGGCAACGGGCGGGAGCTGCCGCACTCCGTCGACATCAACGTCACCAGCCTGGTGGACGTGGCGTTCACCCTGCTCGTGATCTTCATCATCACCGCCCCGGCCCTCCAGGGGGGGATCGAGGTGGCCATCCCCAGGGCCGACGTCCAGCCCCTCACCGCCCGGGACAACCCGTTCTTCGTCACCGTGACCCGCGAGGGGCAGGTGTACATCGAGAACACACCCACCACGGTGGAGGAGTTCGAGAGCAGCTTCGGCCAGTTGGCGAGGAACGTGGAGCACGTCTACCTGAGGGCCGACTCGTTGGCGTCCTACGGGCCCGTGCTCAAGGTCATCGCCACGCTGGCGCGGAGCGAGAAGACGTGGTCGCTGGTGGGCGAGCCGTACGGCGGGCGCTGAGGCGGCGGAGCACGGCATGCGACGATCCGGCCCCTTCGACCGCACGTCCTTCGGCGCCTCCCTGGGCGTGCACGTGGGACTCCTGGCGCTGGTGCTGGGGAGCTCGCCCTCGGCGGCGCCGCCCCTGGACTTCGTGTCCTACCACATCGAGATCGTGTCCCCGCCTCCCCTGGTGCAGGGTGCCGAGGATATCCCCTCCCAGGAGGAGCTGGTGGTAGACCGCCCCGACCCGGAGCCGGTCCAGGAGGAGGAGCGGCCCGCGCCGGTGACCGAGGAGAAGCCGAAGCCCAAGCCGCCGGAGCAGGCGAAGCCGATCAATCCCCTGGCCGAGCCCGGGGAGGAGAGCAAGCCCGGGACTTCCACCGCGCCCGCGTCGCCCACGGGCGCCGAGGGCGGGGAAGGGATCAACGTGAGGCTGGAAGGTGTTCGAAGGGACTACCCCGAGTACTACAACAACATCATCCGGCAGATCGTCCGCTGCTTCCGCTGGCAGGGGCAGGGGAGCTGGGAGACGATGGTGTACTTCGTGATCCACCGCGACGGGGAGATTTCGGACCTGAAGGTTCTGACCGGGTCGGGCAACCCGGCCTTCGACATCGAGGCCATGGGCGCGGTGGAGTGCGCGGGGCAGGGGCGCCTCGGGAGCCTTCCCGACGACCTCCCGTGGGACGTGCTCCCGGTGCAGTTCCGGTTCAGCCCACAGGGGCGGATCCGGGAGAACGTGCCCGATCCTGCATCCAACGAACCTGGCGAGACGGCGGCGAAGCGATGAGCGCATCGAGGAAGCGGATGGGCGGCGTGGTGGGGAGCTTCCTCCTGGCCGCGGCGTGGACGGTGATCGGGCACGGGAGCGCCGTGGCGCAGGAGCGCGACTCCATTCCCGGCGTGTCCCTGGGGATGGTCTACGAGGCCGCCTACGCTGCGGGCCTGGCGGTGAAGCCCTTCTCCGGGCGCTTCGGCGGCGAGGCGGTGGCCCCCCAGGTGGAGGCCATCATGGGGCGCGACCTCCGCAACTCGGACCGCTTCCAGGTCATGGACTCCCTTCCCGCCGCCCTCCTCGGCGAAGGGATCGACTACGCGCTCTGGGATCGCCTGGGTGCGGTGTGGCTCCTCACCGGACAGGTGGAGGGGGCGGGAGACGGTCTCGTGCTGGTCCTCGCTCTCCACGACGTGGTCTACGGGCGCGTGAAGGACCAGGGACGCTTCCGCATCCCCAGGCCCTCCGACGACGAGTTCCGCATGGCGGTGCACCGGGCCTCGGACCAGGTGGTGCAGTGGGCCACCGGCGAGCCGGGGATGGCGGCCAGCCGCATCGCCTTCTCCCTCACCACGGAGCTGGGGAACAAGGAGATCTACCTCATCGACTCCGACGGCGAGAACCTCCGGCGGGTCACGAGCTACAACTCGATCACCATCTCTCCCTCCTGGCACCCCTCCGGAGAGAAGATCGCGTTCACGTCGTACAAGAACGGGGAGCAGCGCATCTACGAGCTGGACCTGGCGACCCGCCGGGAACGGGCGCTCCCCGCGGTCCGGGACGGCGGTTACATCACCCCGGAATACGCTCCCGACGGACAGACGCTGGCCTTCGTGGTTTCCGGGGGCACGCGCTCCGGGCTCTTCACGTACAACTGGGAGCGGGACTGCTGCCTGGCCCACCTGTCGGGAGGGCCGCGCTGGGACGACCTGTCCCCGTCGTATTCCCCCGACGGGCGATGGATGGTCTTCAACACCAACCGCTTCGGAACCACCGTCCCGCAGATCATGTTGATGCCGGCCCAGGGCGGGGACGCCGAGACCCTCTCCCCCTACGAGTACGGTCGGGGGGGATACTACTCCGCCCCCGAGTGGTCTCCTGTGGGCGACCTGGTCGCCTTCCACGGCGCCATCCGCCGCGGCACCTACCACATCCTGGTGGCGGACCTTCGTGACGGGGGGCGGCGCCTGCGCCAGCTCACCTGGGAAGGGAACAACGAGGACCCGAGCTGGGCTCCCGACGGGCGCCACCTGGTGTTCGTGGGGGAGCGCCGGTGGGGGTACGGGCTCTTCGTGGTGGACGTGGCCACGGGCAAGCTCCGGACCCTCCTGGGCGGGAGGCGGGTCACGGTACCCTCCTGGTCACCGGCGCTCCGGCCTCCCGGCTGATCCGAGAAGACCTCCCGGGGGCCCCGTCCGTTGGGGTTCGGCGTTGCGCCGCAACGCGATATGCAGTATTAGGTGGGGGTGCTTCCCCCACTGCACAAACGTTACCTTCGTGTTCATCGCGTGGGGCCACGGGCCCACGCGCCTCAGCGTTTCATCATCCCTGGAGAACGCATGATCCTCCGACGCTTCGTCGCACCCGTCATAGCGGCCACCCTGTTGGTCGCCGCCTGCAAGAAGGAAGCGCCGCCGCCTCCGGCTCCCACCGGCCCCTCCGAGGAGGAGTTGGCGCGCCGCCGGGCCGACTCCATCGCCGCCGCCCGCGCCGCCGCCGAGGCGGCCGCTCGCGAGCGTGCCGAAGCCGAGGCCCGTGCCGCGCGGGAGCGTGCGGTCACCGCCGCCCGCGCCACCCTGGAGGAGATGGTCTTCTTCGATTACGACAAGTCGGACATCCGCGACGACGCCGCCGCGGTGCTCCGCCGCAAGGCCGACGTGCTCCGCGCGAGCCCGCAGGTGCAGCTCCGCATCGAGGGGCACGCCGACGAGCGCGGCTCCACGGAGTACAACCTGGCCCTGGGCAACCGCCGGGCCGAGTCGGTGCGCCAGTTCCTCGCGGGCTTCGGCCTCGCCGGCGACCGCTTCTCCATCATCTCGTACGGTGAGGAGCGCCCCCTGGAGAACCGGTCCGACGAGTCGGCCTGGGCGAGGAACCGGCGGGCCCAGTTCGACCTCACGGCGGGCGCCAACGCCATCAACCCGCCCAGCTGACCCACGGTGAACGCAGCGGTGCCGCCTCCCTCGCCGACCGCGGGGGAGGCGCGCCGAGGGCGGTGATGACGATGCCCAAGCACTCCGCGGCCATCCGCCTTCTGTTCACGGTGGCCGCCGCCGTGTCCGTGAGCGGATGCGCCACGAAGGGTGACCTGCGCAACCTCCGCCTGGAGATCCAGGCGATGGCCGCGCGTCAGGACTCGCTCTTCGCCGAGCTGCGCCGCCAGACCGTGTCCACCCAGGACACGCTCCGTGAGGCGTCGCTCCAGCTCTTCGATTTCCGCGGCGACATCGCCCGGCACCTGGCGGCCATGAACGGGAGCCTCACCCGCCTGGAGGCCCTCGCCGGCGAGAACCAGCGCGGGATCTCGGGCGTGCGCGACCAGCTGGCCAACCTGCGCCGCGTCCAATCGGGCCAGCCCGTCGCCGAGGGCGTCCCGCCCGCCGGCGTGCAGGACGTCTCGGCCCGTTCCAGCGACGCCGAGAGCATCTACAACGCTGCGGTGGCCCAGTTCAACCGGGGCTCCCTGACCACCGCCCGCACGGCCTTCCAGCAGTTCCTGCAGGCGTTCCCCAGCCACAGGCTGGCGCCGGACGCCCACTTCTACCTGGCGGACATCCTGGTGCAGGAGGACCGCATCGAAGACGCCCTGGACGCCTTCCAGCAGATCACCGAGCTCTTCCCCACGGCGTCCAAGGTCCCCGACGCCATGTACCGGTCGGCGCTCCTCCAGATCGAGCTGGGGAGCAACGCCGACGCCCGGGCCACGCTGGAGCGGGTGATCAACACCTACCCGGGCTCGGGCGTGGCCACGTTGGCCCGGGACAAGCTTCGCGAGATCCGGTAGGGAAGCGCCGTGCGCTGTCCCGAGTGCGACGCCAAGGACAACCGGGTGGTGGACACCCGGGCGAGCCGCGGTGGGCGCGCCGTGCGCCGGCGCCGCGAGTGCGCCGTGTGCGGGGCGCGCTTCACCACCTACGAGTACGTGGAGGAGCGCCCGATCCAGGTGCTGAAGCGGTCGGGGAACGTGGAGGACTTCGACCGCGGCAAGCTCCTCAACTCGGTGCGCACCGCCTGTGCCAAGCGTCCTGTGTCGGCGTCGGCCATGGAGGGGCTGGTGGACGAGATCGAGGACGCGGTGTCGCGCTACGCGGGCCTGGAGGTCCCCAGCGTGAAGCTGGGTGAGCTGGTCATGGAGCGCCTGCGCCAGCTCGACCGGGTGGCCTATGTGCGCTTCGCGTCGGTGTACCGGAACTTCCAGGACGCGGGCGAGTTCCAGGAGTTCGTGGACGAGATGACGGAGCGCCAGGAGCGGGAGGCCCTCCGGCGCATCCAGGAGGAGTTCCCCTTCTGACCGCCGCCTCGCCTGTCCAGACGAGCCAGGAGCCCCGCACGTGACCCGCCACCGCGACCCGCGCGGAGAGATGCCGTTCCTCGACCACCTTGAGGAGCTGCGCTGGCGCATCTTCTGGTCCCTCGCCGCCGTCGCCGTGGGCACGGCCATCGGCTTCGCGCTGGTCTACTACTTCCACGTCCTCGAGGTCTTGGTGGAGCCGGTGCGTTCGGCGCGGGGCGAGGCCGACTTCCGCCTGATCTACCTGTCCCCGGCGGACCCGTTCTTCATCACGCTGAAGCTCGCCGTCCTGGTGGGGATCATCCTCGCGTTCCCGGTGGTGGCCTACCAGGTTTGGGCGTTCCTCTCGCCTGCGCTGGAGAAGGGCGAGAAGCGGGCCATCGTCCCGGCCCTCTACCTTGGGCTCCTGCTCTTCCTGGCCGGTGTGGCCATGGCGTACTTCGCGGCGCTCCCGGTCACCCTCCAGTTCTTCAAGGCCTTCGAGGGCCCGTCGCTGCAGGAGCAGTTGGAGGTCGGGAAGACCATCGCCTTCGTCACCAAGCTGCTGCTCGCCTTCGGCGTGGTGTTCGAGCTGCCGGTGGTGATCATGGTGCTCACCGCCATGGGACTGGTGACGCCCGAGTTCCTGCGCGCCAAGCGGCGCCACGCCATCGTGGGCCTGGCCGTCGTGGCCAGCCTCATGACGCCGGGGGACGTCATCACGCTCACGCTGATGATGATGGTGCCCCTGCTCTTCCTCTACGAGCTGTCCATCGTGCTGTCGACGGGGATCGCCCGCCGCCAGCGCGAGCGCCAGGAGCGGGAGAGCCGGGAGAGCGAAAGCCGGGAGAAGGAGCGCCCGCGGGCGGGCGCGAGCTCCCCCGAAGGGACGGTGGAGGCGGAATGACGAAGCTCCACCCCGCTCGGCGGTGGCTGACGGCCGCCTTCTGCCTGCTCGTGGCGCCCGGGGCGCTCGCGGCCCAGGAGCGGCGGCCGCAGCAGCTCACGCCCCAGCAGCGCGCCGACTCGGCGCGCCTGGCCCAGGCCGACTCGGCGCGGGCGCGCATCCTGGAGCGGCTCAAGCGCCTGGCGAGGGCGCCCGGCGCCGACAGCCTCCTCTTCGTGCAGGACTCGCTGGCCAAGGAGGAGGCCTCGGGGAACCGGGGGGCCGCCGCCGGGCCGGACCCGGCGCTCGCCGAGCTCCTGGGCATGCGGGGGTACGCGGTCACCGAGTACGAGGGAGGGCGCGCGGATTTCGAAGCCGGGGACCGCGTCCTCGTCCTCCAGTCCATGGAGGGGAGCAAGGCCCGGGTGAACCGGGAGGGGATGCACGTGGAGGCGGACTCGTCCATCACCTTCAACGAGTCCACGGGGCGGGTGCGCACCGAGGGCGCCACCACCTTTACGCCCGCGGACGGGAACCCCACGCAGACCACCGGGCTGATCTACGACCTGGAGGGCGGGCACGGCTCGGCGTTCAACGCCAGGACCACGTACGAACAGGGCGGCGCCAAGTGGATCATCCACGGAGACATGCCCCTGGCGTCGGCCGACTCATCGTTCATGTCCCACGCCATCTTCACGTCGTGCGACGAGGAGGTGCCCCACTACCACTTCGCCGCCGACCACATCAAGATCGTGGGGCGGAGCGTCCTGGTGGCGGCGCCGGTGCGCCTCTACTTCGCCGACGTCCCGGTGGCGTGGCTCCCGTTCATCGCCCAGAGCCTGTCCCGGGGCCGCGCCAGCGGCCTGCTCACGCCCCGCTTCAGCGTGAACGACATCGTGCGCAACTCCACCGGGTACCGCCGCCGGCTCAGCAACCTCGGGTTCTACTGGGCCATGAGCGACTACTCGGACGCCATCCTGGCCCTGGACTGGTTCAGCGACAACTTCATCTCCGTCACCAGCTCCCTGAGCTACAAGTTCAACCGCCAGTTCCTGGACGGGAGCCTGAACCTGCGGAGGTACTGGAGGCGGGACGGGTCGGCCGAGTTCGCGCTGGACACGTATCACTCGTGGGCTTACGACGAGCGCACCCAGTTCCGGGTGTCGGCTCGGTACGCGAAGGCGGACATGATCCGGGAGTACTCCTTCAACCCCGCCGAGGTAACCCAGTCCATCGACTCGGAGGGAGGCGCCAACCGCCGCTTCGGGTGGGGCTCGCTCTCCTTGTCGGCGAACCGGCGAGCGTACCTGTCCGACGATCGCGTCGAGTGGACGCTCCCCACGGCCCAGGTGTCGCTGTCGAGCATGACCCTCTTCCGGGCGCCGGCGAACCGAGCCAGGGCCTGGAACAACATGACGGTGGGGGGGAGCGCGTCGTTCTCGCGGCGCACCGTGGACAAGCTCCAAGCGGACACGTTCAACACCTCCCTGGTGGATACGGAGGCGCAGGATGCGTCGGTGCGGGCCACCCTGAGCATGGGGAACCTGTCCCTCTCCCAGTCCCTCGAGTTGAACGCCAACACCACCCTGGGGGTGCCCGAGGCGTATCTGGTCCTGGGCGACTCGGCGGGGGAGAGCAAGCTGCTCACGGGCGCGCCGGCGCGCTCCATCACCGACCAGAACCTGAGGTGGAGCCTGTCGCTGGGGTACATGCAGCAGCTCGTGGGCTCGACCACCCTCACCCCCAGCGTGTCGCTGTCGGGGAACAGCTTCCAGTCGGACACGTCCGCGCTGGCCTCGAGCTTCGTGGGCGCGCCCTCGCGGGTGTCCGTGGGTGCGAGCCTGAAGACGGACCTGTACGGGTTCTTCCCCGGCTTCGGGTCGTACGCGGCCATCCGCCACAAGATCTCGCCGTCGCTGTCGTGGAATTGGAGCCCGGAGGTCGAGCCGACGGAGCTGCAGAGAACGGTGTTCCGGTCGCGGGCCCTCCAGCCCACCAACGGGCTCTCGCTGACCTTCAACCAGACCTTCGAGGCCAAGAAGGAGGTGCCCGACTCGGTGGCGGCCCAGCAGGGCGCCGCGGCGGGTGGAGCCGCCGGAGGGCAGGGCGCGTCGGGCGGCGGGGATGCCTCCTCGGCACCGCGCGCCGAGATCGTCCAGCTCCTCGGGGTGCGCACCAGCGTCATCCAGTACGACTTCGTGGAGGCCGACTCGGTGGGGAGCTTCCTGTCGGGCTTCCGCACGACCCGGCTCACCAACGAGATCTCCTCCGACTTCCTCCAGGGGCTGTCGGTCTCCATGGACCACGACCTGTTCGAGGACGTGTACGGCCAGGACGGATTGCTGGAGGCACGGTCGTTCAAGCCCCACCTGGCCAGCGTGAACTTCTCGTTCGCCCTGGGCTCGAACTCGGGGATCTTCCGCTGGCTCGGCCTCGCGGGCGGGGAGGAGGCCCCCGCAGAGCAGGAGGAGGTGGAGGAGGAGCCCACCCAGGCCACGGGGGTCGACGAGTCGTCCATCATTCCCGGCGTCCCGGCGGTGCCCCGCGGTCCCCAGCGCCAGAGCCGCCCCCAGGGCGCGCGCGGAGGCGGTGGGTGGACGGCCAACCTCTCGTACGCGCTCCAGCGGCCCAGGGGGGACGAGGCCACCACGAGCCAGATGCTCAACGGCACGGTGACGCTGCACCCCACGCCCCATTGGGATGTCAACTGGAGGACCTCCTACGACCTCCAGCGCCAGGCGTTCAACGATCACACCATCCGCCTGAGCCGCGACCTGCACCGGTGGCAGGCCAACTTCGACTTCCTCCAGACCGCCACGGGGAACTGGCAGTTCCGCTTCGAGGTCTCCCTGATGGACAACCGGGACCTGAAGTTCGATTACCAGCAGCGGAACCTGGACGCTGGCCGCAGGACCGGTGGCTATCCCTATTAGACCGAAGTTCCCGACGCGAGAAGGCGAGAAACGGCGTAGAACAAGGGGTAT
>CAZJFX010000048.1:0-32303 GCA_964545395.1 uncultured Gemmatimonadaceae bacterium | reverse complement strand
CACGAGCGCCAGCGCACCCACCGCGAGCAGCGAGAAGCGCCTGACGACGGTGTCACCGAAAAGAAAGATGAGCGGAACCCAGGCAAAATTCGCGATGCGTACGGGATGATAGTTCGACAGGATGACGGTCGTGCTGAACAGCCTGCGCCTGGGGCGGGCGCGGATCCGGTGAGACGGACGCGTCCGAGCCCACTCGGCGCCCGCCCTCCCGCTCGAGCGGTCACCTTCCCGGGGGTGACCCTGGCATCTCGGGCCCAGGGGGGCGATTCTACCTTCCCCCGGCCGGAGACGGCGCAGGACCGCCTCCGGGCGATCGTTCTCTTCACCCGGCGGAGGAACCGCCGAGGATCCCACCATGTCGCGCCGCATCCTCTTCCCCGCCCTCCGGCTCCTCGTCCCCTGTGCCGCGCTCGCGTTCGCCGCCTGCGGCGAGAAGCCGGAGCCGGCGGACCTGGTCCTCCTGGGCGGGACCGTCATCACCGGCGACGACAGCATCCCTGAGGGTCAGGCTCTGGCCGCCCGCGGGGGACGCGTCGTGGCCGTGGGGACCGACAAGGAGATCCGCCGCTACGTCGGCGACGGCACCGAGGTGGTGGAGCTGGCGGGCCAGACGGCCATCCCGGGGTTCATCGATGGGCATGCCCACTACACGGGCGTCGGCCAGGCCAAGCTGCAGCTCGATCTCACCAAGGTGGCCAACTGGGATGAGATCGTCGCCATGGTGCAGACCGCGGTGGCCCAGACCCAACCCGGGGAGCTCATCACCGGGCGCGGGTGGCACCAGGAGAAGTGGGATCGCCGCCCCGAGCCCAACGTGGACGGGCTCCCCATTCACACCGCCCTCAGCGCCGTGTCGCCGGACAACCCGGTCATCCTCACCCACGCCAGCGGGCACGCCACCCTGGCCAACGCCAAAGCCATGGAGCTCTCGGGGATCACCCGCGCGACACGGAACCCGGCGGGTGGCGAGATCGTCCGGGACGCCGCGGGGAACCCCATCGGCGCCTTCCGGGAGACGGCCTCCGGCCTTCTGCGGGGAGCCCGCCAGGGCGCGGCGCCGCAGGACCCGCGGCGCATCCTCCTGCTGGCCCAGGAGGAGGCGTTCTCCAAGGGGATCACCTCGTTCCACGACGCCAGCACGGGGTTCGAGACCATCGACCTGATGAAGGAGATGGTGGACGAGGGGAGCCTGAAGATCCGCCTCTACGTCATGCTCAGCGCATCCAACGAGGAACTGGCCGAGAGGATGGACGCCTACCGCATGATCGGCTACGGCGACAACCGCCTCACCGTGCGCTCCATCAAGCGGCTCATGGACGGGGCGCTGGGGTCCCACGGCGCCTGGCTCCTGGAGCCCTACGACGACCTTCCCACCAGCACCGGCCTGAACACCGAGCCCCTCGGCGACATGCGGGAGACGGCGCGCCTGGCCATCGAGCACGACTTCCAGCTCTGCACGCACGCCATCGGCGACCGCGCCAACCGGGAGACGCTGGACATCTACGGCGAGGCGTTCATCGCCCACCCGGCCAAGACCGACATGCGCTGGCGCATCGAGCACGCCCAGCATCTCGCTCCCGAGGACATCCAGCGCTTCGCCCAACTGGGCGTCATCGCCTCCATGCAGACCGTGCATTGCACTTCCGACGGTCCCTGGGTGGAGCAGAAGCTGGGAGCCAGGCGCGCCGAGGAGGGGGCGTACGTGTGGCAGAAGCTCATGCAGAGCGGTGCGGTGGTGACCAACGGCACCGATGCGCCGGTGGAGGACATGGACCCCATCCGGAACTACTACGCTGCGGTGTCGCGCATGATGAACAACGGTCAGCGATTCTATCCGGACCAGCGCATGAGCCGCATGGAGGCGCTGAAGGCGTATACGGCCAACGCGGCGTTCTCTGCCTTCGAGGAGGATCTGAAGGGGTCGCTGACACCGGGCAAGCTGGCCGACATCACGGTGCTTTCCCAGAACATCCTGGCCATCCCGGAGGAAGAGATCCCCGCCACGAAGGTGACGATGACCATCGTGGGCGGGGAGGTGGTGTACCGCGCAGGGACCGGAGACTGAAGTGAGCGAAGATCTGGTTCCCTATCCCGTACCCACCGGGCATGTCCTCACGGATATCCAGGCGGTGATCGAGAGCGCCAAGTCCCGAGGCGGGATGGAAGCGCTCGAGCGTTACATCCAGAAGCGTCTCCCGGAGGCCGAGGAGGCGGAGGTGAAGGAGGCGGCGGAGGTGGCGGTGGAGATCATCGAATCCATCCCCATCTTCCTGGCCCGGGCCCGGCAGGAGGCGGACCAGCGCGGCCTCCGCGCGGTGGTGGGGCCCCTCCTCGACCACGCCGAGCAGTACTTCCTCCAGCCCGTGGACATCATCCCCGAGATGACCCAGGGCCTGGCCGGGCTGCTGGATGACAGCTACCTGCTCATCCGCATCCTGGAGAACCTGGACAAGGGGCCCGAGCGGTTCCTGGACTGGGACCTGAAGCACCCCTTGAGCTTCCTGCGGACCCTCATCGGGCTGGAGGTGTCCCGAAAGCTGGACCTCATCGCCATCGACGCGATGCAGCAGGTGTCGGAGTACCTGAACGAACTCTGGACCCGGGTGAGCCACCCGGCGTAGGAGCTCCTACGCCGTCACCACGTGCCGGACTCCCTCCAGGAGCATGTCCACGTGCTCCTGGAACACGAAGATGTTGGTGGAGACGCGCACGCCCCGGGTGCCGCGAGCTTCGTTCCCTATGGTCCGGACCACGATGTTGTAGCGTTCCCGCAGGTAGTTCATGATCACACTGGGGTCCTTTCCCGGCACCGAGAACGCCGTCAGGCCCGAGCTCAGGTAGGGGTCCATGCTGGTGTGGAGGCGGGCCCCGGGGATCTCGGCGAGGCCCTCCTTGAGATAGGTGGCCAGCGTCTGGATCCGTCGCTGGATCCGCTCCTTCCCCACCGTGTTCTGGAAGTCCACCGCCTCCCCCAGGGCGAAGACCAGGGGGTCGGCCCGCTGCCCCAGCGTCTCGAAGCGCCGAGCGTCGGGCAATGTGTCCCATCCCGACATGGCGATGCTGGGCCACAGGCGCTCCTGGAGGTCCTTGCGCACGTAGAAGATCCCGCACCCACAGGGAGCGCCGAGCCACTTGTAGGGGCTCGCCGCCCAGAAGTCCACGCCGGTGGCGTGGAGGTTCATGTTCAGCATTCCCGGCGCGTGGGCGGCGTCGCCCAGGACCAGCACGCCGTGGCGGTGGGCCATCTCGCTCAGCTCCTTGATGGGCGCGATGAGGCCGGAGATGTACACCGTGTGGCTGATGCAGATGACCTTGGTCCGCGGCGTGATGGCCGCCTCGAAGGCGCCCACCACCTCGTCCACGGAGCGGGGCGGGAGCCCGACGGGGACCTCCTTCACCACCACGCCCCGCCGCTTGGCCTGCAGCGCCCAGGCGGAGATCCCCGCCATGTGCTCCATGTTCGAGAGGAGCACCTCGTCACCCCGCTCGAGGTCCAGCCCGTTGGCCACCAGGCTCATCCCTTCGGTGGTGTTCCGGTTCAGGACGATCTCCCCCGGGTCGGCCCCGAGGAACCGGGCTACCTTGGCTCTCACCTCGTCACGGCGCGCGCCGAACGTGTTGTACACCTCACAGGGCATCGTGCACTGCACCCGGAAGGCGGACGAGAGCGTGTTGAACACCGGCGCCGGCATGGGGCCTACGGTGCCGTTGTTCATCATGATGAGGTCGTCTTCGAACAGGTAGTGCTTCCGCAGGGCCTTCCAATAGGCTCCGTCGGGGCTTTCCTGATCGAGGAACGTGCGGTCGAGCCCGGCGACGCTGTCGTAGACGGCGGCGTTCAACGCCTTGGCGGAGGCGAGGGAGAGAGCGGTGGTGCCCAGGCCGAAGCGGAGGAAGCTTCTCCGGGAGAAGGACCGGCGCGTGGACTCGGAGGGGAAGAAGGGGTCCCAGGACATGATACGCCTCCCGTTGGGTTCGCGGGCAGGCGATTTGGAACGGTCCGTGGTGCTCCCATGCATGGTGGGGTGGTGCATGCCGGGGGGCAAGCCCGGCGGGGACGACGGTCCGGGGGGTCCGGCCCGGAGAGGGTTTCCCCGGACGGGTTGCCGGCGGCAATATCCCCTCACGCATCGATCCCGTACGCACAGGAGGTCGCATGATCCGGCCGCTCCCCGCGCTCGCGGCGCTCGCTCTCTGCCCGACCCTCTTCGAGCCGTTCCCCGCCGCCGCCCAGGCCCGCGTGCCCGAGCTTCGCGTGGACTCGGTGTTCGCCGACGTGGACGGCCCGACCACGCCGGGGTGCGCAGTCGCCGTGATGCGCGGCGGGGCACCTGTCTACGAGCGCGGCTATGGGATGGCGAACCTCGAGCACGGGATCCCCATCACGCCGCACTCGGTCTTCCACGTCGCGTCCGTCTCCAAGCAATTCACGGCGATGGCAGTGGAACTGCTCGTGAACGAGGGGAAAGCATCCTGGGACGACGACGTCCGGACGTACGTCCCCGAGGTCCCGGACTTCGGCACACCCATCACGCTCCGTCATCTCGTGCACCACGTGAGCGGCATCCGCGACCAGTGGAACCTGCTGAGATCGGCGGGCTGGCGCTGGGAGGCGGACGTGGTCACGCAGGGCGACGTCCTCGACATCACGTCCCGCCAGACCGCGCTCAACTTCCCCCCGGGCGAGCGGTATCTCTACTCGAATACCGGCTTCACCCTCCTGGCGGTCGTGGTGGAGCGCGTCTCCGGCAAGTCGCTCCGGGAGTTTGCCCACGAACGCATCTTCGTGCCGCTGGGCATGGACGCGACCCACTTCCACGACGACCACGCGATGATCGTGAGGAACCGGGCCTGGGCGTACGCGCCCGACCCGGAGGGGCTGTTCGGGCTGAAGGGCTCGATCCCGGACTTCGACGTGGTGGGCGCCACCAGCCTCTTCACCACGGTGCACGACCTCGCGGCCTGGGACCGCAACTTCACCACCGCGCGGGTGGGCGGACGCGAGGCGCTGACGCGGATGCACCAGCGCTTCGTGCTGAACTCGGGAGACACCATCGCCTACGCCCACGGCCTCACCATGGGCGCCCACCGCGGCCTCCGCACCGTGGGCCACAGTGGGTCGGACGCAGGGTACCGTGCCCAGCTCCTGCGCTTCCCGGACCAGGATCTGACGGTGGCCGTGCTGTGCAACTTCCCCTCAGCGGACCCGGGAGCCCGGGCGCTGCGCGTCGCGGAGGCGTACCTGGAGGACGTCATGGAGCCCCGGCCGGCCCGGAGCGCTCCTCAGCCGGTGGACGTGCCGGCGTCCGAGCTCGCCGAGGTGGCCGGCGTGTACCGGGGGGAGCTCCCGAACCAGGTCTTCCTGGTCCGGTTGGAGCGGGACACGCTCAGGCTCGGCGTCGGACGAGCGCAGGCCCTCCTCCCGTTGGGGGGTCGCCGCTTCGCATCGGGGAGCTCCGTCGTCCTGTTCCACGCCGGGCGCGCTGGGGTGCCGGCCCAGATCGAGATTCCCGGGGTGGGGCGGGCGAGCCGGAAGGATGCCTGGGTTCCCACGGAGCAGGAGCTCCACGAGTTCGAGGGTGTCTACGTCTCGATGGAGTTGGGCACGGAATACCGGATCCTGATGGAGAAGAGCGGCCTGGTCGCCCGTCATCGCAAGCTCGAACCCAGGCCGCTCACGCCCACCTTCCGCGACACCTTCCTGTTGCAGGGCGCCGTGGCCGTCTTCACCCGGGACGCCTCGGGGAGGATCGAGGGCTTCACGCTCTCCGACGGCCGCGTCTGGAACGTGCGCTTCCGGCCGGACGGAGGAGGGTCCTAGCCTTCTGCCGGGCCCCTCCAGGGCAAGCGCGGCGGTGCCACCCGGTCGCACCGGGGGCACCGCCGCGTCACGGTCCCGAGCCTAGGGTTTCGGGTACGCCACCCTGATGAAGTTCTCCGAGGTGTAGATGCAGCGCCCGTTGTGGCCGCACCCGGTGACCACATCCACCGTGTGCTTTCCGCCGAGCTTCTCGTTGATGTACTTGGCGTACGCCTGCCCCCGCGCCTGGCGGGTGGTGCCCTGCGCCATGGCCCCGCACCCGCTGTCGAACCCCGAGAGAGGCAGGATGTCGTCCTGGCCGAGCATGTAGATCACCGGCCGCGAAACGAGCTGCCGGGTGAGCTGCTCGTCGCTGATGCTCGCCGAGTAGCCCGTGCGGTTCTTGAACCCATAGGGCCACTGGTCGTAGACGGTGCAGCCGCGTCCGTCGCCCAGCGAGCGGAACGCCGGAGCATTGGCCGGCATGTCCAGGATGAAGCCCGGGGCGTTGGCCTCGAGGGGCCATGCGGCGGGGCCGGTGGGGCGCTCGTCGGTGGGCCAGGCGTAGCTCGAGGGGTTGGACACCACGTAGGTCACGGGCACGCCCAGGGCGTCGTGGACCTTGCTCGTCATGGCGTACCGGTTCGTGACCTGGCCGCCCGCCGAGTGCCCGGTGAAGGTGATCCCCTTCAGGTTCGGGAAGTTGTTCTTGTTCGCGACCTTCTTCATGACCTCGTCGAGGAAGTCGAAGGCGGTCACGTTCGGGTGGCTCAGCGAGGGCCCGCCGGAGCGCCAGGTGTTGCAGTGCCAGCTGATCTCGTTCTCTGCGAGCGGGTCCCGGCAGTTCGTGCCGTTGTTGGAGGCCATGCGCGGGGCGATGACCAGCGCGGTCTCCAGCGCGCCCGCCAGGAAAGCCCCGCCCAGGCCGGACATGTAGTAGCTGTCGGGGTTGCGGCCCGCGCCGTGCACCACGATAACCGCGCGCGTGATGGCCTCGTTGCGCTGGTCCAGCGGGAAGTTGCGGTAGACCAAGGAGCGCCCCGGGCCGCCGCCCACCGCGATGAACTCGGTGCACTCGGAGGTGGCCGTCACGCAGGGGGCTGCCGTGTGGGCGCCTTGGGCAGCGGTGGGGAAGGGTGTCAGGGCGACGAAAGCGAGGAGAGCGATCAACCGACGGATCATCGTGGAGACCTCATCGAAAGGGTTGGCATGAGTATGCGGCCGGCTCCGTGCGCGGAACGCGACGAGGCGCGCACGGCACTGTACCACGGAATGTGTCCCGTTGTGGACCGAAATTGACATAGCCTTCGACCTCGGGTAACGCGGGTATGCGACCACGCCGTCGGCATGGGCAGGGTCAAGCAGGAAGAGCCGGAACCTCCCGACTCCACCGACCTTCGACCTTCAACTCCCGATCCTGGGTGGAGGCCCCTTCGTAGATCCGGTAGTCGAGTCGCATAGGGATGAGCTTCGCCAGCATCCCCTGGGCGGGACAGTAGCGCTCGGCGGAAAGCCCGATGGAGCGCCGCAACGCTTCTTCTTGGACCCCCCGGCCGGTGACTTCGTACTCGATGACGGCGTTGGTGAAGACCTTGGGGTGTTCTCCGGCCTGCTCCGCCTTCACCTCGACCTGGAAGTCGATGATCTCCTGCCGCTTCTTCCTCAGGATGGAAATCACGTCCATGGCGGTGCAGCCGGCCAGGGACAAAGCCATGAGCTCCATAGGGCGGAACCCGTCATCGTCACCGCCGACACCCCTTTCCGCGCCCAGGGTGACCTCGAATCCACTGTCGGCGGTTCCGGAGAAAGTCAGGCCTCTGTGCCACCGGACTCTGGCGTTCATCGGGGATGCTGTCCTCTTCCAGTTGGGTAGGGGATGGGAGGCGAGCGTGGGCGCAAGCACCTTCGAGCCTTCGTGCGATGACGCAGAATCACATGCACGGGCAAGCCGGCGCCGGCATACAAACCCTCAATCTGTCGGACTCGCGTTCCCTGTACCAGGCTTCCCGATCACGCCGCAGAACTCCCCCGTACGTCCGGTCGTTGTTGAAGGCGGACAGGGAGACGGCATCGATGATCTTCGCCTGGCTTCCAGGAGGTACTCCACGGGCTCTGTGGATAGCTGGGGTCGCGGTGGACGTATCCACCGCCACCCCAGCTGCCCATGGCTCCCCCTACAGCGGGTGCTTCGGCTCCTCCCGACGCTCGCCCAGCAGATCCTCGACCGTCTTCACGAGCGCCTCTGCCTTGACCGGCTTGTCCAGGAACACGTCCACCGGCAGATAGGTCTCGTCCGGCGCGAAGCGGTACGGCACCTGATGCTTGTCATGCAGGCTGGTGAGAATCACGATCGGCAGGTCCTTCAGGCCGTGCTGCTCCCGGATGGCGCGAGCCACATCGAAGCCTTCGTAGCCTGCCGGCATCATCACGTCAAGGATCACCAGATCTGGTCGCACGCTCAGAACCTTCTGGATGCCTTCCTCGGCTGACCCGGCTTCCTCGACCGCGAAGCCGCGGGCTTCGAGCGGCACACGGAGAGCGAGAACGAAATCGGGATCGTCGTCGATGATCAGGATCTTAGCCATAGCTATGCCCCCCGCTCGGTCATCTGTTGGATCGCCATCTCGGCTGCGTTGACCACGTGATAGACGACGGGGGAAGCCGTCAGCGCAGGGTGCGTCCCCACCTGGAACATGGCGATGTCCTCGGCCGTCATCTTCTTCTGCACACAGGCGGAGACGGCGTTGATGATCTCGCCAGCGGCGGCATCCCCCATCACCTGTCCGCCGAGGATCACGCCCGAGTGCCGCTCGAACACCAGCTTGACTCGGGTGTTCGCAGCGCCCGGCATACCGCCGGGGTGCCGGTTGGGGCCTTCGACGGTCGACGCGACCACGTCGTATCCACGTTCCTGGGCCATCGTTTCCGTCAGCCCGGCGGTGGCCAGCGCCGTCCCTCCCAGGGCTGTGGACCAGACGCCGACCGTGCCCGCGTTCTCTCGCCGGATGCCGAACAGGTTCGCGCCGGCGATGCGCGCCTCGAACGTGGCGATGGAAGCCAGCTTGAGCGGAGAAGGCCGCCCTCCGAAGAAGGATGTCTTCTCGGCACAGTCGCCGCAGGCGAAGATGGACTCGTCCGACGTCCGCATGGTCCGGTCGACTGTGATGCCTCCGGTCAAGCCGACATGCAGTCCTGCCTTCTTCGCCAGGTCCACGGCGGCGACGGCCCCGACGCCCATGATCACCACATCGGCCTCGACCGCGCTGCCGTCCGAGAGCACCACCCGCTCGACCTTGCCGACGCCCTCGATGCGCGCGACCCTGGCCGAGGTGCGGATGTCGATCCCCCGCGATGCGATGACCTTCTCCATCTCGACGCAGAACTCCTCGTCGTACGCAAGTGAGAGGCAGTGCGGAGCGACCTCGACGACCGTCACGTGCTTGTCGCCGGCCTTGTTGATCTCGTCGGCGAACTCGACGCCGATGAACCCGCCACCGATGACGGCCACGTTCCGGGCTGTCTCCAGGCGTCGTTGGAGCTTGCCCAGGTACTCGACGTCCTTGACGATCGCGTAGACGCCATCCAGGTCACAGCCGCTGATCGGCAGCATGGTGGGGCGGGACCCGGTAGCGAGCACGAGCCGCTCGTAGCCCACCTCGCCGGCGGTCGTGTGCACCGCCTTCCGCTCCCTGTCGATGTCCGTGGCCTCGGCCAGCAACAGCTCGATACCGTTCTTCTCCAGCACGGCGTCGCTGATGAGGTTCTTCTGTGGAGATCCGACAGTACCGAATATGTACGGGATACCGCACGGGATCAGGACCTGCTGTTCCCTGCGCACGATGAGAACCTTGCGGTCCGCGTAGCCCCGGCGTGCCGTGATTGCGGCGGTCAAACCGGCGGCGCTGCCGCCGATGACGACGATATCGCTCTGTCTCATTCCATTGCTCCTTATCAGGCCAAGCTTCCCTGCGCGGCCCCTCCGGGGCAGCCCGGGAGGCGTTGGTGCGTCGACCGGACGGGTCCTTGAGATTCCATGCCGGACATACCGAAAGGTATGTCTCGTTCGCAGAGGACCGGGTGAACCTACCAGAAAGGTAACAGAGAGAACGATGCCATGGTGAGCCAGGCTGGCGCATCCGGGAGGACCACCCGGTTCCTCTGGAATTCTACCTGACAGTACGGCCGGAATTCGTCAAGGGCGCGTCCAGGGCATGACGTGAGTGTGGCGATGGCACACCGCTGCCATGAGATCGCATTCACGGTGATCCGTGAGCCACAACTCCTTTGGCCGACTCGGGGTCTTCGGGCTCACCGAGGAACAGGTAGGCCGCCATCATGACGAGTACAGTGAGAATGAAGGTCACCTCGAACCCGAGGGTGTCGAGGAAGATGCCGCCGAGGGCGGGGAGCAGGACGAGGGAGAAGTTCAGAGTTCCATGGATTCCCACATAGACCGTTCTTCTTTCCTCCGGTGCCAGGTCCAGGAGATAAGGCTCGAAGCCCACCCTTCGCCCGCTCATCACGAACCCCACCAGGAAGAAAACCAGGGAGAACGCATCCGGTCCCAGGGGGCGGAGCAGTAGGGCGACGATGGGGATGCTGCCTCCCATGAGAATGCAGCTCCGAACCACACCCCGGGACCCCTTCCTTCGGCTCAGGTATCCCCAGAGGAGATTGGATAGGATGGCTCCCAGAATCTGAAACACCAGGTAGCGCCCCACATACTCCGGCCCCACCCGGAATGCGTTCTGTGCGAAGATGATATAGAAGGGGAGCAACATGAGGCTGAAGCTCGCCAGGTTCCCCGCCACGATGAACCGAAGGAAGGCCCGATCCTTCCGGACGATGGACGGCACCTGGCGGAGAAAACACCAGAGATCCTCCCTCTGGGTCCCGGGGCTCGCTCCGGGCTCTTCCCGGATGAACCAGAAGGCCAGGGCGGCAACGAAGAGCCCCAAGGAGCCGAGGGCGAGGAGCAGAGCGTAGTTGGCTGGGTAGGCGAGAGTCTCGAGGCTCAGGAGTCCTGCCACCAGGACGCCCCCGATGAGCATGGCCAGGCTTCCGGCGAACTGCTTTGCGGCATAGAGGCTTCCCCGGGTTCCCTTGGGGGCGAGCTTCCCGATGATGTCTGCGTAGGCCAGGCCCGCAAGCCCGCCGCTGAAGGCGAAGAGGAAGATCCACCCGAACAGGCTCATGAGCACGAGGGTGGGGCTGGATTCGGCGAACAGGTAGATGAAGGCCGCCATGCCCAGGAAGGCCGACGCCCGCAGGTAGATGGCCAGGATCAGGAAAGGTCTCTTGCGGGGCTTGTGCTGGAGGAAGTGTCCCAGGACGATGTTGAAGGCATAAGGAACGCCCAGCATGATGGAATAGAGGAGCCCGAAGACCGTCTTGGAGTCCACCAGGGTGGCGACGAGGGCTGGGAAGACGGTATTCAGGTCCAGCGTCGCCGTGGTCAGGGCAAGAAAGAACCCGTGCCAGATGAAGATGGCATAGGTCCTTCGTTCAGACTTCATGCGCTCTTCCTCGTCCCGCCGGATCCAGCCAGGGCATCCCCGGCTCGTTCGGGGTCCCCTCCCTGGAGACCCGCTCTCCGATGGCGGAGATCATGGTTCCAACGAGCATACCGAAACTGATGGCACCATGTGCATAGGGGGAGGCCACCGGGAAGGTCCCCAGGCACCCGGGCGGTGCCCCTACGGGGACCCCATCCCCTCGTCTTCTTCGCGTCCCCCCGCGCTCCGCGCCACGGGGCCGTGGAAGAGCACGCTGTTGAACAGCACCCGGAAGCTCCCCCAGGGCTGGCCTCGCCACTGGGGGCGGAACCCCAGGAGGACGACGTGGCCCTCCCCGTGGCGGACGTCCAGGGCCGCGGCCTTCCCCTGGAGGTGGCGCTCCCCCAGGAGGTAGCCGGACACCAACGGCGAGCCCACGTCGGCATAGGAGGCGACCACGGTGCCGTCGAAGCCCTCGCCGGTGTCGAACACGGGGCTCCGGTCGAAGAAGACGTCGGACTCCGCGCTCATCCCGGCCATCAACGGGTGGGTCCGATCCGTCTCCACCCTGAGGATGGAACCGCCTGCGAAGAAGGTGTCCCGGGGAAGCCCGCCCACCGCGTTCACCACCGGCAGGTGGAGCTCCCGGATGCAGAGATCGCTGGCCTGGTTCATGCACACCAGCGTGCCGCCGCCGCGCACGAACTCGTCCAGGGCCCGCACGCCCTCGTCACCCATGCCGCCCGTGAAGCGCTCGGGGAGCGTGCCCTTGCCGTGGCCGAGCGTGAGGGTGGAGGCGCGCTCGGAGGGGAGCACCACCACGTCGTAGCGGCCGCCCAACTCTCCGGCCCGAACGTCGGCGTCGTAGAGGCTCTTGAAGGCGAAGCCGTACCGCTCCAGGACCCAACGGGTCCACCCCTCGTCCATGCTCGCCGTCCAGGGCCGGTAGAGGCCCACGCGGGGCCGGGGGAGCGGCGTGCCGTCGGCTGGCCCGCGCCGGGCGCGGAGCGCCAGGTCGGCGACGAGCCTCCGCACTGTGCCCTCCCCGAGCCCGGTGACGACGTATCGGCCCCCGTCGGAGTTGGAGAATCGCACGGAGGCTCCCGCGTCCCATGCTGCGTTGAGCGCGCGGAAGCTGTTGTTCTGGGCCGGATTGAGGAGGAGCGCCGCACCCGAGCCCGTGAGACGCCCCTCCGGCGGGCGGATGGCCGCCGCCACCGGGTGATCGTCGAAGCCGACGCGGGGCGCGGCGTCGAAGGGGGAGGCGTCCTCGGTGGCGGCGTCCCAGGGGAGCGCCTCGGCGGAGAGGGGGCGCAGGGCTTCCCGCGTCTCGGGGGCGAGCGGCTGGGTCGCGGCCACGACGCGCACGCCCATGAGCGCGCCGAGGGTCCAGCCCGCTGCGTCGTAAGGCTGTTCGGGCGGCCCCTCGGGGTACTCCCGCAGGTCGGGGTAGCGCTGCACCTCGAGGACCTGACGGGCCAGCTCGGCGAAGGGCTGGTCCATGGGGATGACCCAGGTGCCGGCGGGCCACGTCGTCCCCTCGTGGGTCACGGGCCGCTCGAGCCGCGCCACCTCCACGCCGTCGTACGCCAGGCGGCGCAGCATCTCCACGGCGGCGACGGGGTCGCGCTGTTCCTGGGGGATCCACCAGACGTAGGGCGGCTCGCGGCGGTAGCGCGCCACCACGTCCCGCCCCGACTGGTACCGGTTGTAGAGGAGGTCCTCCCGGTACTTGGCGGCGTAGTCCAACACCGCCAGCGACGCCACGTGCATGTAGCGCACCGCGTCGCCCAGGCGCCACCAGCCGCCCTCCCAGGGGCTGGAGTAGAGCGTCCCGGCCCGCAGGTCGCGCATGTCCTCGGGGAAGTCGGCGATGGTGTAGAAGCGGGGCGTGACGTACCGGTAGAGCCCCGTCTCCGTCCAGAAGGAGGCCTGGTTCTGGAGGACGGGGAGGTAGTCGATGTAGCCTGGGTACCAGGCGTCGAACCCCGTGCCCATGTGGGTGGCGCCGGGGAGGCCGCGCGCCTCGAGCATCTGCGCCATGGCCATCCCGATGGTGTTCACCGTCCGGGATATGAGGGCAGGCGCGCGGGGCGCGATGGGCTCGGCGAAGGGCGGGAGCCAGATGCGCGTGGGGAAAGGGGAGGTCTGGTGGTGCACATGGATGATCTGGGGCTCCCACTCCCTCCACACCCGCTCCACCACCCGCGACTCGATCATGTTCAGCATGTAGGCGTCGCGGTTGTTGTCGTGCCCGACGTATTCCTGGTAGAGCCAGGGCATGGGCGAGGTCTCGTAGGAGGTGCCCACGTTCCCCATGTACCAATCGGCGACGAGCGTCTGGCCGTCGGGGTTCAGAGAAGGCCAGAGCACCGCGATCACGTGGTCGCGGATGGCCCGTATCCTGGGCTCGTCGCTGGTGACCAGCTCCCAGGCCAGCGTCACGACGCTGAGGGGGCCCGCCACCTCGGAGGCGTGGAGCCCGCCGCTGATGTCCACCACCGCCTTCCCCTCGCGAGCCAGCGCCAGCGCCTGGGCGTCGGTGAGGCTGCGGGGGTCGGCAAGGCGGGCGGCGATCTCCTTCCAGCGATCCAGGGAGGCCAGGTTCTCCTCCGACGAGATCACCACCACGTGCCAGTCCCGCCCCAGCGTGGTCTTTCCCACGCGGAACATCCGCACCCGGTCGGACGCGGCGTCGAGCCGGGTGAACCAGTCCACCGACTGCTCGTACGTAGGCAGGTGGAAGTCGGCGCCCGGCTCGAACCCGAGGACGGAGGCCGGGGTGGGGGGCTCCTGGGCTGCGAGTCGGCCGGAGCCGACCGGCGTGGCGCCGGCGGCGGCGAGCATCGCCAGCGCGGCGAGCCCGGCCAGGGCCGGAACGCGGAGGGTCGCCGGGCACGCTGCCCGGCGACCCTTCCGTGGATGTCCGATCACGACGCGACCCTCTCCGCTCAGATGTGTCCCACCGCCCGCATGCCGCGGAGCGCGTCGGCCCACCGCTCCATCTCCTCGGGAAGCCCGAACGAGACGCGGTTCCACCCGGTCATGGGCGGGAAGGGGCGCCCGACCAGGATACCCTGCTCGCGCATGCGGCCGATGTAGGTCTGCAGGTCTCCGTTGATGCGGTGCATGACGAAGTTCGTCTGGGTGGGCAGGCGCTCCAGCCCCAGGTCGTCCAGCGTGCTCTCGGCGACCGCCTTGGCGTCGCCGTTGACCTTCAGGGCCCGGGCCACCAGTTCCTCGTCGGCCATGGAGGCCATGGCGGCGGCGCTGGTCAGGACGTTGATGTTGTTGCGGCAGATGAAGTCGCGGAGGCGGCCGGCGGTGTCCGGATGGGCCACGCCGTACCCCAGGCGCATCCCCGCCATCCCGTAGATCTTCGAGAAGGTGCGCGCGACGATGACGTTGGGCTTGGATCCCACCCACTTCAGCGCCGTCCAATAGGCCGGATCGCTCACATACTCGAAGTAGGCCTCGTCCACCAGGAACAAGGTGGTCTCGGGGGCGTCGGCGATCCAGGCATCCACGTCCCGGGAGGGCGTGACCGTCCCGGTGGGGTTGTTGGGGTTGCACAGGTACACCAGCGCCGGTCGGCCGCCCTTCTCCGCGGCCTCGCGCATGCGGCCCAGGTCGTGAACCATCCCCGCGCCCAGGGGGATGGAGATGAGCTCGTAGGCCAACGGACGGAGGTAAAAGGGCACGTCCTCATAGGTGGGCTCGGCCAGGACCAGCGGCGCGCGCGGCGACTGGAACGCCTGCACCGCCATCTGGAGGATCTCCGTGGACCCGGCTCCCAGCACCACGTTCTCCTTGGCGACGCCCAGGCGCTCGGCGATGGCCGCCTGCACGGGGGTGCTCCACTGGCCCGGGTAGCGGTTGGCGTTCACGATCGCGTCCACCACGGCCTGCCGGGCCGAGGGCGCCAGGCCCAGGGAGTTCTCGTTGGAGCTGAGGCGGATGGTGCCGTCGGGAAGGGTCTTGCCCACCCGCCAGAAGGAGGCGCGGTCGAGGAGAGGAACAGCGCTTCCCAGCCCGCCCAGGCCGGCCAGGCCGGCGGCCATTCCGGTGGTGACGAAGCCTCGACGATCCATGCGACCTCCCGGGGTGTGGGTCCGAAGCGTTCCCTCCTGGTCCCGCCGGAGGGGAGGGCTGGCCCAATGTGGGCATGGGGGTGGTGGATCGAAAGGGCTCCGGGGGGGTTAGCATTGCGGCCATGCCGATGCTCCCACCCCTTCCCCTCCGCGCCCTGGCGCTCCTCCTGGCCTTCGCCGCAGGAGCGGCCTCCGCCCTGTCCGCCCAATCCACGGCGGTGGGGAACGGGGATACGGTCCGTGAGGCCCCCGTCCGCTATGATCGCGACCTCCTGCCGCCCGCGTTCCACCGCTCGCGCCGCGACGCGGTGCGCGCGGCGCTCCCGCCGGGTTCGGTGGCGCTCGTGCTGGGGGGGCCCGAGGCGCGAGGGGCGCTGGACGACGCCCAGGAGTACACCCAGGACCCGTACCTCTACTACCTGACCGGCACGCCGGAGGCGGGCTCCGCCCTCCTTCTCGCGCCAGACGGGGTGGAGCTGGAGGGGTGTACGGTCCACGAGATCCTCTTCGTGCCCCCGCGCGACCACGCCATGGAGATCTGGCTGGGCCGCCGCTTCGGGCCCGAACGGGCGCTCGAGGAGCTGGGCGTGGAGAGCGCGCTCGCCAACACGCGCTTCCAGGAGATCGTGGTCCCCATCCTGGCCCGGCCCGGGCGGAAGGTGTTCCTGCTTCCCTTCCCAGTGGTGGTAGCTCCCCAGACCGCGCTGGCCGAGCAGATCGGCGCGGTGGCCGAAGCGGCCCAGGTGAACTCGGGCGCCTTCGACGACGTGAAGCTGGGCGCGGTCCTGGACGGGCTCAGGGAGGTGAAGACTCCCGAGGAGATCGCCCTCCTTCAGCGCGCCGTGGACATCACCGGGTCGGCGCTCGGGGAGGCCATGGCTTCCATGGAGCCCGGCTGGGCGGAGTACGACATCGAGGCCGTCCTCGAGTACAGGTTCCGGCGCATGGGGAGCGAGCGCCCCGGCTTCCCCTCCATCGTGGGGAGCGGCGAGAACTCGGTGATGCTCCACTACGACACCAACCGCCGGGTGACCCGGGCCGGCGACCTGGTGGTGATGGACGTGGGCGCCTCCTACCGGGGATACACCGCCGACATCACCCGCACCGTGCCCGTGGACGGCCGCTTCACCAAGGAGCAGCGGGCCGTCTACGAGATCGTGCTGGAGGCCCAGGAGGCGGCCATCGAGGCCGTCAGGGCAGGGGTTTCCTTCGGCGCTCCCGGCGAGACGGCGTCCCGGGTCCTGGCCCGGGGCCTGGCGCGGCTCGAGCTCATCCGGGGGCCCGAGGACTGGGCTGGCCTGCGCCGCTTCTTCCCCCACGGCACCAGCCACTACCTGGGCCTGGAGGTCCACGACGTGGGCTCATACCGGGCGCTGAAGACCGGTGCGGTCGTCACCATCGAGCCCGGGATCTACATCCCTCCTGCGGACGACGTCGATCCCAAGTGGTGGGACGTGGGCATCCGCATCGAGGACGACGTGCTGGTGACCGAGGGCGAGCCGGTGGTGCTCTCCGCCGGGATCCCCAAGGACCCGGACGAGATCGAAGCCCTGATGGCCGGCCGGCGGGCGGCGACGGAGTCCGGCGGACGCTAGCGTCCGGGGCGTACCTCAGCCCGCTCGATGACGTCTCCCTCCAGCACCGCGTCCACCGCGTCCATCCCGGACACCACCACGCCGAAGACCGTGTAGTCGTGATCCAGGCGGACGTTGTCCACCAGGTTCACGTAAAGCTGTCCGTCGCCGGTGTCCCTTCCCCGCGTGGAGAGGCCCACGGTGCCCCGCCAGTTGGGCGCCAGCCCCACCTCGTCCCGGGTGAACGCGCCGTGGCCGGCGTATTCGTTGGCCCCGGGGCTCCCGCCCTGGATGACGAAGTTGGGCGCCCAGCGGTGGAACGTGAGGCCGTCCAGGGCGCCGCTCAGCGCCATCCTGTAGAAGCGCACGGCGTTGGTGGGGGCCTGCCAGGGGAGGAGGCGTACCCGGATGGCTCCGCCCCGGGCCATGTGGAGCACCACGGTGTCGTGCTCCATGGCGCGCAGCTCCTCCGGAGTGGGGAGGGGGAGAGGGGGCACCCGCTCCGGCGTCGCCACCCGGGCCGCTCCCGTCCAGGCGTTGAGGGCCTCGGCGGAGCGCTCGGCCACCGCCGGGTCGTAGTCCCGGAGATACGGCTCCACCCGGGGGACCAGCGTGCTGTCTCCTGTGGATTCGATGAGCGCGAGGAGCGCCACGCGTGCGTCACGGAGCGTCTCCCCACGGGGGCGGGAGATCCGCTCCAGCGCGCCGAGCGCCGCTTCGGCGGTGGCGGAACGGGCCTCGGTCCCCTCCAGGAGCCCGGCCACGGTGAGGAGGAGCTGGTTGTCGTCGCTCTCCTCCAGGGCGGTCAGAAGCTCGGCGTCGGCAGCGCGCCCCAGCAACGTGGCCAGCCCGCGGAGCGCTTCGGTGCGCACGTTGGGGTGCGCGTCCCCGGCCAAGGAGCGCAGGATCTCCGCATCGCCCGCGCGGGCTGCGGCGGTGGCGGCCCAGGTGCGGGCGAAGAAGCTCGGGTGCGTGACCCACGCGGACAGGTGGGCCCGGGCGCTCCGGGCGTCCAACGCGGCCAGCGCCGCCAGGGCGTGGGCGCCCATGTGCCATTCGTCCACGGGGGCGGCGCTGCCGTCTTCCACCAACCGGACGAGGAAGGTCCGCTGAGCCACCCGGTCGGGGCAGGGGGCGGCGAGGGCGTCCAGGGCCGTCAGGCGCACGCCCACGTCGGTGTCGCCTTGGGCCGCCGCCGCGAGAAGGCGGCAGGCATCCGGGGTGAGGGGGGCGGTGGAGAGCCCGCGCCGCACCACTTCCAGACGCACCTGGGCCGACGGGTCGGCCATGGCCGACGTGGCCAACTCGGCGCGGAGGGCGGGGGGAAGCACGCCCAGGCGGCCCGCCGCGGTGAGACGGACGGAGGGCGCGGCGTCGGACAGGAAGGCCCGCATGTCTTCCGCGTTCGTCTCCGGGGAGAGATAGGCCCCCACGGCCAGGGCGCGCACCCGGACGGCCCCCACGTCCCCGGCGGGGGCGCCCAGGCCGTATCCGGTCATCTCGGCCAGGCGGGCCTGGAGGAGGGGAGGCCGGGGCTCGCTGCCCAGGCCCCGGATCCACGACGCCATCCCCAGGGCCACGCCCTCCATCTGGTAGGGTGGGGCGTCCCCCTCGGGGCCCCGGCTCAACCGCACCAGGGCGCCGGCCACGGTGGCGCGCCCGCCGGCATCGAGGCGGAGCCGCCCCAGGGACCGGGCCAGAGCACCTAGCACCAGCGGGTCGCTCTCCCGCTCGACAGCGTCGAGGAGGAGGGGAAGCGCGGCGTCGCCCGCGCCCCGATGCACCGCCTGCGCCAGGGCGTTGGCTGCCTCGCGGCGCACCCCGCGGTGCGCGTCGCCCAGCACGGGCGCGATGCGCCCCACGAGGGCAGGATTCTCCAGCCGGCCCAGGCCACGCACGGACGCGGCGCGGAGGCGGGGGGACGGGGAAGCGAGCGCGGAGAGGAGCGTCTCCAGGTCGCGTCCCTCCGTGGGGCGGGCATCTTCGGCGGCTACGATGCGCAGGTACGCGCGCGCCTCGAGGTCGGGGCGCCCCGGGTCGGGGGGGCTGCAGGCGCTGGCGGCCAGCGCCACGGCGAGGAAGGACAGGAGTGGGATGCGGGGGTTCATGGCCGGGGCCTCGTCGCTCGCGTCACCGGACCCGGACGAACCGGAGTCCCCGGACCCGCGTCTGGTTGGCGGTGAAGGCGGTGATCCTTCCAGCGGCATCCCTGAGGAAATGGACCTCTCCGAACGCTCCCCCGTGGAACCGGTCACGCTCCAGCGGCCTCAGACGGAAGTCCCCGGTGCGGAAGTGGCGGGCCACGAGCTCGCCCTCTCGCACCTCGAGGCGCCAGAAGGTGAGGAGCTCGTCGCTCTCGTACACTGCCGCGTACTCCTCGAGTTCGGCGGGCGAGGGATGCCAAGCCACCGCCGGTGCCCGGGGAGGCTCCCGGAGAGCCGGTGCAGCTTCGGTGAAGAGGTCGGCGAGGTACAGGTCCGCGATGCGGTTCACCAGGAGCGCCGGGTTCATCTCGGCGGTATTGCTCAGGATCACAACCGAGAACCGCTGCTCCGGGAAGCGCACCAATATGGTCCGGTACCCGGCCCAGGACCCGCTGTGGCTCCAGGTGTCGAGCCCACGGTAGCGGCCGAGGCTCTGCCCCCAGGCATAGGCGATGGTGTCACCCCCGTTGAGGACGCCGCGCTCCTGCATGCGCTGGATCACCGCCTGCCCCCCCACCAGGGGGTTCTCGAAGTTCCCCACCCATTTGGCCAGATCCTCGACGGTGGTGAAGATCGAGCTGGAGCCCAAGGCCGTGAGGGAGTTCCACACCAGGTGGTACTCCCCTCCCGGGGCGGGGCGGTAGGAGTGCGCCCGGTCCGGCACGACCTCCGTGTGGTCGTCGTGGACGTGGGTATGGACCATCTCGAGGGGGCCGAAGATCCGCTCCTGGCAGAACTCCCGGTACGAGACCCCACTCACCCTGGCGACGATCTCGGCCAGGAGGTTGTATCCGGTGTTCGAGTACGTGTGCTCGGCGCCGGGGACGAAATTGAGATCCTGCTGGCCGAAGGCCATGCGGAGGATCTGCTGGAAGGAGATCACGTCCTGGTAGTCCCATCCCGCGATGCCCAGCGTCGCCGGCCAGTCCCTGATCCCGCTGGTGTGGTGGACCAGATGCCGGATCGTGATGGGGGGGCCGAAGTCCGGGAGCTCGGGGATGTACTTCCTCACCCCGTCGTCCAGCGAGATGCGCCCCTCCGCCTCCAGGAGCGCCACCGCCATGGCCCCGAACTGCTTGGAGACCGAGGCGATGTCGAAGACCGACGTGGTGCGGATGGGGACGCCGTGCTCCAGGTCCGCCATCCCGTACCCCGCGGCGTGGACCACTTCCCCGTCCCGGAGGACGAGGACCGCGGCGCCGGGGGAGTCCGGCCGGTGCCACCGCTCGAAGATGCGGTCCACCGCGGCGGAGAGGGAGTCCTCGCTCGTCGGAGAGCCCTGTGGAAGCGGGATAGCTGCCAGGGGCAGGGTCGTCCACGAGAACGCTGCCAGGAGGAGAGCTGCCCAGACCAGCCTGCGCCATCCGTTCGTATCCATGGTCTGCCCGTGTCCGAGATGCATCGGCGTCGCGCCCGTGGGTACCGGCGCGCATCCGGGGAGCAACTTGGGCCGCGCTGGCCCGAATCGGCCAGGGCGGGGGGAACGACCTGCTAGAACGCGAACGACACCGCGCGGACGTCGCCGCCCGCCGCGGCGCCCACGCGCAGCACCAGCGTCGCAGATCCGCTCCCGTAGGCCTCCACGTAGGCCCGGCGCAGCGGCTCCAGGTCGAAGCGGAGCGTGCGGCGCACCAGCGCCTTGCATGCGTCGCCGTGGGCATCGTGGGTGAGGGCCACCCCGATCTGCACCGGCCAGGACTCCATCCAGCCCGTCCACGCGACGGCATCCACGTCGTGGGCGGTGCACCCGCCCGACCATCCCGCGTCCACCTCCAGGACGCCTCCTTCGACGCGGACGTCGTGGAGCTGGAGCGCGTCGGCCGCGAACCCCTGGAGTCCCGTGTCCTGGGAAAGCACGAGGGGAGGGGTGGCCCGACGGAGGAGTTGGAGCGTGCGGACCAGCTCGCGGAAGGGCTCTGGGAGGAGCCCCTCCGTGCCGCCGAAGGTCCGGACCCGACCCTCCCAGCTCCATGTCACCCGGTAGTGGAACTGGTCGCAGCACTGGGTTCCCGAGTCCTCGGGCCCCGTCCAGGCCGGGAGCCCGGAACTGTCCACGGCCCCGGCCAGGGCGAGGCGCTGGGCGGGGGTCAGGATCCAGAGCGTGTCGCCGGGGGCGAAGTCGCAGAGGCGCTGGCACACGATGCCGGTGACCGATCCCCCGTCCACCCGATAGGCGTAGTCCACCGCCGCGATCCCGCCGGTGACCTCCACCTCGATGCGCTCGTCGCCCGCCGCGGGAGCGGTGGGCGCGTCGTCGCACCCGGCGCTCCCCGCCGCCAGGACGAGGGCGAGCGCGAGGGTCGGCAGGTTCCGCATCATGACGAGGATACGAGCGGGAGCGGGGCGCCGTGACAAGCGGGGGCGCCCCTCCGCCGGATGGCGCCGGCCCACGCAACCCTTTCTGGTTCGCATGCGTCTCACTATAATGAGCAACATGATAGTGGCCCGACCCTGGGAGAGCCCATGACGCATCCCGATCCGGAAACCTTCCTTCCCCTTACCCCCCCTGAATACCACGTCCTCCTCGCCCTGGGGCAGGAGGCGCTCCACGGGTATGGGATGATGCGCTCCCTGGAGGAGAAAACAGCCGGGAAGGACGCCCTTCTTCCTGGTACCCTCTACACGACGCTGGCGCGCATGGTGGCCCGGGGGCTCCTGGAGGAGCTTGCCGCGCCCCCGCAGCCGGGAGCCGACGCACGGCGGCGCTACTACCGGGCGACGGCCTTGGGTCGCGCCGTGGCGCGGGCCGAGTCTGCGCGGATGGCCCGTCTCCTCCAGGTAGCCGCCGCCTCCCGGCTGGTGCCGGAGCCGCGATGAGGGGCGGGGGCAGCGGCGTCTTCGTCCGACTCGTTCGCCTCGCTCTCCTGGCCCACCCGCCCCTGAGGAGGGAGCAGGACGGCGACGAGATGGCGGAGGCGGCGGAGGCGGCGTTCCGGGCCCGCTGGAACCGGAGCCAGGCACGAGCAGCTGCGCTGGGCTTCCGCATTCTCGCGGACCTGGTGGTGAGCGGCGTGGCCGAACGCAGGCGGACGGCCCGGGACCGGGGAAGAGGAGGAGGGATGGGAAGCGACGGATGGGCCGACGTTCGCGTTGCGTTCAGGGTCCTGCGGCGGAGTCCGGGGTTCACGCTGGCGGCCACCCTCGTGCTGGCCCTGGGGATCGGCGCGAACACCGCGATCTTCTCGGCGGTGAAGGCGACGCTCCTGACAGAGCCGCCGTATCCCGAGCCGGACCGGCTGGCGTTCCTCGATCTCACCGACTCGTCCACGGCGCGGCCGGGACCGCCGCGCGGCTTCCCGTGGTCCTACCCCAAGTACCAGGCTCTGCGGGAGACGGAGTCCCTTCCGCTCGAGATGTCAGCAGCGTACGCGCGGCGGTTCCTAACGCTCACCGGAGCGGGGGATGCGGCCTACCTGGCGGTGGAGTACGTGACCCCCGAGTACCTGCGCATCCTGGGCGTGACCCCGGTCCACGGGCGCGACTTCACGGCGGACGACGACACCGAGGGCGCTCCGCTGGTGGCGATCCTGGGCCACGGGCTCTGGCAGGAGCGCTTCGGCGCCGATCCCGGCGTCATCGACCGCGACGTGACGCTCAACGGACAAGCGGTGAGGGTTGTCGGCGTCGCGCCGGCCGGCTTCCAGGGGCTCACGGGAACCGCCGATCTGTGGATGAGCGTGTGCGGCGGCGCCGTGCTGACCGCGCCGTTCCTCGTGCGCGGAGCCCAGGCCCACTGGCTACGCGTCGTGGCCCGCGTCGCACCGGGCACCGACCTCGCGCTCCTGGATCAGCGCGTGAGGGCGGTGGGGCGCGCGATCGAAGAGCGCTACCCGGACACGGACCCGACCGTCGTGCGCGGGGCGTCGGCCGGGCCGCTGGCCCAGGCCTTCGTGAACCCCCAGGCCCGCACGTCGCTGCTGGTCCTGGCCGGCGCCGCGGTGCTTCTGCTGCTGGTGGCGTGCGCGAACCTCGCGGGTCTTCTGGTGGCGCGGGCGAGCGCCCGGGGGCGAGAGTCGGCCGTGCGCGTGGCACTGGGGGCCGGGCGGTGGCGCGTGACGCGTACGTTCCTCGCGGAGGCGTTGCTGCTCGCGGTGGCGGGGGGGCTCGTGGGGCTCGCCGTGGCGGTGCTCGGCCTGGATGCGCTCGCCGCGCTCTGGCCCGCCCGCTTCGTGGAGGCGAGCTGGAACGTGCGCGCCGCGGGCGTGGACTCCGTGGGCATGGATCCGGTCGTGGTGGGATTCGCGGCGCTCGTCGCGATGGGCACCGCGCTCGTGTGCGGTGTCGTGCCTGCGCTCGCGGTCGGACAGGGCGACCCTGCGGCACGGCTCCGGGCCGGCGCGGCCGGCGGGCGCGCCGGGCGGCGCTTCCTCGACCTGCGCGGCGCGCTGGTCGCGGGCGAGGTGGCTCTGGCGCTGGTGCTCCTCGTCGGCGCGGGCCTGCTGCTCCGCTCGCTCGCGGAGCTGAACCGCGTGGACCGGGGCTTCGAGCCCGGCGACCTCGTGGCCTTCGACTACTTCATTCCGCGCACGAGCCCCTGGGTTGAGGAGGAGGCATCGTTCCATGAGCGGTATCTGGAGCGGCTGCGCGCGCTGCCCGGCGTCGAGAGCGCGGCGCTGACTTGCGTGCCTCCCCTGGCCGGACACTGCACGATCACGCTCGCGCGGGAGGCCGGCGGCCGGACCTGGAGCGAAGGGTCGAGGCCCGCCATCGGTGTCCACTACGTGAGCGACGACTTCTTCTCGACGCTGGGGATCCCCGTGCTCCAGGGCCGCACGTTCACGTCGGAGGACCAGACTTCCAGCCGGGCGGTGATGGTCTTGAGCGAAGCGGCGGTCCGCGAGCTCTTCCCTGACGGCGTCGCGCTCGGAAGGACGATCGCCATCGGGACCGGCCTCACCTCGGAGGAGCGCGGCCCGGCGGAGGTCGTGGGCGTGGTGGGCGACGTGCTCTTCGACCGTCCAGCCAACGGGATCATGCCCGAGGCGTTCGTCTCCCACCGGCAGGAAGCAGGCGGGAGCACGATCGTGCTCCGCACGCGCGGGGATCCGCTCGCAGTCGTCGCGGGAGCCCGGGCCGCCCTGGCCGAGATCGACCCGGGGGTGCCCCTGTTCGGCGTGCGAACCGTGGACGATCTGGAGGCTGCGGCGTCCGGGGACACCCGGATCATGGGGTTGCTGCTCACGGTGTTCGCCGTGCTCGCGCTGGTCCTGGGGTGCACCGGGGTGTGGGCGGTGGTGACGTTCGCGGTCGCCCGGCGCACCCGCGAGATCGGCGTGCGGATGGCGCTCGGCGCGGATGCGGGCGCCGTGGTACGCGCGGTGCTGCGCCAGGGAGTGGGTGTGAGCCTCCTGGGCGTGCTCCTCGGCGGTGTTGGCGCCTGGGTCGCATCCCGGTTGCTGCGGAGCCTGCTCTTCGGAGTGGGCCCCGACGACCCGGCTGCCTTCGCGACCGCGGCAGCCATCGTGCTCGCCGTCGCCACCCTGGCCGCGTGGCTCCCCGCCCGCCGCGCCACCCGGGTGGACCCGATGGTGGTGCTCCGGGCGGAATAGGGAACGGTTCTGGCGGTGGCCCGAGCGTCCGAATTGCCCGCTACGCGCTCACCCTGATCTCGTACAGCGGCTCGAAACGCGCGGTGAAGTGGCGCAGCACCGGCGCCTCCTCCACGAAGCGGAACCCGCCGATGGCGTCCCGGCGCCGGTACACGTCCAGGGCCACGTCCACCAGGTAGTCGATCTGACTCTTGGTGTAGACGCGGCGGGGGATGGCCAGGCGCACCAACTCCATCTTCGACGGGACGTCCTGTCCGGTGGCCGGGTCCCGGTGCCCGAACATCACGGTCCCGATCTCCACCGTGCGGATCCCGCCCTCCAGGTACAGCTCGGCGGCCACCGACTGCCCCGGGAACCGCAGGGGAGGAACGTGGGGGAGGAAGGCCGCGGCGTCGATGTAGACCGCGTGGCCCCCGGGTGGCTGGACGATGGGGATGCCCCCTTGGGTGAGGTGCTCTCCCAGATACCGCGACACCTCGATGCGGTAGGTGAGGTAGTCCTCGTGGAGGACCTCCTCCAGCCCCACGGCGATGGCGTCCAGGTCCCGCCCGGCCATGCCTCCGTACGTGGGGAATCCCTCGGTGAGGATGAGCAGGTTCTCCTCCTGCCGCGACAGGGCGTCGTCGTTGATGCACAGGAAGCCGCCGATGTTGGCGAGCCCGTCCTTCTTGGCCGACATGGTGCAGCCGTCGGCCTGGGCGAACATCTCCCGGGCGATCTCCTTCGCCGACATCCCGCCGTACCCCTTCTCCCGCAGCTTGATGAAGAACGCATTCTCGGCGAAGCGGCACGCGTCCAGGTAGAAGGGGATGCCATGCCGCCGGCACACCGCGCTCACCGCCTTGATGTTGGCCATGGACACGGGCTGGCCGCCCCCGGTGTTGTTCGTCACCGTGAGCATGCAGAGGGGCACGCGCTCCGGTCCCACGCGGGCGATGAGCGCCTCCAGCGCATCCACGTCCATGTTCCCCTTGAAGGGATGGACGGACGAGGGTACCAGCCCTTCGGCGATGGGGAGGTCCACCGCCTCCGCCCCCGTGGCCTCGATGTTGGCCCGGGTGGTGTCGAAGTGGGTGTTGTTGGGCACCACGTGCCCCGCCCGGCACATCGTCGAGAAGAGGATCCGCTCGGCGGCGCGCCCCTGGTGCGTGGGGATGACGTGGCGGAAACCGAAGATGTCCTTCACCGCTGCCTCGAATCGGTACCAGGACTTGCTCCCGGCGTAAGCTTCGTCGCCGCGCATGACCGCGGCCCACTGCTCCGAACTCATGGCCGAGGTGCCCGAATCGGTGAGGAGGTCGATGAGCACGTCTTCCGCGCGCAGCTTGAAGAGGTTGTACCCGGCTTCGCGGAGGTACCCCATGCGCTCTTCGGCGCTGGTCATGCGGATGGGCTCCACGACCTTGATGCGGAAGGGCTCGATGATGCGTCGGCTGGGGCTCATGGACGGAAGCGCTCCAGGATCCACGAGCTCACGGCCTCCAGGGCCGTCGGGCTCATGGTCTCGGTGATGGTGGCATACTCCGACGGCCCGCCCGTGCGCGCCGTCTGGAAGAGGTGGTTCAGCCCGGGGAGGAGGCGCGTGGTCTCGTCGGTGTTCCCCCCGCGCTTCAGAGCCTCGCCCACTTCCCGGAGATTGACCTCGGCGGGCACCTGCACGTCGAGCGCGCCGTTCAAGGCCAGGACCGGCACGCGGACCCTCTCCAGCGTGGGCCGGGGATCGTAGGTCAGGAAGAAGCGGAACCAGGGCGAGTTCACCTGCCGAACCTGGGCTTCCAGGGCGCCGGGGGTCAACTCGCCCTCCATCCGGTGCCGCGTCTCCGCAGGGAGCGCTTCGACCGCTTCCTGGAGCGCGTGCTGGAGCTCGGTGAGTGCCGCCGCCGTGTCGGGCTGGGCGCGGACGATGGCGAACAGGCGCTTCTGGATCTCCAGGTTGGCGGCGGCCTGAGCGTCGGGCGCGCCCTCGGCTCGGGCGATGAGCGCGCTCTGGAGGTAGAGGATCTCCTCCCCGGGGAGCCCGGGGCCGGCCAGCATCACGACGAAGGCCACGTCGCCGGAGCGCGTAGCCGCCATAGGGCCGATGAGCCCTCCCTCGGAGTGGCCGGCGATCCCCACCGAGCCCACGCCGCTCCGGGCTTTCAGGAACGCCACCGCGGCCAGCGCGTCGGACGTGAAGTCCTCGGACGTGGCGGCCGAGAACGCCCCCGTGGAGCCTCCAACCCCCCTGTCGTCGTAGCGGAGCACGGCGATCCCCTTCCTGGTCAGGTGGTCCGCCAGGACGAGGAACGGCCTGTGCCCCAGGAGAGACTCGTCACGGTCCTGCGGTCCCGATCCGGTCACGAGGACCACGCCGGGGAAGGGCCCGGGTCCCCGGGGGAGGGTGAGCGTCCCGGCCAGGACCACGCCCGCCGCCGCGTGGGGGATGCGGACCTCCTCCACCCGGTACGGAAAGGGAGGCTTCGGATGCTGGGGGCGCGCCGGGGGCGCGGGCGCCTCGCCCCGGGCCAGGGCCAGGGGGAGCCGGGCGCTTCCCTGGGTGAAGGTTCCGTCCAGGCGCGCGCCATCGGCGGAGAGCGCCCCCTCGTACGTCATCCCGATGTTGGCCACGGCGAACCGGAGCGTCGACCCCTGGACGCTCACCGCGGTGGCGGGGATCCCCGCGGCGCCCTGGTCCGGGCTGTCCATGATGGCGGAGAGGACGCCGCCGGCGCCCACGTCCACGTGGAAGACCAAGCGGAGCTTCGCCGCGCCCGCCTCCAGGACGCCGGTCCACGTGCCATGGAACGCCTGGGGCGCCGGGGTGGCCTGGGCGCCCAGGGGGTGGAGCGGCGCGAGGATGGCAGCGAGGGTGAGGGCGGCGATGACGGAGGAGCGCATCATGGGTCGCGGGAATGGAGGACGCGTCGTCGTGCCTCTCCCCCTACGACCCTGGGCCGCCCCGGCTTCAGAAGGTCTCGAGAGAGTGGAAGACCTCGGTGCCGTTCTTGAGCCAGTGCTCCCGGAAGGGATAGGGAGCCACTTCGCTGGGGGCGATGGCGCGGGTGAACTCGTGGGGGTAGAGGATCATGCTTCCCCGCTCGTTCTCGTGGACCGTGTACTGTCCGCTGATCTGCACGTTGGCGCGATAACGCGCCTTGCCGTACCCGGCGAAGCTCTGGAGGAGGTGGCTGGTGGACTCCCAGGCGCCCTGGGTGACGCTGAAGTCCACGATGGGCTGGCCGCCTCCCCACGCCCGCACCCGCAGCCGCTCCGGCGTCTCGATGAACTGGGCGTCGATGTCCTGGTCCGAGTAGGGGAAGTGGTACCGCTCGGCTCGGAGGCGCCTCGCCTCCGCGGAACTGGTGGCCATCAGGAACGGGAAGAACCCGGCCTTCGCGTGATGCCCCCACTCCTCCACCATCGGCGGCACGACGACGGCGAACATGAGTTCCGTGTACGGGCCCACCACGCTGTCCTCGAACAGGAAGGCAGTGACGGTGAGCACACTACGCTGGTGCCTCACCTCGATGGGCTGGAGATACGCCGGGATCACTCCCCGGGCGTCCGCCGTGGCCATCTCGAAGAAGGCACTGACTCCCGTGCTGAAGCAGTACTTCCCTACCGGCATACTCCATACCTCTTCAGGACGCCGATGATGATGTCGGCGCCCCGGTCCAGCTCCTCCTCGGTGTGCGCGGCGGAGATGGACATCCTGAAGCGGGACTTGTGCTTGCCCACGGCGGGGTACTTCACCGGGTTGATGAAGACGCCACCGCGGAACACCTCCTCCGCCATCTGGAAGATGCGGGCGTCGTCCCGGACCATGATGGGGATGACCTGCGACGTGGTGTCTCCGACGGGGACGCCGTGGTCGGCCAGCTTCGCCATCATGAACGCTACGTTGTGCCAGAGCTTCGCGCGGAGCTCCGGCTCCCGCTGCGCCAGCTCCAGCGCCTTCCGCAGCCCCGCCACCACCACCGGCGAGAGCGCGCAGGAGAAGAAGCGGGAGCGGGAGAAGCCGCGGATGTAGTTGATCATCTGGGCCGAGCCGGCGATGTACCCGCCCTGGCCGCCCAGGCTCTTGGAGAAGGTCCCCAGGTGGATGTCCACCTCGTCCTCGAGGCCCTGGGACTCGACCACGCCGCGACCGTTCTCACCGAACAGGAACGCCGAGTGGGCCTCGTCGATCATGAGGCGAGCGCTGTGCTTGCGGCACACCTCGACGATGTCGGCCAGCGGCGGCTGATCACCGTCCATGGAGTACACGCCCTCGACCACCACGAGCTTCTTGCCCGGGAAGTCGGCGAGCTTCTTGTTCAGATCCTCCACCTTGTTGTGTCGGAAGAACCGGGAGTTGGCCTTCGACAGGATCATCCCGTCCACCACCGACGCATGGGCGTACTGGTCGGCGACGATGAGGTCGCCGGAGCGCATGAGCCCTGCGATGGTCCCCACGTTGGCCGAGTACCCGGTGGGGAAGATGAGCGCCGCCTCCTTCTTCTTGAACGCGGCGAGCTCGTCGGCGAAGCGCCGGTGCAGGTCCGTGGTGCCGCTGAGGATGGGCGAACCGGAGGCGCCGCCTCCGTAGATGTCGACGGCGTCCTTGATGGCCTGCTTCACCTCTGGCCTGTACGACAGACCCAGGTAATTGTACGACGCGAAGTTGACCAGGCCCCGGCGGACCTCGTGGGTCTTCGTGTCCTCCACGTCCACCCGGGTGGACGGGGCGCTGTGGAGGGGAAGCTCGTAGAGGTAGTACCCTCCCGGCTTGACCGCCCGCCACCAGTCGTCGAAGGGACCGATGAGGGCGAACGGATCCTCGCCGGCGCCGAAGTAGAAGTTCGTGTAGTCATACTCCATGGCGCCGGGAGGGGAGGGCTGGGTCTCGGGCATGGTAGCCTCCGAGGCGGAGCCCTCGCTGGAGAGCCGGTTGGGGGAGCTCAGGGTCTCCACGTCCGTGGCAGGTCCGTTTTGCTGGTCGGACATATCTTGTCACCGATAGTGTGTGCGCAGGGATCCAACGCTCAATCTCCAAAGAAGAGACCACGGAGACAAGGAGAAGGTTCCGTGAAGCCCTGGCCCGAAACGGCACGCTCCTGGTCGCCGCCCCCCGGATGGCACCGGGTGCTGGCCGTCGATGCCCATGCCGGAGGGGAACCCCTCAGGGTGATCCTGGAGGGGTTCGGAGAGCTCCGGGGAGACTCCATCCTGGCCCGGCGCCGGGACGCCGGGCTGCGCCACGACGCCCTCCGTACCGCCCTCATGTGGGAGCCCCGGGGGCATCCGGACATGTACGGGTGCATTCTGGTGCCCCCGGTCACGCCCGAGGCGGACGTGGGGGTCCTGTTCACGCACAACGAGGGGTACAGCACCATGTGCGGGCACGGGATCATCGCCGTGACCACGGTGCTCCTCGAGCTCGGGCTCCTGCCCAGCCGGGACGGAGAGAACCGGGTGGGGATCGACACCCCTGCCGGCTTCGTGGAGGCCTGGGGGAGGGTGTCGGGAGGTCGAGTGGCCTCGGTGGCGTTTGTGAACGTGCCGTCTTTCGCGGCGGCGCTGGACCGGTCGGTGGAGGTGCCCGGGCTGGGGACGGTGCGCTACGACGTGGCCTTCGGGGGTGCCTTCTACGCCTTCGTGGACGCGGCGCCGCTCGGCCTCGATCTCGTCGGCGAGGAGGTGGAGCGCCTCATCGGGACCGGAAAGGCCGTCAAGGCCGCGGTGGCGGCGGCGGATCCGCCCCACCACCCCCTCGACCCGGACCTCTCGTTTCTGTACGGCACCATCTTCGTGGGGCCCCCGCACGACCCCGCCCACCACTCGCGCAACGTGTGCGTGTTCGCCGACGGGGAGGTGGACCGGAGCCCCACCGGTACGGGGGTGAGTGCCCGCCTGGCCCTCCACCACGCCCGGGGCGAGCTGGCGGAGGACCAGGAGATCGTGGTGGAGAGCATCCTGGGCACCACCTTCGGGGGCCGCGTGGTGGGCACCACGCGGATCGGCGCCCACGACGGCATCGTCCCCCGGGTGAGCGGGAGCGCCCACATCACCGGGAGAAGCGAGTGGTTCCTCGACCCTGCCGATCCCCTGAGACACGGGTTTCTGGTGCGGTAACGCGGGCCGCCGGGGGTGGGGATGCCGGGACTGATCCGGGTGCCACCCGTTCCATGCTTCCTACGGGATGAGCGCCGGCACCACCCCCGCCAGCGAGGCGGCCAGGCGCACGATGGCCTTGGTGGCGGGGAGCGCGCTGGCGCGCTCGGCCCACTCCGACAGGGTGTGCCCACCCCCACCCACGCCGCGGCCCACGGCGATGGACGGGATCCCCCGCACCACCCCCATGTTGGCGTCGGTGGAGCCCGAAGGGTTGGTGCGGTTCCCCAGCCCCAGCTCGCCGTACACGTCCACGGCGGTGAGCACCAGGGGGTGCCGGGCCCGGTCCGCCAGCGCGTCTGCGGTGCCGCCGGCGGCGTTCCGCTGATCCACCTCCTTGGACCAGCGCACGCGGTTGGCTTCCGCCGCCCGGGCGACGCGCGCCTCGATCTCGGCGTCCAGGGAGTCGAGGAGCTGGGGGTTCACCGAGCGCAGGTCCATGGTGAAGGAGACGTCCTGGGGGATGGCGTTGAAGACGAACCCGCCCTGCACCATGCCCACGTTGTATACGGTTGTGCCCCGCCCCTCGGGGATACGGATCTCGTAGATGGAGCGCACCGCGTCGGAGAGCGCCCGCACCGGGTGGGGCTTCCCGGTGCTCGTGTTCGTGTGGGACCCCTCGGCGTGGAACGTGTAGCGCGTCCAGTAGATCCCCAGGGCGCCGTAGTTGATGGCCCCCACGCCGCCGTCCATGGCGACGAGCATGTCCGTGACCCCGGGGTGCCCCTCGAGCCAGTGGTTCATCCCGCGTAGGCCGATCTCCTCCTGGACGGTGGCGATGAAGATCAGGTCGCCCCGGGTGCGCATGCCGGCGGCGTTCAGCGCCCGGATGGTGGCGAGCATGTTGGCCACCGAGGAGCTGTTGTCGAAGATCCCCGGCGCGCGCAGGATGTCGCCGTCCCGCCTCACCGTGACGTCGGTGTCCTGGGGGTGGACCGTATCCATGTGGGCGGCGAAGACGATGGTGCTCCCGCCGCCCGTCCCCCTGCGGATCCCGGCCACGTTGCCCATGTCGTCCACCGAGACCTCCAGCCCTGCGGCCTCCATCTGGGCGCGGATGTACGCGCCCCGCGCCTCCTCGTGGGTGGACTTGGCCGGGATCTCGGTGATGCGGATCCACTCGGCCACCTGCTCCTCGTAGTGGTCCTCGAGCCAGCGCACGGCGTCCTGCACGGCACGGTGGTCACGGACCTGGGCGGTGTAGAGGCTGCCGGAGGCTGCCTGGGCCGCAAGGGGGGAGGGCGTGACGCTCGCGGCGCAGAGCGCGGCGGAGGCGAGCAGGCCCGCGGTGAGGGCAGGAATGGGAGATCGTTGGCGGGTCATGGTCGTGTGCGGATCACGGATGGAGGTTGGGTGAGGGGACTCGGTCGAGGCGCACTGACAAGCTGGAACCAGATGAGCGCGTAGACTCCCCCCACGCAATCGATAACCCGGATGTGGATCGCCATCCGTAGGGGC
>CAZJFX010000047.1:0-33509 GCA_964545395.1 uncultured Gemmatimonadaceae bacterium | reverse complement strand
CTCGATACCCCTTGTTCTACGCCGTTTCTCGCCTTCTCGCGTCGGGAACTTCGGTTTAGGGCAGCGGTCCAGTCCTGCACAGGGCGGTTCCACCGTTCGCTGCCGCGCTGGTGAAGACGGTCCGGGCTCCGCAGGCGACGGCGAGCGGGTGAGGGGACATGCCGCAGGAGGCCCGCAGGCACGTCAGCGCCGGCGGGCCTCCAGCGCTTCCATCACCTCGGCGAGGGGCACGCCGGCGGCCCTGAGCGCCACCAGCGTGTGGTAGAGCAGGTCCGCCGCCTCCTCGCGGGCGCGTTCCGCGTCACCCTTCGCCAGCGCCGCGATCAACTCCGCCGTTTCCTCGCCCAGCTTCTTCAGGCGCAGGTTCTCGTCGTCGAGGAGGTGGACGGTGTAGCTCCCCTCGGGACGCTCCTCCTGGCGTGCGGCCAGCGTGGCGTCGAGAACGGCGAGAGCGTCACGCGGGTGGGAGGACGGTGCCGCCGCTGCCCTGCCCATTGGCGCCGGCGCCGCACCCTCCCCGAAGCACGTTCCCTCGCCGGTGTGGCACGCGGGGCCGGCGGGGTGGACCAGGGCGAGGACGGCGTCGCCGTCGCAGTCAGCGTGCAACGAGACCACGCTCAGCGTGTTGCCGCTCGTCTCGCCCTTCCGCCAGAGGGCGCCTCGGGAGCGGGACCAGAAGTGCATCTGGCCGGTGGCGAGGCTCTTCTCCAGCGCCTCCCGGGTGGCGAAGGCGAACATGAGGACGCGGCCGTCGGCTGCGTCCTGGGCCACCACGGGGACCAGGCCGGTGTGCTTGGCGAAATCGAGCGCGTCCAGGTCCTCGGGGGCGCGTAGGGCACGGTCGGTCATGGGTTCGCTCCTGTGCGTGTGCCCGGGGCGCCTGCGCGGACGGGGCGCACCGGGATCCCCCATCCGGCGAGGGCGGACTTGAGCTCTGCCACCGTGGTGAGGCCGTCGTGGAGGATTCCCGCGACGAGGGCCGCGGATGCGTGTCCCTGGGTGAAGGCATCCCGCAGGTGGGCGGCCTCGCCGGCGCCCCCGGAGGCGATGACCGGGGCGGGCACCGCGTCGGCCACCGCGCGGGTGAGGTCCAGCGCGTAGCCGGAGCGGGCGCCGTCCTGGTCGATGCTGGTGAGGAGGATCTCGCCGGCACCCCTGCGGTGGCACTCCTCGGCCCAGGCGACCGCCTCCAGGTCGGTGGGGCGGGAGCCTCCGTGGGTGTGGCAGCGCCAACCACCCGCGTGTCGGGCGGCGTCGATGCTGGCCACGATGCACTGGCTCCCGAAACGCTCGGCGCCCCGGACGAGGATGTCCGGATGCTCCACGACCGCGGTGTTCACGCTGATCTTGTCGGCTCCGGCGCGCAGGAGGGGGCCGATGTCCTCTGCCGTGCGCACGCCGCCGCCCACGGTGAGGGGGATGAAGAGCGCCTCGGCGGTGCGGCGTACCGTGTCCAGAAGGGTGCCGCGCCCTTCCCGGGACGCGGACACGTCGAGGAAGACGATCTCGTCGGCGCCCTCCTCCTCGTACCGGGCGGCGAGTTCCACGGGGTCACCCACGTCGCGGAGGCCCACGAAGCGGGTACCCTTCACGACGCGCCCGTCCTTCACGTCGAGGCACACGATCACGCGAGGGCGGAGCATCAGGGGAGCCTCTCCAGCTTCACCGAGCCCTTGGTGCTGAAGACCTGGTCGCCCTCGGCCAACGCCTGGCGGAGCGCCAGGCCCAGCGCCTTCACCGCCGCCTCCACCATGTGGTGCCGGTCCTCGCCGCGGACCACGCGCACGTGCACGGTGGCGCCCAGGTTGGTGGCGAAGGATTGGAGGAAGTGGGTGTAGAGCCGGGACGGCGTGCGCCCCACGTAGTACGGGCGGCTCCCCAGGTCCACGGCGGCCTCGGCCAGCGCCTCGTCCATGGGGACCACGGCCCACCCGTAGCGTGCGGAGCGCTCCGGGATCTCGTCCTTCAGGGCCAGCCCCAGTGTGATGGCCACGTCCTCCACCAGGTGGTGCCGCAGGTCCCCGCTGGCCTCCAGCGTCACGTCCAGGGACGCGTACCGTGCCAGCGTCTCCACCATGTGGGCGAGGAAGCGGTCCTCCACTGTGACCTGCGCGGAGCCGGAGCCCCTGCGCACCTCGCAGACGATCTGCGTCTCCTTGGTGTTCCTCTTCAGCTTGCTCATGGCTTGCCTCCCGATGCGGCGTTCCCGCCCCAGCGGGCGGCGACGCGCTCGGCGTCCAGGGTTCCCGTGTACAGCGCCATGCCGAGGACGGCGCCGTGGGCGCCCGCTTCCTCCAGCCAGGCCAGGTCGTCCTCGGTGGTGACGCCCCCGGAGATCATCACCGGGTGGGTGCTCCAGTGCAGGGTGCGCGCCACCGCCACCCGGTCCATCCCCTTCATGCGCCCTTCCCGGCCGACGTCGGTGGCCAGGATCCCGCCCAGGGGGAGCCCCGCCAGCCGCTCCAGGAAGTCGGCGATGGTCATGCCGGAGCGCTCGGTCCATCCCCGCGTGACCACGTAGGCGTCGCGCGTGTCGGCGGCCACCACCACCCGCCCGGGGTGGCGCTCGGCCAGGGCGGTGAGCCAGGAGGGGTCGGTGACGGCGCGGGTGCCCACCACCACACGGTCCACCCCCGCCGCCAGGAGGGCGTCCGCCCTGGCGTCGTCGCGTACGCCGCCGCCCACCTGGGTGACGGCGGGGCTGGCCGCCGCCACGCGGCGGACCGTATCCAGGTTGTCCCCGGACCCCAGGGCGGCGTCCAGGTCCACCACGTGGAGGACTCCGAAGCCGAGGGCCCACCACCCCCCCGCCACCTCCACGGGGTCCGGTAACGAGATGCGCTCGTCCTCGGGGCGGCCGCCCACGAGCTGGACGCAGAGCCCGCCCTTCAGGTCCACGGCGGGGATGGCGATCATGGCTGTCCGCTCCTTGTCCGGTCTTCGGTCCGCCGGGCCAGCGCCAGCCAGTTGGCGAGGAGCCGGCGCCCCTGCTCCGAGCTCTTCTCCGGGTGGAACTGCACCCCCCACGTGCGCGCCGTGCGCACCGCGGCCGCGAAGCGGACGCCCTGGTAGTCGCTCCAGGCGATGGCATCGGTGGGGCCGGACGGCTCGCAGACGTACGAGTTGGCGTAGTAGGCCACGAGGCCGTCCACGTTCCGGAAGAGGGGGTCGGGGCCGGTGGTCACGTCGTTCCATCCCATCTGGGGAACGACAGGGGTGTCCAGACGCCGCACACGGCCGGGGATGAGGCCGATCCCCGCTCCCTCCGACTCCTCGCTGTCGTCGAAGAAGAGCTGCATGCCCAGGCAGATCCCCAGGCAGGGGAGGCCGCCCTCGAGGGCTCGGCGGAGAGGCGAGCGGTCCGGGGGCAGGGCGGCGGCGGCGGCGCCGAACGCCCCCACGCCGGGGAGCACGAGGGCATCCAGGGCCAGCGCCTCGTCCCAGTCGGTGGTGACGACGACGCCTGCGCCCGCCCCCTCCAGCGCCTTGGCCAGGGAGTGGAGGTTCCCGGCGCCGTAGTCGAAGAGCGCGACGTTCACGAGGAGGCTCCCACTGCTTGCCCCACGACTCCCCGGTAGGCGTCGAGCGCGGCGAAGAACTTCTCCATCTTCTCCCAGGGTGCGATGGTGACGCGCAGGGCATCCGAGCCTCCGGGCATGTCTCCGGGGAAAGAGCGCGCGGCTACGCCGAGCGCCCGGAGCCCCACAGCGTCAGCCTTGGCGTCTCCCGTGGGCGCGCGGAACAGGATGAAGTTGGCCCAGGAGGGGATCGGATCGAGGTCGCGGCGGCGAAGCTCCTCGAAGGCGCGTCCCCGGTTGGCCACGCACTCGGCCACCGTGCGAGCCACCCAGCCGTCGGCGTCGCCGAGCGCCGCTGCCGCCGCCGCCCCCGCCACGCGGGAGATCTTGTAGGGACCTCGGGACTTCTCCACTTCCAGCGCCGTGGCGGGCGCGGCCACCGCGTACCCTACGCGCAGCCCCGCCAGGCCGAACGCCTTGGAGAGGGTCCGGGACACCACCAAACGGGGGTGGGAGGCGGCCCGCTGTGCGAAGGTGTCGCCTCCGAAGTCCACGTACGCCTCGTCCAGGACGACTATGGGCCCGGTTTCGCCGCCCGCGTCCAGGAGCGCCTCCACCCACGCGGTGGGGGCCACCTCGCCGGTGGGGTTGTTGGGGCGGCACACGTAGACCAGGGATGGGCCCCCTTCCAGAAGACGGCCGGGATCGTCCAGCGCCTCGGGCCAGGGCACGGCCCGCGCGGCCATCCCGTTCATGTGCGCGAAGGGACGCACCATGGAGAAGGTGGGCGACGCCAGGGCCATGAAGTCCGACGTGCCTCCAGCGCAGGCGCGGAAGGTGGAATCTAGGATGTCGTCGGAGCCGCACCCGGTGGCGACGCACGCCTCGGGAACGCCCAGACGCGCAGCGGCCACCGTCCTCAGCTCGTCGGCGTAGATGTCCGGGTAGCGGGCCAGGAGGTCGGTCCCGGCCCGGCGGAGCGCCTCCAGCGCCGCAGGGGGCGTGCCCCACTGGTTGGTGTTGTCCGAGAGATCGAGTTCCACCGGCGTCCGGTCGAACCGGTACCGGGTGAGCGAGCGGTAGTCATCCCGGGGGAAGGGGGTCACGGGGCCCTCCTTGCTTCGGCTGCGGCGGCGTGGGCGGGGAGCCCCTCGGCGTCGGCCAGGCGCACGACGTCGCCGGCCATGGAGGCGGCGCCCGCAGAGCTGATCTCCTGCACGGTGAAGGATCTCAGGTAGTGCTGGGCGGAGAGCCCCGAGAACGAACGGGCCCGCCCGGCGGTGGGGAGGACGTGGTTGGCGCCGGTCAGGTAGTCGCCGAAGGCCACCGACGCCCAGGGCCCCACGAAGGTGGTGCCGGCCGTGCGGATCCGCGAGGCGACATCGGCCGCGCCGGCGGTCATCACCGAGAGATGCTCGGGGGCCCAGGCCGACGCGAAGGCCACGGCCTCATCGAGCGAGTCCGCCGTCAGCAGGGCGCCAGCGCCCGCCAGGGCGGCTGCGGCCACCTCGCGGCGCGGGGCCGCGGCGAGGAGCGCGGCGAGCTCTGCGCGGACGGCGGCGGCCAGGGCGTCGGAGCCCGACCGGGTCGGCGCGGTGACGACGGCCACGCACGCGGCATCGGGGTCGTGCTCGGCTTGCGCGAGCATCTCCATGGCCACCCACGCGGGCTCGGCGGTTCCGTCGGCCAGGACCAGGACCTCCGAAGGCCCTGCGGGGGAGTCGATGAGCACGCGTCCCGCCACCTGCCGCTTCGCCTCGGTGACCCACCGATTTCCCGGTCCTACGATGGCGTCCACCGCGGGCACGCTGAACGTGCCGAAGGCCAGGGCTGCCACGGCCCCCGCGCCACCGAGGGCGAAGAGGCGGTCGGCGCCGCCGATGGCGCACGCCGCCAGGACCTCGCGGGGAGGGAGCCCGTCCGCGCCGGGGGGAGAGCACACCACCACCTCGCCCACGCCGGCGGCCCTGGCGGGGACCACGCCCATGAGCACCGACGACGGGTACGCCGCCCGGCCGCCGGGTGCGTAGACGCCCACCCGCTCCAGGGGCGTCCAGCGACGGGTGATGCGTACGCCGGGCTCCACGTCCACCACCACGTCGTTGGGGATCTGGGCCTCGTGGAACCGGCGGATGTTGGCCGCCGCGCGCTCGAGGGCCGCACGCACACCCGGGTCGAGGGACTCCCTGGCCTCGTCCCAGAGCCTCCGCGGGACCTCCAGGGATGCGAGGCGGACGCCGTCGAAGCGCTCGGCCAGCTCCAGGAGCGCTTCGTCCCCGCGGTCGCGGACGTCCCTCAGGATCGCGGCGATTCTGTCCGCCACCTCGGGCTCGTCCTCCGGGGCGCGGGAGAGGAGGCCGGCCCGGGTCCCGTCGGCGAGCGCGGCGAGGGGACCCTCGGCGAAGAGGCGGAGGCTGGGTCCCTGGGAGGGTGGGGCGGCGGCGGAGGTCGAGGACGCGCTCATGGCATGAGCCTCTCGATGCGGGTCACGAGGATTCCCTCGGCGCCCAGCTCCTTGAGGCGGGCGATGGTCTGGTAGACCTGGTCCGCGTCCACGACGGCGTGCGCCGCTACCCAGGCATCGCCGTCCAGGATCTCGACGATGGTGGGACCGTTGATCCCGGGGATGACCCGGCGGACCTCTTCCAGGCGTGCCCGGGGGACGTTGGTCATGAGGTAGCGCTTGGCCTCGGCGCGGAGCACCGACTCCACCGCCGTGGCCAGGCCGCCGACGGCGGAGGCGGTCGCCGGGACCTGGAGCGCCCGGGGATTGGCCACAAGCCGGGCCGTGGAGGTCATGATGGTGTCCACCTCCCGGAGCGCGTTCATGCGCAGCGTGGACCCGGTGGAGACAAGGTCCACGATGACGTCCGCCACGCCCAGGTGGGGCGCGATCTCCGTGGCGCCGGTGACGGAGGCGATCTCGATGGGGATCCCCAGCGACTGGAAGTAGCGGCGCGCGACCCCGGGGAACGAGGTGGCCACCCGCGTCCCGGCGGGGAGCTCGGCGGCGGAACGGGCCGGGGACTCCTCGCGTACCGCCACGGCCAGGCGGCAGAACCCGAACTCCAGATCCAGGATCTCGGTCACCTCGCGGCCGCTCTCGGCCACCAGGTCAGCGCCCGTGATCCCCACGTCGGCGGCACCGTCGGCCACGTACTCGGGGATGTCGGCAGCCCGCACGAAGAGAGCCTGGAAGTCCTGCCCGAGATCGGCTACCAGGGCCCGGTCGCCGCGCAGCACCGCCCTGAGCCCTGCCTGCTCGAGGAGGGCCACCGCCTTGTCCGAGAGCCTTCCCTTGTTGGGGAGAGCCACCCGGATCCGATCTCCGCCGGGGCCGCCGGTGCGGCCCGCTGTGTTGGCGTTCATGTGTCTTTCGACTCCCTTCACGAAAAAAACCGCGGCCCGATCGCTCGGGCCGCGGCTGGGGTGCCTCGCTGGACTCGCGTCCTAGGCGCACGCCTCCACACCGCCGCCCGAAGGGGCCGCGTGATGGTGGTGGTGGTGCCGGATGCGGATCACGTTCCTCATGGTCTGGGGAAGCTCGTCGCGGGGTGCTCCGCCGTCAAGGGCGGGCCCGACCGGGTTCAGGAGGGCCAGAGCCATCCGAAGACGCCTGCGGTCATGAGGCCGTAGAGGAAGCTGTCGGCGGTGGACTTGAGCGTGGTGTCCCAGGAGGCCTTGTACCAGATGGAGCGGGGCCAGGCGCCGAGGGCGTAGAAGCCGAAGGCGGCGGTGGCGGTGAACCTGAAGACCTGCATGTAGGGGGCGCCGGGCGCCAGCGCCAGTTCGGCGACGTACGCGGTGAGAAAGCTCACCAGGACGCAGTAGAGGAACCACGCCACCATGGTCTTGCCCATCCCCTCGGTGAACGCCCCCTTGGGGAGCACGGTCATGACCAGCAGGGGGCCGGCCTCCGCCTTCGCCTGGAACGCCGGGTCCTTCATCGCGTCCATGCCGGCGTGGCTACACGGGGTCAGGTAGTCTCCGGGAGGGATGTCGAAGCGGCGCAGCGCCCCCATCACCCCGTCCTCGTCCGGGAGGATCTGGAAGTCCTTGCGGTGGTGGGGGAGGACCATGTGGACGACGGAGCTGGTGATGAACACAGCGACGCCGGCCAACAGGATGGGGAGCCAGAGTGCGAAGATGCCAACCATAGGACACTCCTGCGGGAGGGAACATGGCGTCCAAGGATGCGCGTAGCCCGCCGGCGCGCCAGCCTTTTCTGCGAGGAGGGGGCGGTCCGGGTCGCCGGAGCCCCCGGCCAGCTCCCTCAGCCGGCCGTGCCGGCCACCGCCCGCTCCACGCGGAAGCGCACCACGCGCTGCACGCCCAACTCGTCCCGCGTCACCGCCCAGACCCGGTCGCCGTCGAAGACCGGAGTGGGGCTGGTGGTGAGCTCCACCGGTGCGCGCACCCTCCCCAGGTACGTCCCGTCGGTCTCGAAGACGTCGAAGGCCACCGGCTCCCGCCACCGGTCCGGGACGGCCTCCCGGTTGCTGGCGTCATAGCCCGGGTCCTCCACCTCCACGCCGGCCAGGGGCACCTCGACCCAGATGCGTCCGTCCCGGCCGGCGAAGAGCCGCCGGAAGTAGGGCTTCCGGTCGGGCGTGGCGGACCCGTTCCAGCGCCAGTTCGGCTGGGTCATGCGCAGGTTGCGCGTGACCCGGGCCTCCTCCTCCGCCTTCTCCCCGGCGGCCACGGGCGCCGCGTCGGCGGCCCGCTCGATGACCAGGGGCGAGCCCGGCCTGAGGAGGGTGAACTCATAGGCGTCGCTGATCCCGTGGACGAACCACCCCTCGGGGTGGAGCGTCCACTGCTCGGAGGGCGTGAAGGGGACGTCGGTGACCGAGACGCTCTGGTTGTCCTTGTCCCCCGAGCGCGCCTCGAGTTCGGCGGCCCGGTAGCGGGCGTCGGGAGGGATGAGCGTGTCGCCAGGCGTCCCGTCGGGGCCGATGCGCACCAGGCCGATCACCCAGTCGCGGACATCCGCCCGGGGGTCCACCAGGATCTGTGTGTAGACGTTGTCTCCGTTGTCCCGGAAGAGGGGGTTGGACGTATTGAAGCCGCCGCGGATGCTCCACGTCTCCAACGCTGTTCCGTCCGGCGCGTACACCTGGATGCGCGCGTTGCCGGGGTCACGGACCAGGACGCGCCCGTCGGAGAGGACGGCCAGACCGCCGTCGGGCCTCTTCATCTCCCCGGGGCCCTCACCAGGGCGTCCCAGCGTGCGGAGGAAGACCCCGTCGGGGCCGTAGGCGCGCAACTCGGGCACCTGGGCGTCCACGGCGTAGATGGTGCCGTCGGCGCATACGTTGAGGGACGCAACCCTGCCGAACAGGTATTCCAGCTCTCCATCCACCTCCCCGATGCTCACCTCGGGGACCAGCGTGGCCTCGGCGCCCCAGACGCTTCCGGACTCGGTGCGCACCACAGCGGTGTCGCCGTGGGTCGTGTGCGTCACGACCGGGCCCGGGGGTGGGGCGTCCGCCGGTGCACAGGAGGGGGCGGGGAGGAAAGCCACGGCGGCGACGAGGGCTGCGAGGCGTTGGGACAAGGGGTGCTCCAGGGAAGGTGTTCCGCACTCTTGGACCGCGCGAACCGGTGGAAGGTTGCGTGCTCTCCACCCCCGCGCCCGTTCCCCTTATCATCCCCCCATGCCGGACGAGCCCATCCGCATCCGCGGCGCGCGCCAGAACAACCTGAAGAACCTGGACCTGGACATCCCCAGGCGCCGGCTCGTGGTGATCACGGGTCCTTCGGGGTCGGGAAAGAGCTCGTTGGCGCTCGATACCCTCTTCGCCGAGGGGCAGCGCCGCTACGTCGAGTCCCTGTCCACCTATGCCAAGCAGTTCCTGGACCGGATGGAGAAGCCCGACGTGGACCGGGTGGAGGGGATCCCGCCGGCGGTAGCCATCGAGCAGAAGAACCCCACCAAGACGAGCCGCTCCACGGTGGGCACGGCCACCGAGGTCCACGACTACCTGCGCCTGCTCTGGTCCCGGGTGGGGCGCACCCACTGTCCCGAGTGCGCGCGGTGGGTGAAGCCCGACACGGTGAGCACCGCCGTGGACCGGACCCTCTGCCTCCCGGCAGGCGCCCGTATCCAGGTGGCGTTTCCCCTTCCGCTGAGCGCCGAGGTCACCCATCCGCTCGTCGTGTCCAACCTGCGCGCCATGGGATTCGTGCGAGCGTTGGTGGACGGGAAGGCGGTGGACCTGGCCGACGCCGGCGCCGAGGATTCGGCGTCGCTGGGCCTCGACCTCACCGAGGTCCGGGAGGTCCTGGTGGTGGTGGACCGGCTGAAGGTGGGAGGCGACGTGGAGGAGAGGCTGGCCGACTCCCTGGGCACCTGCTTCGAGCACGGGGACGGGGAGGCGGTGGTGCTGGTGGCGGAAGGTGCCGAGGGTGCTCTGGACGCACGGGGCAGGCCCGTCCCCGACCGCCTCCACTTCACCGAGGGCTTCCGGTGCCCCGACCACCCGGACGTGACCTTCCTCGACCCCACGCCCCAGCTCTTCTCGTTCAACAACCCCTACGGGACGTGCCCCGTGTGCACCGGGTTCGGCGCGACGCTGGAGTACGACCCCGAGCTCGTCATCCCCAACCCGCGGCGCTCGCTGGCGCAAGGGGCCGTGGACCCGTGGGAGAAGCCGCGCTACCGCCGCGAGCGGGAGCGGCTGAGGGACTTCGCCCGGGAGCGAAAGCTCTCGGTGAACACGCCCTGGGAGGATCTCCCGGAAACGTTCCGGAACGAGGTGATGTACGGAGCCAAGCGGGCCAAGGGGAGCTTCAAGGGCGCCATCCCCTTCCTGCGTTCGAAGGAGAAGAAGCGCTACAAGCAGTACATCCGCGTCTTCCTCCGCAAGTACCAGAGCCCCCGCGTGTGCCGAGCGTGCGGAGGCGCCCGCATCCGCGCCGAGGCGCTGTGGGTGAAGGTGGGAGGGAAGACCATCGCCGAGGTGTGCGAGATGCCGCTGGAGGAACTGGCGCCATGGGTGCGGGCCCTGCAGCTCTCCCCCATGGAGGCCCAGATCGCCGCCACCATCCTCCGGGAGGTGAACGCCCGGCTCTCGTTCCTCGTGGACGTGGGGCTCGGCTACCTCACCCTGTCACGCCAGACCCGGACGCTCTCCGGCGGCGAGGCCCAGCGCATCAGCTTGGCCAACTCGCTGGGCTCGGCCCTAGTGGACACGCTGTATGTCCTCGATGAGCCTACCATCGGACTCCACCCCAAGGACACGGGCGCGCTCCTGGACTTGCTGGCGCGCCTCCGCTCGGCGGGGAACACGGTGGTGGTGGTGGAGCACGACACCCAGGCCATCCTCGCTGCCGATCAGGTGGTGGAGCTGGGCCCGGCCTCGGGGGAGAAGGGAGGGGAGTTGGTCTTCCAGGGCACGCCTGGGGAGCTGCTGGTCCAGGACACGGCCACGGGCCGGTACGTCTCGGGGCGTTCCGCCATACCCTGGCCCGAGCATCGCCGGCGGGTGGGCGGACCGTGTCTGGCCCTGAGGGGAGCCCGCCTCCACAACCTGAAGGGCGTGGACATGGAGATCCCGCTGGGGACGCTCACCGTGGTGACGGGCGTGTCGGGCTCGGGGAAGTCCACGCTCGTGCACGATGTCCTCTACCGCGCCGCGGAGAAGGAGCTGGGCTCGGGAGAGACCAGCGCCAAGGAGCACCTGGGAGAGGTGGTGGGGGGGTACGACACCCTGGAAGGGCTGCACCACCTGAACCAGGTGGTGCTGGTGGACCAGTCACCCATCGGGCGGACCCCGCGCTCCAACCCGGTGACCTACATCAAGGCGTGGGACGAGGTCCGCCGCGTGCTCTCGGAGCAGCGGGTGGCCCGGGAGCGCGGGTACACCGCCGCCCACTTCTCGTTCAACGTCCCCGGCGGGCGGTGCGAGGAGTGCAAGGGAGCCGGCCAGGTGGAGATCGAGATGGTCTTCATGGCCGATGTCTTCGTGCCCTGCGATGCGTGCGGCGGCAAGCGCTACAAGCGCGAGATCCTGGATGTGAGGTTCCGCGGCAAGAACGTCCACGACATCCTCCAGCTCACCGTGGACGAGGCCATCCGCTTCTTCATCCGGGAGGCCCGGCTGGGCAAGACGCTCTGGCACCTCCAGCAGGTGGGGTTGGGGTATCTGCGCCTGGGCCAGCCAGCCACCACGCTCTCGGGCGGCGAGGCGCAGCGCCTGAAGATCGCCCGCGAACTCGCGGGGGCGGCGGGGACGAGGGGGCGCAAGCTCTACATTCTCGACGAGCCCACCACGGGACTGTCCGGCGAGGACGTGAAGAAGCTCCTGGACGTGTTCAACCGGCTGGTGGACGCGGGGAACACGGTGCTCGTCATCGAGCACAACCTGGACGTGATGAAGGTGGCCGACTGGATCGTGGACCTGGGCCCCGGCGCCGGGCACCGGGGCGGCGAGGTGGTCGCCATGGGCAAGCCCGAGGTCGTAGCCAGCGTCCCGGAGAGCGCCACGGGACGGTATCTGCGGGAGATGATGGGAAGAGCGTAGCGAAGCAGCGTCCTTTTCCCGATCATACACCGTTCCACGGCACCCCCCACGTTGACCTCGACGTCGCGATCCCATCGCGGGCCGGCATGCGCATCTGCCTCCTGACGGACCAGGACCTCTCCCTCGATCCCTTTCCGGAGGATGACTGGCCCTGCGATCCCCGCCCCTTCTGTCCCGATGCCGACTGGACCGTCCTGACGCTCCACAAGGACCGCGCGGTGGCGCAGGTCATCGAAGCCTCGCGCCAGGGCTACGACCTGTTCTTCAACCTGTGCGACGGCGCGTGGGACGAGGGGCGCGTGGGCATGGAGGTCGTGCAGGCGCTGGAGTTTCTCGGTCTCCCTTTCACCGGTGCGGACGCGGCGTTCTACGAGCCGTCCCGGGAAGCGATGAAGCGCGTGTGCCGGGCCTGGGGGATCGACACGCCCGCCTACTACCTGGTGAAGAGCGAGGCCGACCTGGCCAGGGCCATGGAGCAGCTCCGCTTTCCCATGTTCGTGAAGCACCACTCGAGCTATGCGTCCACCGGCCTTACCCGGGACTCGAAGGTGGATACGCCCGAGCAGCTCCGCACCCAGGCCGGGCTCATGGTGGCGCACTACGGCGCCGCCCTGGTGGAAGAGTACATCGACGGGATGGAGTGCACGGTGCTCGTGTCCGAGAACCCCGAGGACCCCTCGAACCCCGTCACGTACCAACCGCTCCAATACCGCTTCCCCGAGGGCGAGGCCTTCAAGCACTACGACCTCAAGTGGGTGAACTACCAGGGTCTGGAGGCGCACCCGGTGGAGGACGTGGAGCTCGACGGAAAGCTGCGCGACATGGCGGCCCGTTTCTTCGTCGGGATCCGGGGCGCCGGCTTCGGCCGCTGCGACCTCCGGGTGGACCGGGAGGGACGGCCCTATATGCTGGAGATCAACCCCAACTGCGGGATCTACTATCCTCCGACGGACCCGGGTAGCGCCGACCTCGTCCTCATGGCGGATCCGGCGGGGCACGCCGGGTTCACCCGCACCCTCATCGAGGCGGGCTTCGCTCGCCACCGCCGGCGTGCCCGGGGCTGGCGCATCCTCCCCAGAGCGGGAGGGGACTACGGTATCTTCGCCACCCGCGATTACACCGCCGGCGAGCGCATCCTGGTCTTCGAGGAGCAGCCCCACCACCTGGTGACCCGCTCCCACGTGGAGACGAGCTGGGACGAGCCCCACAGGAGCTGGTTCCTCCGGTATGCCTGGCCCCTCACCGACGAGGTGTGGGTGACATGGAGCCCCGATCCGGAGGAGTGGCGCCCGGTGAACCACCACTGTGAGCCCTCGGCGTGGCTGGAGGGGCTGGACGTGGTCGCCCGGCGCGACATCGCCGCAGGGGAGGAGATCACCCTGGAGTACGCCACCTTCTACGACGAGCAGATGCCCTCGTTCGAGTGCCGGTGCGGCGCGCCCACCTGCCGGGGCACCGTGCGGGGCGACGACTGGAGCCTGGACTTCGTCGGGCTCTACGGATCGCACGTGTCCGACCACATCCGGTGCAAGCGCGAGGCGCTGGCCGCCACGGCGAGGGCCCGGCCGCGCAGGAGAGCGCGCCGGCCCTGAGCGCCCCGCCCCCCGTTTCGGTCCTCCTCCCCGTGCGGGACGGGGCCGCCCACCTGGAGGAGGCAGCGGCGTCCCTGGAAGCACAGACCGACGGGGACTTCGAGGTACTGGCGGTGGACGACGGGTCCACCGACGCCACGCCGGAGCTGCTGTGCGCGTGGGCACGGCGGGACCGCCGGGTGCGGGTGATCCGTCAGGAGCCGTTGGGAATCGTTGCCGCCCTGGAGCGCGCCCGCCGCGAGGCCCGGGGCAGGTTCCTGGCCCGCATGGACGCCGACGACGTGAGCGAGCCGGAGCGCTTCGCCCTCCAGCGCGCTCTCCTGGAGGAAACGCCCTCCCTGGCCGGGTGTGGCACCTGGGTGCGGTACTTCCCCCGCCACCGGCTCCGGGACGGGGCCCGCCGCTACGAGACGTGGCTGAACGGGGCCGCCACCCCGGCGGAGGTCGCCAGGGAGGTCTTCGTCGAGTGTCCCCTGGCTCACCCGACGTTCTTCCTCCGCGCCGACGCGGTGGAGACGGTGGGAGGGTACCTGGACCCGGGATGGCCGGAGGACTACGACCTGGTGCTGCGCCTGTGGGGTGCGGGCCTCGGCCTGGCCAACGTGGGCAGGGTGCTCCTCCACTGGAGAGAAGGGAAGGGCCGCCTCTCCCGGACGCACCGGGCGTACGCCGCGGATGCCTTCGTGGCGTGCAAGGTCCACCACCTCCGAGGGACTCTCCTCCGGGGCGGGAAGGGGGTGGCGGTGTGGGGCGCGGGCCCGGTGGGGAAGGCTTTTTCCCGTGCCTTCCTGGCGGTCGGGACCCCCGTGGCCGCCTTCGTGGAGGTGGACCCTCGCAAGATCGGGCAGGAGATCCACGGAGCGCCCGTCGTGGACACGCCAGGAGGCCTTGCGCTGCAAGGGGTTCTCCACCTCGCGGCGGTGGGACGGCCCGGCGGCCGGGAGACGCTGCGCCGGGTGCTGCGCGAGGGGGGGCTGGAGGAGCTCCGGGACTTCGTCGCGGTGGCCTGAAGGGTTATTTTTCAATGTCTAAACAACCCCTCCGCCGCGCGGGTCGCGGATCCTCCCAGATGCGTGTTCAGGAGCCTGCCGTGGCGCACCCCAGTTCCCGAGTTCCGGCGTGATCCGAAAGGGGCTTGCATTCACTTCCCTGTTCCTCCTCCTCGCGGGGGTGGAGCTCTCCACCGAGGGGATCTCCCTGATCCTGGCGCGGCTGCGCACCGGGTTGAGCGCGCTCCTCTCCGGCATCGGGTTTCACGTCTCGGGGATGCGCTTCTGCGTGGGCGTCGTGGCCCTGGCCGTCGGGATGACGATCTGGGTCCTGTTGATCTGGTCGGACCGTCACCGCCGGGACGCGATCACGGTGGGCTCCACCTGTCCCCAGTGCGGCAATCGCGCCCGGCGGGTGAAGCGCAGGGGGTGGGAACGGCTCCTCTCCCTGGTGCTGGGGGAGCAGATGGTCCGACGGTACTGCGAACACTGTGGCTGGTCGGGCCTGACGCTGCGGGGCTGAACGGGAAGTGGCCCCGACGGGGCGCCCCCCCCGGCGGCTCCGCCGGCGGGTGACCTGAACCTGGACTGTGGACCTGAGCATGGCTGAAGATCTGGTGGTGAACGGCGGTAGAGAGAGGGTTCTCACCCGCCTCCTCGAGGAGGAGATGCGCGAGTCGTTCATCGACTACTCGATGAGCGTCATCGTGCAGCGCGCGCTCCCGGACGTGCGGGACGGGCTGAAGCCCGTGCACCGGCGCATCCTCTACGCCATGAGCGAGTTGGGTCTGGGGCCTGGCCGTGCGTACAAGAAGAGCGCCACGGTGGTGGGCGAGGTGCTGGGCAAGTACCACCCCCACGGCGACTCGGCCGTATACGATTCCATGGTCCGCATGGTCCAGGACTTCTCCCTTCGGTATCCGCTGGTGGACGGGCAGGGGAACTTCGGCTCGGTGGACGGCGACTCGGCGGCGGCGTACCGCTACACCGAGGCCCGGCTCACCCAGGCGGCCGTGGACATGCTGGAGGACATCGACAAGGATACCGTCCCCTTCGTCCCGAACTTCGACGGGCAGAAGATGGAGCCCACGGTGCTCCCGTCGAAGCTCCCCAATCTGTTGGTGAACGGCTCGTCGGGGATCGCGGTGGGGATGGCCACGAACATCCCGCCCCACAACCTGCGCGAGATCGTCGCGGCGACGCAGGCCCTGGTGGACAACCCGGACCTGCCCGAGGAGGAGCTGGAGCGGCTGGTGCCCGGCCCCGACCTCCCCACCGGCGGGTTCATCTGCGGGTCCGAGGGGATCCGGGACGCGTACCGCACCGGCCGGGGCCGCCTGGTCATGCGTGCCAGGGCCGAGATCGAGCAGATCGACGCCAACTCGGAGCGGATCGTCGTCAACGAGATCCCCTTCATGGTGAACAAGGCCCGACTCATCGAGCAGATCGCCCAGCTGGTGCGGGACAAGAAGATCAACGAGATCCGGGACCTACGGGACGAATCGGACCGGGAGGGCATGCGCATCGTCATCGAGCTCAAGCGCGATGCCGTCCCCAACATCGTCCTGAACCAGCTGTACCGGCACACCCAGATGCAGTCCACCTTCGGGACCATCCTCCTGGCTCTGGTGGACGGCGTGCCGAAGGTGATGTCGCTGCGGGAGATCCTGCACCACTTCATCGAGCACCGGCACAAGGTGATCGTGAAGCGCTCCGAGTTCGACCTGGCCAAGGCCAAGGAGCGCGAGCATATCCTGGAGGGGCTGAAGATCGCCGTCGACAACATCGACGAGGTCATCAGGATCATCCGGGCGGCCAAGGACACGGAGACGGCGTCCGCCGAGCTCCAGGCCTCCTTCGAGTTGAGCGAGCGGCAGGCCAAGGCCATTCTGGACATGCGCCTGGCCCGCCTCACCGGCCTCGAGATCGAGAAGCTGGAAGCGGAGCTGGCCGAGGTCCGCGCCCAGATCCATGAGCTGGAGGGGATCCTGGGGTCCAGGGAGCGCCGTATGGCCATCCTGAAGGCCGAGCTCCAGCAGATGTCGGACAAGTTCGGCGACACCCGGCGCACGGAGATCACCCGGGCCATCGGCTCCTTCGACGTGGAGGACCTCATCGTCGAGGAGGACATGGTCATCACCGTGTCCCACCAGGGCTATGTGAAGCGTCTGCCCGTGGACACGTACCGGTCCCAGCGCCGCGGCGGGCGGGGCCTCCGGGGAATGGACACCAAGGAGGAGGACTGGGTGGAGCACCTGTTCGTGGCGTCCACCCACGACTACCTCATGGTCTTCACCCGGGGTGGGCACTGTTACTGGGTCAAGGTCTGGGAGCTCCCCGAGGGCGTCCGCAACTCGCGGGGCAAGCCCATCGTGAACCTGCTGAACCTGTCGGCGGAGGAGCTCATCGCCGCCGTGGTGCCGGCCCGCGAGTTCTCCGACGACAAGTACCTCATGTTCGCCACCCGGCAGGGCGTGGTGAAGAAGACCGCGCTGTCCGCCTACGGCAACGTGCGCTCGGTGGGGTTGAACGCCATCAACGTGCGCGAGGGCGACGAGCTCATCGACGTGCAGATCACGAGCGGCGAGAACGAGATCGTGCTGGCGACGCGCGACGGCATGGCCATCCGGTTTAACGAGGCGGATGCCCGCCCCATGGGGCGGGCCACCGAGGGCGTGCGCGGCATCGAGCTGGGCGACGACGACGAGGTGGTCGGGATGGTGGTCATGTTGCCCGACTCCACACTTCTGGTCGTATCCGAGAACGGCATGGGAAAGCGCACCGACGTGGAGGCGTACCGGCTGCAGCGGCGCGGAGGGAAGGGAGTCATCAACCTCAACGTCACCGAGAAGACCGGGAAAGTGGTGGCCATCAAGGCCGTCACCGAGGACGAGCAGCTCATGGTCATCACGCGCAACGGGGTGGTGAACCGGCAGCACGTGGACGAGATCCGCGTCATCGGGCGTGCCACGCAGGGCGTGAGACTGGTGAACCTCGATGAAGGCGATGCGGTCATGGATGTGGCCCGCGTCATCGCCGAGGACGAAGAGGAGATCAACCACTTGGAGACGGCCCCGGGAGAACCGGAGGACGACGAGGAAGCATGAGCGAGGTACAGGGACAGGGGCTGGTCGGCCTCACCGAGATCGAGTCCGCAGCACGCCGACTGGCCGGGGTGGCGGTGCGGACACCCCTCCTTCCAGCCGATGCGGCGTCGGATGCCGTGGGCGCGGAGGTCCGCCTCAAGTGCGAGAACCTGCAGCGCGCCGGCGCCTTCAAGATCCGCGGCGCGTTCAACTTCGTCTCCCAGCTCTCCGACGAGCAGGTGCAGTCGGGGATCATCACCTTCTCCTCGGGGAACCACGGCCAGGCCGTGGCCCTCACCGGGCGGCTCCGGGGGATCCGCGCGGTGGTGGTCATGCCCACCAACGCGCCCAAGGTGAAGATCGAGGGAACGAAACGACTGGGCGGCGAGGTCCACTTCGCGGGGACCACCTCCCTGGAGCGGAAGCGCCGGGCCGAGGAAATGGCCGAGGAGGAGGGGTTGGTCATCGTTCCCCCCTTCGACCACCGGCACATCATCGCCGGGCAGGGCACGGTGGGGCTGGAGATCGCCCGCGAGTGGCCCGACGTCGACCTCGTGCTGGCACCCATCGGAGGGGGCGGGCTGGCCAGCGGTGTCGCTGCCGCGGTGAAGCGCATGCTCCCCGGGGCCCGGGTCGTCGGCGTGGAGCCGGAGGGCTCCGCGTGTATGCGCACGGCGTTGGACCACGGCGCGCCCACCCTGCTGGAAAAGACCTCGAGCATCGCCGATGGGCTCCTGCCCGTCCTCGCCGGTGAGCTGACCTTCGAGCACGCCAAGGACCTCATGGACGACGTCGTCACCGTATCCGACGACGCCATCCGCGAGGCCACTCGGCTCCTGGTGGGGCGTCAGAAGCTGGTGGTGGAGTTCAGTGGTGCCGCCACCACGGCAGCCCTCCTGGAGAACAAGGTCGACGCCAAGGGGGTACGGGTGGCGGTGGTCGTCAGCGGCGGCAACCTGGAGCCATCGGTCCTGGCAGAGCTGGCGTGACCGCTCCCGTCCGCTTCGTCCCGGGGCTGGCCGTCGGGCACGGCCACGCCTACGGCGGCCTCACCGGGTGCACGGTGTTCCTCGGCCCCTTCCGGGCCGCCGTGGAGGTGCGGGGCCTGGCCACCGGGAGCCGTGAGTTGGGGGTGCTGGATCCTCATCACCTGGTTCCCGCGGTGGACGCCATCCTCCTCACCGGAGGCTCTGCGTTCGGCCTGGCCGCCGCCGACGGCGTCATGGCCTGGCTCGAGGAGCAGGGAAGGGGATACGACACCGGGGTGACACGGGTGCCCATCGTTCCGGCTGCGGTGATCTTCGACCTCCACGCCCACGCCACCCGCCCCGACTCGGAGACGGGAGTGGCGGCGTGCGCGGACGCGCGCGAGGCGTGGCCGGCGGAAGGTCGGGTGGGCGCCGGCGCCGGCGCCACCGTGGGAAAGATCGCCGGCCCGGAACAGGCCATGCCGGGCGGCGTGGGCGCGTGGGCGGTGGACATGGGGAGCTGGCGGGTCGGAGCTGTGGCGGTGGTCAACGCCCTGGGCGACGTGCTGGACGCCGCGGGGACCATCGTGGCCGGCGCGAGGACGGCGGACGGGAGCTTCCTCGACACCGCGGCGCAGGTCCGTCGCGGTGCGGCGCCCAGCGGGGAGATGAAGGACGTGGTGTCGGGGACGAACACGACCCTCGCCGTGGTGGCCACGGACGCTCCCCTCTCCCGGGTGGACCTGGGGCGCATGGCGCGCACGGCGGCCAACGCTCTGGCCCGGAGGATCTCGCCGGTGCACACCCCTTTCGACGGCGACATGGTCTTCGCCGTGTCCACCTCTCCCGAAGCGGTGAGCGTATCCCCGACGGAGGTGCTGGCCCTGGGCGTCGCCGCCCAGCACGCGCTGGAGGAGGCCATCACCCGCGCGGTGGTCGAGGCGGACCGATGAAGCGGCTCCTTCTCTTCGACGTCGACGGGACGCTGGTGCTGGGCGGGCCCGCCAAGGGCGCGTTCCACACGGCGCTGGTGGAGACGTTCGGCACGGCGGGCGATATCGAGGTGCACGACTTCGCGGGCAAGACCGATCCCCAGATCGCCCGGGAGCTCCTGCGGGGGGCGGGGGTGGACGACGGCGACATCGAGGCCGGCTTCCCCGGGCTATGGGACCGGTACCTGCACCACCTGGAGGACAGGCTCCCGGCCCATCCCATGAGCGCCCTTCCCGGCGTGACCCGCCTCCTGGAAGCGCTCTCCGCCCACGGGGACGTGGCACTGGGGCTCCTCACCGGGAACATCGCCCGCGGGGCGGAGCTCAAGCTCCGGTCGGCGGGGCTCTTCGACCACTTCCGCATGGGGAGCTACGGCTCGGACAGCGAGACCCGCAGCGAGCTGGCCCCCATCGCGCTCCGCCGCGCCCGGGAAACGTGGAACGTGGACTTCGACCCCAGGGAAACGTGGGTGGTAGGCGACACCCCCGCCGACATCCATTGTGGTCGGGCGGGAGGCACGAGGACGTTGGGCGTCGCCACGGGGAGGTACGGCACCGGCGCGCTGGCTGCGGTGGGGGCCGACGAGGCTCTGGATGATCTCTCCGACACCGGGCGGGCGGTGGCGGTGCTCCTCGGGTAGCGGTGGGAGCGCAGCCTCCGCGCTCCCGACTCCAGCCTTGATCGCCTGCACGTGCGGGAACATCTTCCCGGCTTGCGACCACTAGGGTCTCCTGGAGCGACGACCCCGCAGGCTGCGTGAACGCAATGGAGGCGCGGAGATGACGAAGTTCTACTGGATCCTGGCGATGGTGGCCGTCGTCGGTGTCGCCGCCGTGGGGTACACGGTGGCCTCGGGGACGATGAGGAAGACCGCCACGGAGCCAGTGGAGGTGGAGGGGTTGGACAACATGGAGACGCTGGTGGCCATGGCCCGGGGCGTCTCCAAGGGGGATCCGGACGCGCCCATCACCATCGCCGAGTTCGCCGACTACCAGTGCCCCGGGTGCGGCGCCTTCACACTCACCGTGAAGCCCCAGCTGGATGCCCAGTACGTCGAGACCGGCAAGGCGAGGTTCGTCTACTACGACTTCCCCCTCGTCTCCAATCACCCCTATACCTTCCTGGCGGCCCGCGCCGCGCGGTGCGCCGACGACCAGGGCAAGTTCTGGGAGTACCAGAACACCATCTTCCGCAACCAGTCCACCTGGGTCACCAAGCAGCAGCCCCAGGGTGACTTCGTGGACTACGCGGTGATGGTGGGGGCTGACAAGGACACCTTCGAGGCGTGCCTGAAGAGCGACGCCCACGCCGACGTGGTGTCCGCCAACCTGCGGCTGGCGTACGAGTTGGGGCTCGACGGCACACCCACGGTGATGATCAGCATGGGCCGAGGCATGGCCCGGCGGCTCATGAGCTTCGACTTCCAATCCATCCAGAAGGCCATCGAGGACCTCATGGCCGAGTCCGCCGCTCCGTCTGCCGACTCGGCTTCGGCCGCAGGGGCCTGATTGCGTCCATCAGCCGTCTCTGACGTGAGCACGAACCAGGCCCCGCCGGTGAACCGGATGGTCATCGCCGTTCTGTCCCTGGCGGGGTTCTTTCTCGCCCTCTACCTGCTGGTGAGCAAGCTTGGGCTCGCGGGCTCCATGATCTGCGGGGTCGGCGAGTGCGAGACAGTCCAGGCCAGCAAGTGGTCCATGATCGGGCCCGTGCCGACCTCGGCATTGGGTGTGGTTGGATACCTGGGCATGCTGGGCGTGGCCATGTTGGGTCTCCAGCCTGGCGGTCTTCGGTCCCGGGCGGTGAGCGGACTCCTCCTGGGCTTTTCCGCCGTAGCGCTGGTGTTCTCGGCGTGGCTCACCTGGCTCGAGGCGTTCGTGATCCGCGCCTGGTGCCAGTGGTGCGTGATCTCGGCCATTCTCGTCACCATCATTTTCGTGGCGGCCCTCTTCGAGGTGAGGCGGCTGCGCGGAGGGAGCGAAGCATGAGCAAGGAGGGTCGCGTGAAGGTCCGGCTCCTGTTCGTGGACGAAGGCTCGTATCACCACGAGGAGGTGGAGCTCCCGGCGGAGGCGCTGGACGGCTACAGCCGGCTCATCGACTGCGTGCGCGAGGACGAGGCCGTCCAGAAGCGCGTGTACGTGGACGTGGCGCGGCTGTGCTCGGCGTGGGTGGTGGAGGAGTAGGGCGCCGGCGGGCGCGCAGCTTTGCCGGACGGAGAGCGGGGCGCCTCGGTGCGCTCCTCTTCTGCACCCTGGTCTTGCTCCCGCCCTCGCTGGGCGCCCAGCAAGCCCCTTCCGCACCGCCACCGGCGGCGGATTCGGTGGAGAGACCCCTGAACACCGGCGCGATGTGGGGAGGCGGGCTCCTGGGGTGGGGGGGTGGCTTCCTCGTCGGGGGGATCTCAGGGTACTGGATCGAAGTCGGGAGCACGGAGACCGGGAACGAGTGGAGAGGCGTGGGCGGCTTCCTCCTGGGCGCGTTCACCGGGGCGACCCTCCTCACTCCGGTCTTGACCCACGCCATCGGGGGAGGAGAGGGGCACCTGGGCCTGGGGCTGGCCGCCAGCGCCCTGGCGGGAGCCCTCGGCGTGGCGGTGATTGCCGCGTCGGACGGGCACCTCCTCCTCGCCCTCCCCGTGGGGCAGATCTGGGCGTCGGTATCGGCGGAGAAGAAGACGGCGGAGCGTCGCCGCGCGCGGCGCTGACCCGGACCTCTCCCCGGACGGTATCCCTCCCACTACCGTTCTGGTACCCTCCCACGGGTCCCGTCGGAGGCCAGCCCCGTCTCGTCCACGCGACCTGGAGTCCGTCATGACCAGGAGTCATCGCCGGCGCGCGCGCGTTGCCGTTCTGTTGCTCTCTGTCCTTCCCGCCGCCCTCCAGGCGCAGAGTGGCTCCGGGCCGCAGCCCGGCCGCTTCGACTTCGGGAAGATGTGGACCTTCGAGTACCCACCGGCGGAGTACTTCTCGTCCACCTACGGCTTCTCCGCTACCCCTGAGTGGTTCGAGCGCGCCCGCCTGGCGGCGCTGCGCATCCCGGGGTGCTCGGCGTCGTTCGTGTCCCCCCAGGGGCTGGTGGTGACCAACCACCACTGCGCCCGAGGCGCGGTGAGCGCGGCGAGCCGGGAAGGGGAGAACCTCCTGGGCAACGGGTTCTACGCCCGCACGCTGGAGGAGGAGCGACCGCTGCGTGGGGTCTGGGCGGACCAGCTCCTGGAGGCGGTGGACGTCACCGCCGAGATCGACGCGGCGGTGGCCTCGGCGCCCCCGGCGGAGCGCGCCCGCGCCCGTGAGCGTGCCCAGGCGGAGATCGAGCGGAGGCTCGCGGCCCAGCACGCCGGCGTGGAGGGGATCCGGGTGCAGCTCGTGCCCCTGTACAACGGGGGGAGGACGTCAGCGTACGTATTCCGGCGCTTCACGGACATCCGGCTGGTGGCGGCAGCGGAGCTGAACCTCGGGTTCTTCGGCGGCGACCCGGACAACTTCACGTATCCGCGCTATGCCCTCGACTTCGCGTTCTACCGGGTCTACGTGGACGGGAAGCCGTTCCAGACCCTCCACTGGTTCGACTGGGGCGAGGGCGTGAAGGAGGGCGAGGCCGTCTTCGTCATCGGGAACCCGGGCCCCACCAACCGCCTCCAGACGGTGGCGCAACTCGAGTACCAGCGCGACGTGCTCGTGCCCGTGCGCAAGGCGTTCTTCGAGACCCGGCTCGCGGCGCTGCGCGAGGCGTACGACGCCGACCCTGTGTTTGGCGAGCGGGTGGGGCTCCGCAACCAGGCATTCTCCCTCTCCAACTCGCTGAAGGCCTACACGGGGCGCCTGGCGGCGCTCCGCGACCCGGAGATCCTGGGGCTCAAGCGCGCGGCGGAGGAGGAGCTGGTGGCGAAGCTGGACGGGAGCGCGGAGCTGAAGGCGCGCTTCGGCACGGTCATTCCCCGGATCGCCGAGCTCCAGGCCGAACGCCGCAGGCTGGCCGCCGAGTCGGGTGCCTTCTACGGCCTCGCCAGCACGTCGTCGGACTCGCGGATGCTCGCCAGGGCGTTCCAGGCGTTGGCGCTGGCCCGCGCCGCGGCGCCGGGCGCGCCCCCGGTGAGCGCCGACACGCTGGCGGCCCGGCGCACGGCGCTCCTGGCCTTGGAGGACCACCCGGGCGACCTGGAAGAGGAACTGCTCCGCCTACGACTCGCCGACCTGGTGACGTACCTGGGACCCGACGACGCGCTGGTGGAAGCCGCCCTGGAGGGCCGCTCTCCGGAGGGCGCAGCCACGTCGCTCCTCCAGCGCTCGGCTTTCGCCACCCGGGCGAAGTCCCAGGCCGCTCTCGCCGGGGGGGGGCGTCCCAGCCGACGACCCGGCGGTGGTGCTGGCGAGCCTCGTGCTTCCCCGCCTCCTGGCGCTGGAGGAGGCCGAAGGGCGGCTGGCCGGACCCGAGCGGGAGCTGGCCGCCGACCTGGGGCGGGCCCGCTTCGAGGTCTACGGCACCGGGGTGGCGCCCGACGCCACTTCCTCCCCGCGCATCGCCGACGGCGTGGTGATCCCCTACGAGTACAACGGCACGCTGGCGCCCACGCACACCACGTTCTACGGGATCTACGACCGCCACTATGGACACCAGGGGAACCCGGACTGGGCACTCCCGGAGCGGTGGGTTCCCCCACCTGCAGGGCTGGACCTGTCCACACCCCTCAACTTCATCTCCACCGCCGACAGCTACGGCGGCAACTCGGGCTCCCCGGCGGTGACCCGGGAGCTGGCTCTGGTGGGGCTCAACTTCGACCGGAACATCGAGGGGCTCTCCCGCGACTTCATCTATCTGCCCGAACGGGGGCGGAACATCATGGTGGACGTGCGGGCCATCCGGGAGGCGCTGGAGAAGGTGTACCACGGCGACCGCATCGTGGAGGAGATCGCCGCGGCGAAGGCGGCGCGCAGGTAGGGCTCAGAGCCCCAGCATCTCCCGGCAGCGCTCCCGCGTCCACTCGCCCACGGCGGCGGGGGGCCACGCCCCCGCCGCCGTGGCGTCCATGAGCCGCTTCGCCTCCTCCCGGGCCCGCGCCGCCGTGGCTCCGTCCACCCAGCCGCGGGCCAGCGCCTCCTCCAGGTCGTCCTCGTCGAGAAGGAGGGCCCGCCCGTCGGGGTACAGCCAGACGTCGAGGAAGAGGTCGGTGGTGTTCCACTCGGGGCCGTCCAGGACGGGGGGCGTGAGGATGTTGGCATAGAGCCCGGTGAAGGTGCCGTCGGCGCGGTGGAAGCGCCCCACATCGTGCCAGTTGCCGGGGAAGGTGAACCACACCACATCCGCGCCCGTCTCCAGGACCACCTCTCCCCCGATCACGATGGGAGGGCCGAAGCGGTGCTCGGCGAGCGTCACCTTCACGTCGTCGGCGTCGTGGACGAGGCGCTGCTCGAAGACCTGCAGGCGGTCGGGAGGGCGCCGGTAATGGATGCGGATCAGGGGAGGAGGGCTCACGCGCCCTCCTCCGTGGGAGCCGGTGGAACGAACTCGACGAACACGTCCATGGTGCCTCCGCACATCGCCGGGCTCCACGACGTGATCTCGTCCATGAGGTCCACGTGCATCCGCTCGGGGCGCCCGGTGGCGAGCACCCTCCGCGCTGCCTCGATGACCTCCGCCTCTCCGCATCCCCCGCCGACGGTGCCGGTGAGGCCGGCCTCCGGGTCCACGACGAGCCCTGCGCCCACCTTCCCTGGGGTGGAGCCGCGGGTAGCGATGATGGTGGCCAGGGCGCATGCCCGCCCTGCCTCCCGGGCTGCCGCGAGGGCCCGCTCCAGCGCCAGATCGTCCAGGTAGGTCATGCTCCCTCCCCGGCCGGGAAGAATCGCTCCGCCACGTCCTCCAGGTCCCGGAGGGAGGCGGCGGTGCCGCCCCGGCGGACCTTCACGAGCTCGGCGGCTACCGCCACGGCGATCTCCTCCGGTGTCTCGGCGCCGATGTCCAGCCCCACGGGGGCGTGGATCTCGGCCAGACGCTCCTTCGGGATCCCGTCTTCCAGGAGCTGCAGGAATGTGGCGCGCACGCGCCGCCGGCTCCCGATCATGCCGATGTACACCGGCCTGGCCGGATCCCGGAGGACCTTCACCAGGCAGTCGTAGTCGTACTTGTGCCCCCGGGTCACCAGGAGGATGTGGGTCCCGTTGTGGATGGGCACCTCCGTGAAGGGATCGGAGAAGTCGGCGCGCACCACCCTGTGGGCGGTTGGGAAACGCTCCCGGGTGGCGAAGTCGGGCCGGTCGTCCACCACCCAGACGCGGAAGCCCAGCTCTGCGCCGATGCGCGCCATGGGCAGCGCGATATGCCCGGCGCCCACCACGACCAGATCGGGGACCGGCCGGCGGACCTCCACGAAGGCCTCTGCGCCGTCGGCGAGGGTGACCAGGTCGTCCCCGTGACGCGGGTCGGCCAGCGCGCCGCGCGCGGCGGCGAGCGCGGAAGCGTCGAGGGCGGGTGAGCCCAGCGAGCCGCGCACGCGCTCACCCCCGTCCGTTTCGAGGACCAGGAGGAGACGGCGCCCGGCGTGGGCCGGGGGGGCCACCGCCAGCACCGTGGCGGTGCTGGCGCCTGCCGCCGTGGCTTGGACGGTGAGGCTCGCCGACGATGCGGCGTCGAGGATCATGGTTCCCTCACAGCGCCGAAGACGGCGCGGTAGGCATCCGGAGTGTCGATGTCGGCCAGGACCCCGGGATCGTCCACGTCCACGATCCTGGCCTCTTGAATGTGGCGGTGCACGACGGTTCGGGCGCCCCCCTCCAGTCCCGGGTCGAGGAGCTCGGGGAAGAGGCGGCGGTGGAAGATGGCCGGGTGGCCGCGGTGCCCTCCCGAGGTGGGGAGTACAAGGGGCCCGCCGGCCGCGTCCAGGGCTTCGAGGAGGGCAGCCACGGTCTCGGCCCGCACCGCCGGGTGGTCCACGGGAAGCAGGGCCACGCCGTCCACGTCCTGACCCAGCGCCGCCAGCGCCAGGCGGATCGACGTGATGGGCCCCTCCCCGGGGTCGGGGTTCTCCAGCACCAGCGCTCCCGCACCCTCGGCCCTGCGCCGCACTTCGGACTGGCCCCTGCTGGTCACCACCACCACCGGGTGGCACCCGCCGCCCACGAGGGCCCCTACCACCGCGGCCACGAACGAGCGGCCGCCCGCGTCCAGAAGGGCTTTGGGCGTTCCCATCCGGGCGGACGCACCGGCGGCGGGGACCACGCCGGCCACGCGGAGACGGCCGGGCTCGGCGGATGAGGGCCGGCTCAAGTTCCGAACGCCTCGTAGAACGTGAGATTGTCCCGGGCGAGCTCCTGGAGCAGGGGCGCCGGGGTGAAGCGGGTCCCCAGGCGGTCCTGGAGTTCCAGCGTGCGGTCCAGGACGCCCCTCGGGTGCAACGTATCCGCGAAGCGAAGGAGGCCGCCTCTGAAGGGCGGGAACCCCGCGCCCATGACCATGGCCAGGTCCAGCGCGGGGGCGGAGCGCACCACCCCGTCGGCGAGGACGCGCGCCGCCTCGTTGATCATCTGCGCAAGGAGACGGCGCCGGATCTCCTCGGGGTCTACCGCGCCGCCGCGCTTCTGGGGGACGGAGGCGCCGAGGTCGGCGTACACCGAGGCGTCCACGCCCTCCTCCTTCCCCTTCGGGTAGCGATAGAAGCCCCGGCTCCCCTTCCGGCCCTGCCGCCCGCTGGCGGCAAGGGCAGCCAGGGCGGGGGAGGGCCTGAGCCGCTCGCCTAGCGCCTCGTGGAGGACGGCGCCGGCGTGGGTGGCCACGTCGATTCCCACCTCGTCGACCAGGCGGAGGGGACCCATGGGCATGCCGAAGTGCCGGGCGGCCTGGTCCACCTCCTCCACGCTGGCTCCGTCCCCCAGGAGCCATCCAGCCTCGTTCAGGTACGGCGCCAGGATCCGGTTCACGAGGAACCCGGGGCCGTCGTTCACCACCACCGGGACCTTCCCCAGCGACACCGCGAAGGTGTGGACCGTGGCCACAACCTGGTCCGAAGTGCGCCGGCCCCGCACGATCTCCACCAGGGGCATGCGATGCGCCGGGTTGAAGAAGTGGAGTCCGCACACGCGCTCCGGGTGCTCCAAACCGTCGGCGAGGGCATCCACCGAGAATGAGGATGTGTTCGTGGCCAGGATGCAGGAGGGGGACACGCGGGTCTCGGCCTCCTTCAGCACCGCGCGTTTGACGTCCAGCTTCTCGACGACGGCCTCCAACACCATGTCGGCCGCGCCGAATCCGGCCCAATCCAGACCGCCGGTGGCGGCTTCGTGGCGGACGTCCTTCATGCGGACGCGCACGCCGTGGGAGGCGGCGAGCTGCGCGATCCCGCCACCCATGACCCCTGCGCCCAGGATGGCGAGGTCAGCCACCTTGCCGGGGCGCACCGATGCGTCGGCCACCCCCGTGGCCTTCCGTGCGGCTTCCCGGGTGCGGAAGACGTGGACCAGGTTCTTCGAGACGACGCCCACGAGGAGGGCGCTGGCGGCGTGGGCCTCGGCGTCCAGGCTGTCGTCGAGGTCCCCTCCCAGGTGCTCTCGCAGGATGTCGAGGATGCGCAGCGGCGCCGGATAGTGGCCGCCGGTCTGGGCCCAGACCCGCCTGCGGGCTGCGCCGAGGGCCAGGCGCCGTCCGGGAGGAGTGTCGTCGAGAAGGCGGGTGAGGAGCCTGCGCTTCGGCCGCGACGCCTTCGCCGGGAGCATGAGGGTGCGCAGCGCGTACTCGGCCACCTTCTCGCGGAAGAGGGGGACGGGGAAGATCTCCGAGACCAGGCCGATCCTCCTCGCCGTGTGGGCGTCCATCTGCTTGCCGGTGAGAAGGATGTCCAGGGAAGCCTGGAGACCGACCAGGCGCGGGAGGCGGGTCGTCCCTCCCCAGGCAGGGAGGATCCCGAGGAGGACCTCGGGGAACGCGATGCTCGTCCGGAGCGAATCGGACGCCACGCGGTGCCGGCAGGCCAGCGCCAGCTCCACGCCTCCCCCCACGCAGGTGCCGTGGATGGCACAGACCGTGGGCACCGGGAGCTTCTCGATCGCCATGAAGACAGCCTGCCCCACGCGGATCGCCCGCTCCGCCTCGCCCGGGTCCTCCAGGGCGGCGATGGCGTCCACATCGGCGCCGGCGAGGAAGGAGTCGCTCTTCCCGCTCCACACCACGATCACCCGGGCACGCCCCTGGATGGCTGCGTCCCGCGCCGTGTCGACCACGCGGGCGAGGCGGCGCATCACCTCATCCGTGAGGACGTTGACGTTCCGCTCGGGGTCGTCGAGGGTGATCCAGCCGATCTCCCGTGCGTCGATCTCGAAATCCGGGTTCGCGGTGGCCGGCTTCGGGATCTGCACGCGGTCGTTTCCTCCCTTCCTAGAGCTTGATCCGCTCTTCGGCGTTCTCGCTGGTGAGGCGGACCTGGACGGGATCGCCCCGCTTCACCTGGACGGGGACGTTCCAGTAGAGCTCGGTGAAGGGGAGCTCGTAGCGCGCGTGGACCCAGTACCGGCCCGGCTCGACCTTCAGGTTCTCCCGGGCCACGCCCGAGGGGTCGGTGGTGTCCACCCTGGCCTCCAGCCCCGAAGCGCGGAGCTTGGCAAGGAATACGGCCGGGGCATCGGCGAAGGCCTCGTCGCTCCAGGCGTCCCGGAGGAGCCTGAGGGAGTCGGACTGGCGCAGCGTGGCCCGCTGGAGCTCGGAGAACTCGGCGAAGGCCGCCTTGGTCTCGGCCTCCACGCGCCGGAGCTGGGCCTCGTGCTCGGTGAACTCCCGGAAAAGGGCCACGTACCGCGCTTCGCCCCGGGAGTGCTCCTGCATGGTCTCGGTGATCTTCTGGAGCGTGTCGTGGAGGTCGTTCCACCGGCGCTCGCCGATCTGCCAGCGCTCCTGGGCGCTGGCCACGTTTTCGCGGGCGGTGAGGAGTTGCTCCGGGACGGGTGGCTCGGGGGTGGAATGGGCCGCCTCCAGAGAGTCGAAGACCTGATCCCGGTCGTACGGGAGGAGTTGGACCTCCAGGTTCGCCAGGGGGAAGACCACCGTGCCGTCGCCGGCCGGGTTCTCCTTTTGGATCTGCACCGTGACGACCACCTGGGCGGGACGGCATGCTGCGCCGGCCAGGAGGAGGCCCAGCGCGAGGGGGAGGTTCCGGCGTCTCATCTGGCCACGCTCCGGCGCTCGCTCCTGGGAGTGGGACGCCCGAAGGTACCGTTCTCCCGGCAGTGCATCAACCTCGCCGCGGGCCCGCTACCAGCTCGCGCCCGATCCGTCCTGGCCCAGGTCCGGCCCCAGCACGAGGATCCTCGGCGGGCCCAGGGACCGAGACGTCTCGAGGAGCGTCCGGGCGTCCAGCTCCCAGATCTCCACCCCCAGGTCGCGCACGCGGCCGTCTCGCAGAAGGTCGGCGGTGATCCGCCGGGCCTCGGCCTCCGGCGGCGACTCGGCCAGGAGGCGTTCGGCACGGAAGCGGCGCCTCCTCCAGGGGAAGAAGTCGTCGGCCAGGGGCTCGGTGGCCATGTTCTCGACCAGGCCCAGGATGCGCGCCTCCCAGTCCGCCGCTGCCTCGGGCACCACGGAGGCCTCCACAAGGAGGACCGGGCCCCGGCGCGTCTCCTCGATGCGCACATCCACGCTGTACCGGTCCGGCGCGGGAGGCGTGGGGTCCAGATCCTCCTCCAGGAGGTGGGCCACGAGCTCCAGGCAGGTGCGGGGGAGGTCGGAGGGCGCCGGGTACGCCACCATCATCCAGGTGCTCGTCACGTCGCGGGCCAGGTCCACCCGATCTCCCGTCACCCAGGCCATGTCGGCGGGGGCAGGAGGCGCTGGAGGGGCGGAGGGCGTCACCACGGCGGGAGGGTCGGGCACAACGGGGCCCACCACGGCCCAGGCGCCCGCGTCCCGGCGGTGGTAGCGGGCGCGGTACCGCTCCAGGTCCGCCGTGCCCAGGGCCGCCAGCGACGTGGAAGTGCCCCGGGGCGGCCGGGCCCAGGGACTCCCGGGCTCCGTGAGGAGGGCGGCGGCCACGTCCTCGAACTCCCGGTACGGGGAGTCGGCTTCAAAGGCCAGGTTCTCGAGAAGTCGGGAGCGGTGGCGCTCCACGAGCCCGGGGTCCAAGGGCGCGTGGAGAAGGAGGGAGTCGGTGGCATTCCACGCTTCCTCCCACTCAGTGGGGTCGGCCACGAGCGTGAAGACCGTCGAGGCCCGCTCCACCGAAGCCGTGAACACCGCCGCCGTGGACTCCAGTGCCCGGGCCACCTGGTCCTCCAGGACCCGGGCCAGGAGCCACGCCGTTCCCTCGAGGCCTGGGGCGTCGTCCTGGGAGCCGGCGGGGATCCGGAGCGCAAGCGCCACGACGGTGCCGTGGGCGTGGCTCGACACGGCGTGAGAGCCGTGCGCATCCGCCTCCTGCGCGGAAACCGGAGCCAGGGCCAGGCCGAGGATGGTGGGGCCCAGGGCCAGGACGGCGGCGAGGCGGGTCATGGGCGCGCCTGGGCGGTGCGAGGACCCTGCCGGAGGAGCCGATCCACGAGGTCGCGCATCGAGGTCGCGTCCACGGTCCGGAGTGCCTCCAGGTCCCGCTCGGCGGACAGGGGATCCCCGTCGGCTTCCATGGCCCGGCCCACCACGGTTACCAACCCCGCCGGAGTGCGGGCCGCCATCATCTGCTCCCGCCGGGCCTGGGTCACGGCCCTCTTCACCGCTCCCTCATCGAGGGCGTCCCGGGTGGCCGCGAGAGCGTCGGAGACGGCCCGCCGCATGGCTTGGGCATTGCGGGCCCAGGAGGAGCCGACGATGGCCAGGACCGAGCGATCCGGGAGGTCCCAGAGCTCGACGCTGGCCTCGATGCCCGAGGAACCGGCGCGGAGCTGCCGGGCCACCAGGAAGGCCAGGACGGTCCCCATCGGGTCCCTAGGGGGACCCACGGGCCATGCCTCGCCGTACCAGGACCGGAGGGTTTGGGGCGCGCCGACCCGGGACCCTGCGGGGGCGGGAGCACCGGGGGCCGGAGCCGCCGACTCCTCGGGCGCGCCTATACCGCGGGTGGCCGCCAGCACCACCTCGGGGGCCACCGGGGCCGACACGACGAGCGTCATGGCGGAAGACTGGTGGCTGCGCAGCCACACCTCCCGTACCCGGGGGGCGTCCAGCGCCTGGAGGGACGAAGGTGTGCCCACCAGCGGCGGAAGGCCGGGAGCCATCTGGGACCGGAGGTCGGCAGCGACGCGGCCGGAGGGGGTCTCCACCGCCTCGGCTGTCTCCCCCTGGAGGCGGAGGCGGGCCGCAGCGAAGCTCGGGCCCGTCACGTCGGGAGGTGCCACCGCCTCTCGGAGGAGGTAGGCCAGGTACTCGAAGTCGGCGGTGGCGCCCACCGCCGAGTACGCGAGCCCCCAGGGCGTGCGTGCGGCCGACACCTGGGCGCCGACGGGGCGGGCCAGCGTGCGCATGCGCTCGAGGGCCAACTCCCGGAGGAGGCGTCCGGCCCCGGCCTCCGTCGGCCCCTCGCGAAGGGGGACGGCCAGGCGCAGGGCGGCCACGCCCACACCTGGAGAGGAGAGCAGCACGATCCGTGGGCCTCCGAGGGGTGCCAGCACCGTGTCCGGCGTCAGCACCGATCCTGGACGGTATTCAGGAGCCGGGACGGCTTGGGCCTCGGCGACCCGGGGGAGGAGCCCTCCCGCGAGGAGGGCGGCGAAGACGAGTCTCATGGAAACGAGAAAGGCGCCCGAAGGCGCCCTGGAGTCGAAGGTGTTTCCCCCCGGGCCGTGGCTACGGTACCCAGTCGGGGAGGATGAAGTTGGCCGGGTTCTGCAGGACGCCGTGGAGCCTCACTTCGTAGTGGAGGTGGGGCGAGGTCGCGACGCCCGTGGCTCCTACCTGCCCCAGCACGTCGCCGCGCTTCACCGCCTGCCCGGGCCGAGCCAGGATCTTGGAGCAGTGCCCATAGAGCGTCGTGTAGCCGTGGCCGTGATCCACGCGCACGGTGAGGCCGTATCCAGAGTTCCACCCTGCCTCCACCACCCGGCCCTTGGCCGCCGCGAAGATGGGCGTGCCCTTGGGGGCGGCGATGTCCACGCCCGAGTGGGGGAGAGGGCGGTTATAGATGGGGTGCATGCGGGAGCGGGAGAAGCTGCTGCTGAGGAACCCCGCCGTGGGAAGGATGGAGGGTATGGACTCCATGAGGTCCCGGTGGGCCTCCATCGAGTCGGTAGCCTCGTCCAGGCTCGCCGAGAGCAGGTGGGCCCGGCGCTCCAGGGCGTTCAGGTCGTAGGAGAGGGCGAAGGCGTCCTTGGAGACGGTGGAGTCCACCCCCCAGAGCGGATAGGACTCGGGCGTGCCGAGCCCGGGGCCGCCGACACCCACCTCCATCACCTCGGGATCGATCACCTCGAGCCCCGCCATGGTGCGGAGGGCGGCGTCCCTGCCGGCGAGCCCGTCCAGGGTCGCCTCCAGCTTGCCCACCCGCTCCCGGAACTGAGCCAGCTCAACGGTGAGTGCTTCGTTGCGGGCCTCCATGCGCCGGTTCTGGATCCGCGCCGTCGCATCCAGGGCGGCGGATATGCCGAACACGGCGAGCACAAGGATGAGCAGAACACCAAAGCCACCCAGGACACGGAAGGTCCGGGTGGCGACGGAATACTGCCGAACGGGGGTGTCCTCGTCGCGGACGACGAGGAACGTCCACCGATCGCCGGTCATGCGGTTCCTGGGGTTCCGGTCAAAAGGCGCATGCTCCTGGAGGGAATCGAGGCGAAAGCTAGGCCTGCTCCGGCGACCTCGTCAAGCGTGGAAGGAGACCTCCAGGAATTTCGGAAGGTAGGGGATGTGGGGCGCAGTCTGGGGACCTGGAAG
>CAZJFX010000046.1:3122-33923 GCA_964545395.1 uncultured Gemmatimonadaceae bacterium | reverse complement strand
CACCTTCCAGGTCCCCAGACTGCGCCCCACATCCCCTACCTTCCGAAATTCCTGAAAGAGAACTGTCGTCATTGCCCTCCCCGGATTTTCGGTTTATCTTCGGGTTGTCGTTTGTCGAGTCCCCGGGTCCGACGACCCGCCCGATGGTTCGCGGCAAGGGTGGTGTGGGGTGACCGTCTCCGGAAGCACGGTACGGGTGTCCGCAGCGGGTGGACGTCGGTCCCGGGGATTCTTTCATCGGTGTGGTCCTCACCCGTCCCCTTCCGCCATGGCCCAGCCCCCTTCACGCGCGCACCGTGTTCCCACCCCTTCACCGATGCATGTGGGGTGGGACATCGGGGTGGAGCGGAACGCGAGGGGAGCGCGCTGGGAGCCACATGGAGAAGCGCATCAGGGACCTTCCGGAAGCCGCCTCGCTCTCTGCCTCTGGCTCCCCACCTTCGAGCTCCGCCTGGAACTGGTGCGCGCCCCCGAGCTGGACGCCACCTCGGTGGCCCTCCTCTCTCCGGGGGAGAGCACCCGCCGCACCGTCTGGCAGGTCTCGGAGCGGGCCCACGACGCCGGTGTGCGTGAGGGCCAGTTCATCTCCCAGGCCGTCTCCCTCTGCCCCACCCTCACCCTCCTGGAGCCCGACCCGGCCCACTACGACGCCGCCGTGGACGCCATGCTGGACGTCCTCACCGAGCTCACCCCGGTGGTGGAGCCCGCAGGCCGGGGACGGGTCTTCCTGGGGATGGACGGGCTCGAGCGCCTCTACGGCCCTCCCCTGCGCCAGGCGGAGCGGGCGCTCCACGCCCTCTTCCAAGTCTTTCCCGCTCCCCTGGTGGCCTCCACCCGGGCGGGAGCGGCCCCGGGGAAGTTCGGTGCCTGGGTGGCGGCGGCCTCGGGGCGCCCGGGGGTGCCCGCAGTGGTCCCGGACGGGGAGCTGGTCCCCTTCCTGGCCACCTGTCCCGTGGAAGCCCTCCCCGTGGATCCGCTCGTGATCCAGCGCCTGGAGCGGCTGGGCGTCACCACCCTGGGGGAGCTGGTCCGCTTCCCCGAGCCGGCCCTCGTGGCCCAGTTCGGCGAGGAGGGGCAGAGCGCCCTGGCGTGGGCCACCGGACGGCGCATCGACCGTGTGCGCCCCTGGCACCGCCCCCGTCCCATCCGGGTCTCCCTGGACTTCCCCACCCCCGTAGGGATCACCGAGACGCTCCACGGGGCTCTGGACCGGCTGGTGGAGCGGGCCCTCTCCCGCCCGGCCCGGCGGGGGCGGAGCGTCACCGCCGTGCGCCTGGGCGCGCACCTGGAAGGAGGGGGCTCCTGGTTCGTGGAGGCGGTGCTCCGCGAGCCCACCGCCCAGCTCCGGAAGATCGCCTCCCCCCTCCGCGGGAAGATGGCCCTCTCCCCCCCACCCCGGGCGGTGGAGACCCTCCTCCTGGAACTCACCCGCTTCGGCGCCCCCTCGGCCCAGACCGGCCTGTTCGACCGCCGGGAGGAGGGGGGACGAGGCGAAGGCGGAAGGGATCTTTCGAATGGCGAAGTCCCTACATCTATTAAAGATGCGATCAAAGAGCTGAAGTTACGTCTAGGGCACTCTCCCCTCTACCGCGTGGTGGAGGTGGACCCGTGGTCCCGTATCCCCGAGCGCCGCCACGCCCTCCTGAGCTTCGACCCGTGAGCCCTCCCACTCCCGCCTGGACGGCGACCCCGTGAGTGATACGCCCCACCTCCGGCCCCTGGGCTCCCCCCGCGCCGTGGACGTGCGAACCGACGAGCACGGCGAGCCTCTCTACGTGCGCCTCCCGGGGAAGACGGCCCGCAAGGTGGAAACGGTCCGGGAGGCGTGGCGCATCGACGACGAGTGGTGGCGCGAGCCCATCTCCCGGGAGTACCGTGCCGTGGTCCTGGACGATGGACGCCCCGTCACACTCTACCACGACCTCCTGGATGGACGGTGGTATGCCCAGAAAGGGGAGTGACACCTGCATCACACGCCTGGAGCCCCTCCGGCCGCGGGGACTCCAGATGCGCGTCCACCTGGACCGGGGTGAGCCCTTCGACGTGGCCCTGGAAGCGCTGGAGCGCATGGGGTTGGGCGTGGGGGATCCCCTCCCCCCGAACCGCCGCCACCACCTCCTGGACGCCGACGCCGAGGTGAAGGTCCGCGAGGCGGCCCTGAACCTTCTCTCCCACCGGGCCAGGACCCGGGCCGAGTTGCGGAGAAAGCTGGTGGGAAAAGGGTTCCGGCCTGCCCGGGTGGACCTGTGCCTGGACCGCCTCGCCGAGCGTGGGCTCCTGGACGACCAGGCGGTGGCCTCGGCCTTCGTCCGCGACCGGATCCGCCGCCGCCCCCGGGGAAAGGGGCGCCTGACCCAGGAGTTGCGCGCAAAAGGCGTGGCCGACGCCATGGCCAGGGCCGTGGTGGACGAGGTCCTGGACGACGAGAACCTCACCGAGGACGCCCTGGCCATGCAGGTCCTGGAGGGATGGCTGAAGCGGCAGGGTCCGGCGACGCTCAGGGCACTGTCGGCGCCGGGGCCCACCCCGGAGCGGGAGAAGGCGCGGCGGCGACTCCACGGCTACCTGGCGCGCCGCGGCTTCGGCGGCCCGGCCCTCACCGCGGCCCTGGACGCGGCGCGGGCGTTGGCGAAGCGCTGACGGCAGGAGCGCCCGGCCCTCGCCACCGCTACCTCCGGGGCACGGTCACCGAGATCCCCGCTTGGAACTCGGTGAAGCGTTCCCATCCACAGAAGGGCGCGTAGCCGCTGGTCTTGTCCTCAGCGCTGACGCAGCCCCGGAACTTCACCCAGTGCCCGGTGAGCCCGGCCACGAGCTTGACCGGGACCGAGGGCACGGGGGACACGGCCAGGAAGGCCGTGCCCAGGTATCCGATCTGACCCGTATTGGGCATGTGGAGGTCCGCACGGGACCCCGACTCGCCCCAGGCGTCCGCGGTGAGGGAGTTGAAGCTCAGCCCCCCGCCCGCCCCCATCTCCAGGCGCTCGCCGAAGCGCACCGCCCGCTCCGCGGTGAGCCGCAAGCCTCCCATCCGCGCCGACGTGGCCACACCCTCGGTGCGGCACCCGATGCGCGGCGAGTACACCCGGCAGACGGTGCCGCTCTTGCGCGTCTCGTCGGAGTACCGCAGGTACGTGAGGCGAAAGAGCCAGGAGTCGCTCCGGAGCTGCGCGAAGGCTCCGAAGCCTTGGGGGTCGGAGAGCTCGACGTTCCCGCTGGAGGCACCCACCGCGACAAGGCCGAGATCCTGGGCACCCAGGGAGCCGGCTCCGGCCGCAAGCATGACGAGGACCGCCGGGAGGCGGGACAGGTGGCGCATTCCCGAACTCGGGAAAGGGATTCCACTGGAACGGCCACAACTCTACCGGAGAGACCCTGGGGAGGGAAGCGCTCCGGTCACGCATCACGGCGACTTCCTGGTCCCGCTGAACCCTTCTTCACCCCGTAGGCGTACAAGAGGGGCACAGGAGGCGCACGCCATGGCCAAGAACCAACGTCAGAACCAACCCCGGGACCGGAAGAAGACGTTCTACGTCCCGGATCCCCCGTGCACGCCGAAGCCGCCCCGGGTTCCTCCGCCACCGAGCCCGAGCAAGCCCTTCGACCGCGCCGTGCCCGATCCGCGCAAGTTCTTCAAGGCGGGCCGCAGAGGCCGTCATTAGGAGCTGGAGAGGACACCTCACGGAGGGGCCGGGGCCCAGGCACCCCATACGCAAGCGTGGAGCCCCACCCGGCGCGTCTTCCATGCGGATGGGACTCCACGGACCGCTGCCTCCGGCCGCGTCGGCCGGCTGCGGTGCCTAGAAGGACACCTCCCAGCTCAGCGTGAGGTTGCGCTTGGGCTCCGGGCGGAAGAAGGAGGCGTTGGAGAACTCGGCGTAGAGCCGATTGGTCAGGTTCGTGAGCGCGACACCCAGCCGGTGGGTGTGGCCGCCCTCGGTGCGGATCATCGTCACGCCACCGCGCAGATTCATCACGGTGAAGGACGGGATGAGGTCGCCCAGGGGATTGTCCTCCAGGACCACGTTCTTCTGCTTGCCGTTGTGGCGCACCTCGAAGGCGGTCCAGAACCGGTCGGAGGGGTGCGTGTAGCGCAGCGTCCCCGTGACCTTACTGCTGAAGGTCTCGCCCACGGGGATCTCCTCGTCGTTCGTGTTCTCCGCGTCCTGCCAGGTGTACGAGGCGCTGGTTGCGAGCCCCGCACCCAGCAGGAATTCGCCGCTCAGCTCCACACCGCGGAAGAGGAGCTCTTCCACGTTCGTGTTCTGGTACGCGGCCATATCGTTGACCTTGGTCCCCAGAGGCTCAATGCGGATCCCGTCCTTGATGGTGTTGCGGAACGTGAACGCCTCCACCGACGCCCTGCTCGTCACGTAGCGCACGCCCACGTCCATGTTGAGGCTGGTCTCGGGCTTGAGGTCCGGGTTGCGGACCTGATAGCCGGACCCCTCCGGCGTGGTGCCGTCGAAGAAGCGCTCGATGAGGTTCGGCGAGCGGAACGCGCGCCCGACCGTGCCGACGACCGAGAAGCCGCGCCCAAGCTCGAAGATGCCGTTCACCGCCCCGACGAACGTGCCGTCGCTGTCGCGCACCGGCGCCTGGTCCTCCAGCCCCGCGGTGGCGAAGGTCTCGGCGACGGCCCTCTGGTAGCGGCCGCCTGCCACGAAGGAGAGGAGATCCGACGCCTCCAGCTCCCCCTGGAGGAACACGCCCAGGGTGCTGAAGTCGGCCACGGGGAGCTGCGGGCGGTCGGAAGTGGTCACCCGCGGCGGGCCGAATCCAGTGACGGACGTGAAATTGTTGTCCGTCCCCTCGGCTTGGTCCTTCACCCAGTCCACGCCGTAGGTGAGCAGGACCCCGGGCGCGGCCAGCTTGCGCGCCTCGGCGCGGAAGCCGGCGGTGGAAATGTCGGTGTAGTTCTCATTCTTCTGCTCCAGAAGGCCGGGCCCCATGCGCAGGCTCATGGAGAAGGTCAGCTCCCGCTCGTTCCGCTGCCGGTACGCAGTGACCTCCACCCGGTCTGCCAGCCGCGTGCCCAGGTCCTGCCCCAGGTAGCCGGCGCTGAACTTGGCCCAGCTCTGCGTGGGGTAGGTGATGACGATCTTGGGCGCAGTAGGATCGTAGAGCGCCGGGTCCACGCCGCCGAAGCCCGCGTCGTCGGCCGAGTAGCCGGACGCCTTCGCCCACGCCGAGTGGCGCCCCTCGGGCTCCCAGCCCAGGCGTGCGTCCCAGGATCGGTCCTCGACGCCGGTGTCGAACACCTCGGTGTCCTCATCCAAAGTGATCCCTCCGAACGAGCCCGATGGAGCCTCGTAGGGATCGGCCCTCCGCAATGTGCCACCGGCCCTCACGGTCACGTTGCCGAAGCGCCCGTAGATGCGGGCGGAGCCGGTACGCTGGGACTCGACGCCTCCGTACCGCATTTGACCGGTACCGTGGAGCCCGTCGGCCCGGGGCGTGCGGTTGATGATGTTCACCACACCGCCGATGGCGTCGGAGCCGTAGAGCACGGAGGCCGGGCCCCGCACGACCTCGACCCGGTCCACCCCGGTCACGTCCACCAGGGCCGGGAGCTCGCCGAAGTCCTGCTGGCGGCGGAAGCTGTTCACGCGGAGGCCGTCCTCGAGCAGGAGGATGCGCGTGCCGCGCTGCCCCCGGATCTGGGGACGCCCCTGGTTCACGCCCACGCCGATGACGTCCACGCCGGGAAGCGTGCGGAACAGGTCGGTCACCGTGTTGGGAACCTGCTGCACCAGGTCGCGCCGCTGCACCACGGACACGGGCTGGGGGATGGTCGATACCTCCCGCGCGCTCCGCGTCGCAGTCACGATCAGGGGATCCACCCGGTACACGAGGCTGTCGGGCTCGGCGGGCTTTCGGGCGCCACCCTGGGTCTGGGCGGCGAGGGAAGCGGGAAGAGCCAACAGGGCGACGGTGCAGAAAGCAGCCAAGGCCCTGGGACCCGCGCGCAAGCGGGTCGAGGTCACGGTCGTCATCTTCGGAAAGTCCCTTTCTCACGCCCGAGGGGCGTACACCGGTGTGCGGACAGGCGCTCACGGCGCGAACCACAACCGCGAAGCTAGGCCGGAGAGACCCCCCGCGTAATTCGGAGAGGCCCGAAGGACAGGGTACGGAGTTGTACGTACGCAGCCCCCGGACCGGGGCGCGGGGACCGCCCTACGGCGCGTCCTCTAGGCCGTTCTCCACCACGAACCGTGTGAGGCCGGCGACGGTGCGGATACGCAGCTTGGCCATGACCCGCTCGCGGTGGGTCTCCACGGTACGGGGGCTGATGCCGAACTCCTCGGCGATCTCCCGGTTGGTGCGCCCCTTGGCCACGCGCACCAGGACCTCACGCTCGCGTCCGGTGAGCTGATCCAGCTTGGAGCGCTGACGCTCGCGCTCGAGTTCCTCGCGGAGCGCCACGCTGAGCTGGTGGGTGACCCGGTCCGCGAAGTACTCCCGGCCTTCCGCTACCGCCTGAACGGCGTCGCGGAGCTCGGCGGGCCCCACGTCCTTGAGGATGTAGCCGTCGGCGCCTGCCCTCACCGCCTCCAGCACATACTCGGGGTTGTCGTGCATGGAGAGGACCAGGATGCCCAGCTCGGACCCCTGGCCGCGCAGCTCCTTCGCGACCTCCAGGCCGGTCTTCCTGGGCATGGAGATGTCGAGGAGAAGCAGATCGGGCTGGTGGTCGGCAAGGAGGCCGAGCACCTCCTCTCCGTCCCCCGCTTCCGCCAGGACCTCGAGTCCGGGCATGTCCTCCAGCACGGTGCGGATACCCTGCCGGACCACAGCGTGGTCGTCGGCGATGATCACCCGGATGCGCTCGTCGCTCACCACTCTCCTCCCTCCTCAGGCTCCACGATGGGCACGTTCACCCGCACGCGCGCCCCCCCTTCCGTCCGATTCTCGAGCACGAACCTCCCGCCCACGCCAGCAATGCGCTCACGGATACCCGCAAGGCCGCCGTGGGTGCGGTGCAGCCCCTTGGAGTCGTCCGTGGGCAGACCGACACCATCGTCGGCGACCTCGAGCATCAGGTCGTTGCCTTCGGCGCGCACGATCACCTGCACCTTCTTCGCCCGGCCGTGACGGACCGTGTTGGCCAGTCCCTCCTGCAGCGTGCGGTAGAGAGCCAGTTCGGCGTCTCCACCCACCGCCGGGAGAGCCGCAGGGGCGTCGAAGGCCACCTCCAACGCCCCCTCCTGGCCGAAGTCCCTGGCCAACGCCCGGAGCGCGGAGAGGAGGCCCAGGTCGTCCAGCGCCGTGGGGCGGAGGTTCCGGGTCACGCTCCGGATGCTCCGGATCCCCTCGCCCACCAGCGCCTGGGCTCTGTCGAATCCTCCGGCGAGCCCGCCGTCGCTCTTCTCCCTCAGGAGACCGAGCTGCATGTTCAGCGCCGCGAGGACCTGGGCGGTCTCGTCGTGGAGTTCCCGGGAGAGACGGTTCCGCTCCTCCTCGTGCTGGCGCACCATGCGCATCTGGAGCCGCTCGAGCTCGGCGGTGCGGTCCTCCAGCGACCGGTAGAGCTCCTCGTTCTCCAGCGCCGCCCCTACCTGCTGGCCGAAGGCGAGGAGAAAGGGCGTGTCCAGGGCCGTAAACGGATCCCTGGATTCCCCCACCACCACCAGCGCGCCGGCCAGGTGGTCGCCCCGCAGGATGGGGAGGGCAGCGGTGTAGGGATGGGCCCAGCGCGCTCGTCCCCCCCCACCCCCGCCCTCGATCATCTCGGGCTGGCGCGTTGAGCGCACCTGCGCCACCGCTCGCCAGGCCAGCTCCGGGGGCCTCTCATAGGGCCAGAGCGCACACACGCCGGCGCCGTGGACGAACGCGCCGCCACTCCCGGCGGTGAGGTAGAGCGCGGAGCCGTGCACGCCCTTGAGCCCCAGCGCCCGGCGCAGCACCGCCTCGGGGATCCCCTCTCCCCGACTTCCCCTCTGCTGGAGCTCGCCGGAGAGCGACGTGAGCGTCCTAAGGCCCTGGTCCAGGTCCTCGATGACGAGGAGGAGAACTCCCGCCGCCATCCCCAGCTCGAAGAGCATGTCCAGGTAATAGCCCCAGGGATTCCAGATTCCGCGAGCGCGCAGGAAGGGATAGTCCAGATGATGGAGGGCCCAGAGCGCCAGCACCAGCGCCAGACCGCGGGCCGTCGGCGAGCCCACCTCGCGGTGGTAGCGGAAGAACGCCCACGCGGTCCACGCCGTGGCCGCGCTGAGGAAGGCCACGGCGGGACCGGCAGCGAGCATGAAGCTCTCCATCCGGTAGATGGCCAGGTACGACCAGATGGGGGGGAAGAGCGCCAGGGCAGCGTACCACGGCCGCCAAACCGGTCTCCCGCGGGAGAACACGAGCGCCGCCCAGAGCAGCGCCAGCGCCGTCCAACCGGTGGTGACCTGGTGCCAGTAGAGCCACCCGCTGTGGCCGGTGCGGAGAAAGGCCACGATGGCCCCCAGGCGCAGCGCGTAGATCGCCCACGCCAGAGCCCAGAGCCCGAAGTACGGCTTCCGAAACCGATGGTGGAGGAAGGCGCTCAACGCGACGAGCCCGAGCGTGACGGCCACCTGGACGTAGGCCGCCGCGAGCTCGGTGAGCGCCGCGCTGGGAATGGAGAGATCCATGCGCCGGAAGATCTTCGAGAGCCTCGGCGGGGGCAACGCCGCCGCCGCGCCGCGATCCTCCCTGGAGAATCCGACGCACCCCTGTCCTCCCCTCTTGAGGGGTTTTCCCCGACCCGTCTCCCAACCCCTCCCCTACTATGTAGAAGCGCCAGGGATGCCTAGCTTTGAGTAATCTCACCCGGTGCCTGCCCAGGGCGGGCGGAAGCCGCAGATCCGGAGGTCATCGCACGAGCGACGCCGACGGCTTCCAGCAGGATATCGCCAGCGGCCGGCGACGTACCCTCTGAGGGATGCCGCCGACCCACCTTCACACGTCAGCACGCATCAATCCCAAGGGAGCAGCCATGAGCCGAGCCTTCGGCCCCCGCCGGGCTGAGTGGATCCAGGTCACGGAGCCCGGGGACCTGGGACTCTCCACGGAGTCCCTCGCCCACCTGCAGGCCTTCGACATGGTGTACCGGAGCCTGACGGCGATCCTCTTCAACTTCGCCCAGTCCGGACACCCGGGCGGGTCCATCTCGTCGGGGCACATCGTCACCGGCGTCCTCTTCGACGCCATGGACTACGACATCGGCGATCCGGTCCGTCCCGACGCCGACCTCATCTCCTTCGCAGCGGGACACAAGGCCACGGGGCTGTACGCCATGTGGGCGCTCCGGGACGAGGTGGCGCGGGTGTCCCGCCCCGATCTCCTCCCGAAGGCGGTGAACCACCGCCTCCGCCTCGAGGATCTGCTGGGCTTCCGGCGCAACCCGATCACCCACACGCCGCTCTTCAAGGAGTTCGGGTCCAAGGCGCTGGACGGCCATCCGACCCCTGCGACCCCGTTCGTGAAACTCTCCACGGGCCCCTCGGGCGTCGGCATCGGGGGCTCCCTTGGGATGGCCATCTCCCTGGCGGACTACTACGGGAAGAAGAGCGCGCCCCGAGTCCACGTCATCGAGGGTGAGGGCGGCATGACACCCGGCCGCGTCTACGAGGCGGTGGCCGGCGCGTCCGCCGCCGGGCTCTCCAACGCCATCGTGCACGTGGACTGGAACCAGGCCTCCATCGATTCCAACCGGGTGACCCGGGAGGGCTCGAACCCCGGGGACTACGTCCAGTGGGACCCTATGGAGTTCTTCTACCTCCACGACTGGAACGTCGTCGAGGTGCACCAGGGGCTCGACTTCCCCATGGTGCTCACGGCCCAGCGCCTGGCGCTCAGCCTCGACAACGGCCAGCCGACAGCGGTGGTGTACCGCACCGAGAAGGGGTGGCAATACGGCATCACAGGAAAGAAGTCCCACGGCGCGGGCCACAAGCTGTGCAGCGACGAGTACTACGAGGCCGTCTCGCCCCTCTTCGGAAAGGGCGGCCCGGGGCTCCCCCACTGCGGGGCCGACGGGCAGCGCTGTGCCGGCGCCCAGTACAAGGACCAGGTGGAGCAGTGCTATTGGATGACGCTCCAGCGGGTCCGGTCTCTCCTGGAGGACCAGTACCACCCCATGTGCGACGACATGGCCGGGCGACTGGCGACCGCCAAGGAGCGTCTCGACGCGAAGCACCGCCAGCCGCGGGAGGGCGCCCCGGACGTGGAGCGCATCTACGCGGTGGCCGATCCCGAGACCACGCCGCCCTCCATCGCACTGGAGCCCGGCGCGAAGGTGGCGCTCCGCGTCCAGCTCGGGAAGGTGCTCGGCTACTTCAACAAGGCCAGCAACGGCGCCATCCTCTTGTCCGCCGCAGACCTGTTGGACTCCACAGCGGTCTCCGGAGGAGCCAAGGGATTCCCCGAGGGCTACTTCCACACCGAGAAGAACCCGCTCGCACGATCCCTCTCCATCGGGGGGATCTGCGAGGACGGCATCTCGTGCACTCTCTGCGGCGTTTCCTCGTTGGGCTTTCACACGGCGGCGGGCGCCTCGTACGGAGCCTTCATCGCGCCGCTGGGGCATATCGCCTCCCGCGTCCACGCCATCGCCAACCAGATGCGCCGCGAGGTGGAAGGGCACGACACCCCGTACCGCCCGGTCATCCTCATCATGGGCCACGCAGGCATGAAGACCGGTGAGGACGGCCCCACCCACGCCGACCCGCAGGCGCTGCAGCTGTACCAGGAGAACTTCGTGCCTGGAACGGCGGTGACACTCACCCCGTGGGAGCCTCAGGAGATCTGGCCCCTCATGGCCGCGGCCTTCCGCGCCCGGCCTGCGCTGATCGCACCCTTCGTGACCCGACCCAACGAGCTCGTCCTCGACCGGGAGGCCATGGGGCTGGCTCCCGCCTCTGAGGCCGCGGAGGGGCTGTACCGGCTGCGGGCCGCGCGGGGACGGCGGGATGGGACTCTTGTTCTCCAGGGGTCGGAGGTCACCTACGAGTTCGTCCAGTCGGCGCTTCCCAAGCTGGAGGCGGACGGCATCGAACTCGACGTCTTCTACGTAGCCAGCGCGGAGCTTTTCAATGGCCTCGCGGAGGAGCGGAAGGCCGCCATCTATCCCGCCGAGCAGGCCCACGAGGCGATGGGGATCACGGGGTTCACGTTCCCTACCCTCTACCGCTGGATCCGCTCGGAAGTAGGGCTCGCCCACAGCATGCACCCCTTCATGAAGGGACACTTCCTGGGAAGCGGCACGGGTGACATGGTCGTCCACGAGGCTGGTGAGCACGGTGAGGGCCAGTACCGGGAGATCAAGCGGTACCTGGACGCTCTGACCCGGACGCGAGGCAAAAAGAAAGTGAAGGTGAAGGCCTGAGTCGGCGTCCGCCCACACGGGCGGCGGAGTGATGCGGAGGGGGGCGGGACCCCGCCCCCCTCCGTGCGTCCATCCCCCTGGCGCCAGGGCAGGAAGTCCCCCTCGAAAGATGGCGGGTGCGCGATTCCGCGCGCGCGGGGTGCGCGGAATCGCGCACCCCGGCCCCTCCGGGAGCCGTCCAGGACCCGGGAATAAAGCCCTAACCTGTTGTTTGGCATTGACATAAGAGACTTCTGTCGGGTTCGGCACGGGGCTTGTACATAAAAGGGGAGCAAACGAAGGCGTGAGGCCTTCGGGACCCAGAGGAGGACAGGATGAACGCCCCGACCACGCAGAACAAGACGAACCCCGGCGGAACGGTTCCCCGCACCATCGGCCTCCACGGCCGGGTGGCAGTCTTCTCCGCTATGGCCGGCGGTGTGGCGGTGGGCGGCGTGCTGGTGGCTGCGATGACCCTGGCCGGCCGGCTGAGCGGCAACGCCATCTTCGCCACGGCGACGGCCCTGTTCGCCATCGGCGCCCTCCTCGGGCTGGTCCACGGCGCGGTGCTCGGCTTCCTCGGGCGCCCCTCGGGCGTGACCCCCCGGCAGGCCGGTCACGACCTGGGTCGCGCGGCTCTCTACCTCGTTCCCGGGCTCGCCGTCTCCTGGCTCGCCGCCATCTGGGTCGCCATGACGCTGGTGGCCTTCTACACGGGCCGGGTCGGCCCCGTGGCGGGCGCTGCAGCGGGGTGGCTCGCCGCCGGCACCATCCTGGCGGCGACGGGGGTACAGGCGCTCCGGGCGCTGCGGAACGCCTACGTCCGCTGGCCCGAACGGCGTGCCGGCACCGTGCTGGCCGCCGCGTCGTTTGCCGCCCTTCTTCTCCTCTTCGTCTCCGACCGGCCGGAGATCTGGGGGATGCGCCTGCGCATCACCGAGGTCGGCGCGGTGCTCCTCGCGTCCCTCCTGGCCGTGTGGGTGGCCGGCCCCCTGGTGACGCTGGCCCTCCGGCTGTCCCGCTCCGTTCCTTTCCCCCGGCCCATGGCCGGCCTGGGCTCGGCACGGATCACGGCAGCCGACCTGGGCCTGGGGCTGGTGGTAGGGCTGGTGGTGGGCCTCCTGGCGGTGCCCTCCGCGGGTCCCGCCTCGGCCCCCGCAGCCTTCGGCTCGATGGTCGTGGACGTCAGCCAGGCAGTGGTCAACGAGGTCCTGCTCCGCCTCTTCCTGGTGACCGCGGTAGCATGGCTCCTCCTCCGGTGGCACCGGGTGCAGGTCAACGAGGCCCTGGTGGGCGCCGTCCTCGCCGCCGCCCTGATCCAGGTGCTGATCTACGCCCCCGGAGCAGCCGCCATCGGCTTCGCCTCCTGGACGGGCACCGCCCTCTTCCTGCTCATGGCGGTCGCTCTCCCGGCCGCAGCCTTCGGGGTGGTCTTCTGGAAGCGTGGCTTCGCCCCCGCCCTCGTGGCGGACATGGTGGCGCTGGCGGCCGTCACCCTCCTCGTCTGATGCGCCACCCTGCTCCTGCGGGCGGAGGGGCCCCGGCAGAGGTCGGGGCCCCCCTCTTTGCCCCCCGGAGCGCCCCGGAAGGGCCACATCCGCGCACCCTCCGGCCCGATCCGCGCGCCCAGTCCCGGGATGCGCGCGATAACGCGCAGAAACTTCTTCCCGGTGCGCAAGCCCCGTGCTATGCTGTGCGTGGATCTCGCAGGACCGCTTCTCCGCGTGGTCGCCACTCCGGAGGTGGCTCCCCATGAGCTGGGTACGGCGCGCTCGGTCACTCCCGGTGCGCGGGAAGCTGCTGCTCACCGTCCTCGGTGCGGCGGTGGCGGCCCTCGGCGCCTCCACATACTTCTCCTTCCGATACTGGGAGAACGAGGCTCTCGCTTCGGCGCAGCGCCAAGCGCTGCTGGCCGCTGCGTCCACCCAGGCCACCCTGGAGTCGGCCATCCGCCTCGGGCGCCTGGCGCCCGCGCATCACGCCCTCACCCAGCTCCGTGAGGAGGCGGACGTGACCCTGGCGCGGGTGTACGGACCCGATGGACGCATCCTCCTGTCCGCCGATGCGTACGAGGAGGGGACCCGGGCCGGTGCCGTCTTCATGCCCGACCCGGCGGAGCTCCCCCGCTCCGGGATCGTGAGGGCGTCGGAGGACGGGGAGGCGGTGCGCGCCTACCTGCCCGTGGCCATCCCCGAAGCGGGTGTCCTGGAGGTGGAGTTCTCCGTGGCGCCCACCATGGCCGCCATGGAGCGGGGGGCGCGCCTGGGGATGGGGCTCATGGCCGTCTCCCTCCTGGTCGTGGGGATCGTGGTGGTGACCATGTTCGAGCGCGAGGTCGTAGCTCCCCTGCACCGCATGGACGTTCTCCTGCGCGCGAGCGCGGATCGCCGTGGCGGGGACGCCCCCCGCAACGAGCTCCACAACCTCGAGCAGTCGGTTGTGCAGCTGCTGGAGAAGGAGCGGGCGGTGCAGGCCCAGGCTGTGGACCAGGGGCGGCAGCTGGCGGCGCGGGAAGGGCTGGCCCAGGTGGGCGAACTCGCAGCGGAGATGGCGCACGAGTTCAAGCGCCCCCTCGCCTCCATCCGCACCGCCATGTCCGTCCTCCAGCAGGAGTACGAGCTGGACGACGGGGGCCGGGAGGTACTCGAGGCCGTGGACGGCCAGCTGGAGCGCCTCCACGAAACCATGCAGGACCTCTTCTCTCTGGCCAAGCCGGTGGTCATGGAAGAGAGCGCCGTGGAGCTGGCCGAAGTCCTGGACGAGGCCCTTTCCGAGCTGGTGGGAACCCCCGGGATCGAGAATGTCGAGGTGCATCGCGCGTACGCACCCGGGGGGATCCACGTCCCCGGGGACGGCCGGAGGCTCCGCCAGGCCTTCCTCAACGTCATGGCCAACGGCGTGGAGGCCATGACCCCGGAGGGCGGACACCTGACGCTGGCCATGCAGGCGCTCTCCGGCCGCTCGGTGGAGGTGTCCATCACCGACACGGGACACGGCCTCGAGCCCGACCAGGTCGAGAAGGCGCTCCGGCCCTTCTACTCCACCAAGCCCTTGGGGACCGGGCTGGGCCTCCCCCTGGTGGCCAGGATCGTGGCGGCGCACGGGGGTGGGTTGGCCATCGAGAGCCGCCCCAAGCGCGGGACCACGGTGCGCATCACCCTGCCCGTGGTGCCCAGAGCCGACACCGGGAGAGCGTGACATGCCCGAGCGCATCCTTCTCGTCGACGACGACGACCTCATCCGGACCGTGGTGGCCGAGCGCCTCAAGCGCAGGGGCTACGAGGTCACGGCAGCGCGCTCCCTGGCGGACGCGCGCACCGCCCTGAAGGGAAGCTTCTTCCCCGACGCCGCCCTCCTGGACATCCGGCTCCCGGATGGGAACGGCACCGAACTCCTGGAGGAGCTCACGGCGGACGACGACGTCCCCTGCATCATGATCACCGCCCACGCCACCGTCGAGTCGGCGGTGGAGGCGCTGAAGAAGGGCGCCGAGGACTACCTGGAGAAGCCCTTCTCCCTGGACCGGCTGGAAGCGACCCTCGAGGCGACGCTCGAGCGGACCCGCTTGCGCCGGGAGGTGCGCGCGCTGCGCCGGGCCGGAGGCGTGCGCGGCAACGTCATCGGGTCGAGCCCCGCCATGCGGCAGGTCCTCAACCTCATCGAGCGCATCGCGCCCGCGGACACGGCGACGGTCCTCCTCCTGGGCGAGACGGGCACGGGCAAGGGGCTCGTGTCCCGGCTCATCCACGACCTGAGCCCGCGCGCCGACCGCCCGTTCGTCAACGTGACCTGCTCGGCGCTGGCCGAGTCGCTCATGGAGTCGGAGCTCTTCGGCCACGAGAAGGGAGCGTTCACCGACGCGCGAACCCTCAAGCGTGGGTTGGTGGAGGTGGCACACGGCGGGACGCTCTTCCTGGACGAGATCGGCGAGCTCTCCGTCGGGGTGCAGAGCAAGCTGCTGGGCTTCATCGAGGAGAAGACCTTCCGCCGCGTGGGGGGCACCGCCGATCTCAAGGTGGACGTGCGGGTCATCGCGGCCACCAACCGGCGCCTGGAAGACGAGGTGGCCACCGGGCGGTTCAGGGAGGATCTCTTCTACCGCCTCCGCGTGCTCCCCATCGAGCTCCCGCCCCTCCGCCACCGGACATCCGACATCCCCCTGCTCGCGGCGTCCTTCGTGGACCGCTTCAATCGGGAGTTCGGGAAGAAGGTGAAGGGGCTCACCGAGGAGGCGCGAGACCTCCTGGACACGTATCCCTGGCCGGGCAACGTCCGGGAGATCTGCAACGTGGTAGAGCGCGCCGTGCTCCTCACCGAGGGAGACCACATCGACGTGGATTCCCTCCCTCCCGAGGTGAGGAATCAGGGAGTGGAGGGAGAGCGTCAGGCCTCGTTCTCCCTGGGACCCGGAGGCGTGGACCTGGAGCAGCTGGAGCGCGAGCTGCTCATGGAGGCGCTGCGCGTCGCGGAAGGGAACCGTACCGAAGCCGGCAGGCTCCTCGGGTTGAGCCGCCACCAGATCCGAAACCGCCTGAAGAAGTACGGAGTCGACGAACCGTGACACGACCCGCCTGCGCCCGGGGCTTCCCGGGACTCGCCCTCCTGGCCGTGCTGGTGGTGGCACCGCCCGTCCGGGCCCAGACGCCGCGGCCCTCGTGCGAGTCCTGCCACAGCGAGTTGGAGTTCCTGCGCCAGCACACGGAGAGCCTGGAGCAGGCGAGGGTCCTCCTCGCCCCGGCATCGGTCCTCGCCGCCTCGGCCCACGGGGCCATGACCTGCACGGACTGCCACGACGGCTTCAGCCGCTTCCCCCACCCAGGGACGTCCACCACCAAGCCGTGCGCGTCGTGCCACGAGGAGATGGCCGCCACGTGGCTGGAAGGGATGCACGCGCTGGACGGAGTCGCCGAGTGCCGGGACTGCCACGGCACCCATGACGTGCTGGGCAAGGCGGCGCGCGCCACGCCCGAGGGGATCCAGGCCATCCGTGACGCCTGCACGGCGTGCCACTACGCGCCGGGGATCCCCGACTCCGACCCCCACGTGGACTCGGTGTCGTGCGCGGGATGCCACGAGCCCCATGCCACCCTTCCCGCCGAGGACGAGCGCTCCTCCACCCACGTCCTCAACCAGGCGGCCACCTGCGGAGCCTGCCACGAAGCCCAGGCGGCGGCGTGGAGGGACGATGTGCATGCCCAGGCCGTGCCCCGGCTCGCGACGCCGGGCGGCGAGCTCCCCGAGGGCATCTCCAGCGGCGAGGCCCCCGCGTGCGCGGGGTGCCACGGATCCCACGGGATCGTCCCGCCGGACGCGCCCGGGTTCCGTAGAGAGATGATCGAGAGCTGTTCCCACTGCCACGAACGTTACCGGGAGAGCTTCGCAGACTCCTACCACGGCCAGGCCGCGACCCTGGGCTCCCAGGTCGTGGCGACCTGCCACGACTGCCACGGATCCCACGGCGTGCATCCCGCTTCCGATCCCCGCTCCACCGTGAACCAGGCCAACCTCCTGGGGACGTGCCAGGCATGCCACGAGAACGCCACGCCCGGCTTCGCCCTCTTCCAGCCACACGCGGACCACAACGACAGGGAGCGCTACCCGTTCGTGTACTGGTCGTACCACCTCATGACGGCGCTCCTGGTGGGGACGTTCTCGCTGTTCGGGATCCACACGGTGCTCTGGGTGGCCCGGCTGAGCATCGACGCCATCCGGGGCGGCCCCTCCCACTCCCACCATGACACCGGAGGCTGAGACATGACCGTGCAGCCACCTCGGTCTCCCCTGGCCATGGACGCCGCGCAGCGGGGCGAGGGGCCCTTTGTATGGCGTTTCTCGCTCTACCACCGGCTGACCCACGCCACGCTCATCGTGTCGTTCTTCCTCCTGGTCATCACCGGCCTACCCCTCCGCTTCAGCGAGGCGTTCTGGGCAGGCCCGCTCATGGCGCTCCTGGGCGGAGTGGAGACGGCCGGCCTCCTCCACCGCTTCGGCGCCATTCTCACCTTCGGGTACTTCGGAGCCCATCTCGCCTTTCTGGTGCGCAAGGTCGCCTCGGCGCCCGACCCCATGAAGCTGCTCTGGGGGCCGGACTCCCTCGTGCCCCAGCCCCGGGACGTCCTGGACATCCTGAACCAGACCCGTTGGTACTTCGGCAAGGGCCCCCGCCCGCGTTTCACCCGGTGGAGCTACATGGAGAAGTTCGACTACTTCGCCGTGTTCTGGGGTGTCGGCATCATCGGCGGCTCGGGGCTCATGCTCTGGTTCCCCGAGTTCTTCGCCCGCTTCGTGCCCGGGTGGGTCTTCAATGTCGCCACCATCGTGCACGCCGACGAGGCGCTCCTGGCGTCGGGCTTCATCTTCACCATCCACTTCTTCCACGTGCACTTCCGGCCCGAGAAGTTCCCCCTGGACGCCGTGATGTTCACGGGGCGGGCCACCAAAGCCTACATGGAGGAAGAACACCCGCTGGTCATGGATCGGATCGTGGCGCACGAGTCCGAGCCCCTCAACCACGAGCAGCTCACCGACAGGCCCGCGCCACCCCCGAGCCGAGCCGCCTCGCTCGTGGCCGCGGCCCTCGGGCTCCTGGCGGTGGCGGTCGGGCTGTCCCTCACCGGGATGATCATATGGGCCGTCCTGCTGTCCTGACGCTGGCCGCGCTCGCGGTCCTCGCTTGCGAGCCTGCGCCCCGGACGGCAGCCGCCGGGGATCCGCACGCGGACATGGCCTGCGCCGAATGCCATAACGGCGCCCTGGCGGATCGAGCACAGGCCGCCGTACCCCAGGGGTCGTGTGTCACGTCCGGGTGCCATGCCGAGACCGTGCCGGCGAAGGTGACGCTGGCCACCGTGACCTTCACGCACGCAGGTCACGGAGCCTCGGGGAGCCTGCCTGTGGACTGCGCCGGGTGCCATGTCCACGAGGCGGGTGGCGAGCCCCTGCATGCCGGCTCCGACGCATGCGGGCTCTGCCACGAAGATGCCCTGGCCGGCCGACGCGGCGAGGATTGCCGTTACTGCCACTCGACGCCGAGCCACGTGGGCATCACGAGCCAGGGCGTGGCCGTCCCCCACCAGGGGCTCCCCTGGATCGAGGGGGGGTGCATGCGGTGTCACTACGCCGTCACCCTACCCGCCCATGACGTGCCCTTGGCTCGGTGCGCAGCGTGCCACGACGACGTGGAGCGGGCGACGGCGTCGGGGATCGGAAGGGACCTCCACCCGGACCACACAGGGCTCGCGTGCGGGTCTTGTCACACCCGGGACAACCACCGCATCCAGGCCATGAGCTCCTCGGTCGACCTGGAGTGCGCAGCCTGTCACAAACAGGAGCACGGAGTGGACGCGGAGCGACTGCGTCTCGGCACGGGCACCTGCAATGCGTGTCATCAGGGCGTCCACGCAGCGCCCCAGCAGGTCCTGTTGGGGATCCTCCCCGACGCGGAAGCCGCGCTCCCCTCCCAGCACTTCATGGACGGCGTGACGTGCGCATCCTGCCACATCGCGCCCGACGATGCCGACCCCACCGTCCTCTCGGGCACCGCTCAGGCATGCGTCCAGTGCCACCGCAGCGAATACGCGAAGGTGCTGGCCTGGTGGAACCAGGGGCTCGAGGAGCGCATCCGCCTGGTGGACCGTTACCTCACCGGCGCCGAGAACGCGGTGGCGGGGCGCCCGACCGACGACCCGGCAGCCCGGGCGGCGGCGCGGGCACGACGGCTCTTGGAGACCATCCGGTCAGCGGGCGGGCAGCACAACCTGCCCCTCGCCCACCGGACCTTCGAGGACGCGGTGGCGGGAGCGAGGGAAGCCTATCGCCTGGCGGGCGCCGGCCTGCCCCCGGCCCCCGACCTGGGGCGGGCACCCCGCCAGGGGATCTGCGCGTTCTGCCACTACCAACTCGGAGGACCCGGTTTCTCCGAGACGATGGATGACGCGTTCCACAGGGAGGTGCTGAAGGCGGGCGGCTGACAGGGGGTTGGCGGCCCCCGTCACGTTGCGGCCTCTGGAGGGGCAGGACACCCCCCTTCGGGGGCCGTTCCACTGCGCACGCTTCGCGTGCGACCCCCACTCAGGGGGGTGCCCTGCCCCTCCCCCGACATCCGTTCGGGTCAGGGGCCGCCTACCTCACGGCAGCAGCACCACCTTGGCCCACCCTTCTTCGCGGGCGGCGAAGCGGCGGTAGGCTTCGACTCCCTCCGAGAGCGGGAGGCGGTGCGAGATGAGGGTGGCGATGAGCGCGTGGTCGCGCTTCGCCACCTCGAGAGACGAGGGCATGTAGTGGCGGGCGGAGCAGCGGCCCGAGGCGTAGCGGAGGTTCCGGTCGTAGATCTCCCCGGGGGAGAGGGCGAGATGGGGCTCCACGTGCACCCCCACCGCTGCCAGCCTCCCCCCCATCCGGAGGAGATCCACCGCCTGTCGCGTGGATTCGGGTGAGCCCACCGCCTCGATGGCGGCGTCGGCGCCCCTTCCCTCGGAGCGCTCCCGCACCTGCGCCAGCGTCTCCGGACCGCCGTGACCCACGGGCGTGGCGCCGAAGCGCGCCGCCATCTCCAGGCGTGAGGGCACAGGATCCACGGCCATGACCTCGCGGGCGCCACGCCCCAGCGCCGCACGGATGGACAGGAGCCCCACAGGACCGCACCCCACCACCACCACCAGATCCCCCGCCGACAGATCAGCCAGGTCCACGGCGAACGCCGCGGTGGACAGGATGTCCCCGGCCAGGAGGGCCACGGCGTCGTCCAGACCCTCCGGGACACGCACCAGCGTGCCGTTCGCCAGGGGGACGCGCACCAGCTCGGCCTGTGCCCCCTGAAGCCCCTGCGCCTCCTGCACCCAGCCGAAGAGCTGTCCGCGGAGGCACCGGGCGGTGAGGCCGCGCCGGCAGTAGAAGCATGTGCCGCAACTGGTGCTGAAGGGAGCCACGACCCTGTCACCTACCCGGAAGCCCTGCACTTCTGCACCGGCCTCCACGATCTCGCCCAGGAACTCGTGGCCCATGACCGTGCCGGGATCCAGGCCCCGCTCGCGGCCGAAGTAGGGGTGGAGGTCGGAGCCGCAGATCCCGGCGACGCGCACACGCACGATGACGTCGCCGGGCTCGAGGATGCTTGGGTCGGGGACGCGCCCGTAGGCCAGGCGCTCGATGTCCTGGAAGGTGATGGCATACATAAATGGAAGATACTACCGTGCCCTCGACATGGCCCTGGCAGGACCAGGAGCCTTCCCCGACATCGCGTCCCTGAATCCTGGCTGCGGGCTCCGGCCCGGATGACAGGAGGAGCCCGGACAGCCGCTCCGTTTCTTGCGTCTCCCCGGATCTTCGGTATATGTTCGGGTCATGCGCATCCCCTACGTCGAACTCCACTGCCACTCGGGCTTCTCCTTCCTGGACGGTGCCTCCCACCCGGAGGAGTTGGTCCTCCGGGCGGCGGAGTTGGAGTATCCGGCCCTGGCGCTCACCGACCACAACGGCCTGTACGGGTCCATGGAGTTCGCCCACGCCGCCCGGAGCGCGGGGATCCGCCCCATCACGGGAGCCGAGGTGACGCTCCGGGAGTGCTTCCCCGACCGGGGAGAGCCGGAGGGTGGGCACCACGTGACGCTCCTGGCCGAGACGCCGAGGGGATACGCCAACCTGTGCCGCCTCCTCACCCAAGCTCACATGGGGTCCCCGCGGGAAGACCCGCGCCTTCCCCTTCCCTCCCTCCTGGAGCGCTCCGAGGGGCTCATCCTCCTCACCGGGTGCCGCCGAAGCCCGGTGTGGGCGGCTCTCCGGTCGTCGGCGGCCGACGCCGAGACCTTCACCCGCCTCCTGGTCCAGGCCTTCGGAGCGGGGAGCGTCTTTGTGGAGCTCCAGGACAACGCGGTGAAGGGCGACACCCAGAGGAACCGGGCCCTGGCCCGCCTGGCGGGGCGCATGGGGCTGGGCGTGGTGGCCACCGGCGACGTCCACTACCACCGCCCAGAGCGCTCCCGCCTCCAGGACGTGCTCGTCTCCATCCGGAGCCGGACCACGCTGGACGGAGCCCATGGCGCCCGCAGGGCCAACCGCCTCTTCCACCTCCCCGAGCCGTGGGAGATGCGCCACCGCTTCCGCACCCGCCCCGAGGCGCTCACCAACTCGGTGCTCATCTCCGAACGGTGCGCCGCCTTCGACCTCACCGAGGACCTGGGCTACGAATTCCCCGACTTCGAGGGGTCGGCTCGGGGCGGTGCCCTGGAGACGCTGGCCGCCCTCTGTCTGGACGGGATCTCACGGAAGTACGAGGCAGGAAGCCGGGAGGCGCACGATGCCGAGGCACGCCTCCACACCGAGCTCAGGCTCGTGGACCTCCACGGGCTGGCCGGCTTCTTCCTGGTGTACCGGGACATCCTGGAGCTGGCCCGGGACGTGGCCCGCGAGACGCGCTCGGACTCCCCACGGGCCCGGGCCGGGCTCCCCCCGGGACGGGGGCGGGGCTCGTCGGTCTCTTCCATCATCTGCTACCTCATCGGCCTCTCCCACATCGACCCGGTCAAGAACGACCTTTTCCTGGGCCGCTTTCTCAACGAGGCGCTCCGGAGCGTCCCGGACATCGACCTGGACTTCCCCCGGGATATCCGGGAGAAGCTCATCCTGCGGGTCTACGAGAAATACGGGCACGAGCACACCGCTCTGGTGTGCAGTTTCCCCACGTACCACCTCCGCTCGGCGGTGCGGGAGATCGGCAAGGTGCTGGACCTCCCCACCGGAGAGCTGGAGAAGCTGGCCAAGCTGGCCGAGCACCGCTCGGCGTCGGGGCTGGCCGACGAGATCGCCTCGCTCCCCGAGTTCAGGGAGCGCGCCGACGCCCCCCTGTGGAAGATGCTGGGCGCGCTGGCCGAGGACGTGGCCGGGCTCCCCCGCCACATCTCCCAGCACGTAGGAGGGATGATCATCTCCAGCCGCCCCCTGGTGGAAATCGTCCCCCTGGAGCCCGCCGCCTGGGAGGGCAGGGTGCTCTGCCAATGGGACAAGGATTCGTGCGAGGATGCGGGCTTCATCAAGATCGACTTCCTGGCGCTGGGGATGCTCTCCCTCGTGGAGGACGCCGCCGACCTCATCGCCGTGCGCACCGGCGAGGCACCCGACCTCTCCCGCATCGACTTCCACGACGAGGCTGTCTTCGACCGAATCTGCTCCGGCGACACGGTGGGTCTCTTTCAGGTGGAAAGCCGCGCCCAGATCCAGATGATCCGCCGCACCCGCCCGCGGAACCTGGAGGAGCTGGCCATCCAGGTGGCGCTGGTGCGCCCCGGCCCCATCGTGGGGGGGGCGGTGAACCCGTACGTGCGCCGCCGGGAGATGCTCCGTGAAAACCCCGCCTTCAAGGTTCCCTACCCCCACCCGCTCCTGGAGAAGCCCCTGGCCGAGACGCTGGGCGTCATCATCTACCAGGACCAGGTCCTCACCGTGAGCCAGGCGCTGGCGGGGTTCTCCGACGGCCAGGCCGAGTCGCTCCGGCGGGCCATGAGCCGCAAGCGCTCCAAGGAGGCCATGCAGGCCCACTGGGAGGCGTTCCGCACGGGAGCGGCAGCCAGGGGCGTGGACGAGACCACGGCCCGGGAGGTCTTCCAGCAGGTCACGGCGTTCAGCGAGTTCGGCTTCCCCAAGTCCCACGCCGCCGCCTTCGGGCTCCTGGCGTACCAGTCGGCGTGGCTCCGCCACTACCACCCGCTGGAGTACTACGTGGCGCTCTTCAACAACCAGCCCATGGGCTTCTACTCCCTGGACGCCCTGGGGCGGGACGCGCGGCGGAACGGGATCCGCACCCTGCTGCCCGACGTGAACCGGAGCGCCGTCGCCTGCACCGCCGAGGGCGGTGATCTGCGCATCGGCCTGGGCTTCGTCCGGAACTGGGGGGCCGAGATCGCCGAGCGGGTGGTGGAGGAGCGGGAGCGGCGGGGTCCCTTCACCTCCCTGGCCGACTTCCTCCGGCGGACCCCGGTGGCGCTGAAGCGCCCGGCGGTGGAGAACCTCATCTGGGTGGGCGGGTTCGAGGAGCTGGGGCTCACCCGCCGGGAGCTCCTCTGGCAGGCCGGGCTCTGGCTGGGCCCGGAGTCCGACAACGACCGGAGCGGGAGCCGGGACGACCACGCCCAGACCGAGCTCCCCCTGGACGACCCGTATGCCGGCCTCGCCTTCCCGGAGCTGGGTCCTGCGGATCGGATGGTGGCCGAGTACCGTATGCTTCACTTCTCGGCGGCGCTCCACCCCCTCTCCCTCCTCAGAGGCCAGCTCCCCCCGGGGACCGTCACCTCCGACCGCCTCGCCCACCTCCACCAGCACGCCACGGTCCAGGTCGCCGGGCTTGTCACGGCCCGACAAAGACCTGGAACCGCAAAGGGCTATGTCTTTGTCCTGATGGAAGATGAGGCTGGTGCCACGAACGTCATCGTCAAGCCCGACGTGTACGAGCGGGACAAGCACGCCGTCCGCCTCGAGCCCTTCCTGGCGGTGCGCGGCCGTATCCAGAAGGACGGGGCCACGCTCAACGTCATCGCCAACGAAGTCAGGGCTCTCAGGGTCGGGCACCCGTCGAAGGTGGGTGGAGCCCCGGTTCGGCACACCGATCGCTCCGACACCGGCGAACTCCACGCCTCCCTCCCCGGGACGCTGGAGTACTGGGCGGAGCCGGGCTGGCCCAACGCCACGCCCTTCCGCTACCTCACGGCGCTCCGGCAAAGCCCACCAGGAATCAAGAGCTTCGGATGAGGCGCCGGTGAGAAAAGCCTTGCGGGGACGCCCTTGCGGAGGAAGGTATGAGTCCAGGAATCCGCATATCGTCCCGACGCTCTCCCCTGGAGGTGCACATGACGAACGTCGCCAAGGCATGCGTGGGCCTGGCGGCCCTGGCCTTCGTCCTCGCGGTCGTGACCGTCTTCACTGGTCCGATCCTGGTGGGGCCGGAGGGTTACTCGCGGGCCGCGACCAACCTGGCGCTCCTAGCGCTCTGCCTCTTCCTCGGCTTCAAGGAAGAGAGCAAGGTCTGATCCGGCTCGGCGCAGCGGCGCCGGGCGAGACCCTCTCCCACCCTTCCGTCCCGGGATGCGCCCATCCTGGGGCGTGGGTGTGTCTCGTCACCCCTCCCCCGCACCGACGCAAATGAACGTTTCATCCGCCCTCCTGGGCGCAGTTGCGGCACTCGCCGTCGTCCTGCTCCCCCAGCCCGCATCGGAGTCCCAGATGAAGAAGTTGACACCCATCGTGACCGTGGAGGCCATCGAGCCCTGTCTCCCGTTCTGGACCGAGCGCCTGGGCTTCGAAGTCACAGCTACGGTGCCCCACGGGGAAGGGATGGGGTTCGCCATGCTCAACAAGGGGGGCGTCGAACTCATGTATCAGACCCGGGCGAGCATCGACGCCGATCTGGGGCCGGCAGGGGCGGCGGCGGGTTACGCCGACCTGGGCTCCCGGCTCGCCGGGGCGACGAGTACCCTCTTCATCGAGGTGGAGGCGCTGGACCCGGTGGTGGAGGCCCTGCATGGGGCGGATGTGGTGGTCCCCCGCCGCCGCACCTCCTACGGCATGGACGAGATCTTCGTCATGGCGCCCTGCGGGACGCTGGTGGGCTTCGCGGCACCGGTATCCGGGGGATGACCCCATCGTCCCTGCCCCCCTGGGGTATCACCCCCCGGGAAGCACATCAACGAGGAATGGCCCCGCGCTGAATCCGAGGGGCACACCCTGAACCCCACCCTCTGCGGCGCGCATGGACGCCGCGAACCCCGGGGCTTCCCGGATGACGAGGGTGGCGGTCCCCAGGCGGAAGGTAGCCTCCGCCTCGGGGCTCGCGGCCAGATCCCTCAGGAGATGGAGGAACGCGAAGCGCGCGAAGGGATCTTCAGGGAGCGGGACGGCGCTGCCGGTCACCGGCACCGGGACCTTCCCGGCTCCGGCGCTCACCTCCAGCGTCCTCAGATCCACCGCGTCGCCGGTTCCGGCCAGGGAGACGCGAAGCCCGGTGCCCCTCGTGGAGGAGGACCGGCGGGCCTGACGCCCGTCGACGACCACCATGCCGGAAGCACCCATGACCCGGCCTCGCCCCTCGTCCACCACCAGGGCCGTGTTCTCGTCGATCCCGAATCCCACGGGGACGCTGTCGATGGCCAGCACCTCCACGAGGAGCCGCCCGATGCGGCCCCGGGCCAGGAAGTGCTGGTCCAAGAGGGCCTCCTCGTAGAAGCCCATGCCGGGCTCGATGGTGACCTCTGCTCTCCTTCCTCCTCCTGGGCGGGAGCACCCACCGAAATGGCCCCCTCCAGAGCCCCGACGCTGCTCCCGCCGGAGATCATGACGGCGCTCATCATCGCGGCGCCGGCGCTGGACCCGGAAACCACCGCGCCCTCGCGCCACCGGCGCATGAGGGCACGGTACGCCTGCGTCTCCCTCCCCTGGGGTAGGAAGACGTCGAGGACGCGGCTCTGCACCCCGCCGGTGAAGAAGTAGCCTGAGCACCGCCCGATCTGCTCTGCCATAGCCGGGTCGTCGGCCTTGGCCGGATCCTCGAGCGAGAGGAGGATCCCTGCCACCTTCCCCTCGCCCGCGTATCCGGTGATGGTCTCCACGGCCGAAGCCATGGAGGCCGCCGGGTCCGCACCCGCCGTGGGAAGGACGCAAAGAGGTCCGTCGCCGTGGCGCCCCTCGACGATGGCGCCGTAGACCTCGGCGTTGCCGCGGGCGAGGGCGCCGCCCACGATGACCAGCCTTCCGGGCGCAGCCTGGGCAGCCGCGCCGGGGCCGCAGAGGACCCACGCACCCAGGGCAAGGGCGGCGGCCAAGCTCCGCCGGGCGCTCATCCGCGGGGCCAGAAATTGTTGCTGCGGTCCACGTCCGGCGCCAGCGCCAGCGGATCCACTTCCACTCTCGTCACCGAGCCCGCCGACGCGGGAACCGGGATCTCGACCCATCGCTTGCCATCCAGCCAATGTGTCACCGGGACGTCGTGATCAATGACGCCGCTCGCCGACGTGGTGACGCGGACCTTCACGGGGAAGGGCGCCAGCCCGCGGTTGGCGACGCGTACCACGGTCCCCCTCCCGGTGGTGGCGAGCGCGCTCACGGCGTCGAAGTCCACCGCCCACGTCTCGTAATAGAACGACGTCCAGAACCAGTCCAGGTCCTCGCCTGCGAACCTCTCGAACGTGTTGAAGAAATCCCAGGGTGTCGGGTGCTTGTAGGCCCACTCGGAGATGAAGGTCCGGTACGCCTCCTCCCACTTCGCCCACCCCATGATGTCGCGGAGCGCCACCATGAGCGTCGCCGGCTTGCTGTAGGAGGCGACTCCGTAGCCCGGGCCGGGCTCGTACCAGTCCCCGTGCCGCATGAGCGGCTGCTCCAGCCCGGCGGCGGCAACATCCAGGTAGGCCTGAGCATCGATGCGGTGATGGTCCACGCCCGGCCAGAGGGCCACCTTGCTCACGCCCTCCAGAAACGTGGTGCAGCCTTCGTCGATCCACGCGTTCCGGGCCTCATTGGCCCCCACGATCATGGGGATCCACATGTGGCCGAGTTCGTGGGAGGTGACACTGAACAGCGCCTGCGGTTCCGCCCCCTCGTAAGGCCCGATGAGGGTGAGCATGGGGAACTCCATCCCGCCTCCGACGATGTCGGCGCCCTCCACCGACGTCATGTGCGGCCACGGATACGAGAGGCCCGTGAAGCGGGAGTGGTGCTCGATGGACTGCTTTCCCTGCAGCCACTGCTCCTCCCATAGGGGAGCCCGGGACTCACGCCAGAAGGAATGGATGAGCACCCGGTCGTCGGCGCCGTCGCCGTCCCGGTCCGGCACCACGGCGGAGGTCGCGTCCCAGCGCTGCACATTGGACGTGGTCCACGCGACGTCCCGCACCTTCTGGGCCTCGAACCGGTAGGTGAGCCATCCGTCCACACCGGGCAGGGTGACCCGCCCCTCCCGGAGCTCGGCCTCCGTGGCCACCTCCACCTTCGTGTCGGAGGTGGCGGCCCGTGCCAGCCGGGAGAGCGTCGCGGGAGCGAAGACCTCCTCGCCGTTCACCAGGCTGCCCGTGGCCATCACGGTCCAACCCGCAGGCACGGTGAGCGCGACGCGGTAGTCCCCAAAGCTATCGTAGAACTCGGCGTTGGAGAGGTACGGCTCGGCGTCCCATCCCCGCAGGTCGTCGAAGACGGCCATCTTGGGGAACCAGTAGGCCACGAAGTACACCTCCTTGTTCGAGTGACCCATGCGCCCCGCCCCATCCTGGGGCAGCGTGAAGGCCCATGCGAGGGAGAGGGATACCGTGTCGCCCGGCTCCACGGCCTCGGCGGGCCTCACGGTCATGACCGTCCCCTCCACGCTGTAGCCGGCCCCCGCACGCAGGTCTCCGGGCTCCAGCACCACGCCTCCCACCTCCACCTTGGACAACTCCACGCCGCCGGTGACCTCCTGCGGCGAGTTCCTGGCAGAGCCCTCCTTGTGGAGGTTCTGGTACAGGTGCAGCACCAGGAGCCGAAGGGGGAGTGGCCCGTGATTCACGTACCGGATCTCCCCTTCCCCCTCCAGGCGGCCGGTGGCGGGATCCAGGCGCGCCTTCAGATCGTAGCTGACACCATTGGTCCAGTACGATGGGCCGGGCTTTCCGTCGGTGGTGCGAGAGCCCCTGCGCACGGCGGCGTCGAAGTACGCCGGCGCGACCACGGGGGCCGGCACCGGCCCCCGAGCCCCCACGCCGGTGACCACCGACGAGCCCTGGGCCCATGCCGCTCCTCCCGGGAGAAGCGCCGCGGCCGCAAGGGCTGCGACCGTCCATGCTGTCCGAGCCAGCCCAGCACCCTCCGCCATCCCCGTCCCACCCCTTCTCCGACCATCCGTCATGGATTCCGCTCCAGGTAGAACCGCACCCCCGCATAGTCGGTGGTGGCGGCGAACAGATTGAAGTAACGCTCCACCTCGGCCTTCCCCACGTACCGCGCCATCTCCTCACGCACCTCCCGGTCGTAGCGGTGCTGGTCCTCCGCCGCGTCTCCCCGCGCCATGGCGCCGCGGACCCGGGCCTCCAGCGCGGCCAGCCTCCCTCGCAGCTGTGCCACCCGGTCCGGCACAGACCCGTGGAGGCCGAAGTGGGTCGGCCCGACCCGCTCCGGTGCTACCGCCGCGATGGCATCCAGGGTCCGCTCCCAGGCCCGCAGGTCCACGGCGGGGGGCGGCGTGGTGGGTTGGGTCGGAACCCCCTGCCCGAGCACCAGCCCCATAGAGTCCCCAGCGAAAAGGGTACCCTCCCCCTCGTGGACGTACGCCAGGTGGTGCGCGATATGTCCGGGGGTGGGAAGGGCGCGAAGGCCGGGCCACGGGCCCGACTCGCCCTCGTGCCACGGCCGGATGCGGTGGGCCGGCACCGGACGCACTTCGCCCCAGAGCCGGTCGTGGGCCTCGCCGAAGGTGCGCCGGGTGCTCGCCACCAGGCGTGTCGGGTCAACCATGTGCGGCGCGCCGTCGGCGTGGATGTGGACCATCGCGTCGGGGAACACCTGGAGGAGGTGCCCCGTGGCGCCGGCGTGGTCCAGATGCACGTGGGTGAGGGCCACGTGGCGCAGGTCGTGGGGGCCGATGTCGAGCCTCGCCAGCCCGGCGAGGAGCGCGGTGAGGGATGTGGACGGCCCCGGGTCCACCACCGTGGGCTCGGGCTCGAGGATGACATACGATGCGATGGCGCCCGGGAGCCCCAGGTGCTCCAGATCGAGGCAAACGATGCTGCTCACTGGGTCCACTCCTTCCCAAGGATCAGGCGCCCGGAACACGAAAGGGGCGCCCCCGCAGGTGCGCCCCGTCGAGATCCTGGCCGGGGCGGCTCACTTCCGCTCGGACATGGGCACATAGTCGCGTGTGCCGGATCCCGTATACACCTGCCGGGGGCGGGCGATCTTCTGCTCGTCGTCCCGGAGAAGCTCCTCCCACTGGGCGAGCCACCCCACGGCGCGCGGGATGGCAAAGAGCACCGGGAACAACTCCACCGGGAACCCCATGGCCTGGTAGATGAGGCCGGAATAGAAGTCCACGTTGGGATAGAGGTTCCGCTGGACGAAATACTCCTCGTCCAAGGCGATGCGCTCGAGCTCGAGGGCGATGTCCAGGAGGGGGTTGCGCCCGGTCACATCGAAGACTTCGTCCGCGGTGCGCTTGATGATGTTGGCGCGCGGGTCGTACGACCTGTACACGCGGTGCCCGAAGCCCATGAGCTTCTCTTCCTTGTTCTTCACCTTCTCGATGAAGGTCGGGATGCTCTTCACGTGCCCGATCTTCGTGAGCATGCGCAGCACGGCCTCGTTGGCTCCGCCGTGGAGGGGGCCATAGAGGGCGGCCATGGCGCCGGCCACTGCCGAGTAGGGATCGGCCTGGGACGACCCGATCACCCGCATGGTCGTGGTGGAGCAGTTCTGCTCGTGGTCGGCGTGCAGGATGAAGAGGATGTCCAGCGCGCGCTCGAGGACCGGGTTCGGCTTGTACTTCGAGCCGATCCGGAAGAGCATGTTCAGGAAGTTCCCGGTGTAGGAGAACTCGTTCTCCGGATACACGTACGGGAGACCCCGGTGATGCCGGTAGCAGAACGCCGCGAGGGTGGGCATCTTCGCCACCAACCTGGTGATCTGGATCCACCGGTTCTCCGCATCGGTGACGTCCTTGGCCTCGGGGTAGAAGGTAGACAGCGCCGCCACGGCGCTGATCATCATCCCCATGGCGTGGGCGTCGTAGCGGAAGCCATCAAGAAGCTTGGTCAGGTTCTCGTGCACGTATGTGTGGTACGTCACGTCGCGCACGAACCGGCCGAGCTCCCTCTGGCTGGGAAGCTCGCCTTTCAGGAGCAGATACGAGGCCTCCAGGTGGGTGGCCCTCTCAGCGAGCTGCTCGATGGGGTAGCCGCGGTACCGCAGTATCCCCGCATCACCGTCGATGAAGGTGATCGTGCTCCGGGTGGACGCGGTGTTGGTGTACGCCGGATCGTACGTCATCATCCCGAAGTCACCGTCCCGGACCTTGATCCTCCGGAGATCCATGGCCCGGACCACGTCGCCTTCCAGGACGGGAATCTCGTACTCCTTGCCGGTACGGTTGTCCCGGATGGTCAGCGTATCGGGACCCGCGTTCACGTTGTCCCCCATGGTCGCTCCGATTGCCTGGTGAGAACCTGCGGCGATGCGCAAACAGGTCACAGGACGACGCAAGAGTTGGGAATGCTACCCCCACCGGGGGCGGGAATGACGCCACGCTGCGCGTGCCGTCGGTCTCCGGCCCGCCGCCGCTCCGCGCGTGTTCGATCCCCACCCCGGACATCCCACTGCTCTTCGAAACCTCAGTGCCGGGGGCGGGAATGACGCCACGCTGCGCGTGCCGTCGGTCTCCGGCCCGCACCCGCTCTGCGTCCCGGCGGCTCCGCCGCCGCTCCGCGCGTGTTCGATCCCCACCCCGGACATCCCACTGCTCTTCG
>CAZJFX010000046.1:0-3022 GCA_964545395.1 uncultured Gemmatimonadaceae bacterium | reverse complement strand
AAACCTCAGTGCCGGGGGCGGGAATCGAACCCGCATGCCCGTGAAGGCAGCGGCTTTTGAGGCCGCCGCGTCTACCGTTCCGCCACCCCGGCCGATGGCTCAGGAAGGTATCGGCTTCCGGGGGCCGCCTCAATGCTTATCCTTAGAGGCTTCCCACCGCCCCGCCCCCCGCGGGCGCGGCCGTTCGATAATATCCGCAGCACCCAGGAGCCACCGTGGCCGAGCACCGTTTCGATCCCTTCGGCGCCCTCGCCGAATTGGATCTTCCTGAGGGTCGCACCTCCATCTACCGGATGTCCCGCCTCCAGGACACGGGCGTCGTTTCCTCCCTGGACCGGCTCCCCTTCTCCATCCGGGTCCTCCTGGAGAACGCCCTCCGTCACGCAGGCGGCGGATACGTGTCGGAGGAGAACGTGGCGGCGGTGGCGGCGTGGAGCCCCACCAACGCCGGCGCCGAGATCCCCTTCATGCCCTCCCGGGTCGTCCTTCAGGACTTCACCGGGGTGCCCGCCGTGGTGGATCTGGCAGGTATGCGCGACGGGATCCGGGCCCTGGGTGGTGACCCGTCCCGGATCAACCCGGTGGTCCCCGCCGACCTGGTCATCGACCACTCGGTGCAGGTGGACTACGCCGGCACCGCCGACGCCTTCCGCCTCAACGTTGAGCTGGAGTTCGAGCGGAATCGGGAACGCTACGCGCTGCTGCGCTGGGCCCAGGAGGCCTTCGACGGCTTCTCCGTGGTGCCTCCCGGCACGGGGATCGTCCACCAGGTGAACCTGGAGCACCTGGCCTCGGTGGTGCACCGGCGCCAGCACGGCGGGCGCTGGGTATCCTATCCTGACACCTGCGTGGGCACCGACTCCCACACGACGATGATCAACGGGATCGGCGTGGTCGGGTGGGGAGTGGGCGGCATCGAGGCCGAGGCCGTGATGCTGGGCCAGCCCTACTACATGCTCCTTCCCGAGGTCGTGGGGGTGAAGCTCACCGGCGTCCTCCCCGACGGCGCCACGGCCACCGACCTGGTGCTCCGGGTCACCGAGATGCTCCGCAAGCACGGCGTGGTGGGCCGCTTCGTGGAGTACTACGGCGCGGGGCTCTCCAACCTGACGCTCCCGGACAAGGCCACACTGGCCAACATGGCCCCGGAGTACGGCGCCACCATCGGGTTCTTCCCGGTGGACGAGGAGGCGCTCCGCTACCTCCGCGGCACGGGAAGGAGCGACGATGCCGTGACCCGTGTGAGGCACGTCTCCAGCGAGCTGGGGCTCTTTCGGACCGATGAGACCCCCGATCCCGACTTCACCTCCCGCCTGGATCTGGACCTGTCCACCGTGGAGCCCAGCCTGGCGGGGCCGAGGCGTCCCCAGGACCGGGTGCGCCTGGTGGACGTGAAGGCGTCCTTCGCCAGAGAACTCCCCACCCTGGTGCCCAAGGCCACCTCCCTGGACACAACCGAGGGCGGAACCGCCGTGGCCACCGGGACACGCCGCGCCGTGAAGGTGGAGGTGGACGGGCAAAGCGTCGAGATCGGTGACGGCACCATCGTCATCGCCGCGATCACGAGCTGCACCAACACCTCGAACCCGTCGGTGATGGTAGGCGCCGGGATTCTGGCCCGGAAGGCCGTGGCCAGGGGGCTCAAGGCGGCGCCCTGGGTGAAGACCAGCATGGCCCCGGGGTCCCAGGTGGTCACCGACTACCTGAACGCCGCCGGCCTCACCCCCCACCTGGACGCCCTGGGCTTCCAGACCGTGGGGTACGGGTGCACCACATGCATCGGGAACAGCGGGCCCCTCCCGGAGAAGATCCACGAAGCCATCCAGCAGCACGGGCTGGTGGTCTCGGCGGTGCTCTCCGGAAACCGGAACTTCGAGGCTCGCATCCACCCGCTGGTGAGGGCCAACTACCTGGCCTCGCCGGTCCTCGTGGTTGCCTACGCCCTCGCCGGGCGCATGGACGTGGACCTGTACAACGAGCCGCTGGGCCACGACCCCGCCGGGAGGCCCGTGTTCCTCTCCGATGTCTGGCCCTCGCCGCAAGAGATCCGCGACACCATCTCCGCGTCCCTCAAGCCCGAGATGTACAAGGCGCGCTACGGAGCCGTGGCGAAGGGCGACGCCAACTGGCAGGCCCTTCCCGTCCCCGAGGAGAGCAGCCTCTACTCCTGGGACGCCTCGTCCACGTACATCCAGGCTCCCCCCTTCTTCCAGGGGATGAGGATGGAGGTGGAAGAGCCCACGGACATCCGCGGCGCACGGGTCCTGGCGCTGCTGGGCCAGTCGGTGACCACGGACCACATCTCGCCCGCCGGCTCCATCCCGAAGGACCAGCCGGCAGGCATCTACCTGCGCGAACACGGGGTGGAGCCTCGCGACTTCAACACCTTCGGCTCACGCCGGGGGAACCATGAGGTCATGATGCGCGGGACCTTCGGGAACGTGCGCATCAAGAACCTCATCCTCGACCGCGAGGGGGGCTACACGCTCCACTTCCCCACCGGAGACGAACTCCCCATCTACGAAGCCTCCATGCGCTACCAGGCGGCGGGCACGCCCCTCGTGATCCTGGCGGGGACGGAGTACGGCACCGGGAGCTCTCGGGATTGGGCAGCGAAGGGGACCTTCCTCCTGGGTGTGAGGGCGGTCATCGCCGAGAGCTTCGAGCGCATCCATCGAAGCAACCTGGTAGGGATGGGCGTCCTCCCGCTCGAGTTCACAGGGGGGGCCTCGGCGCAGAGCCTGGGGTTCACCGGCCGGGAGACCTTCGACCTCACCGGGATCGGGGCGGGGCTCTTCCCCGGGTGCCTGATCACGGTGAAGGCCACTGCGGAGGACGGCAGCGTGACCACGTTCCAGGCCAGGGTGCGACTGGACTCGGAGGTGGACGTGGAGTACTACCGCAACGGCGGCATCCTCCAGACCGTGCTCCGGAAGATGGCCAGGGGGGGGATGTAGGGTCGGGTGGGGACTAGTACAACGCCCCAGAAGTAATGGTACACATCACGTGTATGGAGCGACGA
>CAZJFX010000045.1:0-34001 GCA_964545395.1 uncultured Gemmatimonadaceae bacterium | reverse complement strand
GTCGCTTAACTCGCGGAGGGGGAGTCGTCCGCCGAGCCAGAACCACCTACGCCCTCCGCGCGCCTCGCGCGGTCTGGTCGGGGGGTGCAGATTCAGGCGGTCTGCTGGCCAGGGGCGGGCCGGCCGGGTCGGGGCGGTGAACGGCCTCTTCCTCGCCAGGGAGGATCTGCGGCATGGTTGAATGCTGACGGGAGCGGGCGCGGGGGTGGGGAGGGTGGAGACAAGGGCACTGCGAGCGGGAGCGAGATGAGGCCGAACAAGGGAGAGCAGGATCAGCCGGTCGTGCGAGTGCCTCGCAGGGCTGTGACCCGGCGGGACTGGATGACGGTCCTGCGGCAAGGTGGACTTGCCCTCGGAGTGGTCCTGCTTCTCTCCGGGCTGATCTCGATGCTCGTCGAGGAGCCCACCGACCTCCTGCCTCTTCTGGCCATCACGCCCGTTGGGGTCTGGGGCCTCTGGCTGCTTGCGAAAGGGGTGGCGGAGCCCGAGGACCGGGCTATGCTCTGGCAGTTCGCCATCGCCGGTGCCGTCCTCCGCCTCGGTCTCGCGCTCGTCATCCACTTCAACATTCCCGAGTGGTTCTTCGCGCCGGATCAGGTCACCTACGGGGACGTCGGTTGGCGGACGCTGCTCTACCACCGGGGCCAGGGTGCGATCCCCTGGCAGCTAGAGAACACCACGGAGGTCGGACACTTTTACTGGAACGCCTTCCTGTTCATGATCTTCGGGCACGCGCCGATCGCTCCCAAGATCGTGAACGCCTTCGTGGGTACGGGCTCGGCGATCCTGGCGTACCGCCTCGGGGGAGAGCTGGCCGGGAGGGACGCCGCGCGGTACAGCTTGGCGCTCGCCATGTTCTTTCCCTCCCTGGTGCTTTGGTCCGCGCTGAACCTGCGGGACCCCATCGTCCTGGCAGCCACCATGGGCATCTTCCTCGCCATGGTGCATCTCCGCGTGCGACCGAGTGGGAGAAGCTTCTTTGCCGTGCTGCTCGGGATCGGGATCCTGGTGCTGTTCCGCGATTACATGGCCGTCATGGTGGTCTTCGGCATCGTGGGCTCCACGGTTATCACAAAGGCGCGGGGCCTCCCGGCGAACGTCTTCATCGCCCTGGTCCTCTTCGGGCTCGCGGTCCTCGCCTACCAGCAATTCGGGCTGGGAAGCCGGTGGGTCGAGTCCGCCTCCTTCGAGGAGATCGCGTTCCAGCGCGAGAACCTGGCCACGGGCGGTACGGCGTTCCGCCCCGGAGTGGATGTCTCCACGCCTCTTCGCGGGGCGCAGTACATGCCCTTGGGACTGGCGTTCTTTCTGTTCAGTCCCTTCCCCTGGCAGATCGGCACGGCGCTGAGTGCCATGACGCTCCCGGAGCAGGTCCTGTGGTACGCGCTCCTCCCCGCCGTCCTCCTGGGGGGGCGCTACCTGCTGCGCCACCGCTACCACGTCTTCGGTCCGATCCTGGTGTTCCTCGTGATCACCACCGGCGTCTACGCGCTGGTGGAGGGGAACGCGGGCACGGCGTACCGCCACCGGGCGCAGGTGCTCATCTTCTTTCTGGTAATGGCGGCGGTGGGACTGGCGCTGCGCAAGGCGCGAAAGGCACAGGCCCGCGCGTGACGGCGGACCTCCTGGGGATGACCGTGTGAGAGCGCTGTACATCACGTACGACGGCGCCTTGGAGCCTCTGGGTGAGTCCCAGGTACTCCCCTATGTCCGCGGCCTCGCGAGGCGCGGGGTGCGGTACACGCTGGTCTCCTTCGAGAAGCCCCGGGACCTGGCCGACGCGGGGCGCATCGCGGGCCTCCGGCGCGCGTTGGACGCCGAAGGCATCACCTGGATTCCTCTCCGGTACCACAAGCGGCCCACCGCGCTGGCCACGGCCTACGACATCCTCCACGGTGCCTTCGTGGCCCTCCGCGCCGCCCGGCGGTCGGGCGCCCGCGTGGTGCACGCCCGCAGCTACGTGGCCGGCGTGATGGCGTGGCTGGTGACCCGGATCACATCCGCGGCCATGCTCTTCGACATGCGGGGGTTCTGGGTGGACGAGCGCGTGGAAGGAGGGCTCTGGCGGAGGGACGGCTGGCTGTTCCGGCTCGCGAAGCGGTGGGAACGACGCCTGCTGCGCGACGTCGATGGCATCGTGGTCCTCTCCGCAGCCGCGGTCCCGCACCTCGAGGGCCTCGCGGGCACGCCCCTCACGGCACCCGTGGCCGTGGTGCCGACGTGCGTGGACCTCGAGTCCTTTCGGCCCGGTGATCGCGTGGCGGAGCGGGCGGCGCTGGGGATCGCCGCCGATGCGTTCGTCCTCGTATACATCGGGTCCTTCGGGACGTGGTACCTGGGTCCGGAGACCTTCCGTCTGGCCGAGGCAGTGGCGGCGGAGGTGCCCAGCTTCGAGTTCGTCGTCCTGACCCGGGCGGTGGACGAAGCGGCTCGGCTCGTGCCCGAGTCCCTCCGGGCGCGCACGCGCATCGCCACAGCCACACACGCCGAGGTGCCCCGTTGGCTCGTCGCCGCCGATGCGGGCGTGGCCCTGGTGCGGCCCACGTTCTCCAAGATCGCGTCGTGTCCCACCAAGCTGGGGGAGTACCTGGCCTGCGGCCTGCCGGTGGCGTCCACGTCCGGCATCGGAGATGTGGACGACATCCTCGAGGGAAGTGGGGGCGTGGTCCTTTCCCATACCGGCGAGGAGGACCTCCGGGCGGCGGCACGGCGGCTGGTGGAGCGAGCCCGGGCTGCTGGGAGCCAGGAAGCGTGCCGCCGGCTGGCCGAGGAGGTGTTCGCGCTGGAGCACGGCGTCGCCCGCCTGCACGAGCTCTACGCTCGGCTGGAGGCGGACGCATGCTGAGCGTCGCATGCCTGGTACCGCATCCCGTCGCCTCTCCCAGCTCCAGGATCCGCGTTGCGCAATATGCGCCAGCGCTCCGGAATCATGGGATCGAGCTGCGTTTGGCGCCGTTCTTCGACGACGACGCATACGCGCGACTCTACCAGGCGGGCGCGGTCCGGAGGGCTGTGGACACGGCTCGGGCCTTCGTCCGGCGGGCCGGGCAGATCAGGCGCGCTCGCGAGGCGGACGCGGTCCTGGTCCACCGGGAGATCGCGCCGTTCCTCGGCGCTCCCTTCCTGCGCGCGCTGGAAGGTGGGCCGCCGGTGCTCTTCGACCTCGACGACGCGGTGTTTCTTCCTGCCCCGGGCGGCAGCCCGTGGCTCCGGTTCGTTCGACGACCCCAGGCCGCAACCGAGGAGCTCATCCGTGGGGCCAGCGTGTGCTTGGCCGGGAATAGCTACCTCGCCGAATTCGTCCAGCGCGCCGGCGGCCGCGCGGTCCACCTTCCCACCGTCGTGGATACCGGCTCGTTCCGGCCAGCCTCCGCGTGGCCGGATGGGGACGCACCGCTGCGGATCTCGTGGGTGGGGACCCACTCCACACAGGACTATCTCGACCTGGTCGTGCCTGCCCTGCGGAGGCTGGCGTCGGAGCGGCCGGTGGAGATCACGGTGGTGAGCAACCGCCCCCCGGCCCACCTTGGTGGCATCGCCGTACGAGGCGTCCGGTGGTCGCTGGAAAACGAGGTATCCTACTTCCAGGAGGCGGACGTGGGGCTCTATCCGGTTCCCGACGACCCGTGGACCCGTGGCAAGTGCGGGGCGAAGGCGATCCAGTACATGGCCTGCGCCGTACCGGTCGTCGCGAGTCCTGTGGGAGTCCTGACCGACCTCGTGCAGGACGGGGTGACCGGGTTCCTGGCCGACGACGAGGAGGCGTGGTTGGGAACACTACAGAGGCTCGGCGGGGATGCCGAACTGCGGCGCAGGCTGGGTGCGGCGGGGCGAGGGCTGGTGGAGAGCAGGTACTCCCTGGAGGTGGGTGCGGGGGTGCTCGCGGACGCCATCCGCAGCGTCGTGGGGAGGGTGCCATGATCGCAGGGCGGCAGAGGCAGCGCTGACATGTGCGGCATCGCCGGAGTCGTGCGCCTGGGTCGTGACGCCCCGCCGCCCTCGCGCGAGGAGGTCCTCGCCATGGCCCGTCGCCTCCGCCACCGGGGCCCCGACAGCCAGGCCGCCTGGGTGTCGTCTTCAGGCCGGTGCGCCCTCGGGCACGCACGGCTGAAGGTCATCGACCTGGTGACGGGCGATCAGCCCATGGGCAGCGAGGACGGCGCGGTTCAGGTGGTGTTCAACGGGGAGATCTACAACTTCCAGGAACTCCGGTCGGAGCTGGAGAGGCTCGGGCACCGCTTCGCGACGAGGAGCGACACCGAGGTCCTCGTCCACGGTTGGGAGGAATGGGGCGAGGCGCTCCCCGAGCGCGTGGACGGCATGTTCGCGTTCGCGATCTGGGACGAGCCCCGCGGTTGCCTCTTCCTGGCCCGGGACCGCGCGGGGAAGAAGCCCCTGTTCTGGACCCGCGCCGCGGGCCGCTTCGCCTTCGCGTCGGAGATCAAGGCGCTCTCGGCGCTCCCCTGGGTGCCCGGCGAGCTGGACGAGGGCGCGCTCCCCTACTACCTGGCCTTCGGGTACGTCCCGGGCCCCCGGACCTTCCTCCAGGGGATCCACAAGCTCCCGCCCGCTCACCGCATGACGGTGGACGGAGAGGTGGGCGAGGCGCTCCGGTACTGGACGCTGGACTGGCGCACGCGCCATAGGGCCCTGTCGGAGCATGACGCCACAGCCCGGCTGAGAGCGGTCCTCGGCGCGGCGGTGGAGCGGCGGCTCGTCGCCGACGTGCCTCTGGGCGCGTTCCTGTCCGGTGGAATCGACTCCACCATGATCGTGGGGCTCATGCGCGAGCGCATCTCGGGACCGCTCCGCACCTTCTCTCTCGGGTTCGCCGACGATCCCACCTACGACGAGACGCCGTACGCGCGGATGACGGCGCGCCGGTTCGGGACCGAGCACACCGAGTTCACCGTGGAGGCGCACGCGGTGGAGCTGGTGGACGAGCTGGTGGACGCGTACGACGAGCCCTTCGGGGACTCCTCGGCCATCCCCACGCACATCGTCTCGCGGCTCACGCGGGAGCACGTCACCGTGGCGCTCACCGGGGACGGCGGAGACGAACTCTTCTGCGGCTACCCGAGGTTCGTGGGGATGGCGGTGGCTGAGGGGGTGGGGCGGCCGCTCGCCGCGTTGGGGCGCGCCGCCGGACGCATCCTGCCCCATCACCCGAACTTCCGGCACCCCTTCCGCCGCTTCCAGCGGTTCTTCGCGGCGGCGGCCATGCAGCCCGAGGAGCGGATGCTCCGGTGGATCGGCTACCTCCCGGACGTGGAGGACTACCTGCGCCCGGACGCCTCCCTGGCGCCGGAGCGGGCCGTCCTGACGGAGAGCTTCCGCGTGCCGTGGGGTCGGTTCCCCGAGGAAAGCGCCCTCACGCGGGCCATGGCGCTCACGTTCGACACGTACCTGCCGGACGATCTCCTCGTGAAGTCGGACCGCTGCTCCATGGCCCACGGCCTCGAGCTGCGCTCCCCCTTCCTCGACACGGAGCTCGCCGAGTTCGCAGCCGGCCTTCCGGACCGCTTTCGCCACCGGGGCCGCACGCTGAAGTGGCTCCTGCGGCGGGCCTTCCCCGACCTGCTTCCCCCTGAAATCGCGCGGCGGGGGAAGTGGGGATTCGGAGTCCCGCTACCGGTGTGGTTCCGCACCCACTGGAAACCGCTCTTCGAGGGGCGGGTCCTGACCCCCGATGCTCGGCTCTACCAGTGGCTGAGGCGCGAGCCGGTGGAGGCCCTGTGGCGCGAGCACCTCTCCGCCACCGCGGACCATGGGCACGCGCTGTGGGCGCTCCTGACCCTGGAGACCTGGCTCAGGCGCCGGGGCTGAGGTCGGGCCGGCGCAGGAGGGTACGGCGGACTCCCACCAGGATCTCCCGCCCCGGAAGCACCAGGAAACCCGCCTCGTCCAGGGCGTGCAGCACCGCCGGAGGATCCACCCGCTCGGGGTGGACTTCCACGGCGATGGCGCCGACGCGGGACAGCAGGTCCCGGCAGTGCGCCGGGTCCTCGAAGAACGCGGACTCGGCGCCCTCGATGTCCATCTTCAGCAGGTCCATCCCGCGGCCCCCGAGGCGGGCATCCGCTCCGGACGGAGTGAGGACCGGCACGGTCCGTGTGCCGTCAGTCGGAGCGGCAGACGGCGCTCGTCGCACCGTTCTGGACCACTCCCGGCCGCCGCGGAACGGGTCGGGGTCCATCTCCAGGGGCTCGTCCACGGGCCAGAAAGCTGCCTGGACACACTGCACACGTTCTGCCAACCGGGCCACGTTCCGGGTCAGGAGGGCGAAGTTCCCGGGGTCCGGCTCGACAGCCACGATGCGGGACTCGGGGAACGCCTGCGCCAGGTAGAGAGTTGCCAGGCCGACGTTGGCGCCGACGTCCACGACGGTGCGGACCGGGTGGTCCGCGTACCGCGCCAGGAAGTCCTTGACCACGGCGTATTCCTCGAGGCCCGCGATCTGCACCCAGGTGGCGAGGTCGCTGGTGCCGGGTCGCAGGTCCGCACCGAGGCGCCCCCCCAGCCGATCCAGCCGCTGCTCGGCCACCAGATACGCCCCCCGCCGCGCCAGGGAGCCGTCGTGGTCGAGGAGGGTGTCGAGGAACTCGTTGACCTCCAGCCACCGACCCCAGGGGACGCGGCGGCCCAGCACGCGCACGGCGCCGAAGAGCGCCATGGAGGCGCAGGTGGCGAAACCCATCAGCCGGCTGAGATACAGCTTCTCCGAGTGTCGGCTCATGATCGCTCAGCGGCCCGCCACGCGGGCCCGATAGAAAGCCAGGAACCGATCCGCCACCGGGCCGATGTCGAAGGCGGCCGCGAAGTCCCGGGCGTAGGTGGCGATGGCCTCGAATGCCGCCGGCGACGCCGCGAGCTCCTCGATCCGGGCCGCGAACAGACGCGGGTCCTGCTCCGTCATCAGGAAGCCGTTCCGGCCCGTCTGGATCACATCGCGATTGCCCTTTCCGTCCAGCACCACGCAAGGGAGCCCGGCCGCCATCGCCTCCAGCAGGACGAGGCCGAAGGGCTCGTACCAGGCCGTGTGGAGATAGACGTGGCTGCGCCAGAGCCATTCCTCGACCCGGTCCACGTTGCCGCGGAAATGGACATGGCTCTCGAGCCCCCGTTCCTTCACGGCGCTCTCCACACGGGGCCTCAGCAGGCCGTCGCCCAGCAGGTCCACCTGGAAGTCCACGCCCGACCCGCGGAGCTCCTCCGCGATGCGGACGATGAGGATCTGGTTCTTCTTCTCCTGGAAGCTCCCCACGTTGACGATGCGCAGGGTTTCCCCGGGGCGGGGGACCCGGATCTCGGACGCCCGGAATCGCGCGTAGTCGAAGCCGTATTGTAGGAGATGCACGTCGTCGCGCATGAAGCGAGGCAGGACCGTCTGGTAGTACCGGAGCGTGTGAGCGGAGTTGGCGATGAAGGCGGTACGCACCCTGCGGTACTTCCTCCGGATGAGATACGCCTTCTCGAGCCAGTTGGTCAGCGCCTCCCTATGGAGTAGGCCGGCCGGCGCGAGGCGGGCGAACTGCACCATGTTGTCGTGCCCGTGACAGACGTACGCGATCTCGGGGGACACGTGGTGCGCGCTGAGGAACTCGGCGAGGTAGCGGTGGGTGTGGACCACGTGGGGCCGGAATTCCCTGAGGAGCCGGGCGTACTCCGGGTACTCGTGCAGCCCACCGAACGAGAACGGTGTGTAGTGGAGGTGGGTGGTGCGCAGGTCCGCGGTCAGGTCACGGTACTGATTGTCGTCGAAGAGGGTCCCGATGACGAACTCGACGCCGGGGCGGTCCCGCAGCGCCCGGCACAGGTCCACGAGGAACCTCTCGGCGCCGCCCTTCCCCAGGTCGGTGATGAGGAAGAGGATGCGCACGGGCCGGTCACCGGCGGTCGTCGCCATGCCACGCCCGCCTGAGGCGGTCCCATCGAGGCTTCACCCGGTACATCACCTGGACGAAGAGGAAGTTGAGGGGCGTGATTTGGCCCTCCCACCGCCTGCGGTACTTGTCGAAGATTGCCCGGCCGGTCAACTGATGTAACACCGCCATCTGGGGGACGTGCACGTTCTTCTGGTAGTAGTAACGGACCAGCTCCCGGCGCTGGAGGTCGTAGAGCGACCAGTACCCGGCGTCGAAGCGATGGAGGTTGGCGGCCAGCGTCTCGAGGCACGCATCGATGTCTCTCTTCACCTCCGCATCGTCCGTCACACGGTACAGGTCGTAGAGACCGAGAACGGTGTAGATGAAGCCGTTGAGCACCAAGGAGGGCGTCTCGGAGGGAAACTCCTCGAACCAGACGTGGCCTCCATCGTCGTAGCGGCGCACGCCTCCCTCGGACCAAGGACGTCGGAGGAATCGGTACGCGCCCCACGCCGTGTCCACCCAGGAGGGACGGTTCAGCGCCTGCGCCATGCGCAGGTACAGGGAGATACACTCGCCCTGCGCCATGGCCGAAGCCCACGGAGGCCGGATGCGGTATTTGGGCTCGAAGTGGTGGTGCCACCAGACGACGGCGTCACCTTCGACGGACCTGATCCCATCCAGCACGTCGAGGCAGGCCTCGAGGGTGGCGCGGGTGGTGAGATCCCGGGTCTCGAGCCAGTCGGCGTGGAGCATGAAGCCGTACTGGGCGATGTTCACGGGGACATAGTGCAGGCCCTCCGGTCCGCCGCACATAGGGACGCCTCGCTCATCGAAGCCGCCCTCGTAGATGTTGTTGGTGTAGTGGACCCGCGCGGGGCGCATGTCGATGTAGTACGAGCCGAGCTGCGGGGAGAGGGACACATCGCCGAGCCCGAGCGTGACGTGACGGCTCTCCATCAGCGCTCCTCCCTCAGGGGCCGGATCCCGGAGCGGTCGATGACGATCCCCTGCGCCATGTCCGCCGGCGTGGCGTGGCACACCCGCTCCATCCCCTCCCAGGGCGCCGGGGTTCCGTCATGGCGCCAGCGGCTGGACTTGAAGTTCATGAGGTGGAGGTAGATGAACGCGCGGTCCCCGTCGCGGGTGTTGGTGATGCGTCCGTCCCGATAGTACCACACGTCGGGCTGGGCGCTGTCGAGCGTTCCGTCGAGCCAGGGACGGGGCAGGAAGGGCGTGGTGTACTGCTCCCGGAGGAGCATCCGCCTGCGCCTCCGGCGCGATGCCCAACGGGTCAGGGCGTTGTCCAGGCGCCATCCGTACTTCTCCCTGGCCCGGTCGAACACGGTCAAGAGGTAGGCGTTGGTGATGCCGTGCTCGTCGATCCCGACGAACTCCGGCCGCCGGAGGGCCTCCTCCCAGGCGTAGATCCGCCGGTACATGTGGCGGTTCCGGCGTGTGTTGCGGAAGAGTGCGAAGTGGCCGGAGATCCTGTGCGCGTGGGTGGATAGCACATCGCTGCTGGCCAGCACGTCGTCGGTGTAGAACGCCCGGATGTCGCCGAAGAGGAGATCGGTGTCGCACCACCCGTAGAAGTCGAAGCCGCGGAGCTCGGGCGCGTGGATGCGGCCGAACAGGGGGCGGAGGTCGCACAGCTTGTAGACGTCGGGCGGCTGGAAGGCGATGCCCATACGCTCGTTGACGAGAGCGACGTATTCCCCGAAGGAACAAGGGCGGACGCGGACGTTGGGCGCCTGCAGGCCCGTCGTGTCGCAGTCGGTGAAGACGAGGAACTCGATGGTGGCGTTGCGCCGGACGGTCTCGAAGAAGAGGGGCGCCCAATCCCCCCAGCGGCCGAAGTAGGGGATGAGGACGGCGATGGAGGGGGTCATGAGGCTCCGCGACCCAGACGCTCGGCGACCAGGCCTTTCAGGTACAGGTACTCCCGGCTCGACGTCGCCACCGACAGCACCCAGTAGGTCACCATCCCCACCGCCGTGCAGGCCAGCAGCGTCGAGACGTCGCCCGGCCAGGGCAGGCGGAGGGCGAGATACACCGGAACGGCCATCAGCAACGAGAGCCCCACCCCGGGGACGGCGCTCCGTGCCAACTCCCCGGACGTCGTCCCCAGCATGTCGGCTACGGCGTGGAGGGACGCCAGGAGCCCGAGATAGTGCCCGAGGCCCAGCGCCAGCACCAACCCGACGGGTCCGGTGGCGGCTCCTGCTGCGATGCAGGCCGCGAGGATCGCCTTCTTCAGTAACTCCAGCCTGAGGAACCGGTCGTGCTCACCCCTGGACATGATGGTGTGCACCAGGACGGCGCTGAGGGGAATGGCCACGCCGAAGAGAGCGAACAACCTGAGGAACGGCACGGCCGGCCGCCAGGCCTCCGAATACACGACGACGATGAAGGGCTCAGCCAGGAGGAACATGCCCACCATGAGGGGCGCGGTGACGTAGGACACCATGCCGATGAAGCGGCCCTGCGCCTCGCACAGGTCGCCCTTATCCGGGATCCGGGAGAAGATGGGGAACGCCAGGGAGGCGAAGATCCCCTGAATGTGCGTGACGGGGAGATCCCGGGTGGTCTTGCCGCGGCTGTACTGTCCGAGGAAGGCCGACCCATAGAGCCTGCCCACGATCAGCTCGTCTACGGTGCCCATGATCTTGTCCAGCAGAGAGACCACCAGCACGCTGGACCCGAACCCGAAGAGCCTCCGGAAGGACGCCGGGCTGAACCGGAGCGAAGGCCGCCACGGTGACGTGAACCAGAACAGCCCCGTGGAGATCACCGCGTAGGAGATCTGCTGGGCGAGCAGGCTGTAGACCCCAGCGCCGCGGAAGGCCAGGCTCAAGGCGAGCAGACCGGAGGTGGCGACCCCCACCAGGGACACCAGGTTCAGCCGGCGGTAGTTGAGCTCCCGGAGGAGGAGCGCCTGTTGCACGTTGCCGAAGGCGTGGATGAGGAAGACCATGCCGTACAGGGCCACGATCCCCTCCAGCCGGGGCTGGGCGTAGAACCCGGCGATGAACGGCGCGCCCGCGACCATGGCGGCGTAGCAGAGCGCGCCTACGCCCACGTTGAAATGGAACACCGTCGAGAGGTCGTCCTTGGAGACCTCCGGCGCCTGGATCAAGGGCGCGTTCAGACCGGAGTTGACCAGGGCGTTGGCGATCTCCTGGAAGATGAGGAGCATCGCCAGCAGGCCGAACTCGCTGGGCGCCACGAGCCTGGCCAGAAGGATCGACACGACGAAGGAAAGACCCTGGCGACCCGCCTGCCCGACGAAGTTCCACTTCACGGCCGAGAGGGTGGGGGCCCGCAGGTCGGAAAGGCTCGTCACGGTTCGGACTCCACCATGCTCTGTTCCATCACGATCGCACGAGGCGCAGGAAGGCCGGGTAGTTCCGCTCGGCGTTGAAGTGCTCGTCCCAGGTGGCCCAGGCCCCCCGGGCCAGCCGGGCGTGCTCCGCCTCGGGGAGAGCAGCGAACCGGTCCAGCGCCGCGCCCAGGTCCCCGGGGGTCGGATCGGATGGGAGCAGAACCCCGTTGGCACCGGGCTCAACCAGCTCACGGACGCCCCCTACCTCGGTCCCCATCACGGGCACGCCGGCGGACAGGGCCTCCATCATGGACACGGGGATCCCCTCCGTCATGCTGACGTTCAGGAAGAGGGCGGGGCGCACCTCCGGGTAGAGGCGCATCACGGCGGCGTGGGGCAGGGCGCCCCGGAGCTCCACCTGCACGCGGGAGGGTAGCCCCCGGCAGGCGGCTTCCACCTCAGCCCGGGCGGGGCCGTCGCCGGCGTGGACCCAGCGCACTTCCGACGCCACCAGATGGAGCGCACGTGCAATGAGATCCACCCTCTTGAGGGGGATCATCCCACTACAAGAGAGTACGGTGAACGGGCGCGGCCGCCCCACGGGCCCCGGGAACGAGGGAGGCGTGCCCAGCCGCGCGACGCTCAGGGAGGCGTAGCTCATGCCCAGGAGCGATTCGAAGTGGTCCCGACCGTCTTCCGAGACGAACACAAGGTGGTCCAGGTGCCTTGCGAGGTAGTCGCGGAAGGGGAGGTAGCCGGTGCGATTCATGTAGACGTCCCACCCGTGGGCCCGGCAGTACGCGCGATGCACCCACCCTTTCTTCCGGGCCACGGCCGCTGCCAGGGCCATGTCGTTCGCCCAGTGGGAATATGCGTGGACCTCACCATCGGGCACCCCATGGGCCAGGTCCCGGATGAGCCGGGCGAACACGTGGGCCTTGCGCCAGGATACCAGAGCCGTGGCGAGGACCCGGCGTCCGACTTGGATCCTGTACCGATCCCGGACCAGCCGGAGCTCCTCATGCACCGAAGGGCTGAAGACGCCCGCGACGCTCGCGGCCTTGCTCCCCGCGCCGAGCTCATAGGAGCGTCGCACCCGTGTGGCCGAGGGCGGGAGCTCGTGGACCAGGGGTCCGGACGTGTCGTTGCTTACGACGATGATTCGCTGGAACGCAGATGCCAGGTACGGCATCTCGTCGGCGACGAAGGGCTCGCCGCGGCCGAACGGGTAGCTCGAGGTGAGCAGGATCAGCGTCTTCGTCATGCGGCCAAGGTGGTGAAGCCCGGAGTCCGCTGCCAGACCTACCCCACCCACTCCACGAACCGACGGATCCCCTCCCGGAACGGCGTGCGCGGCTGGTAGCCTAGGAGGGCGCGTGCGCGGGAGACGTCCGCCCAGGTCCGCTCCACATCGCCGGGCTGGGCCGGGAACTGCTCCAGGACGGGCTCGACCCCCATCTCCTCCCCGAGCACCGTGATGAGCTCGTTGAGCGTGACCGGGTGGTCGCTGCCCAGGTTGACCACCTCGAAGACACCGGCCTGCGACCGCGTCAGCGCCAGGGCTGCCATGAGGCCCGACACCAGGTCGTCCACGTAGGTGTAGTCGCGGGAGGTGGTCCCGTCGCCGAAGCGGGGGATGGGCCGCCCGGCGCGCATGAGGCGAGCGAACTTGTGGATGGCCAGGTCGGGGCGCTGGCGCGGGCCGTACACCGTGAACAGACGCGCCGCCGCCACCGAGAAGCCGGTGAGGTTGTGGGCGGTGCGGCAGAGGAGCTCGCCCGCGAGCTTGGTGGCCGCGTACGGCGAGATGGGATCGTAGACCTCGGCCGATTCGGAGAAGGGGACGGTGGGGCTGTTCCCGTAGACCGACGAGGACGACGCGAACACCACCGCGCGGATCCCCCGCTCGCGCACGAAGTCCAGCATCCGCTGCGTGCCGGTGACGTTCACGTCGGCGTACAGCGCCGGCTCCTCGATGGAGGGGCGCACCCCCGCCCGGGCGGCCAGGTGCACCACCGCTGCCACCCCGTCCGGGACGGCGTCCCAGGCCGCGGGATCACGGATGTCGCCCCGGATCTCCGTGAAGCGTCCGGAGGAGCGCAGGCCCGCCAGGTTCCGCTCCTTCACCGCCGGATCGTAGTACGGGTCGAAGGAGTCGAGGCACACCACGGCCTCCCCGCAGGCCACGAGGGCCTCGGAGAGGTGGGATCCGATGAAGCCCGCGGCTCCGGTGACGAGTATGCTCAAGGGACGGGGGGCGGTGAGGAGATGGGATGTCGCTTGGGAATGTTGCGGGCCGCGCCCGTCCGCACCACCCTTCTCCACCGCCAACCCCCTCAACCCCGCAACCCACGAAGCCGGCCTCCCCCCCCATGACCCGTCCCCGCCTCTTCTACGTCCTCGACTCCCTGGAGGAGAACGAGGTCGGAGACCAGGTGGCCACCCTCCTGGGCCGGATCCCGCGCTCGCGGTACGAGCCCCGGGTGGTGTCCCTGGGGCCCCGGGGGTCGCTGGGGTCACGGATCCGGGAGATGAAGGTCACCGTGCACCGCCTGGAGCTGACGGGGGCGTTGGGCGCCGTGCTGGCGGTGCCGCGCCTGGCGCGGCTCCTCAGGAGACTCAGGTGCGAGGTCCTGCACGCGTTCCAGCCCTGGTCCGGCGCCGTGGCCCAACTGGCCGCGCCGCGGGAAGCGAGGGTCTACCGCTGGGTCCGGGGTTTCCCCGCCGAGCCGCGCACCGCCGAGGAGCGGTTCCAGGCCTGGCTGGAGCGCCGCGCCGCCCATCGCCCGGGCCGCAGGGTGTTCGCGTCCGACGAGGGGGCCCGGGCCGCCGTGGCCGAGCGCTTCCGCCTGGAGGACGTCTCCGTGGTTCCCGAGTGCGTGGACCTGGGGCTGGTCCGGGACCGCATCCTGCGGGTGCGCAGCCGGGAGGCGCGGATCCACCTGGGGATGTCCGAGGGGCAGCGAGCCGTCCTGTGCTTCTCGGACTTCCGCGACGGAGCCCGCATGGCCCGGCTCCTCGAGGGGTTCGCCCTGGCCCGCACCGAGCTCCCCCTCCTCCGGCTCTTCATCCACGGGCGGGGACCGGAGGAGGGAGTGGTGCGCTGGCAGGCGGGAGACCTGCACCTGGAGGACTCGGTGGTGTTCCTGGGGGCGACGACGCACCGGGAGACGGCGCTCAGGGCCGCCGAGGCCGTGGTGGACGCGGGGGCTTGGCCGGGGTGGTGCCGCGGCGCCGTGGAGGCCATGGCGCTGGGGCTCCCGGTGCTCCGTTGGGTCGCCTCCGAGAAGGACCCCGACGCCATGCGCTACCCCTCCATAACCCTAGGCCCCCCCGAGCGCTTCGCCGGCGACGTGCTGGAGCTCATGCGCGACGAGGTCCTCCGGACCCGCGTGGCCAGGCGGTGCGCAGAAGAGGCCCAGGCCTACGACGTGGCCACGGTGGCGGACCGGTGGGCGGAGCTGTACGGATCGTGACGAGGAGACCGTCGCGGTGACGCCCCGGCCTGCATAGGTTTCACCGATTCCCAGACCACCTCTGCGCAGGAGCTTTCCCGCATGCGCATCCTCGTGACCGGCGGTGCCGGGTTCATCGGCTCCCACCTCGTGGAGCGCCTCCTGGAGCGCGGCGACGAGGTGTGGGTGGTGGACGACCTCTCCACGGGCTTCCTGTCCAACCTGGATGCGGTGCGCACGCACCCGGGGCTCCACCTGCACGTGGACTCCATCATGAGCTGGCCCCTGATGAACGTGACCGTGGCCAGGGTGGACCAGGTGGTGCACCTGGCCGCGGCGGTGGGGGTGCGGAAGGTCATCGACAAGCCCGTGGAGACCATCACCACCAACGTCCGCGGCACCGAGATCGTGTTGGACTGCTGCGACCGCCACGCCAAGCCCCTCTTCGTCGCCTCCACGTCGGAGATCTACGGGAAGGCCGGAGAGAAGCTCCACGAGGAGAAGGACCGGATCATGGGGAGCACCACCCACCGGCGGTGGGCGTACGCATGCACCAAGGCGCTGGACGAGTTCCTGGCGCTGGCGTACCACCACGAGCGGGGGCTCCCGGTGATCCTGGGCCGCTTCTTCAACACCGTGGGCCCGCGCCAGACGGGGGAGTGGGGGATGGTGCTCCCCAACTTCGTCGGGCAGGCGCTCCGGGGCGAGCCGATCCAGGTGTACGGCGACGGCGCGCAGAGCCGATGCTTCTGCATGGTGCACGACACCGTGCGTGCCGTGATGGCGCTCCTGGCGAACGACGAGGCGTGGGGGCAACCCTTCAACATCGGCTCCGAGGACGAGATCACCATCCTGGGGCTGGCCGAGAAGGTGAAGGAACGGCTCGGATCGCGCTCGCCCATCGAGGTCATCCCCTACGATGTGGCCTACGGGGAGGGCTTCGAGGACATGGAGCGGCGCCAGCCGGACACCGCGAAGATCCGCAGCCTCACCGGGTGGCGTACGGAGCACACCCTCGACCAGATGATCGACGCCACCGCCGCGCATATGCGCTCCGCCGCGCGGGCGTGATGGGCGCGGCGGCCCCGGCGGGCCGGTGGCACGGCTGAGGAGGCCATGAAGGCCCCCGTGCTCATCCACCGGGTCATCGCCCGGCTCAACGTGGGTGGCCCGGCCATGCACGTGGTCAACGTCACCCGAGCCCTGAACGACGGGCCGTGGCGTACGCGCCTCATCGCCGGCTCGGTGCCCGCGAGCGAGGGCGACATGAGTTACTACGCCGCCGAGCGGGGCGTGGAGGTCACGCTCCTCCCCGAGATGTCGCGGGAGATCAGCGCCCTCGACGACGTGCGCTCCCTCCTGGCGCTCTGGCGGCTCTTCCGGCGGGAGCGGCCCACGGTGGTGCACACCCACACCGCGAAGGCGGGGACGCTGGGGCGCCTGGCGGCCATCCTGGCCGGGGTCCCGGTGCGGGTGCACACGTTCCACGGGCACGTGCTGGGGGGTGGGTACTTCGCGCCGTGGAAGACCTGCCTCTTCCTGGAGATCGAGCGCCAATTGGCCCGGGGGACGAGCCGCCTGGTGGTCCTCACCCAACGCCAGGCCCGGGAGATGTCCGAAGAGCTGGGCGTGGCGCCGCCGCAGAGGTTCGCGGTGGTCGCCCTGGGGCTCGAGTTGGAGCGCTTCGGCGCCGTGGACCGGAGCGAGAAGGCACGCGCCCGGATGCGCGCCGGGCTCGGGATCCCCGAGACGGCGCGGGCCGTCGGGATCGTGGGGCGCCTGGTGCCCATCAAGAACCACGAGCTGTTCCTGGAGGCGATTGCTGCGGATAAGTTGCGCTTGCCGGGAAGCACGCCCGCCGACCCCGCCGAGACCCGCCAGCCTGCATCGCTCCTCGGCGTGGTGGTCGGCTCCGGGGAGCGCGAGGCCGAGCTGAGGGCGCTGGCGGAGCGCCTGGGCGTGAGCGACCGGGTCCTCTGGATGGGGTGGCGCCGGGACCTCCCGGACATCTACACCGCCCTGGACGTCCTCGCGCTCCCCTCCCACGACGAGGGGACGCCGGTGGCGGTGCTGGAGGCGCTGGCGGCGGGGCTTCCCGTGGTGGCCCGGGACGTGGGTGGGGTGGGGGAGGTCCTTGCCGACCTGGGTGCTGGGACCGTGCTTCCCCGCGAGGCGGGGGCGGAGGCGTGGGCGGAGGCCCTGGCCGCCGCCGCCGGAGCCCCCTCCCTGGACCGGGCGGTGCGCGACCGTGTGGTGGCGCGCTTCTCGGTGGCTCGCCTGGCGAGGGACCTGGCGGCGCTCTACCGCGAGGAGGCTGCGCGGGCATGAGGATCCTGGTGACCGGCGTGGGCGGCCTCCTGGGCCCCGACGTGGTAGCCGTGGCCCGCTCACGGGGGCACGAGGCCGTCGGGCTCGGCCGGAGCGAGCTGGACGTGACCGACGCGGCAGCCGTGCGCGCGGCGGTGCGCACCCATCGGCCCGACGCGGTGGTCCAGTGCGCCGCGTACACCAACGTGGACCGTGCGGAGCGCGAGCCCGACGTGGCAATGCGTGTCAACCGGGACGGCGCCGCAAACATGGCGGGAGCGTGCGCGGCGGCAGGTGCGGTGATGATGTACCTCTCCACCGACTACGTGTTCGGAGGCCCGCGGGACCGCCCCTGGGGGGTGGGCGACCCCACCGGCCCGGTGAACCACTATGCGCTGACGAAGCTCGAGGGGGAGCGGGCCGTGGCGGCCTCGGGGGCCGAGCACCTCATCGCCCGGGTGAGCTGGCTCTTCGGCGCCGCGCGCCGGACGTTCGTGGACGGGATGCTGGAGCGGGCCGGCCAGGGCCAGCGCCTGCGCCTGGTGAGCGACCAGTTCAGCACGCCCACCTGGACCCGCACCGCCGCGGCCACGCTGGCGGAGCTTTTGGAGCGGGGTGGCCGGGGCGTCTTCCACGTCACCGACGGCGGAGGCGCAGCTTCGCGCCTGGACTTCGCGGCCGAGGCGCTGCGCATCCGCGGGCTCCCGGCGGAGGTGGAGGCGGTCCCCACGGGGACCTTCCGCGAGCCCGCCCGGCGCCCGCCGTACACCGTGCTCGACGTGTCGGCCACCGAGGCGTTCCTCGGACGCCCCATGCCGGGGTGGCGGACGACGCTGCGGCGGTATCTGGAGGGGTAGAGGGAGGGGTACGGGGTGGGGCGAGAGCCGACGAGTGCTTCGCCAATCCGCCATTTCGGTTGCTGTGTCCACCTAATTGACCTAAATTAATAGGTCAATCTTTCGCACCCTCCAGGAGGCCGAATGAAGGAACGCGCGCCCGCCGGCCAGGCCGTCGAGGTGTCCGCCAGCGAGGTCAAGAAGGGCTGGCACCACTACGTGGACCGGGTGGCCCAGGCCCGGGAGACCATCGTGGTCACCCGGTACGGACGCCCCGTGGCCAAGCTCTCGCCCCTGGAACCGGGCGAGGTGTCCCGAGCCGGCTTCCTCGTTGGCGCGCTGGCCGGCACGGTCACGTTCCACGGGGACGTGGTCGGACCCACGGGCGAGACCTGGGAGGCCGATGGCTGAGGACCCCGGACCCCTCCTCGTCCTGGACACCCACGTCTGGCTCTGGGCTGTGGAGGGTGCGACGGAGAAGATGTCACAGCGGGCCGTGGAGGCCGTCGAGGAGGCGGGCCGACGCGGACGTGTCGCGGTGTCCGCCATCTCCGTGTGGGAGGTCGCCATGCTGGAGGCGCGTGGGCGCATCAGCCTCTCCCGCCCCTTGGACGAGTGGGTGCGCGCCGCGCTGAGGGCGCCAGGGGTCCGCCTGCTCGAGCTCACCCCGGAGATCGCCGTGGAGAGCACGAGGCTTCCGGGCGGATTCCAAGGAGATCCCGCCGACCGCATCCTCGCCGCCAGCGCGCGGGTGGTGGGCGGCGCTCTGGCGACCCGCGACCGGGCCCTGGTGGAGTACGCCGGACTCGGGCACCTCGAGGTTCTCGATGTCTCACCCTGACGAAGAGGTCACGGAGACTCCATGAAAGGCATCATCCTCGCCGGGGGGCTGGGCACGCGCCTGCTCCCCATGACCCGGGTGACGAACAAGCACCTGCTCCCGGTCTACGACCGGCCCATGATCCACTATCCCATCCAGCAGATGGTGCTGGCCGGGATCAGGGACATCCTGGTGGTGACCGGGGGGAACCACGCCGGCGACTTCCTCAAGCTCCTGCGCAACGGCCACGAGTTCGGCCTCGAGCACCTGGCCTATGCGTACCAGGAGGGCGAGGGCGGGATCGCCGAAGCGCTGGGGCTGGCCCGGCACTTCGCCGACGACGGGCCGATCGTGGTGATCCTGGGGGACAACATCTTCCAGCACCCCATCAAGCCTGCCGTGGATGCGTTCCGCGCCGATCCCACCGGGGCGCAGATCCTGCTCAAGGAGGTGGAGGACCCCCAGCGCTTCGGCGTGGCGCGCCTGGAGCGGGGCGCCGACGGGCGGGAGCGTGTGGCGCAGATCATCGAGAAGCCCAAGGACCCGCCCAGCCGCCTGGCCGTGACGGGGTGCTACTTCTACGACGCCCGCGTGTGGGAGATCATCGGGGAGCTCAGGCCTTCGGACCGGGGCGAGCTGGAGATCACCGACGTGAACAACCGGTACGTGGCGTGGGGCGCCATGAAGCACCACGTGCTGGACGGGTGGTGGACGGACGCGGGGACCATCCTGTCGCTGCACCGCGCGGCGAACCTGGTGGCGAAGGACGGGGACAACCCGGTCCTGGCCGGGTTCCGCAACGGCTCGGTGAGCCCCCACGCCGGCGATCCCCACGGGGCCGGCGAATGAACATCCTCGTCACCGGCGGCGCCGGGTTCATCGGCTCCAACCTGGTGCGCTGGCTCCTGGCCAACCGCCCCGACGTCCGGGTGATCAACCTGGACGCGCTCACCTACGCGGGGAACCTGGAGAGCCTGAAGGACGTGGAGGGCGACCCGCGCTACATGTTCGTCCACGGCGACATCTGCGACGCCGGCATCGTGGCCGAGGCCATGCAGGGGGTGGACGTGGTCCTCCACCTGGCGGCCGAGTCCCACGTGGACCGCTCCATCCTCGCCGACGCGCCCTTCGTGCGCACCAACGTGCTGGGCACGCAGACGCTGCTGGCCGCGGCGCTGGCGCTGGAGGTGGGGCGCTTCGTCCACGTGTCCACCGACGAGGTGTACGGCGAGCTCCCGTGGCGGGACCCCGCGGACGGGGACCCGACGGCGCCCAAGTTCACCGAGGATACGCCCCTGGCCCCGCGCTCCCCGTACTCGGCGAGCAAGGCGGCCTCGGACCTGCTGGCGCTGGCCTACCACACCACCCACGGGATGGACGTGGTGGTGACGCGCTGCTCGAACAACTACGGCCCGTACCAGTTCCCGGAGAAGCTCATCCCGCTCATGATCACGCACGCGCTGGAGGACCGGCCGCTTCCGGTGTACGGCGACGGGCTGTACGTGCGGGACTGGATCCAGGTGACGGACCACTGCCGCGGGATCGTGGCGGCGGCGGAGCAGGGTCGCGCCGGGCGGGTGTACAACTTCGGCGGCGACGCGGAGCGCACCAACCTGACGGTGGTGAAGGCGATCCTCAGGACGCTGGGCAAGCCCGAGGACCGCGTCGAGCACGTGAAGGACCGCAAGGGACACGACCGGCGCTACGCCATCGAGTTCAGCCGGGCCGAGACGGAGCTGGGATGGTGCCCCTCGGTGACGTTCGAGGAGGGGCTGGCGGACACGGTGCGCTGGTACCTGGAGAACGAGACCTGGTGGCGCCGCGTGAAGAGCGGCGAGTACTGGGCGTACCACCGGGAGCAGTACGGGAGGTAGCGGGGTCCGGCGTCTTCGGGAGGCGAACCAGCGGCATCCCGCAATCCACGACGACGCCGCCGCTTATCGGGGTAGCTCGCGGAGGACGTCAGCCAGGCGGCCCGCCTGGGTGCGGCGGGAGTACTGCTCGATGTCGTGGGAGGGGCAGGAGACGGAACCCGTTTCGACGAACTCGCGCCGGAGGTCCGCGAGGACCTCCAGGAGGTGAGGCGCGTCCCTCACGACGACGCCCGACCCGGTGGCTTCGACGATCTTCTCGAGCAGACGCTCGTCGGTGCCCGGCGTCGGGGCGATGTTGTAGTGCTCCCGCTTGAGCCGCATGGCTTCGGGGTCGTCGGAGTAGCACAGGAGGATCCTGCGCCGCAGGGCCAGGTAATCGTAGATCTTCGTGCCGGGGTACGCGTACATGTTGAAGAGCACGAACGCGTTCGCCTGCGCCATCTCCCTGGCCATGTCGGCGTTGGGCAGGCGGCCCGTGAAGGTGGTGGTCTCCGCCAGGGCAGGGAACTGGGCCCGCAGGAAATGCTCGATCTGCTCTCTCCTGCTGACTCCGACCATGCGGAGGCCGAAGGAGGGGGTGGGGTGGGAGGTGACGAAGTCGTCGAGGATGCTGAACACGCTCTCGATGGGATGCCAGCTCCGGATGGTTCCGCTGAAGGCGATGGTGAGCCGGTCCCGGTCCTGCGCGATGCCCTGGGCGGTGGCCATGGCCTCCGGGTCGTACCCGTTGGGCACGATCACCACCGGCTTGCCAGGGTGAGCGTCCATCAGGAGATCCCGGAAGGACTCGGTCACCGTGGTGACAGCGGAGGCCGAGGCTACCAGACGTCGCTCGACACTGCCAACCCACCAACGCCAGAGCGCAGGCGTATCGAAGCTCTTGTTCTGGGACCAGGGATCCCGGTAGTCGGCCACCCAAGGCACGCCGAACTCCCGGGACAGGGCGCCGGCATAGCGGAACAGGACGTACGGGTTGCCCGTGGCCACGATCACATCGATCGGATGCCCTCGCACATACTCGCGGGCAGCCTGGTAAAGCGGCGCCTTCGGCCCGATGTCGGCGTAGTACTGCCCGACCTCGTACCACGCAGTGATGGCCTTGCGGAGCAGTCGGTGGCGCTCCGGGCCGTGGCGCAACAGGAGGCGGTGGCTAAGGTTCGGGCGGTACGGGGCCCGCACGATGGTCCCGAACGCCGTCTGCTCCACCTCGACCCGGTCCGTGGCGCTCGGCGCGATGTAGTCCCGCTCGTCGCCGTACTCGTTCGCCCACTGGCGCGTGACAACCACGGGCTCGACGCCGAACTCCTTGAGGTACCGGTACCAGGAGTAGGGACGGAGCCCGCCCACCGACACATACGGGGGAAAGTCGTAGGCAAGGATGAGGACCCGCATCGGGCTAGTATCCGTGCGGGGATGTCCGGAGTCCAGGGTCCTCCCCTACGGTCCCCCCGGCACCGGCCCCGTCCGCGCCGGTCCCCCCGCCTGGCCGGCCCAGGCCACCGCGTTCCGCCAGAGCCTGCCGTAGTCGCCGGAGACGCCGCCCGCGGCGTGGTGGGCCGGGTAGAGGCTCACGGCCACCAGGCGCTGCCCCGCCGTGCCGTCGCGATACCCCAGGAGGGGCACACCGTCGGCCCAGAGGGCCACCACGGTGGTCCCGGGCTTGGCGGCCACGCCGCCCCGGTACCCGGAGGAGGAGAGGGACGCCACCCCCTCGGTGAGGGCGTGGGGGCTCACGGTGCCCAGCGTGGACGGCGAATAGGATGCGCCCCCGGCGGAGGCGGTGAACGGATCCACGCCTTCGAGGGCGCCCCACCCGGGGGCCCGGATCCCGCTGTCGCTGCGGCCCTGCCAGTAGAACGAGCCGAACACCACGTTGCCGCCCAGCGCGACGTACTGGGCCAGCTCGTCGCCCAGCTCCACCGACTCGTCGAAGAGCCCGTTCTGGTAGAGGAGGACCACGTCGTAGGCGCGCAGCGCCTCGATCCCGGGCGTGGCGGCGACGTGGAAGAAGGTGGACACGGCCAGGTCGGCCACGCCGCCCAGCACCGACGCGGCGGCGGGCACGTCGTTGACGTCGCCGCCGGAGAGGACCAGGACCCGGGCGGTGCACCCGCCGGCGCGGTACTGGAACGCCGCCACCGCTGCCGCGGTCGCGCTCCCCAGGGTCACCGAGCGCTCGGCGGGGCACGCGGTCAACCCGGCCCGCGGCGGGATGCGCACCGTGTACGTCCCCGCGGCCAGGTCCATGAAGAGGAACGTGCCGTCGGTGGCCGTGGTGGTGGTGGCCGCCTGGGCGCCGGAGCGGAGCACCTCGACGGTGACGCCTCCCAGCCCGTTCCCGTCGTTCCCGGCCACGCTCCCCCGGAGCCCGGGGCCGGTGTAGCGCACGCCCACCTCGGTGGGATCGCCTTCGTCCCCCTTGGTGGCGGTGGTCTGGACGGTGGCGGTGAACATCTCCACCTGCCCCTGGAGGGCGGTGAGGGTGACGGTGAGCACCGCTCCGAGCGCCGACTCGGGGAGCACGATGTCCAATTCGTGGGCCGACGCCCCCGGCGTGACCCGGATCACCGTGTCGGCGTACAGGGTGTGGTTGATCGCGTCCTCGACCTTCACCCGGAACCGGTCCACGCGGTCGAACGCCTGGCCCAGCGCCGCGCCCTCGCTGGCGGGGACGCCCTCGGCGGCCTGGAGGCTCAGGGCGAGGGGGATCCCGCCGTCGACGGGGCCGGTCGAGTCCGAGCACGCGGAGAGGACCGCGGAGAGGGATGCGCAGATCAGCGCGGCGCCGAGGGATCTCCGCACCCGCCACGCCGGCACCCGCCACCCCCGCACCCGTCTCTCCCGCGCCCTCACGCTCCACCTCCCCTTACGCTCAGCCCCACGCTCGCCTGCACCCCGTCGTAGGCGATCCCGTCCAGGTTGCCGGAGAGGCGGCCGGCGCCCGCGTCCAGGCAGACGGGCCCGACACGGAAGCCGATCCCGCCGGTGAGGGCCCGCAGGCCGTCCTCGGCGAACGCGTACCCGCCGCGGAGCACGAGGAACTTGAGGCGCTGCTCCACGCCGGCGGACACGCGCTGCTCCCAGGGGGCGCTCTGGCGACCCCGGGGGGAGACGGCGGAGGCGTCCAGCTCGACACGGGTGCCGTGGATCCCCTCCCACCCCACCCCGGCCCGGTACACGGTGGGGAAGTACGCCTGGGCGAAGAGGCCGCGGGCGGCCTCGAACGTGGGGAGGCTCACGCCGGAAGGATCCAGGGGCGTGTCGGCGAACCGGTCGAGGAGCTCGGTGAGGTCCGAGGAGTCGAAGTCCTCGTCGGTGAACGTGGCCTCGTGGCTCCGCAGGGCGTCGTCCCAGGTCATGCGCTGCGCGATGTTCCGGGCGGCCAGGGACATGGCCCACCCGCGCCCCATGTCCAGGGCGAGCCCCACGTCCACGCCCCACCCGGAGCCGCCGGGAGCTTCCACGGCCACGCCGGTGACGCGGAGCGTCTCGTCGTTCAGGTCGATCTCGGGCTCGAAGAAGCGCCCCTGGGCCAAACGGTGCCCCTGCACGTAGCGCGCGGCGACACCCACGCCCAGGCGGCCGGCCACGGTGTACCCGTATCCCAGCGTCATCTCGGTGAACGAGGCGACGCGGAAGCCGGTCTCTCGCACGGCATATTCGCGGATGCGCTCGGGGTTGAACCCGCTCACGGTGAGGTCGGCGACCTCGCGGCTCATGGCCGCCTCGGCCAGGACCCGGTTGCGCACGCGCAGGCCGACGGGGCCCCAGGAGAGGGCGAACCCGGGGAGCGACGCCCCGGGGGAGGGGAAGTCGCCGGCCTCGGCGCCCTTGGACGCGGTGTACCCCTCGGTGAGCGCCGACACCCGGAACCCGTCGGCGGGAAGGCGCTCCACCAGGGCGCGGTCGCCCTCGCCGGCGGCGGTGGCGATGTCCCAGAGGTCCTCCATGGTCGTGCCGGTGAGGAGCCCGGCGGCGCCCAGGTCCAGCAGGGAGAGGGACCACCCCCGGGAGAACCCCAGGTTGGCGGGGTTGAAGTCCAGGGCGTCCACGCCCCGGGCCCACACCACGCCGGTGCCGCCCATGCCGCCGGAGACGGGGCTGCCGGCCCACTGCGCAGATGCGGCGCCGGGGAGGAATAATGCGAACCCCAGCGCAAACCCCAGCGCAAACCCCAGCGCGCACGTGCCCACCGCCCCCCGCCTCATCCGCGGAGCCTCGCGAACAGGATGACGGTCCCCTTGGTCGTGGAGCCGTCGTCGTTCTCCATCTCCACCTCCTCCTCGACGCGGAGCGTGAGGAGGCGTCCGGTGCCGATGGGGCCGAGGCCGTACTCCATGGTCCGGTCGTTCCCGTCGGAGGTGCGGGCGAGGATCATCCTGTTGTTCGCGAAGCGCACCCCGGTGGCCAGGGGCGCGGCGGAGCCCGTCCCGGTGCGGAACGACTCGTCCACCTCGTAGCTGGACACGCCCCCGCCGAGTTGGGCGCGGAGCGTCCCCTTCAGGCTCAGGGAGCCGAGGGCCTGGGTGGGGAACCCGTGAGCGTCCATGCTACTGAACACCAGGTCCGCCTCGAGGCGCGGCGAGAGGATCACCAGCGTGCCGCCCAGGCGGTCGAGAAGCTCCTCGGAGGCCCACACCTGGACCATCCCGGAGGAGAAGCAGCGGCGCGCTTCGGGTCGGCACGAGGCCTCGAAGCGCTGGCCGGCGTCGGCGAGGAGCGGGCCCCACACGCCCACCGGCGCCGCGCCTCCCCAGAACGTGCCGCCGCCCAACGTGGGCGGGAGCCCCGTCCCCACGGGGATGGCGTCGTTGGAGAGCACGGCGGCCACGGGCCCCAGCGTGCCCAGGGACGCGGTGAGGAGCCCGGAGGTGCCGTCGTAGCTCCCCGAGGCCACCAGGTTGGCGCGCCCCGCGGAGGCCGTGGCCACGCCCAGGCGCACGGCGTCGGCGGCGGGGAGGTTCTTCACCGGGAGGCGGAGCGACACCTGCGCGGGGACGGCGAGCTGGAGCCCCGCCGGGGCGACGTCGAAGACCGTGCCGGGGATGATGGGGCCCGCATCCCCGGGGAACGCGGCGTCCAGGCGGGGCGTGAGGGTGATCTGGGTGCCGGTCTTCAGCGCTCCCACCGGGAACACGATGGCGACGCCCGAGGAGAGGCTGATGGTGCCGCCCAGGGGCCCGATGGTGCGGCTGGCGGTGGCGCCCTCCTCGAGCTCGAAGGGGAGGGCCTGGTCCGACTGGAGGCACCCGCTCAGGCCGACGCACGCGACCAGGGTGGGAACGAGCGCCAGGTGCGGGGCGGCGGTGGGCCGGGGGGCACGCGGGGGCATGCTCCAAGCTGCGGGCCGGACCCACGATCCGCAACGGTGACGGCGCGGCGGAGCGCGGTGCCGGGCGCGGCCGACGGGCGCGGCCGACGGGCGCGGCCGACGGGCCGCGCCGATACGCTTGCCCGAACGGCGTTTCCGGCTTCAGTTATCACCCGCTTCCCCATCCCCAAGCCCAGGCGCCCATGAGCCCCATCCTCCTGGCCGGGATCGTCGCCGGCCTCGCCCTGGTCCTCACCGCCGCCCTCACGCCGCTGGTGCGGGGTGCGGCCATCGCCGGTGGCATGGTGCGCAAGGTCCAGGCGGACCGGTGGCATAGCCGCCCCACCCCGGCCATCGGCGGGGTGGCCATCTTCCTGGGGTTCGGCCTGGCGGTGGGGATCGGGTACGTCCTGGACCCCAACGCGGTGCAGGGGCTCATGGCCCGCCCGGCCCACGCGGTGCTTCCCCTCACCACCTGGGAAGGGCTGATCCTCGCCGCCACGCTCGCGTTCCTCGTGGGGCTGGTGGACGACTTCGCGCACCTCAGGCCCCTCACCAAGCTCGCCGGCCAGACCGCCGCCGCGCTGGTCCTCCTCCTGAGCGGGACGGGCGTGTGGCTCACCGGCGTCTACGCCGTGGACGCGGTCATCTCCCTGGTCTGGTTCGTGGGGCTCACGAACGCGCTCAACCTCCTGGACAACATGGACGGGCTGGCCGCGGGCACGGCGGCCATCGCCAGCGCGTACCTGGCCATCCTCTTCTTCCTCGAAGGATCGCTGGGGCTGGCCATCCTCTCGTTCGGGTTCTCGGCGGCGCTGGTGGGGTTCCTGGCCCACAACTACCCGCCGGCACGGATCTTCATGGGGGACTCGGGCTCGCTCTTCCTGGGACTCTTCCTGGCCGGGCTGGCGCTGGCTCCCGCCCCCGGCCTCTCCCGCAGCCTGGCCGCGGTTCTGGCGGCGCCGGTGCTCATCCTCGCTGTGCCCATCCTGGACACCACGCTCGTGACCATCGGGCGCATCCTGGAGGGACGGCCGGTGAGCCAGGGCGGGAAGGACCACACCTCCCACCGGTTCGTGGCGCTGGGGATGGAGGAGAAGCCCACGCTCTGGCTTCTCTGGGGGATGGCGGCTATGGGCGGCGCCATCGGCCTCCTCCTGCGTTCGGCGGAGCGGGGCACCGCGCTCCTCCTGGGGGGCGTGCTGGTGGGGATGGTGACGCTGATGGGGACGTACCTCCTGGCGGTGCGCTACCGGGCGCTGGGCGCCGCGGTCATGGCGGAGGCGGGCGAGGAAGCGGCGGCTGCGGAAGGCGCCGGCACCGCCGGACTCTCTCTCTACCGCTTCGTCATCGAGAGCCAGCGGCGCTACCCCGTGGCCGCGCTCTTCCTGGACGGCGTCTGGATCTCGCTGGCGTACTACGCGGCGTACCTCATCCGGTGGGAGCCCTCCGAGCTGGCCGCCGAGCTACCGTACTTCCAGTCCACGGTGGTGCTCTACGTCGGTATGAAGCTGCTCGCGTTCATGGCTTCGGGGATCTACGGAACGCCGTGGGCGACGTTCGGGCTGTACGACGCCCTCAAGGTGCTCCGGGCCAACTTCCTGGGCACGCTCCTGGCGGCGGGCGTCCTGATCCTGGTGGAGCGCGTGGGGCTGTCGAGGGGCGTGGTGGCCATCGACCTTCTCGTGTGCTCGCTCCTCACCGTCGGCGCGCGGTTCTCGTTCCGCCTCCTGGAGGGGACGACGCGCCGGTTCTCCCAGGAGGGAACGGCGGTGGTGGTCCTGGCCGAGGTGGAGGACGCGGAGCTGGCCGTGCGCCAGCTCCCCAGGGTAAGCTCGCCGCGCCTGCGCCCGGTGGCCGTGGCCGCGCCGGGGGCGGCGGTGGCCCGGGCCTCGCTGGGCGCGCTCCCGCTCTTCGGCGGACAGGCTGCGCTCCGCCACGCGCTCCACGACAGCAAGGCCAACGCCGTCGTGCTGGTGGCGCGGGACGGCGCCGACGGCGCGCTGCGCTCGGCGCTGAAACACCACCTGGAGACGGAGGGCGGCGTGGACGCCTGGGTCCTGGAGGTGACGGTGCGGAAGGTGGAGGGGTAGGGGAGCGGGGCAGGGGGCGGCTTCACCCGCCCCGCGGGACGACCACGCCGCCCTGGTCCGCTCGCTCCATGAGGAGACTGGTGCGTCTGCACAGATCGGTGACCATATAACCGGACTACCGATCTGGTTGGTCCCCCGGTTGAACCCAAGACTTGCGTCGACCGCACACTACCCCCTATTATTGCTGTGCGATGCAAAAAAGATGGGTAGTTTATTGCATCCTACCGCGAGATCAGGGGGTAGCATGCCATCGTTGGATGAACAGATTCTATCGTGGAACCCCTGGTGGACGGATCCGAGCCTGATTGATCAGGATCCCACGATCAGGCGCTTCAAGACAGCGCCCGTTCAATGGGACCCACCGCTCTTGGACGGGTTACCGCTTACGCTCGGAGACACTCACACGGTTCGCGGGCCGCGCCAGGCGGGCAAGACGACACTCGCGAAGCGACTCATACAGCGCCTACTGAGGGGCGGTGAGCCGCGCATCCTCTACTTCAGCTTCGACCTCTATACAGAGCCCGAAGCGATCTACGATGTCGTTCAGCGCGCCAAGGATCTGCATCCGGATCCCGAGGGTCCTTGGTACCTATTCCTCGACGAAGTGACCACGATTTCGCAGTGGCAGCGAGGCGTGAAGGTCGCATGGGACCAGGGCCTCACCCGCGACGACTCTCTCCTGCTGACCGGATCCTCCGCCCACGATCTCAAGGTGGGTTCTGAGCAACTTCCAGGGCGCAGAGGCCATGGCAGTGACTTCCTGCACTTGCCAATGTCCTTCCGGGACTTCTGCAACCAAGTGGAGGGGATCCCTCTGCCGCCAGAGACAACAGATATCGAGGGCGTCTTGAGTGACGCGGGACGCAAGCTCGCTCGCCGTCTGTATCTCCAGTCAGGTGACCTTCAGCGCGCGTTCCGAACGTACCTGACTGTCGGTGGGTTCCCTGCCGCCGTAGGCGACCACAAGGCTTCGCCCAGTCGCCGACCGCACCCGAACACCGTGCGGATGTTGTGGTCGGCAATCGCTGGAGACATCGTCAAGTCCGGTAGGAACCAGACAGCCGCTGCCAAGCTCCTCGAGGAGATTGCGGTGTCCCTGGGGAATCCCCTGAAGTGGTCGGGCGCGGCAAGGGCAATGGGCGTCGGCAGCAACAACACCGCGCGCGAGTACGTGGAATTCCTGTCCGAGTCGTTCTCGCTGTTGACTGTGTTCTTCTGGGACCTGGCCGGGGGAACTCTGCAGCCAAGTAAGCAACGCAAGGTGTACTACATCGACCCTCTCCTCTCCGAAATCCCCTCTCAGCTCATGCCGGGCGCACGCAGCGCCCCCGAAGAAGGCCTCGTGGAGAACATCGTCGCGGCCGGCTTGTTTCGATCGGCCGGGCACTCTCTGACCCAGGCGGGTCCGGCACCGGGGGCCGTGGGCTACTGGCGGTCCTCAAACAACCGGGAACTGGACTTCGTGGTGCCGGCTCCATCAAGAGGGCGTAGCGGGCGAATGCCCATCGAGGTGAAGGGCGATAGCGACTCAGGGATCGGGCGATCTCGGCTTGCTATCGCCAAGGCGTTCGGTGAGGGTGTTGTTGCTTCTCGCACCGTCTTCGATCCGGAGGGGGACGTTCCTGTGATCCCGATTCCGATCTTGCTGGCACTCTTGGCTGAAACACCGATAAGGCATTCGCCTGTCGGTTGAGCCGTTTGAGCAAGGCCCTGCTCGCGCCTACACCCACCGCGCCGGATCCGACGACAGGAACTCGTCGAGGGGGATCCCGCCGGCTCTTGACCTCGAACGCCGTCAGAGAGGGCCTTCGCCCACCCCTCGCGCCCCCTTTGCCACACCCCCGCCGCCCGCGCAATATTCCAAGGCTTTTCAGCTTCCCCACCCGAAGCACCCCCCAACCAGAGCCCAGACCATGGTCGAGCGGACCCTGAAGCGCTTCCACGACGACGACGTCACCCTCGGGATCATCGGCCTCGGCTACGTGGGGCTCCCCCTGGCCGTGGAGGCGGGGGAGAGCGGCCTGAACGTCCTGGGGTTCGACGTGTCGAAGCGCGTCGTGGATCTGGTGAACCGGGGCGAGTCCCACATCCAGGACGTGGCCGCGGAGCAGGTGGCGGCGCTGAGGAAGAAGAAGCTGCTGGAGGCCACCACGGACATGGCGCGCCTGGGCGAGTGCGACGCCGTCTCCATCTGCGTGCCCACGCCGCTCTCCAAGACCCGGGACCCGGACGTCTCGTACATCCTGGCGGCCACCGAGTCGGTGGCGGCGGCGCTCCGGCCCGGGCAGCTCGTCGTGCTCGAGTCCACCACGTATCCCGGGACCACCCGGGAGATCATGCTCCCCGCGCTGGAGGCGAAGGGGATGACGGTGGGGAGGGACTTCTTCCTCTGCTTCAGCCCCGAGCGCGTGGACCCGGGGAACCCGACCTGGCACACGAAGAACACGCCCAAGGTCATCGGCGGGATCACCCCCGAGTGCGCCCGGGTCGGCGAGGAGCTCTACCGGCGCTTCATCCAGACCATGGTGCCCGTGTCGTCGGTGGAGGCCGCCGAGCTCACCAAGATCCTGGAGAACACGTTCCGGGCGGTGAACATCGGGCTCGTGAACGAGACCGCCATCATCTCGGACCGGCTGGGCGTGAACGTGTGGGAGGTCATCGACGCCGCCGCCACCAAGCCGTTCGGGTTCATGAAGTTCACGCCCGGGCCGGGGCTGGGCGGGCACTGCATCCCCATCGACCCGCACTACCTGTCGTGGAAGATGCGCACGCTGAACTACAAGACCCGCTTCATCGAGCTGGCCTCGGAGATCAACGCCGAGATGCCCTACTTCGTCGTGGGGAAGGTGCGCGAGGCGCTGAACCGGGCGAAGAAATCGGTGAACGGCTCCGACATCCTCATCCTGGGCGTCGCCTACAAGAAGGACATCGACGACCTGCGGGAGTCGCCGGCGCTGGACGTGATCAGGCTCCTGGAGGCCGACGGGGCGCACGTGGAGTACCACGACCCGTACGTGCCCGTCATCGAGGAGGACGGCGCGGAGATGAGGTCGGTGGCGCTCACCGACGAGGCGCTGTCGGGGGCCGACGCGGTGTTGATCCTCGCGGACCACTCGAGCCTGGACTACGGGCGCGTGGTGCGCCTGAGCCGGATCCTGGTGGACGGCAGGAACGCCACGGCGCACGTCCCCGAGGCGCAGGCCGCCGCCACCCGTCCGGGCGGAGCGCGCTGGATCGTGAAGGGGTAGGGGAGCGCTCAGCTCCTACCCGAACTCCCCCACCGGCAGACCGTGGAACCCGCCGGCGAGGGGAAAGGGGTTCGGTGCGCGGCAGACGACGCCTCCGCCTGCCGCGTGCTGCGCTCCCAGAATGCTGCGGCTGATTCGGCCCTTCACATCCCTATTCGCCGGTAGGGCGAATCACCTGGTTGAGGGCCCTCTCCCATTCGGATTGCAGCCCCAATTCAGCGACCCACCTCTCCACATAGGCATGATCGAGCCGTTCCCAAGTCCGCTCCAGGAGCTGAAGCACATCCCGTCGCTGAAGAGCGGAGTCCCCAAGGGAACTCCACTCTAGCTTCGCGATCAGGACATCTTCGAGACTCGCTATCGCAACCCCTACATCGAGCAGCGAGACGCGTGTCCGTCGTTCGAACTCGACCCTGCTGTAGGGGCGGTCCTTTCGGATGATCAGATCGACCTTCCATCCGGACGTCGGCTCGATTGCGTTGAACTGACCATGTGTGCGCTTGGCTTCCAGCGCGGCATCCAGGTCAACGTAGCAACCGGCGATCCGGAGCTGATCGGCAACTTGGGCAATCCCGGCGTCCTCGGCCTCGATGACCACATCCAGGTCCTGGGTAGCCCTTGGCACTGCGTAATAGGCTGACGCTAGAGAGCCGGTCAGCATGTACGGCACACCGGCGGCGTCGAGGATCTCGACGACCTTTCGAAGGAACGCCGTCAGGCTCACGGCGTCGGGGGCAGGGTGACCCCGTAGTCCTCCGAGACCAACCGGGCGACGATCTCCCGCCCGGTCAGCTCAGGATGACGTGCGCGGATCCCCGCCAGGCGCACCTTGCGAACCGCATCACTCAACTCAGCCGCAGCCCGAAGGCGCGCCGGACCGTCCATGCGGTCCAGCACAGCCACGTATTCGGACCAACTACCGGGATCGGTATCGAGAGGACGCGAATTCATGTGCCGAATCTAAGTCCTGTCCAAAGTGGCCGCATGGGTCAAGCGAATTCCTCGAACCGCCGCTACCCCAGCTCGCGTGCTTGGAGCGGACGAGCGCGGCAGGGCTCACGATCACGAACACCCGGGCCCGCCTCGGGCTCGTTCTGGAGGATGCCGATGAGGGCCGAAGTGTCCAGGACGACGGAGGTCACGCCGGGAGCCCCGAGCCGTCGTAACGCCTGGCCGGGGCAGAGGGCCGGGTGACCTCCTGAGAAGGCCCGGAGCCCAGGGTTGACAAGGCGGGGTACGCGATCTAGCAATTGATATCAAATTGCGAGTTTGTGAGGAAACGCCCATGAAGATGCCGGAGACCCCGCCGAGCCTCGCCCGCCTCCTGGAGGTGGTTCGTGAGGACCGGATCGCGGCCGCCCTGGCCCACGGCAGGCCCCTCGTGGGGGACGAGTACCTCCACTGGGACAAGCTCAGGCACCGGCAACCTCCCGCGGACCTCAGCCTTCAGGAGTGGTGGCTCGGCATCCGGTTCTCGCGCGTCGGCGTAGCCGAGGAGACCCCGCTCGTTGACAAGGCCGGGAGGCCCTTCTCACTGGTGCACGTTCCATCCGTTCGCCGACGCCTCCATCAGATCGACCAGAGCTTCGGCAGAACCGGACCGCCTTCGGACGTGCAGGCCATGGTGGATGCCCACGGCCGCAGGTACCTGCTGACGAACTCCCTGATCGAGGAGGCGATCCGGTCGAGTCAGCTCGAAGGCGCATCCACGACCCGCGCGAAGGCCAAGGACATGATCCGCGAACGTCGCCCCCCGCGCGACAGGAGCGAGCGCATGATCCTGAACAACTTCGTCGCCATGGAGCGGATCGAGGAGCTTGCCGAGCACGCGCTCACCGCCGACACGATCTTCGAGCTCCATCGCATCCTCGTGGACGGGACCTTGGACGATCCGACCAAGGCGGGAGTGTTCCGCACGCGCGATGACCAGGTCGTGGTGGAACTGATCCACTCCATCGAAACCGCCCACGTGCCGCCGCCTGCGGAGGAACTCCCTGCCCGCATGGAGCGCCTCCTCGCCTTCGCCAACGGCACCACGCCGGAGGATTGGCTGCACCCCGCCCTGCGGTCCATCATCCTGCACTTCATCGTGGGGTTCGACCACCCGTTCGTAGATGGCAATGGCCGGGTCGCCAGGGCCCTGTACTACTGGTCCATGCTTCGCCACGGCTATCCTCTGGCCAAGTTCCTTTCGATCTCCCGCGTCCTGCGGGAGGCGCCGGCCAGGTACGCGAGGGCGTACCTCCACACAGAGACTGACGACGGCGATCTCACCTACTTCGTCGACCACCAACTCGACGTACTCATCCGCAGCATCGAGGCACTCACAGACTATGTCCGTCAGAAGATCTCGGCCACGAGACAGGTGGAGTCGGAGATCCGTGCGCGTCACGACCTGAACCACCGCCAGGTGAAGCTCCTGGAACATGCCCTGCGTCACCCTGGGTTCGAGTACACGGTGCGGTCCCACGAGACGAGCCACCGCGTGGTGAACAACACGGCGCGCGCGGATCTGGTGGATCTGGCCGCCAAGGGCATCCTCGTGAAGTCCAGGCGCGGACGGGCCCATGTCTTCCTCGCGCCCCGGGATCTCCCGAAACGCCTGGCCAGGCCCTGAGGGGCCCCGTGGGGCCCCGGCCGGTGCGGTGACATCCAGACCCTTTCACGTAGAAGGACTTCTTCCTCATCATCTCGGACCGGCTGGGCGTGAACGTGTGGGAGGTCATCGACGCCACCGCGACCAAGGCGAACGACGCCGAGATGAAGTCGGTGGCGCTCACCGAATCCCCGAGGCGCAGGCCGCCGCCACCCGTCCGGGCGGAGCGCGCTGGATCGTGAAGGGGTAGGGGAGCGCTCAGCTCCTACCC
>CAZJFX010000044.1:0-34240 GCA_964545395.1 uncultured Gemmatimonadaceae bacterium | reverse complement strand
CGCAAAACAGTCGCGCCCGCCCCTGCCCCTGCACACTCGCTTATTTGAGGACTAGGTTACCGAGATGACGACGGATCCCAGCGCCGACTCCTCCGGACACCTGGCCCCTGCCCTGGAGGGACGCACCGTGCCCGCTCCCGCCCACAGGGAGGGCGTCACGGTGGTGATTCCCGCCTACAACGAGGAGGCGGGGATCGCGCCCACGCTGGCGGAGCTGCGGAGCGTGATGCAGGGGCACGGGCGCCCGTGGGAGGTGATCGTGGTGGACGACGGATCCACCGACGCCACCGCCGAGCTGGCGCGCTCGGAGGGCGCCGAGGTGGTGCGCCTCCCGCAGAACCGGGGATACGGAGCCGCTTTGAAGGCGGGGATCGCCCGCGCCCGCTTCGAGTTCGTGGTCATCACCGACGCCGACGGGACGTATCCCGCCGCCGCCATCCCCGCCCTCCTGGAGCACGCCGCCGACTTCGACATGGTGGTGGGGGCCCGTACCGGCGCCAGTGTCCACGTGCCCGCGGCACGGCGCCCGGCCAAGTGGTTCCTGGGGCGCCTGGCCAGCTACCTCGCCGGCCAGGACATCCCGGACCTGAACTCGGGGCTCCGCGTGGTCCGGCGGAGCGTGGTGGAGCGCTACGCGCACTTGCTCCCGTCCGGGTTCTCGTTCACCACCACCATCACGTTGGCCGTCCTGGTCAACGACGGGCTGGTACGCTGGCACCCCATAGACTACCGGCCGCGCCTCGGGGCGTCGAAGATCCGGCCGCTCCACGCCTTCGACTTCCTCATGCTCATCCTGAGGACGGTGGTCTTCTTCAACCCGCTGAAGGTGTTCCTGCCCGCCGGCGCGGTGCTCTTCCTCATCGGCTTCGCCAAGTTCGTCTGGGACCTCTTCGTCGGGAACTTCTCCGAGACGGTGGTCATGGGCTTCCTGGGCGCGGTGGTGGTCTGGTGCGTGGGGCTCCTCTCGGACCAGATCGCCCGCACGGGCCTGGGCCCGAGGCTGCGGTGACGCCGGCGCCGGCTACGTTCCGCCAGACCCTCTGGGCGGCGTTGCCGCTCACCCGCTGAGGGCGCCCACCCATGTGCGGCGTCTGCGGCCTCCTGCGCCTGGGCGGGGCGCCCCTGGAGCTTCCGGGCGGCCTCCTGGACCGGATGACCGACACGCTGGCCCACCGCGGTCCCGACGACCGGGGAACCTGGGTCGGAGAAGTGGCCGCGCTGGGGGCTCGGCGGCTCGCCGTCCTCGACCTCTCCCCGGCGGGGCACCAGCCCATGGTGAGCGAGGACGGCTCCGTGGTGCTGGTCCACAACGGGGAGGTCTACAACTTCCGCGAGCTCGAGGCCCGGCACCGCCTCCGGGAGGGACATGCGTTCCGCTCCCGCACGGACACGGAGGTGGTCCTGCACCTCTACGAGGAGATGGGGATGGACATGGTCCCCGACCTCGACGGGATGTTCGCCTTCGCGGTGTGGGACGGTCGGGAGCGGGAGCTGTACCTGGTCCGCGACCGCTACGGCATCAAGCCTCTGTTCTGGCAGCGCGACGGCGAGCACCTCCGCTTCGCATCGGAGATCAAGGCGCTCCTGGCCGACTCCCGCGTCCCCCGCCGCGTCTCGCCGCAGGCGCTCCAGGACTACCTGGCCCTGGGGTACGTGCCCGGGACGCAGACCGCATTCCGCGACATCCACGAGGTCCCCCCGGGGCACTGGATGCGCGTGGCCGCCGACGGCTCCACCGAGCTCCGGCGCTGGTGGGACCTGGAGTGGGCCGAGGACGACAGGCTCACCGGGCGGCAGGCCGCGGCGCGCGCGCTGGAGCTCATGGACGACGCGGTGCGGCGCCAGTTGGTGTCCGACGTGCCGCTGGGCGTCCTCCTGTCCGGTGGCCTCGACTCCAGCGCCCTGGCCGCCCTCATGCGCCGCAGGGTGGGCGAGCCCATCCGCACGTACACCGTGGGCTTCGAGGACCCGAGCTTCGACGAGCGCGCTCCGGCGCGCAGGGTAGCCGCCCATCTGGGCACCGTCCATCGGGACGTGGTGGTCACGCCGGGCATGGTCCGGGACATGCTTCCGGGGTACCTACGCTGGATCGACGAGCCGTACGCCGACGGGTCGGCCATCCCCACCTGGTGCGTGAGCGCCCTGGCCAGGGAGGACGTGACCGTTCTCCTCTCCGGCGAGGGGGGCGACGAGGCCTTCGCAGGCTACGACACCCACGCCGCGTTCAAGGTGGCGGGGCTCGCCCGCCGGGTGCCGGGCGCCGTGCGCAGGGGGATCGTGGCGCCCCTGGTGGGGCTCCTCCCCGTCTCCCACCGGAAGCTCTCCCTGGAGTTCCGCCTGAAGCGCTTCCTGGGCGGGCTGGACCTGGACCCGGTGGGCGCCCACCTCTGGTGGCGGGTGGTCCTCTCCGCCGAGCGGAGGCGCGCCCTCCTGGCACCGGCGGTCCTCGAGGCCGCCGCCGAGGCGCCCGAGCGCTGGTTCCGCGACGTGTGGAAGCGCTCCAGCGCCCAGGACGGCCTGAACCGCATCCTCCACGTGGACTCCTCGGTCTTCCTCCCCGACGACCTCATGGTCAAGAACGACCGCATGACCATGGCCCACTCCCTCGAGGCGCGGGTGCCCTTCACCGACCTGGAGCTGACGCGGTGGGCGGCCACCGTGCCCGCGCGCCTCAAGCTTCCCGGGCTCCGCAAGAAGCACATCATGCGCCAGGCGCTCCGTGGACTCCTGCCGCCGGACATCCTCGCGAAGAAGAAGGTGGGGCTGGAGATGCCCTACTCGCGCTGGCTCGCCGCCGACCTCAAGGACGTCCTGCTGGACTGGTGCGGCCCCGAGCGCGTGCGGGCGGTGGGGCTCTTCCGCCCGGAAGCGGTGGCCGCGCTCGTGGACGAGCACCTGGAGCGCCGCCACGACCACGGGCGGCCCCTGTGGGCGCTCATGGGCTTCATGATGTGGCACGATCTGTACCTGGGATGAGCGCGCCGGGGGGCACCAGCATGGCGGTGCGCACGCCCCGCGTCGTGATCCTGGGCGCCGGGCCTGCGGGGCTGGGCGCGGCCCTGGGGCTGGCCCGCCGAGGGTTCGCGCCCACGGTCGTGGAAGCCCAGTACGCCGTGGGCGGGAACGCCGGGAGCTTCACCCTTCACGGCCTCCGGGTGGACTACGGGAGCCACCGCCTCCACCCCGCCACCGACCCCGAGGTCCTGGACGACCTGCGCCGGCTCCTGGGCGATGGCCTCGTGGAGCGCCCCCGCTACGGCCGCATCCGCCTGGGGGGACGCTGGGTCCACTTCCCCCTGCGTGCCCTGGACCTGGCGCTCCACGCGCCGCCCTCGTTCGTGGGAGGCGTGGCGGCGGACGGCGTGGCGAGAGCGGTGGGCGGGCTCCTCGGGGCGGGAGACGTCGCGGCTCCCCCCGACACCTTCGCGTCCGTCCTCCTCGGCGGCCTGGGACCCACCATCTGCCGCGACTTCTACTTCCCCTACGCCCGGAAGATCTGGGGGCTCGAGCCCGAGGAGATCTCCCCGGCCCAGGCCCGGCGCCGGGTGTCCGACGGCACCCTCGGCGCCCTGGTGGCGCGCCTCGCGCCGGGGCGGCGGCGGGACGGTGCCCGCGCCCCGAAGGGGATGTTCTACTACCCCCGGGACGGGTTCGGCCGCATCAGCGAGGCGCTGGCCGAGGCGGCGGCGGACGCCGGCTCCCGCATCCTGCTGGGCACGAAGGCGTGTAGGGTGCGCACGAGCCCCGGCGCCGCCGCCGCGGGGGAGGCGGGCGTAGGCGGCCTGGCCGTCGATGTGGAGGGCCCGGCCGGCGCGCGCACGCTGGCATGCGACCACGTCTGGTCCACCATCCCCCTGGCGGCGCTGGCGCGCATCGCCGATCCGCCGCCGCCCCCCGAGGTGGCCGACGCGGCACGAGGGCTCGAGCAGCGCGCCATGCTCCTGGTCTACCTGGTCCTGGGGCAGGACCGCTTCACCGAGTACGACGCCCACTACTTCCCCTCGGCGGACGTTCCCTTCACGCGCCTGTCCGAGCCCAAGAACTACGCGGGCCGCCCCGACCCTGCGGGGCGCACCGTGCTGTGTGCCGAAGTCCCGTGCTCCGCGGAGGACCCGGTGTGGAGCGCCGACGCTCCGACCCTGGGGACATTGGTCACGGACGGCCTGGCCGCGGTTGGTCTCCCCGTGAGGAGCTCCATCCTGGACGTGGCCGTGCGCCGCCTCCCGGCGGCGTATCCGCTCTACCGCGTGGGCTGGGAGGAGCGCTTCGGCCGGGTGGACGCGTGGGCCTCGGGGTTCCCCGGCGTCCTCACCTTCGGCCGCCAGGGGCTCTACGCCCACGACAACACGCACCACGCGCTGGCCATGGGTCGGGCGGCGGTGGCGTGCCTGGGCGACGACGGGAGCTTCGATGCGGTGCGGTGGGGGCGCTACAGGGAGGACTTCACCCACCACGTGGTGGAGGACTGACCTCCGCTGTCCCCGCTCGCCCCGGGAGCACCGTGGCGCTCCGCTGGAGCCGCTCGAGCTCGCCCCACACCCTCTCCACCGAATCTGGCTTCAGCGGCTCCAGCGTCATCTCCCGCACGGTCCCCCGCATGCGCACCGGGCGGAGGAAGTACGCCGGGCGGTCCGGGTGGGCGGCCAGGAGGCGGCGGTTCTCCTCGTGGAGGTCCTGGGCCACGATGGGCCCGTCGCCGGTCCACGTGGGCCCCCGCTGTGCCTGCACCGTGAGGAGCATGTACCCGCCCTGGCGCTCCTCCAGGTACTGGCGCACGCCGCAGAGGGACACAGCCGCCGTGTCGGCCTCGGTGAGACCGGTATAGGGGTCGCCGGGGCTCCCCGAATACGTGTCCAGCACCATCTTCGCCGAATCGGCGGCCAGGGGCCGGAGTGCGGCCAGGACCTGCCTCGGCTCCGTGACCCCGTCGGCTTGGAGGCGGGAGAGAGCCAGGTCGAGCTTGCACAGGCCGACACGGTAATAGAGCCACTGGGCCTCCTGCCGGGTGATCCCCGTGGCCCGGAGCCGGGCCAACACCTGGACGGACCAGGACGCGGGGATGAAGACCAGGGCGTTCTGCGCGGACGGGAGGTCGAGGACCGCCGTGTCCAGGCGTCGGAGCGGGTCGCTGTGGCCGTAGACAAGCCACCGGTTGGGCGTCCCCAGGAGCCATCCCGACAGGAGGAGGAGCACCACCAGGGCGTGGGCCCACCGCCTGTGGAGGTCCCTCCCCGTGCGTTCGGCCACCAGCCTGCCGAAGCGCACCGTCCAGATGGCCACCACCGGCGCCAGCGGGATGAGGTACCGGGGGCCCAGGTCGTGGCCTTCGCCCCAGAATGCCACGTAGCCCAGCATCACCAGCGCGCCGCCGGAGAGGAGGTAGCGGTCCAGGGCGTCCAGCCGCCGCGCAAGGAGGAGCGCCCCCAGCGCCAGCGCCGCCGACGGCGCGGGGGCGTCGAAGAAGAGGAGCTGGAGCCCCAGCAGGTACCCGTTCATGAGCTGGAGCCCCCGCAGGAACGTGTGGGGTGGTCCCCAGGGCGCCTCGTGGAACCCCAACTGGTGCTCCGGGCCCCACTGCAGCTCGAAGCCGAAGAGGGTCGGGCTCCCGTGCATGACCTGGTTCCACGCCAGGAGCATCCCCACGGTGAGCGCGCCCCCCACGCCGAAGCCCACCAGCGGGCGCCGGGCCGACGGGTTCCGCCAGGCCCGGGCGAGAACCCAAACGGTGGCGGGAAGGCCGAACGCCACCCCCTCCATGGGGCGGACGAGCGTGGCCACGCCCAGCGCCGCACCCCCCAGCCCCGACCAGAGGGCGGGGGACGGCCCCCGCATCCCCCGGACCAGCGCCGCCGAGCCCAGGAGGATGAAGGCCAGGGTGGGCACGTGGCTCATCCACGACGCTGCGTTGATGACGAACCAGGGGGAGAGGCCGAAGAGGACGGCGGTGGCCAGCGCGGTCCCCGGACGCTCACCCCGCTCCTCCAGGAGCCGGTGGAGGGCGACGACGGCCAGGGCCCCACACAGGGGGGCCACGAGCCAGGGGAGCCCCACCAGGAAGCCCAGCGCCAGGAGCGCGGCCCACCCGGGCGGGAACTGGGAGAACGCGCGCCCGCCGTCCTCGATGACGAGCGCCGAGGAGAAGAAGCGGAGGTCGTCGGCCACGGGGGCGCTGAGCCTTCCGTCGGCGAAGATCTGCGCCTGGAGCGCCTGCGTGAGGGCGTCCACGTGGAGGGGGCGTCCGTCGAAGATCGCCAGGGACGTGGCGCCGTACACGAAGGCCGCGACCAGGAAGAGGACCCAGGGCGTGGAGCGCCAGCGGCCGTCGCCGGCGGAGGGCTCCGGCGGTGTGCTGACCCCCGAGCGCTTCCCGAGGAGCCGGGCGATCCCCCACGCCAGCGGCACCATGATCCCCAGCCCCACCACCCAGAGCACGTACATGGGCCAGTGGGGCGGGGGGAGGTTGCTCCCGGGGTCCCCCGGGATCCAATCGGCGATGGGGAGGAGCGAGAGGGCCCCCACCAGGAGCACCGCCGAGCGGAAGGCCCACTTCGCCAGGCCTTTCCCCCGCTCGGGCCGACTATCTACCATGGATGGGGTCCACCTCGCCTTCCGGAACGGGGATCCGCACGGTCCCGCCCCGGACCGCGCCGGCAGAAACGATAACGTCCCGCCGGAGCCGGGAACACCGCAACGCGCGGGTGGTCGCGCGATCCGCAACCCCTGACCGGGTGGAGCGTATAAGCGTTCGAAGAGGCCCCGACGCGGAGGGCCCCACGCCACGGCAACCGACGACGAGATGCGTTCCGGCTTTCTCCTCTCCCTGCTGTTGACGATGGTCGCGACCGCCCCGGCCCAGGGGCAGGTGAAGATCGTCGGCCGCGTCATCGACGACCTGACGGGGTGGCCCCTGAACGCATCCCAGGTGACGGCGCGCGCGCGGGATGGCCGATTCCTCGCCCGGGCCGAGGCGGACTCGGCCGGGGCGTTCGAGATCGTCGTCAGGAACGTGTCCGCCGTGCAGTTGGACGTGCGCAGGCTCGGATACAAGCCGAACAAGATGCCGCTCCTGCATTTCGACCAGCGCGACTTCTTCGAGGTCGAGATCCGGCTGGACGCGGACGCCATCCTCCTCGCCCCCCTCGAGGTGGTCACGTGGTCCGTGCTGGGCCCGAGCCCGTTCCTGGAGGGGTACCGTCAGCGCTTGCGGACAGGGAATGGGATCTTCATCACGCGTGAGGAGATCGAGGCGCGCAGGCCCGCGCTCATGGTCGACCTGCTCCGGGAGATTCCCGGGGTCACCGTCAGCGGGGCGTCGTCGGGCAATCGGCCCTCCGTCGCCGTGGCCCGGGCTCAGGCCACCGCGCAGCTCTCGGGGTGTGAGGCCCAGATCTACGTGGATGGCTTTCTCGTCAACCGCCGTACGGGTCCGGGCCAGAGCCTGATCTCCGACTTCAGGCTCGACGACGTGGTGTCGCCCATGTCGGTGGAGGGAATCGAGATCTACCGGGGCCTGGGCACGGTCCCGGCCGAGTTCCTCAATCCCGACGCCCGCTGCGGCGTCATCGCGATCTGGACGCGCCGGGGGGACCGGCGCTGAGCGTCAGTTCCGGTCCGGGGGGCGCGTCACGACGATGATGGCGCCCACCACGTGGCGTCCGGAGCTGAGCCCCGGGAGCGTCGCGGTGGCCCGCGTGCCGTCCATCCACCTCAGCTCCCACGCCATCTCCGGGTTCATCTGCCGGAGGGCGTCGGCGCCGCCGAGGAGCAGGTCGTTCTGGTACACCACGACCTCGGTGGTGAGGTTGAAGCTGGACATCGTGCGCACGTTGAGCCACTGGGGGCGAAGTCGGCTCACCACGTCGTAGAGATTGACGGCACCCGTCGCCCGGATCTCCTCCTGCGTGATCACCTGCATGTTACCGCCCTGCTTGGCCTCCTTCGTGCTCGCGCACCCCCAGAGAGCCCCACAGGCGATGATCGCCAGGAACGCGCTTCTCGGCATGCTCGTCATATTCGCCTTTTCCCTCCTACCAGGCCGGCAGCCGCAGGGAGGCCCCCACGGTCAGACCGTCGGGCTGGGTCTCATACCCGAATTGAGTGGTGATGCGGGAGGTGACCCGCATCATGATCCCGAACATGAAGTTGGCGCGGGTCTCGGTCGCCTCCGGATCCTCGACCCAGGCCGTTCCGCCGAGCCCCACGGGAGTGGTCAGAGGCACGTTGAACAGGTCGAACGAGGTGGTCCTCGCCAGCCCGCCGCCCACATAGGCCAGGAAGGAGGGAGTGAGGGGCCGCACGACCCCGATGTTGAAGCTCCGCCAGCTCTCCTCGGTCTTCACGAAGTTCGCTCCGTCCACTTCGTTGGCGAGCCGCGCGGACGTGTAGTTCGCGTCGTAGCCGCGCTCCCCGCTCGGGTTGGAGCCGTCGAACTTGGCGTCCACGTAGACTCCGATGCCGCCCCACTTCGGAACGAGCACGTAGGCCATTCCGCCGGCGACGGCGTCGGGCGCGTTCCCCACGTAGCCGAAGCCGAATTGCGTCCGGCTCAGGGGCGGCGACCCCCGCACCTGGGCGGCGACCCCTGGGGCGAGCACCACGCCGAGCGCCACTCCAGCGGCCAGGCACAGCAGCGGAACACGTGGGAGAGGGGACATTCGGGCTCTTGTGTACGGAGAAGGACGGGCGGGTGACGCGCGGAGCGCGCATGGGCTTGAATGTCGCGGGCGATCCGGCCAGTGTCCAGCATCGCGCAGGCGTCCTGAACGGTTCCCTTGCCGCTATTCTACGAGCGTGGTCCGCCCCCCCTTACACTTCCTCTTCCTGTGCCTTCTGGCCGGCTGCGTCGGCCCGGTGGAGTTCGCCCCGGGCGCCTGGCAGGGCACGTTGGTGCCCGTGGCCCCCGGCACGGTCACGGGCACCGCCGCAGCCGTATCCCAGGCCGGCCGGACCCTGGTCTCCGTGGAGGTCCGCGGCGGCGCGCCGGGGAGCCACGGGTGGCGGATGGTGGACGGTGCGTGCGCGGAGCCGGGTGGTGTCCGGGGTGGGGTCGCTCTCTACCCTCCCCTCGAGGTGGGGGCGGGCGGCACGGCACACGCGGAGGCCGCGATCCCCGGCGAGCTCTCGCCGGGCGGCCGGTACGCCGTCCAGGTGCTCGTGGCCGACGGGGCGGGGCAGCAGGTCGTTGCGTGCGCGGACCTGAAGGAGTCGTCCTGAGGGAGAGGGAACACTCCGGTTCCCGGGGCGCTATATTCATCATCGAGGACGCGCCGCGTTCGAGGGCGCACCCGGAGTGCACTCTGGCAAGAGGTGCTGTCTCATGCGGAAGGTTCGCCTGATCGTCATGGCTGCTCTGGTGGGGGTCCTCGTGGCCGCGTGCACGAGCCCCACGTCCGCGCCGTACCCGGACCCCGATCCCCCGGGTGGGCCGAAGACCGATCCCAACACCGGGCTGACGTCCAGGGGGCACTGACGCTCCACTCACGGCGCGGTAACGGCACCGGCGCCGCCGCCGGAGGGGAAAAGATGAGGGGGGCACCCTGGCGGGTGCCCCCCTCGGTGTTACCAGGTCCGGGAGAGGCTCAGCCCTCGCCGTTCCACTTGTACGTGCTCAGCGCGGCACCCATCTCGCCGCCCGGTCCGCCGTACGTCTTGCAGGGCAGGAGCTGGAGCACCTGGGCCTCCGTGCACGGGATGGGGAGGTTGAGGAAGGTGTCCTTCCACAGGTCACCCCAGCCGCGGGCGTCGAAGTACCAGCCGACGCCCAGGGGGCCCGTGGCCACCGTCTCCATCCGCTTCTCCCACTTCAGCATCTCGAAGAAGCCGCCGCAGCTTCCGTCGGGCAGCTTCGGCACGCAGCTCGTGTTCGTGTCGCTGCCGTCGGTGGCGCTGAGGCCCGCCGCGGTGCGCGTCGGGTTGACGAGAGCGGCCGCCCCCGCCTGGTTCCCGGTCCGGAACAGGCCCTCGGCCTTGAGGAGGTTCATCTCCTCGATGCGGATCTCCGGGAGGTCCATGGCCATGTCGTTCCAGTACTCCTCACCGCGGTTGTGCTTGTACCACGACCACCGCCACACGCCGCGGTCGGGGCGGGCCCAGGTGTAGCCCGTCTCCGCTCCGGTGGCCCGGTTGGTCCGGAAGTGGGTCCCCGGAGCCAGCCGCTGCGCGTCCACCGTGCTCCCCTGGGGGAACCGCTTGTCCGGCGTGACGATGAGGATGTCCTTCCCGCCGATGTTGTAGCTCTTTTCGGCGAGGGGCGTCGAGTTCCAGAGCTGGAAGTTCCCCGACTGGTCCGCCATCCCGTAGATGAAGTAGGCGAGCTGCGACCAGTACGGATAGGTCGTGTAGCCCCAGATGTCCTGCGACCAGCCGTTGTAGTCGTCGTAGTCTGCGATGAACGTGCTGGTGATGCCGGCGTCGATGTCCTGGATGACCGCCTGCCAGTTCACCGCCGCGCGCTCCGCTGGGGTGCGGGCGACGGCGGCGCGGTACCGCGCCTTCATGGAGTGGGCCACCCGGGCGAGCTGCGGCCCGGTGAGCGGCGCCCTCATCCACTCCAGGGGCAGCGTCCAGGACGCGCCCTGGGAGAGGGAGATACTCTCGTCGAAGTACGCCATCGCCGCGTCCATCATCTCGGCGTACGTGAGCGGGTCCTGCGGCTCGAGCAGGTCCGTGGTCTCGTCCACGGCGAACCCTTCGGCGTACAGGACCGCGATGGTGGCGTGGGACATGCCCTGCACGAATTTGCCGAACGCCTTCACCGAGGCGGCCTCGTCGGCGGTGATGGCCGACGAGATCTCCTCGCGCTGGAGCGACTTGAGGCCGTCGGCGACCGCCGCGATGGCGCGGTACGAGTAGAACCAAGCGCGTGTCATGTAATTGTATTCACCGTCCGCGACGCTGTTGATGAACGCGATGCGCGGAATCCGCCCGTATTTCTCCATACCCGCGTTGGCCCAAGGCGCGTTGTGCTGGAACACCGCGTTCGAGAGCGCCAGGCCAGCCGAGAAGTAGCTGTAGTTCCCGTAGAACCAGCTGTTGTACGAGCCTCCGACGAGGGAGACCACGTCGCCGCCGGTGGCCAGCGACCGGGCTGCGTCGGGGTCGTTCTGGTTCAGGACTTCGAGATCGGCGCACGCTGTCGTGCCGAAGATCAGCAGCGAGCCGACCGCCAGGTGCTTGAGTGTCTTTCTCATGGGTCGGCTCCGTCAGAAGATGAGGGACACGGCTGCGGTGTACGTCCGGAAGTTCGGGTACGAGTACCCGTCCACCTTGGCGATGGCCGCGGAGCCGGTGTCGCCGCCGGTCTTCCCCACCTCGGGGTCGTACCCGCGGTAGTTGGTCCAGGTGTAGAGGTTCCGCCCCGTCACGCTCAGGTCGAGGCCACGGAACCGGGACAGCCCGGGGATTCCGGCCAGCTGGTCTTCGTTCATGCGGTAGCTGAGCGAGACCTCGCGCAGCTTCGTGTACGTGCCGTCCTCCACGAAGATGTTGTCCGGGCCCAGGCCAGGCGTCCCGTACCAACCGTCGTAGTAGCCCATGGGCTTCTTCTGCTCCGCGGGCAGGGAGGCGTCCTGGTCGTACAAGCCGGTCAGGCGCTTGAAGTGCGCCCACTCCAGGACCTGGTTGAAGATGCTGAAGCCGGAGCTGCGGCTGACGAGCGCGTACATGTTCACGCCACGCCACGTGACGTTGGTCGAGATGCCCAGGTTGTACTTGGGCATCGTGTTGCCGACCTCACAGTAGATGGACTCTTCGCCCGTGGTCCGATCGGTGCAGACGCCGGGGAACGGCGTCCCCCACATCGTCGCGTTGCCGTTCACCATCGGTCCCGGGGTGCCCCACTTCGGGGTGGCGAAGCCGCTTCCGCCGGTCCACACCAGGAACCCGTCGTCGTTCACCTCGAACTCGCCGCAGTCCGCGCCCGTGCCGAGGTCCTCGCACTTCCGGGCGAAGATGTAGCCGTAGAACGTCCCGACCTTCTCGCCCGACCGGGCGTAGAAGACCTCGCCCAGGTTCTGGCCCGTCACGCCGTAGGTGAACGGCGGTACGTACAGCTCGGAGATGGTGGAACGTGTCCGGTCGAACAGGACCTTGGCGGTCCAGTTGAAGTTCGACTGCTCCATGAGGCGGAGGTCGAGCGTCGCCTCCCACGTCTTGCTCTCGATGGTCCCCGCGTTCCTCCACTGGGTCCGGAACCCGGTGTAGGAGGGCTGCGGGACGGGGAGGATCTGGTCCTTCGTGGTGGTCTGCGCGTACGTCAGGGAGGCCACCGCCTTGTAGTTGAACAGGCCGACGTCGAGCCCGGCCTCGTGCTCCGACGAGAACTCAGGCTTCAGGTTCCTGTTGCCCAGGGTCACCGGGGAGATGCGGCCGCCGGACACGTCGTACACCTCGTACTGGGCGCTGAACCGGGGGCGGCCGCCCGCTGTCCCGAAGGAATAGCGGAACTTGAGCTCGTCCACGCCCGGCACGTTGAAGAAGTCCTCCTGGCTCACCCGCCACGCGGTGCCGAGGCGGTAGTACCACTGGCGGCGCTGGTCGGCACCGAACAGGGAGCTGCCGTCGTTCCGCACGAGGGCGTCCACCACGTACTTGTCGTAGATGTCGAAGTTCGTGATGAGGAAGTACCCGTCGGCGCGGACCGTCTCCAGGTACGAGTCGGCCTCGAGGTTATCCCGGTTGATGTTGGTGAACGTGGGGACGTTCTTCACGGCGAAGCCGTAGCCGTAGGTGTCGAACCACTGGTAGTCGTCGTCCTCGTACAGGTACCGAACCTGCGTCCGGTTCATAATCCGGTCGCTGATCTGCCAGCGCGTGGACGCCGTGATGCTGGTGTTCATCGCCTCGTTGCGGCTCCGGTACTTGTACAGCGTTCCGTTCGCCAGGCTCGGGCACGGCTCGTAGCAGCGGTATCCCTTCTCCCGGAAGTACTCGGTGTCGTTGTCCAGCCGGTCGAAGGAGAAGTTGGCGTCGACGTCCAGCCAGCTCAGGGGTGAGTAGCGGACGTTGCCGCTCCCCATGAAGCGGCTGCGGTACTGCATCTGGCTGTACTTCTTGAGCGTGTACAGAGGGTTCTCGCTCTCCGAGTCCACCGGGTTCATGAGCAGCCGGAGCTCTCCGGGCTCGTCGGGATCCTCGGCGAGGAGGTCCACGCCCGCGGGGACGCGGGTCAGGTCGAAGAACACGCCGCCGTTCGCCTCATTGGGCACGGCCTGGGACGACCTGCTGTAGAACGCGGTGGTCTGGACCGTCAGGTTCTCCACCACGGCCTGGTCCACGTTCACGCGGAAGTTGTTCCGCTCGAAGCCGGGCGTGAACCGGATGATCCCGTCCTGGCCCAGGTGGCTCGCGGAGACGTGGAAGTTCGTCCTCCCCGACCGTCCCTCGACGGACAGGTTGGACTGGAGGTAGTTGCCGCCGGTGAAAAAGCGGTCGACCTGATCCCACGTCTGCCCGGGCCACGCCTGGTCCCTGTAGGTGTTCCAGGGCGACGTGCCGGTCTCCTTGGGCGCCTCGCAGTCGAGCCAGTCGCAGAGCGAGCCGTCACGGTCCACGAACTTGCCGCCGCTCGTCTGGTACGGGTGCTTCTCGGACAGCAGCATGGGGGCTTTGCTGGCCAGCTCGCTGGCTCCGTACTCGTTGCGCAGCGTGTAGAGGACCTGGTCGTCGCCGGCTTCCTGGCCACGCTTGGTGCGGATCTGGATGACGCCGGCGCCGGCCCGCGACCCGTACAGCGACGCGGCGGCCGCGCCCTTCACCACCTCGATGCTCTGGATGTCCAGCGCGTCGAGGTCCACGAGGCTGGAGCCCAGGATCACGCCGTCCACGATGTAGAGCGGCTCCTGGTCGCGGCCGCTGGCGTCGAGGCTCTTCACCCCGCGGAGCAGGATGGAGGGAGCCTCACCCGGCCGCCCGCTTCCCGCCACCACCTGCGCGCCCGCCACCTTGCCCTGCAGCGTCGAGGCTGCGTTGGCCGTGGGGATGGGCAGGTCGCCGATGCGCACCTGCGCCACGTCGAAGGGGAGCTTGGTGCGCTGCGTGGCCCCGGCCACGCCCGTCACCACGATCTCCGACAGGGAGATGGCCTGCGGGGTCATCCGCACGTCCACCACCGCCGTCGAGCCGCCGGCGACTGCCACCTGGGCCGACGTGCTGGCGAACCCGATCAGGATGATGTTCACCCGATAGGTGCCCGCGGGGACCCTGGTGATGAGGAACTTGCCGTTGGATTGAGTCAGCGCGCCGAGGCCTGTGCCCTCGATGCTGACCTGTGCCGCTGAGAGCGGCTCACCCGTCTGGGCACTGACCACCGTGCCCGACACCGCGCCGGTCTGGGCGGCCGCCGACTGCGCGAAGAGCGCGGACGCGGCCAGCAGAGCTGCGGCGAGGAGGGTGACGCTCGCTCGGAGCGGGTTCCTGCGAACCACTTCTCTGGTCATCTCGACCTCCGTGATGGGTTGGATCACTCACACGGCCCGGTCGTCACGGCCGCCTCACGTCGGTAGGGCGCCGACGGGGTGGAGAGGCGGATGCGACATCCATATTCGGGAGGGGCATGCACGACTGCCCTCCCGGGACCGCCGTGCAAGATTCCCCTCTGGCCAGGGCCGCCGCAAGTAGCGCGCACTCGCCGTAGCGACGCGGGAGGGGCGGAACCCTGTCCTCCCGGGGCTCCCCGGAGGGCGGAACCCCTTTGATTTCGCGGTATCCCGGAGCCAGGGGGTAGGCAGGAGGCGTCCCGGGAGGTAGCGTGTAAGCCGACCCCCACGCGCGGCGCTCATGACCGAACGCACCCAGATCACGACTCCCGCCTCCCTGGACGAGGACCGCCAGGCCGAGCCCTCGCTCCGTCCCCAGCGGCTGGCCGAGTTCATCGGCCAGGCCAAGGTCCGCGATGCCCTGTCCATCTCCATCGAGGCGGCCAAGGGCAGGCGGGAGGCGCTGGACCACATCCTCTTCCACGGGCCGCCGGGGCTGGGGAAGACGACGCTGGCCTCCCTCCTCGCCCGGGAGATGGGGGTGAACTTCAAGACCACCTCCGGCCCCATCCTGGAGAGGCCCGCCGACCTGGTGGGCATCCTCACCAACCAGCGCCCGGGGGACATCCTCTTCATCGACGAGATCCACCGCCTGCGCCCCATCATCGAGGAGTTCCTCTATCCTGCCATGGAGGACTGGCGGATCGAGATCCGCCTGTCCGAGGGCCCCAAGGCCCAGACCATGACCATGAAGATCGAGCGCTTCACCCTGGTGGGGGCCACCACGCGCTTCGGACTGCTCACGGCGCCCATGCGGGCCCGCTTCGGCATCGTGCAGCGGCTCAACTTCTATCCCGCCGAGGAGCTGGTGACCATCGTGCGGCGGAGCGCGGAGATCCTCGGGGTGGAAGCCAGCCCCGACGGGGCGCTGGAGATCGCCCGGCGCTCCCGGGGCACGCCCCGGGTGGCGAACCGCCTCCTGCGCCGGGTCCGGGACTACGCCCAGGTGCGTGCCGACGGGGTGATCAGCGCCCGGGTGGCCGGCGAGGCCCTCACCATGCTCGACGTGGACGAGTACGGGCTGGACGAGATGGACGCCCGGGTGTTGAAGACGCTCATCGAGAAGTTCGAGGGGGGCCCCGTGGGGCTGAACTCCCTGGCCGTGGCCATGGGCGAGGACGCCACCACGCTGGAGGAGGTGTACGAGCCCTTCCTCATCATGGAGGGCTTCCTCATGCGCACCCCCCAGGGACGGGTGGCCACGCCCCGCGCCTTCCGGCGCTTCGGCTACACGCTGAAGGAAGGAGGAAAGAAGGGGAACCAGGCCTCGCTCTTCGAGTCGGAATGACCGATCCCTCCGGCGCCTGGACCCCCGACGGATCCCGGGTCTCCGACTACGACTACCACCTCCCGCCGGGGCGGGTGGCCCGCTACCCGGCGGAGCGCCGCGACGAGAGTCTCCTTCTGGTGGTGCCGCGGGAGGGTGGGGGCTTCCGGCACCGGCGCTTCCGCCAGGTGACGGAGCTTTTCCGCCCCGGCGATCTGCTGGTGGTCAACGAAAGCAAGGTCCTCCCCGCCCGCCTCCTGGGGCGCAAGCCCACCGGGGCCGCCGCGGAGATCCTCCTCCTCCGGCCCGCCCCTTCCTCGACCGACCGCCACGTGTGGGAGGCGCTGGTCCGCCCCGGCGGCAAGCTGAAGCCCGGGCGCGTGGTGGAGGTCGCCGACGACCTCCGCGTGGACGTGCTGGACTCGGCGCCGGGAGGTGGCCGGGTGGTCCGCCTGGTCTGCCCCGGCACGGTGGAGGAGGCGCTGGAGCGCCACGGCCACATGCCGCTCCCGCCCTACCTGGAGCGGGACGACGAGCCTCTGGACCGGGAGCGCTACCAGACCGTCTACGCCCGCGTCCCCGGGTCGGTTGCGGCCCCCACCGCCGGGCTCCACTTCACCCCCGAGGTGCTGGCCGGGCTCGAGGCCGTGGGGGTGGCCCGCACCGCCCTCACCCTCCACGTGGGGGTGGGGACCTTCCGCCCCGTGGAGGTGGAGGACCCCGCGGCCCACGAGCTCCACGCCGAGTGGTACGAGGTCCCGCCCGCCGCCGCCGAGGCGGTGGCCGCGACCCGTGCCGCAGGGGGGAGAGTCTGGGCGGTGGGGACCACCGCCGTGCGAACCCTGGAGGCGGTGGCCGACGAGGAGGGGCGGGTCCGGGCGGGCACAGGGACCACGGACCTCTTTCTCCGGCCTCCGTACCGGTTCCGGGTGGTGGACGCTCTCCTCACGAACTTCCACCTCCCCCGCTCCACGCTCCTCATGCTGGTGGCGGCGCTGGGCGGATACCGGCAGGTCATGCACGCGTATCGCGAGGCCGTGGCCGGGGAGTACCGCTTCTATTCCTATGGGGACGCCATGGCGGTGGTCCCGGGCGACGCCGCGCGCTGACGGGCCGCGGGGGAGCCGGCGGGGTGGATGCCCGAGGCCCGGTGTGACATCGTAAGGCCATGGACGACGCCTCCCTCCTGCGTGAAGCCATTCGCCTGGCCGGCCTCCACTCGTCCTCCGGCCACAACGGGCCCTTCGGCGCCGTCGTGGCCCGGGGCGGCGAGGTGGTGGGGGAGGGATGGAACCGGGTGGTGGAGCTGGGGGACCCCACGGCCCACGCCGAGATGCTGGCGCTCAGGGACGCCGCCCGGCGTCTGGGGACCCACGTGCTGGATGATTGCGTCCTCTATTCGAGCTGCGAGCCGTGCCCCATGTGCCTGGCCGCCGCCTACTGGGCGCGCATTCCCAGGGTGGTGTTCGCCGCCTCCAAGGAGGACGCGGCCCGGGCGGGTTTCGACGACGCCGACATCTACGGCGAGCTGGCCGTGTCGTGGGAACGCCGCAGCACTGCCGGGGAGCAACTCCTGGAGGCCGAGGGGCGCGCCGTCCTGGAGGACTGGCGTGAGAACCGCCGCAAGCAGGAATATTAGCAGGTCGCTCCAGACAGGGGCGCCCCGCGTCGCCAGGGCCCCTGCGACCTGTATCCGACCCGACCAAGGAGCCGTCCATGCAAGCCTCACGCGCCCTCGCTCTTCTCCTCCTCATGGCCCTCGCGCCGGCCCTCCCCGCACGGGCCCAGGTCGCCCGGGAGGCCGTGGACCTCTCGGTGGTCCAGCGCATCCGGGAAGAGGGGCTCCACCGCTCGCAGATCGAGGACATGGCCCGCTGGCTCACCGAGGTGAACGGGCCGCGGCTCACCGGTTCCCCGGGGATGAAGCGCGCCAACGAGTGGACGGCCCTGAAGCTCCGCTCGTGGGGGCTCGAGAACGTGGTGGTGGAGCCGTGGGGCGAGTTCGGCCGGGGATGGCAGTCCGAGGCGTACGCGGGCCGCATCCTCACCCCCTTCGAGCAGCCCCTCCACGGCCAGCCCCTGGCCTGGACCGGGAGCACGCCGGGGACGGTGCGGGGCCAGGCGCTGGCGGTGCGGGTGACCAGCACCGAGGACGTGGCCGGGTACCGGGGCAAGCTGAAGGGAGCCTTCCTTCTCATGGAGGAGCCGCAGCCCACCCCGCCCGAGTTCGCGCCGGCTCCCCGGCGCACGCCCCTGGAAGCGCTCCTCGAGCCCGCCCCGTCTCCCGCCGCCGCCCCGCCGTCCGAGGCGGAGCGGCAGGCTGCCCAGGCGCGTATGCGAGCGGAGCGGGAGGCGCAGCAGGCACTCCAGGCGCTGGCCGAGTCGGAGGGCGCCCATGCCTTCCTGCGCATCTCGTCGCGGAGCCACGGCGTCGTCCGGGGCGGCGGCGCGGGGAGCCGCGTGAAGGGCGATCCGGAGGGACTGCCTCAGGTGGCCATCCCCCGGGAGCAGTACAACATGATCTGGCGCAACGTGCAGGCCGGGGTCCCGGTGGAGCTGGAGCTCCTGGTGGAGAGCCGCTTCCTCGAGGACGACCTGCAGGCCTACAACACCCTGGCCGACCTCCCGGGCACGGACAAGAAGGACGAGTACGTCATGCTCGGCGCCCACCTGGACTCCTGGCACATGGGCGTCGGCGCCGTGGACAACGCCGCGGGCACGGTGGTCATGATGGAGGCTATGCGCATCCTCAAGACGCTGGATGTCCAGCCCCGGCGGACCATCCGCGTCGCGCTCTGGAGCGGCGAGGAGCAGGGGCTCCTGGGCTCCCGCGCGTGGGTGGCCAACCACCAGGACCTCCACGGCCGGATCTCGGCGTACCTGAACGTGGACAACGGCACCGGGCGCCTCCGGGGGATCTGGAACCAGTCCAACGAGAAGGCTACGCCCGTCTTCGAGCAGATCCTCTGGCCCTTCCGCGACCTGGGCGTGGTGGCGGTGCGCCACGGCAACACGGGGAGCACGGACCACATGGCCTTCGACGCCGCGGGGATCCCCGGGTTCAACTTCATCCAGGATCCCATCGAGTACGGGATCAACGGCCACCACACGGAGCTCGACACCTTCGACCACATGCTCCTCGACGACCTGAAGCAGGCCGCGGTGGTGGTGGCGTCCACGGTGTACGCGCTGGCCATGCGCGAGGAGATGATGCCGAGGAAGGAGCGGGCGGCGGCGACGAGCGCCCGGTAGCAGACCCGAGGGGCCGACCGGTTGGGGCCGGCCGGCCCTCTTCCCGCTACTCCGACGACAGCGTCCGGGCCGGGTCCACGCGCGTGGCCCTGCGCGCGGGCGCCCATCCGGCGAGCACGCCCACGGCCACGAAGACCGCCACGGCCGCGAGGTACACGAGCGGGTCGCGCGGATCCACCTCGAAGAGGAGCGCCTGGACCCACCGTCCGCCGATCCAGGCGCCGACCAACCCGAGGACGACGCCGGGCAGGATGAGCGCCGCCGCGTAGCGCAGGATCATCGCCCGCACCGACGCGCGGTCCGCCCCCAGCGCCATGCGGATGCCGAACTCGCGCGTGCGCCCCGCGACCGCGCCGGCGAGCACGCCGTAGGTGCCCACCATGGAGAGCGCGAGCGCGAGCAGGGCGAAGGCCGCCATGAGCACGGTGGCGAAGCGGCTCTGGGCGCGGGCCGAGGCGACCACCTCCTCGAGCGGCTTCGGCCGGTGGAGCACGAGCTGGCCGTCGATTCCCGCCAGCGTCGCGCGGATGCGCTCCCGCACGGCCGCGAGGTCTCCGCGCGCCTTCACCGTCTGCGTGAGCGCCCAGTTGCGGTCGTCCGCGAACTGCGCGTGCGGGACGTACGTCTTCGGCGCGATCCCGCCCTCGGCGTCGTAGGGCACGTCCTCGACCACGCCGGCGATCCTGCGGATTTCATTGGCGACGTAGACCTGCTTGCCGACCGGATCGGCTTCGCCGAAGACCTCGGCCGCGAGTCGCGCGCTGACCCACACCACCGGCTCGCCGTTCATGTCCGCCTCGGACGGCTCCACGCCGCGGAGCACCCGGATGTCCAACGCGCCGAGGTAGTCTCCCGAGAACACACGGATGTCCGTGCTGCGCCAGCCGTCCCGGTTCGATCGATCCGGTTCGGGCGTGTCGAAAGACGGATCCCAGTACATCCCCCAGATGTTGAAGCGGCCGTTCACGGGCAGCCACGACACGGCGCCGACCGCCTCCACCTCGGGGAGTGCCTCGACGCGCTCGCGGAAGGTGCGGTGGAAGGCGTCGCGCGCGGCGCCATCGGGGTAGCGGCTCGCGGGGAGGTTCACCTCGAACGTGAGCACGCCCTCCGGCTCGATTGCGAGGGGCACGCGCGCGAGCTCGGCGAAGCTCCGGCCGAGCAGGGCCGCTCCCGTGACGAGCACGAGGGCCGCCGCGACCTGGACGATCGCGAGGCCGTCCCGGATCCGACGCACCCGGCGTCCTCCGGTCGTCGCTCGGCCGTCGGAGCGGAGCGCGTCGGCCGGCGGTGTCCTGGAGAGCCGCAGCGCCGGCGTGAGCCCCGAGAGCACGAGCGCCACGAGCGTCACCGCGAGCGCGAAGGCGAAGGCCGCCCACCCCGTCTCGGGGGGCGTGAGCGCCGGGAGCGCGTCGGGGGAGAGCGCGAGGAGGGCACGCACGCCGGCGGCCCCGAGCAGCGCGCCGGCCGCGCAGCCCACGAGCGCGAGCAGGCCGGTCTCCACGAGCAGGCCCGCGACGATCCGGCCGCGGCCCGAGCCGAGCGCCACGCGCACGGCCACGTCGCGATCCCGTCCGAGCCCGCGGGCGACCAGGAGGTTGGCCAGGTTCACGCAGGCCGTGAGGAGCACGAGCCCCGCCGCCACCGAGAGGATGAGGAGCATCGTGCGGCGCGTGCTCCCGACCAGGTCGTCGCGCAGCGGGACGAGCGTCGGTACCCACTGAGTCCCGGCCTCGGGATGCTCCTCGACCAGGCGGGTATACAGCGCGTCCACGCGCTCCTGCGCCGCTTCCAGCGTCAACCCCGGCTTCAGCCGCGCGAGCGCCGACAGGTAGTAGTTGCCCCAGCTGTTGCTTCCTCCCATGCGCAGATCCTGCGGCGTCCACAGGTCGGCGCGGGGGCCGAACGGGTCCACGAAGCCCTCGGGCATGACCCCGACGATCTCGAAGGGACGGTCGTCGAGACGGATCGTCCGGCCGACCACGTCGGACGCCCCTCCATAACGGTCCATCCAGAGCCCGTGGCTCAGGACCGCCACGGGCGAGATCGGTGTGCCGCGATCGGCGCCGTCGGGCGGCGTTCCGGGCGCGACGCTCTCCTCCTCGCGGAACGTGCGGCCGAGTGCCGGAGCGACGCCGAGCGCCTCGAAGTAGCCCGCGCTCACCGGGGTCGCGGTCACGCGGGCCGGCTGGTCGCCGTCCGTGAGGTCGGCCCCGGTCTCGCGGTAGACGTACAACGCGCCGAAGCCGTCGAACACCTCGCTCCAGGTGCGGTACGCGGCGACGGTCGGACCACGCAGGTAGTTCTGGTTGTCCCGGTTCGACGCTGCGGCCTCGTGGACCTGCACCAGCCTGGCCGCGTCCGGATAGGGAAGCGGCGCCAGGAGCACCGCGTTCACCACCGAGAAGATCGCCGTGTTCGCGCCGACCCCGAGCGCCAGCGTCGCCACCACGACCGCGGCGAAGCCCGGCGTGCGCGCCAGCCGGCGCACGCTCCGCTTCACCTCGGTCCACCACTCGTTTCCCGACATCCACCACCTCCCGTCGTTCTCGTTTCGTCCCGGATCACCGCTCCGCCGGGCCCGGGCGATCTCCCGTCCCGCGGCGCGCGGATCCCCGAAGCGCCGCCGCATCTCGCCGCTCGGGACGCCTGCCGCCAGGCCGTCCTCGAAGTGGGCCCGGAGGTCGGCCTCGACCTCCGCGCGCGCGGGCAGGTCGAGCCGGGCGGCGTCGAGCACCTCGGCCACAAGGGATTCGACCTCCGGGGGAAGGGTACCGCGCGCCGCCCGCGTCATGAGGTCGCCTCCTCGACCTCCCGGCCGGAGAGCCCGAGCCGCCCCAGCGCCGTCACGAGCCGGTCCCACTGCTCCCGCTGCTGCGCGAGCCATGCGCGTCCCTCGGCCGTGACGCGGTAGTACTTCCGCCGGCGTCCGCTCGGGGCCGTGCGCCACAGCGGCGCCACGTGCCCGCGTCCTTCGAGGTTGTACAGGAGCGGATAGACCGTCGACTGGCCCATCGCGAGCAGCCCGCCGGTGTCGCGCTCGAGCGCTTCCACGAGCTCGTAGCCGTACATCTCGCGGCGGTCCAGCAGGGTGAGGACCGCGAGCGGGGCCGCACCCCGCATCCATTCCCGTTCGAGCGTCATTTCGTCTGCTCCGCTTCCGGGGTGAGTTTGTTGGTCTCGCATGGTATGTAATACCTAGTAAGACGGGCGTGACCGGCGGAAGGTTGCAGCGGGGTTCGCGCGGCGCGGCGCCCGCCGCCCGGACGCCCCCGTCCCCCGGAGCTTGGCCGCTCCGCGCCGCCGGTTACATTCCCACCCCTATGGCCGACTTCACCTACACGCTCGAGACCCGTGACGGCGCCGCCCGCGCGGGGGTGTTCACCACCCCTCACGGCGACGTGCCCACGCCCATGTTCATGCCCGTGGGCACCCTGGGCACGGTGAAGGGCGTGGCCATGGAGGAGGTGGGGGAGCTGAAGGCCCGCATGGTGCTGGCCAACACCTACCACCTCTACCTCAGGCCGGGGCACGAACTGGTCCGCCAGTTGGGCGGGCTGCACGCGTTCATGCGCTGGGACGGGCCCATCCTCACCGACTCGGGGGGCTTCCAGGTCTTCTCCCTGGCCGACATCCGCCAGGTCCAGGACGAGGGGGTGGTGTTCAAGAGCCACATCGACGGCTCCAGCCACACCTTCACTCCCGAGTCGGTCATGGACATCCAGCGCACCCTGGGTGCCGACGTGGTCATGGCCCTCGACGAGTGCCCTCCCGGCGGCTCGGACCACGCCCACACCCGCGAGGCGAACCGGCGTACGCTGGCCTGGCTGCACCGGTGCCAGGCGCGCTTCGACGAGCTGGAGCAACGTGGCGAATACCCTACGCAAACCCTCTTCCCCATTGTGCAGGGCAACATCTACGACGACCTGCGGCGCGAGCACGCCCGCCAGGTCCGGGACGCGGGGAACTGGCAAGGGATCGCCATCGGCGGCCTGAGCGTGGGAGAGGCCAAGCCCGACATGTGGCGCACGCTGGAGCTGCTGGACGGGGAGCTTCCCGCGGATCGGCCCCGCTACCTGATGGGGGTGGGGTACCCCGACGATCTCCTGGAATCCATCGCCCGCGGCTGCGACCTGTTCGACTGCGTGGCTCCCACGCGCAACGCGCGCCACGGCACCGCCTGGACGAGCGGAGGGGGTCAGGTGAACTTGAAGGCGTCGCGCTTCAGGGAGGACACCCGGCCGGTGGATCCCGACTGCGACTGCACGACGTGCGCACGATACACGCGGGCCTACCTCAGGCACCTCGTTGTGTCGGCGGAGATGCTGGCCTTCCGCCTCATCTCCATCCACAATCTGCGCTTCCTCGTGCGTCTCGTGGAGGATGCCCGCCGCCACATCGTGGACGGGAGCTTCCACTCCTGGAGCCGGGACTGGCTGGAGCGATACCGGAGCGGCGATGGTTAGCAGGCGGTTGGACGGCAGAAACCCGCGGCGCGCCCGAGGCGCGCCCGCCCAAGAGAACGCCAACGGAGACACAAGGTGACGCACGCCGCGCTCGCGATTCTGATGGCTCCCCGGGAAGGGGGGTCGGCGGGGATCATCTTCATGGTCCAGATGGTCCTCATCTTCGTCATCTTCTACCTCCTGCTCATCCGGCCGCAGTCCAAGGAGCGGCAGCGGCACGATGCCATGCTCAAGGGGTTGAAGAAGGGCGACGAGATCATCACCAACGGCGGTCTCATCGGCACGATCGTGCATGTCGAGGAGAACCGGCTCACCGTGCGCACCGGGGACAACACGCGGGTCACCGTGGACCGGGGGCGCGTTGCCCAGCTCCGGGGGAGCAAGGGCGGGAAGGAGGAATAGACATGGCCATCCGCGACATCGTTCTCATGGGCGACCCGGTCCTGCGCACCATGGCGGACGAAGTGTCGGACTTCGACGACGAGCTGCAGACGCTGGTGCGGGACATGTTCGAGTCCATGTACCTCGCCGGAGGGATCGGGCTGGCCGCGCCCCAGGTCGGAATCCTCAAACGGGTCCTGGTGGTGGACCTGCGCCGCGAGGAGGAGCCGGAGGCCCGTGTGGCGGTGGTGAACCCCGTGGTTTCCTGGGCGAGCAGCGAGCTGGACAAGGCGGCCGAAGGGTGTCTGAGCATCCCGGGGATCGAGGACGTGGTGGTCCGCCCCTGGGCCGTGAAGCTCGAGGGGTACGACCCCAAGGGGCGGCCTGTCTCCCTGGAGGCCGAGGAGCTCTTCTCCCGAGTCCTCCAGCACGAGGTCGACCACCTGGAAGGGGTCCTCTTCCTGGACCGTCTGAGCCCGTTCAAGCGGCGCATGCAGATGAAGAAGTGGAAGAAGCTCCGGGAGGACGAGGAGTCGTGAGAAACGCCCGGTGAAGATCCTCTTCTGGGGCACGCCGGACTTCGCCGTGTCCCCCCTCCGCGCCCTGGACGACGAGGGGTACGATGTGGTGGGCGTGGTGACCCGGCCCGACCGCCCCGCCGGGCGGGGGCGCAAGCTCACCCCTTCGCCGGTGAAGGAGGCGGCCCGGGACCTCGGGCTCCCTGTGCTCACGCCCGAGTTCCCCAGAGGGGACGACTTCCTCTCCGCCCTCCGGGATCTCGCCCCCGACCTCTCGGTGGTGGCGGCCTACGGGCACATCCTCCGCCGCGAGGTGCTGGAGCTGCCGCCGCTCGGTTCCTTCAACGTCCACGCCTCCCTCCTCCCGGAGCTCAGGGGCGCCGCGCCCATCCATTGGGCCATCGCCCGGGGGTGCGAGGATACGGGCGTGACCATCGTGCGCATGGTGGAGGCCATGGACGCGGGCCCCACCCTCCACCGGATCCGGGAGCCCATCCTTCCCGGGGAGACAGCCTCCGAGCTCTCGGTGCGCCTCTCCGAGCTCGGCGCCGAGGCGCTCGTGGAGGCGCTGGCGCTCCTCTCGGCCGGGCAGGCCGAGGAAGAGGAGCAGGACCACACCCTGGCCACCTACGCCCCCAAGGTGGGGCGGAACGTGGCCCGCGTGGATTGGACCCGCGCCGCCCGGGAGGTCGCCTGGCACGTGCGGGGCATGGACGCGGTCCCGGGGGCATGGTCCGAGCTGGACGGGGTCCCGGTGAAGCTCTTCCGTCCCACGCTGGTGGAGGCGCCTTCCCAAGGGGCTCCCGGCACGGTGCTGGCCGCCGATGCCCAACGGGGCCTGGTGGTGGCCGCCGGCGGCGGGGCGGTGGCACTCGGGGAGGTCCAGCCTCCAGGCAAGCGCAGGATGGACGCCCAGGACTGGATCCACGGGCGGGGAGTCCGGGCCGCGCAGCGCTTCGTCTGATGGGTGCCCGGGGATGATGGCTCGGTCCGGTCCCGAGGGGCGTGTGCCGCGCCTCCACCTCGTCACCGACGATGGGGTGCTTTCCCGTTCCGGCTTCCGGCCGCAGGCGGCGGCGCTCCTGGCCGCCGGGGGTGGCGCCCTCGCCTTCCACGTCCGGGGACCGGGCACGCCGGGAGGGCCCCTGCTGGAGCTGGTCCGCTCACTGCGGGATCCGGCCGGCGCTTCGGGGTCCCTGCTGGTGGTCAACGACCGGGTGGACGTGGCGCTCTGCGCCGGAGCCGGCGGCGTCCACCTGGGGGCGCGCTCCCTCCCCCTGGCGGAAGCCCGCCGCATCCTCGGGGCGCGGGGGCGCCTGGGCATGTCGGTCCACACCCTCGCCGAGGGGGCCGAGGCTGCGGCCGGCGGCGCGGATTGGATCTTCGCGGGTACCATCTACGAGACGGAGAGCCACCCCGGGCGCCGGGGGCTCGGGCCCGCGTTCGCCGGTCGGGTGGCGAAGGTCGCCGTGGGGGTTCCGTTGCTGGCCATCGGAGGAGTGACTCCGGGGCGCGTGGGGGAGGTGCTCGCCGCGGGGGCCTGGGGCGTGGCCGTCATCCGGGGCGTCTGGGACGCGGCGGATCCCCTGGACGCCCTCCACCGGTATCTTGAAGGATTCGAAACGCAGGACGGCAACCGAGGGAAGCACGCATGAGCCGAACCACGACCATCAAGGTCCGCCTCAACGGCAAGGAGCGGGACGTGGACGAGGGGCTCACGGTGCGCTCGCTCCTCGAGTCCCTCGAGCTCCATCCGTCGCTCGTGGTGGTGGAGCTCAACAAGGAGATCCTGGCCCGCGACGCCTATGGCGACACGCCGGTCCGGGAGGGTGACAACCTGGAGCTCGTCCACTTCGTGGGCGGAGGATGAATCGGGGATGACCGAGAACACCGACGCGTTGGCGCAGGCCCGGGCCCTGGACGGCCTGCTCACCATCGGCGGCCACGACTTCAGGTCCCGCCTCATCGTGGGCACGGGCAAGTACGCGACCAACCAGGTCATGGTGGACGCCATCCGCGCCTCGGGCGCCGAGATGGTCACGGTGGCGGTGCGCCGCGTGGACCTGGACCGGACCAAGGAGGAGGGAATCCTCCACCACCTGGATCCCAAGGAGTTCTTCCTCCTGGCCAACACGGCCGGGTGCTACACCGCCGAGGACGCGCTGCGCTACGCGCGCCTGGCGCGCGCCGCGGGGTTCAACGAGTGGATCAAGCTGGAAGTCATCGGTGACCAGACCACCCTCCTCCCCGACGTGGCCGCCACGCTGGAGGCGGCCAAGGTGCTCGCCGGCGAAGGCTTCAAGGTGATGGCCTACACCAGCGACGACCTCATCACGGCGCTGCGCCTCGAGGACGCGGGGTGTGTGGCCGTCATGCCCTTGGCCAGCCCCATCGGGAGCGGGCTGGGCGTGGTGAACCCTTACTTCATCCGCGAGATCAAGCGCCGCCTCCACGTGCCCGTCATCGTGGATGCCGGGGTGGGCACGGCGTCGGACGCGTGCGTCACCATGGAGCAGGGAGTGGACGGCGTCCTCATGAACACCGCGCTGGCCGCCGCCAAGGACCCCGTGCGCATGGCCCACGCCATGAAGCACGCCATCGTCGCCGGCCGCCTCGCCTTCCTCGCGGGGCGCATGCCATCCCGGGAGATCGCCGTGCCGTCCTCCCCCCTCGAGGGGATGCTCGACTGAGCCCAGCCCCGCCCCGCCCCGAAGCCGTCACCGCGGCGCGGAAAGCCGCTCTGGCGATCGCCCTGGACGTGGGGCGGGGCCTGCGGCTCGACGTCGCCCTCGAGCGGTGCGCCTCCGGCCTGGAGGCACGGGACCGGGCGTTCGTCCACGAGCTGTCGTACGGCGCGTCGCGCCTGCGCGGGCGCCTGGACCACCTGCTGGCGGCCCGGGTGCGGGGCGGCCTGGAGCGGCTGGAGCCCCCCGTCCTGGAGATCCTGCGCCTCGGGGCGTACCAGGTTCTGTACATGGGTGGGGTGCCGCGCTATGCCGCGGTGTCCCAGGCCGTGTCCCAGGCCCGGGCCTCCTCCGGGCCGGGCGCCGCAGGGCTGGTCAACGCCGTTCTGAGGGCGGTGGCCGCCGACGGGTCCGGTCCGGAGCGCTTCCCCGACTTCGGGGGCGACCCGGAGGGGTTCCTGGCGTCGTGGGGCTCCCATCCCGCCTGGCTCCTCCGCCGGTGGCTGGCGCGGTGGAGTCCCGGGGAGGTCCGGGCCCTCGTGGAGGCCAACAACCGGCGTGCCTCTCTGTACCTGGTGCCCCTCCATGCCTCCCCCGCGGAGGCCGCCGGGATCCTGGAGGCCCGGGGGATCGCCTCGACGCCGGTGGGGAAGGGAACCCTCTGCCTGGAGCTGGCCGCGGGGTCGAGCCCGCGGGCGGCTCTGGAGGCGCTCCCTTCCCTGGTGCAGGACCCCGCCGCCCACCTGGTCACCCGCTATGCCGACCTCTCTGCGGGCACGAAGGTTGCTGACCTCTGTGCCGCGCCCGGCGGCAAGGCCTTGGCCCTCGCCGCGCGGGGTGGGTATACTCTGGCCGCCGACCGATCGGAAGTGCGCATGCGGAGGCTTCGCGACAACGCCCGCAGGACGGGGCTCGACCTGGGGATGGTGGTGGCCGACGCCCGGCGTCCTCCCCTCGCTTCCGCCGACGCGGTGCTCCTCGACGTTCCGTGCACCGGCACGGGGACGCTGGGCCGCCACCCCGATGCCCGCTGGCGGCTGGGGGCCGGACCGATGGAAGAGATGATCCGACTGCAAAGGGAGATCCTGGACGCCGCGGCGCCCCTGGTGCCTCCGGGGGGCCTGCTCCTCTACTCCACGTGCACCCTCGAGCCCGAGGAGAACCACGAGCAGGTCGCTGCGTTTCTCCGGCGGCATCCCGGCTTCGGCCTGGAGCCCACCGGCGCCGTTCCGCCCGAATACCTGGACGGTGACGGCCACCTGGTGGTTCTCCCCCAGCGCCACGGCTTCGACGGTGCGTTCGGCGCCCGCCTGAGGAGGGCCTCGTGAAGCTCGGGAGCTCGCTCAGAAGGCACCGCGGAGCCAGGGGGACGCGCCGGGGAGGCGGGAAGGGTGGGGTCTCCCGGGGGAAGAGCCCCCGACGGGGCGCGGCTTCCCTCGGCCGGAGGTTCCGCCTGATGGCCTCCGCCCTGGCGTTGATCCTGGCCGGGTGGGGGCTGGGGTACCTGGTGGCGACCCGCGCCCTCTACCCCGCGCCTCCTTCCCCTGCCAACCTGGTCACGGTCCCGGATCTGAAGGGCCAGCACGTGGCCGAGGCCGCGGCGAATCTGGTGGGTGCGGGCCTCGCCCTGGGGGCCGTGGACTCGCTCCTCCACCCCACGACGCCCCGCGGCCTCATCCTGGGCCAGTCCCCCCTTCCCGGGCAGGTGGCGGTGCGCAACTCGGAGGTGAGGGTCACCCGCAGCCTCGGGCCCCAGACCCGGGCCGTCCCCGATGTGGGCAACGTGGACGCCTCCCGCGCCCTGGTGGTGCTCGAGACGGTGGGGCTCCTGGTGGTGGTGGACTCGGTGGACTCGGAGATCCCCAGGGGGCGCGTGGTGTCCACGCATCCGGGGGCGGGCTCCGTGGTGGCTCTTCCCTCCGAGATCCGCATGGCCGTGAGCCTGGGTCCGCCGCAGGTCGTCATGCCCTATCTGCTGGGGATGGAGGAGGCGGCGGCCCTTGCGACCCTCGATTCCCTCGGGCTGGTGGTGGGGGCGGTGGAGGAGGTGGACCGGTACGGCATGGACGCCGGAATCGTGGTGGACCAGCAGCCCGCCGCCGACACCCCCGTGGAGCGTGGAAGCGCCGTACGGCTGGCGGTGGGGCGGCGCGGTGGATAGGGTAGGATCGGGTCGGTACCACCCCTCCCGCCGGAGGCATCTATGAATCTTCGCAACGCCTGCCTCGCGCTGGCCTTCGCCGTCCTGTGCGGGGCGGCCCCGGAGGCCGAAGCCCAGCTCAACCCCGGCATCCACGTGGCCCGGGCCACCGACTCGTTCGGAGGCACCAACGGCGTGGGCGCGTCGGCGGAGTTGAGCTTCCCCGTCTTCCCCATCGACATCTTCGTGGCGGGGGAATACTTCTTCCCCGACTGCGGGACCGTGGACGACTGCTCCTTCATGGGCGGCTCCGCGGACCTGCACATCGGCCTCCCCATCCCCATCCTCACACCCTACGCCACCGGCGGCCTGGTGTACCGCCGCACCGACGTGGGCGGAGGCGCGGGGGCGGTGGCCGAGACGGGGTACGGAGGTGGCGTGGGCGTGAACCTCGGCGCCCTGGTCCTGGGCGCGTACGCCGAGGTGCGCTACGAGGTGGTGGACCCCGACGACCAGGTGGTCATCAGGCTGGGGCTCAGGTTCTAGCGGGACGCCGGGGAAGGGGACCGGTGCGCGCCCTGGGGGCGTGTCTTCCGGCGAACCGCTCCACGGCTAGATTGAACCGTTATCCCCATTTCCACCACCCGCTCCGGGTCCATGAAGCGCAAGCCTTATCAGTCGCCCTATTTCTGGGCCCTCGTTGCCGCGGCGGCCGTGGTCCTCGTGGCGTGGGCGGGACGGGAGCGGTACCGGCCCGTCGTCGCCGGCGCCGAGGCCCCCGAGTTCACCGCCACGGACATGGCCGGAAACCAGGCCCGCCTCTCCGACTACCGGGGCAAGGTCGTGCTCCTCAACGTGTGGGCCACGTGGTGCTCGCCCTGCCGCGAGGAGATGCCCTCCATGCAGCGGCTCTACGAGGCGATGGCGGGGACGGACTTCGAGATCCTGGCGGTGAGCATCGACGCCCGAAAGGGGGAGAAGGATCCCTTCGGGCGTGACGGCGGCGACCTGGGGGCCTTCGCGGCGGAGATGGGGCTCACCTTCACCATCCTCCACGACCCCGAGGGGCGCATCCAGGCGACGTACCAGACCACGGGTGTCCCGGAGACCTTCCTCATCGGGCGCAACGGCATCATCTACAAGAAGGTGGCCGGCGGCACCGCCTGGGACGCACCGGAGAACCAGGAGCTGGTGCGCCGACTCCTCGGCGAGTAGCGCGCCGTGGCCTTCACTCCCCGCTCCCTGATCCATAACTGGCGGCTGAAACTGTCCGCCCTGGGCCTCTCCGTGCTCCTCTGGGCCCTGGTCCAGTCCGAGCCCCGGGAAGCCCAGACGGTGGGCTCGGTGCCCGTGGTGGTGGACGTGGCCGACACGGCCTGGACGGCGGCGGGCGAGGTCCAGCCCGGCGAGGTCGAGATCCGCCTGAACGGTTCCACCGGCGAGATCATCCGCCTGAGCCGGGCCGGGACCGTGCTCCGCATCCCCATTACGTACGTGGGCTCCCGGGACACCCTGGTCACCTTGCGGCGCGACTGGGTGGTGCTGGGGGAGGGGAGCGGCCTCTCCGTCGAGTCGGTGTACCCGTCCGCGGTGCGCGTCCACTTCGAGCCCGCCGTCGCCCGGATGGTGCCCATCGCGCTCCGCACCACCGGTTCGCTCCCGTCGCGCCTGGCCCTGGCCAGCCCCATCGGGGTGACCCCGCACATGGCCCGGGTGCGAGGTCCGACGGATCTCGTGGAGGCCCTCGACTCGGTCTTGCTCCGCCCGCTGGCGCTCCGCGAGATCCGGGGCTCGGGAGTGGTCGAGCTGGCCGTGGACTCGGTGGGCCTGGCAGGCGTGCATGTGTCGCCGGCCACGGTCACGGTGGGGATCCGCGTGGAGGAGCGGGAGGATCGCACGCTGACCGGCATCGAGGTCCTGGCCCAGGCGGGGTACGGGCGTTCCGCGCTCACCGTCGTGCCCGAGGCGGTGGATGTGATCCTGCATGGTGCGCGTACGCTGCTTGCGGCAGTGGATCCCCAGGACGTGCACGCCTGGGTGGACCCGGAGCTCCTGAGTGACATGGCCCCCGGCGAGGAACGTCGGGTGTCCTACCGCGTGGAGGGCATCCCCGCGCTGGTCACGCTGGACCTCCCCCGGGAGTCGGTGGTCGTGCGCCGCGCGCCGGATGCGCCGCCGGAGGGCCTGTGACCCACGGGCTGCCCCGACCGCTGGTGCTGGGCGTCGAGACCTCCTGCGACGAGACCTCGGCGGCGCTGCTGGACGGCCACAACCGCCTTCTGGGCCACGTCATCCTCTCCCAGGACGTCCACGAGGTGTTCGGGGGCGTGGTCCCCGAGCTGGCGGCCCGGGCCCACCTGCAGAAGATCGACGCCGTGGTGCACGAGGCCCTGGAGAAGTCCGGCGTGTCGCTGGGCCAGGTGGACGTCTTCGGGGTCACCGCCGGCCCCGGGCTCATCGGGGCGCTCCTGGTAGGCGTGTGCTGGACCAAGGCCGTGGCCTTCGCCCTGAGCAAGCCGGTGGTGGCTGTCCACCACATGGAGGCGCACCTCTTCGGGCCGGTCCTGGAGGACCCCGAAGCCGAGCCCCCCTTTGTCGCCCTCCTGGTGTCGGGCGGGCACACCCTTCTCCTCCACGCCGAGGCGTGGGGCCGCTACACGCTCCTGGGAGAGACCCGCGACGACGCGGCGGGCGAGGCTTTCGACAAGATCGCCAAGCTCCTCGGGCTCCCCTATCCCGGAGGTCCCCAGGTGGAGAGGGCGGCGCGGGAGGGCGATCCGGCCCGGCACCGGCTCCCCCGCCCCATCCTCCGGCGCAACCAGACGCCGGACGACCCGGACTACTACGATTTCTCCTTCAGCGGGCTGAAGACGGCGGTGGTCGAGGTGGTCCGCGCCCTGGAGGAGCGTGGCTCGCTCCATGCCGAGAGGGCCCACGTGGCCGCCTCGTTCCAGGCGGCGGCGCTGGACGTGCTGGCTTCGAAGACCATGAGAGCGGTGGAGGAGACCGGCTGTGGGAGGGTCCTCCTGGGCGGCGGCGTGAGCGCCAACCAGGCGCTGCGCCAGGAGCTGGCGCGCCGGCTCGGGCCGGCGGGGAAGCTCTTCCATGCTTCCCCGCGGCTCTCCCTGGACAACGGGGCCATGGTGGCACGCGCGGCCCGCTTCCGCTACGACCTGGGCCAGGCGGCCGAGGCAGAGACCTCGGCGGCCGCCGACCTTCTCTTCCCCGGGCTGAACCGGCGCACCGCCTGAGCGGAGCCTCCCATGCATCCCATCCTCTTCGAGCTCCCCGAGTGGATTCCGGTCCTCGGCGGCGAGCCCATCACCTCCTTCGGGGTGATGATGCTCCTGTCCTTCCTCACCGCGGGGTACATCCTGCGCGGGGAGCTGCGGCGGAAGGGGCACGATCCCGAGAAGGCCTGGGATATGGTCTTCATGGCTGTCGTCGGCGGGATCCTGGGCGCGAAGATCTACTACATGCTGCTCAACTTCGACCGGCTGGTGGCGGACCCCATGTCCCTCCTCCTCGCCCGGGGAGGGCTGGTCTGGTACGGCGGGTTCATCCTGGCCGCGGCGCTGGTGCTCTGGGAGGTGCGGCGGAGCAAGCTCCCCATGGGCGACGCGGTGGACGCCGCCGCGCCCGCCCTGGCCCTGGCGTATGGGGTGGGGCGCATCGGCTGCTTCCTGGTGGGCGACGACTGGGGCCGCCCCACCGGCTCCTGGGTGGGGATCCGCTTCCCCCAGGGGTCGCCGCCCACCCGCGTGGACATCATCGAGCGCGACTTCGGGATCAGCGTGGACCCGGCCCTGGTGGAGCGCTACGGCAACGTGGTCCCCGTCCACCCCACCCAGCTCTATGAGGTGGCCCTGTCCACGCTCATCTTCCTGGTGCTGTGGAGGTTGAGGGGGCGCGCGTGGAAGCCGGGGCGGCTCTTCATGCTCTGGCTCGTGCTGGCGGGGCTGGAGCGTTTCGTGGTGGAGTTCTTCCGGGCCAAGGACGACCGCTTCTTCGGCGTGCTCACCCTGGCCCAGCTGATCAGCCTGGCCATCGTGGCCGGCGGTATTGCGGGTATGATGCACTTCAGGGACACGGGTAGGGTCGTCGCCCGGTAGGGCCTCCATGGTCATCCTCCACGCCTCCGATCTCCAGACAGGCAAGCCGTTCCGGGCGCGGCCGGCGGAGGACCTCGTGGCGCTGGCCCACGCTCTACGCCCTGACCTGGTGGTGGTCGCCGGGGATCTCACCCAGCGCGCCAAGGCACGGGAGTACGCCGCGGTGCGCTCGCTCCTGGACCGGCTGGCGCCCTTTCCGGTGGTGGTGACGCCCGGTAACCACGACGTGCCGCTCTACCGGGTGTGGGAGCGCCTGCTGGCCCCGTACCGGAACTGGCGCCGCTTCATCGCCCCGGACCTGGACTCGGTGACCCGGGTGGCCGGCGCCACCGTGGTGGCGCTCAACTCCTCGGCGCCGGGCCGAGCCATCGTGGCGGGGCGCCTGCGTGCGGCGCAGCTCGAGTTGGCCCGGCACGCGTTCGCGTCGGCGCCCCCGAGCGATGCGCGGGTGATGGTGGTGCACCACCACTTCGTGCCCACCCCCGACCGGCAGGGAGGGCGTCCCCTCCCCGGGGCGCGGCGGCTGTTGGAGGCCTTCGAAGGGATGGGGGTGGCGCTGATCCTGGGGGGCCACGTGCACCAGACCCACCTGTCCACGTCCCGGGCCCTGGTGGGGGGAAGGGGGCCCGGGATTCCGCTGGTCGCGTGCGGCACCACCGCCTCGTCGCGCGGGCGGGGCCCGGAGGCGGGAATGAACACGCTCAACGTGGTGCGCCTGGACGAGGCCACGGTGCGGGTGGAGACGCGCCGGCACCGGGAGGGAGAGGGCTTCGTCCCCGTCGCGGAGCGCGCCTTCCCGCGCCCGGCGACCACCCCGGGCACGGAGGCGGGGGCATGAGACACCCTGTGTCAACCTCCCCCCGTTCAGGCGGCTGCGGAGGTGGGT
>CAZJFX010000043.1:0-35063 GCA_964545395.1 uncultured Gemmatimonadaceae bacterium | reverse complement strand
TTTCCGGTTCCTTTTCGTAGATCAGCCCGTCACATCACGCTTGCTGTGGGCCTAGCTTGCAGGGTTCTTCATGACCCTGGACCGCGCCATTGCCCCGGGGGCCTCCCGGCCCGACCTCCTCGACCCTGCCACCCTCGCCCAGCTGGGGGGCATCGAGCTGCTGGCCAGGAAGGTGGTAGAGGGGTTCCTCATGGGGCTCCATCGATCCCCGCACCGGGGCTTCTCCGCCGAGTTCGCCGAACTCCGGGCCTACCGGGCCGGGGACGACCTGCGCTACATCGACTGGCGCATGTACGGACGCTCGGATCGCTTCTACGTGAAGCAGTTCGAGCAGGAGACGAACCTGAGGGCCCAGATCCTCGTGGACGTGAGCGAGTCCATGGGGTGGACGTCCAACCCCGGCGTGCTCCCGCCCAAGCTGTGGTACGCGAAGCTCCTGGCCGCCGCCCTGGCCCTGGTGCTCCTGCGCCAGGGTGACGCGGTGGCGATGGCCGCTTTCCACGACAGGGTGGTAGAGCGCGTCCTGGCGCGGGGGGGGAAGCGCCAGTGGAACGAGATCGTGCGCCGGCTCCGCTCCCTGGAGGCCCGGGGCGGCACCTCGGCGGAGAGTGCCCTCAAGGACGTGGCCGTCCGCCTGCGAAGGCGTGGGCTCGTCATCCTGCTCTCGGATCTCCTTGTCACTCCCGAGGCTACTCGGACGGCGCTCAAATTCCTCCGGCACCGGGGTCACGAGGTGCTGGTCTTCCATCTGGTGGACCCGGGGGAGCGGGAGCTCCCGGCCGCCTCGGAGGCCAGGTTCTTCGACCCCGAGACCCAGGAGGAGCTCCTGGTGAGCGTGGCGGATATGCGCTCGGAATACCGGGAAGCCGTCTCTGCAGCGCTCCTGGAATGGGAACGGTCACTCCGACCCCAGTGCATCGACTACCAGGTCGTGGACACGGACCAGCCGCTGTCCACGGCCCTGCGGGCCTACCTCCGGAAGCGGGAGAGGCTCGGGTGAGGCCATGGGTGCGCTGAACCCTCTCTTCCTCCTCGCCGGCGTCGCCGTCGTCGTCCCCCTTTTCCTGCACCTCTTCCAGAGGCAGGAGGCCCGCAGGGTGTCGTTTCCGGCCCTCCGGTACCTGGAGCGGACCGAGCGCGACCACGCCCGCCGCATCCGCTTCCGGCAACTCCTGCTCCTCGTTCTGCGGGCGACGGCGGTCCTGGCCGTGGTGGGAGCCGGCGCGCGCCTCTTCGTCCGGGGCAGCGGCTCGGCCCACCCGCCCACAGCGCTGGCCATCGTCCTGGACAACTCCATGTCCAGCGGGCTGGTGGTGGGCGAGGCGCGCGTCCTGGACCGGCTGAAGGAATTGGCGCTCTCCACCCTCGAGGACGCTACCGACCAGGATCGCATCTGGGTGATCCTCGCAGGCGAGCCCTGGCTCCCCTCGGCGCCCGGGGGTCCCCAAGAGGCCCGCCGCACGGTCGAGGAGGCTCGAGCCAGTGCCGGTGCCGGGGACATTCCCGCGGCGCTCTCCCGGGCCGCCGCGCTGGTGTCCGCCTCCGGGCTCCAGGCCCGAGAGATCCACCTCCTCTCGGATCTCCAGGCCTCCGGATTCGCGGCGGATGCAGCCGAACCGCCAGGAGACGTGCCTGTGGTGGTCTGGGCCCCGGAAGGCGATCCCGCCCACAACCGCGCCATCTCCTCGCTCCTGGTGGGAGGCGGCATGACGCCTCTGGAGGGCCAGCGCTATGAGGTGACGGTGTCTGCGGCGCCACCATCCGATGTCGAGGACACGGCGGCGGTGCCGGTGAGGATCGTGATCGAAGGGCGCGTCCGGAGCGCGGCGGCGCTCTCCCCGGGGGCGTCGGTGTCCCTCCCTCTCCCTCCAGCCCCGGCCGGGTGGACGGCAGGGTGGGTCGAGGCGGACCCGGATGCCTTGAGCGCCGACGACCGGAGGTACTTCGCATTCCAGGCCCGCCCCGTCCCCGGCGTCGCCCTGGACGGCGACGTGGGGGTCTTCTTCGCCGAGGCGGTGGCGGTCCTGGAAGCGGCAGGCCGCCTTCGGGTCGTCCCGCCCCAGCAGGCGGAGCTGGTGGTCTCGGCTTCCGCCGGGGCGCTGGACGGCGGGGGCGCCCGGGACGCGGTGCTCGTCCTGCCGCCGGCGGACCCCACCCTCCTGCCCGCTCTCAACCGCCGCCTGATGGCCGCCGGGCTCCCCTGGCGCCTGGAGCGCGCGGAGGGCGAGGGCGAGGTGGTCCTGGACGGGAGGGCGCTCCCCGAGCCCCTTGGAGGAGTCCGGGTGCGCCGCTGGTACCGCCTGTCCCCGACCGGAGACCCCTCCTCGACCAGCCGCACGCTGGCCCTGGCCGGCGGCGACCCGTGGGCCGTGGAGGGGATGGACGCCATCGGCCAGCGGTACCTGATCCTGGCTTCGCCCATGGACGCCGAGTCCACCTCCCTTCCGGTCTCCACCGCTATGGTCCGCTTCGTGGATTGGGCGGCGGTGGCCTGGGCGGGGGCCGGCGGGGAACGCGGTGAGCGCCCGGCAGGCTCAGCGCTGTCGGCACCCCGGGATGCGGATGCGGTGCGGCTCCCCTCGGGCGTGGAGATCCTGTTGGACGCCACGCGCATGATACACGCCACGAGCGACCCGGGGATCTACACCTTCCTGCTCGGGGACAGCGCGGTGGCGCACGAGGCGGTGAACGCGGACGTCACCGAATCAGACCTCACGCCCCTGGATCCGGCGCGCCTCGAGCGCGCCCTGGGCTCGCAGGTCACGTCCGTGGGGAGCGAGGGGAGATGGAGACGGGCCATCTTCCGGTCCCGCCACGGGCCAGAGCTGGGGCGTGCCCTGTTGGTGATGGCACTCATCGTCCTCCTCCTGGAGGCCGCGGTGGCATCCACCGGGAGGCTCACCCGGGAAGCCAGAGCAGCGGTGGAGAGCGGCCATGGCGCATCCTGATCCAATCCTCTCGGCCGTCGCCTCCTGCGAGGCCTTCCAGGAGCTGGCGGTGCGGCTCCCCGGGGCGGCGCAGCGCGACGCTCTGGGCGGGCTCGCGGGGTCGTCGGGGGCGGCGGTGGTGGCAGCGCTTCACCAACGCCACCCCGAGCGCGTCTGGGTGCTCCTCACCCCCGGCCCCCGCGAGGCCGCCGCCGCCGAGGCCGATCTGGAGGTGCTCCTGGGCGATCACGGCGCAGCCCATGTCTACCCCCAGAAGGAGGCTCTCCCCTACGAGGAGGCTGAGCCGAACCTCGAGATCGGCAGCTTGCGGGTGGAAGCGGTGGAGGGGGTCTTCTCCGGGCGCTCCAAGATCCTCGTCACCACCCCCCGGGCACTCCAGGAGCGTGCCCCCATCCCGGCGGGGCTGGCTCACCTGCGGCTCACCGTACGCAGAGGTGACACGGTGGACCTGCGCGGGTTGGCCCGCCTCCTGGAGGAGCGGGGCTTCGAGCGGGTCCCCATGGTGGAGGAGGTGGGCCAGTTCGCCCTGCGCGGAGGCATTCTGGACGTGTTCTCGGTGGGAGCCGGGGACCCGGCCCGCATCGAACTCTGGGGAGACGAGGTCGTCTCCATCCGGAGCTTCGAGATCCTGGACCAGCGCTCCGTGGCCGAGCTGGACGAGACTCACGTCCTCCCTGTGGACTTCCGAAGGAGCGCCTGCGGCGGGGAGACCGTCTCCCGCTCCCTGCTGGAGCTCCTCCCGGTCGATGCGGTGGTGGCGGTCCTGGGAGCCTGGGATCCCGCAGCCGACGCGGAACGCACCTGGGAGCGCGTCACCACGCTCTATGCCGACCTTGTGGACTCGGGGGCATCCCCACCTCCCCCCTCGGCGCTCTACCTGAGCCCGGATCGCCTGACGGAACTCCTGGCCGGCTTCCCGCGCCTGGACCTGGTGGGTGAGGAGCCCGCGCCCCGGCGACTCCCGGTGGGACGTCCGCCCGCCATCGAGCGGGACATGGGGAAGCTGGAAGCCTACCTGCGCGAGGGAGCGGCCAGAGGGCACGAGACGCTCCTCCTCTGCGACAACGACGGGCAGCTGCAGCGTCTCGAGGAGATCCTGGGGGGAGCCGCACGGATCCCGCCGGGCACGCGTCTGGGGATCGGCGCGCTGGCGGACGGCTTCGAGCTTCTCGCCGCCGACCCGCCCCTGCGCGTGCTGAACGACCACGAGATCTTCCGGCGCACGCGGCGCCTCCGCCGGACCCGCCGGTTCAGGGGCTCGGTGGCGTTGGAGAGCCTGGCCCAGCTCACGCCCGGCGACTACGTGGTGCACATGGACCACGGCGTGGGGCGCTTCGTCGGGCTCCAGCGCATCCAGGTCGCCGGCGAGGAGATCGAATCGCTGGCGCTGGAATACGCCGGCGGGGAAGTCCTGCGCCTGCCCGTCTATCGGCTCGACCTCGTGGAGCGGTGGGTGGGCGAATCGGAAGAGGCGGAGCCGCCTCACCTGCACCGCATCGGGGGAAAGCGGTGGAAGGCGCTCCGGAACCGGACGGAGAGGGCCATCCAGGAGATGACCACCGAGCTCCTCCAGCTCTACGCCCGGCGCGCCACGGCGCAGGGGCACGCATACGGACCCGACACCCGCTGGCAGAAGGAGATGGAGTCGTCCTTCCTCTACGAGGACACCCCGGACCAGCGCAAAGCCGCCGAGGACGTGAAACGTGACATGGAGGCACCGCGGCCCATGGACCGCCTGGTCTGCGGGGACGTGGGGTACGGCAAGACCGAAGTGGCCATCCGCGCCGCCTTCAAGGCCGTGCAGGACGGCAAGCAGGTGGCGGTGCTGGCTCCCACCACCATCCTCGCCGAGCAGCACCGGCACACCTTCATGGAGCGCCTGGCCGACTACCCGGTGCGCGTAAACTCCCTGAGCCGCTTCAGGTCGGCCGCCGAGAGCCGAGAGCTTCTGGCCCGGCTTGCCAACGGCGAGGTGGACGTCGTCATCGGAACCCACCGCCTGCTCTCCCACGACGTGATCTTCAAGGACCTGGGGCTGCTGGTGGTGGACGAGGAGCAGCGCTTCGGGGTGAGGCACAAGGAGCGCCTGAAGCGGATGCGCGCCCAGGTGGACGTCCTCACCCTGACGGCCACACCCATCCCCCGCACGCTCTACCTGTCCCTCTCGGGGGTGCGAGACCTCTCCCTCATCCGGACTCCGCCCCGGGACCGGATGCCCATCTTCACCCACGTGCTCCCCTGGAGTGACCAGATCCTTGCGGAAGCGCTCCAGCGGGAGCTGGACCGGGGAGGGCAGACGTTCTTCCTGCACAACCGGGTGGAGACCATCTACACGGTCGCCGAAGAAGTCCGGGCCCTGGTGCCCGAGGGGCGTGTGGCCGTGGCACACGGCCAGATGGGTGGGCACGAGCTGGACGCCGTCATGCGCTCGTTCGTGGATGGCGAAGTGGACGTCCTCGTCTGCTCCTCCATCATCGAGAACGGCCTGGACGTGCCCAACGCCAACACGCTCATCGTGGACCGGGCTGATCGCTTCGGTCTCTCCCAGCTCTACCAGATCCGAGGTCGGGTGGGGCGCTCCGACCGCCGCGCGTACTGCTATCTCATCGTTCCCGAGGAGCTCACGGAGGAGGCGGGGCGGAGGCTCCGCGTCCTGGAGCACTATACCGAGCTGGGGAGCGGATACTCGGTGGCGCTGCGCGACCTTGAGCTCCGAGGCGCCGGGAACCTCTTGGGAGCGGACCAGTCGGGGTTCGCCAGCCAGGTGGGGCTGGATGCCTACCTGCGCCTCCTGGAGAAGACGGTGCAGCGCCTCCAGAAGGGCGAAGAGCTCGAGGAGCATCCCGATCCCGAGATCTCCCTCGCTGGATCCGTCTACCTCCCCGAGGGGTATGTGGAGGATTCGGGGCAGAAGCTCCACCTCTACCGGCGGCTTTCCAAGGTCGGGAGCCGCGGGGAGGTGGAAGCGCTGCGCCGGGAGATGGCCGACCGCTTCGGGCCCCTCCCCGAGGCGGCCGGCCGGCTCCTGGACGCCGCGGTGCTCCGGGTATTGGGCAGGAGCGTGGGCGTGGAGCGCATCCTGGTACGGGATCGGTCAGCGCGCTTGAACTTCCGTGCGGGCGTGGTGCCCCGGGTGGCGGTGCTGGACGCGCCGCTCAGAAGGCGGGAGGTGGGGGTGGAGGTGGTCCGCATGGACCCGCTCTCCCTGGTCTTCAACCAGGTGGGCGCCGTGCCTCTCACCGAAACCCTTGTGATAGCTTTGGAGGCGCTCCGGTCGGCCGCGGATGCGGCTGCATAGCGGAGCGACGGACCCCGGATCTCTCCCTGGAGACCAAGCGTGAACAAGAAGCTCAGGATGGCGACGGCCCTGGCCGGGCTCGCTCTCGTGGGGGCGTGCGCCAAGGACGAACCCACGGAGGGCCTGGTGGCCAGGGCAGGAAGCCACCGCCTCACGGTAGACGACGCCGTGGAACTGCTGGTGGACCAGGAGAACCTCCCCAACGACATCGAGGTGGTCCGGTCTCTGGCGGAGCTTTGGGCCGATTACGCGCTCCTCGCCGCTGAGGCGGCGAAGGACTCCACCCTGGCCGGCCTCGACCTGGAGCCGCTGGTCCGCGAGCAGTTGGATCAGGAGGTGATCTTTCAGTTGCGGGACTCGGCCATAAAGGTGGACACGCTCCTGTCCGACGCGGATCTCCTGGCGGCCTACGAACGCGAAGCGCCGGACTCCCGGGTCCGCGCCAGCCACATCCTCATGACCTTCCCCGACCAGGCGACGGAGGCCCAGCGTGACTCGGTGCGTGCCGCCATCGAAAGCGTCCGGGGACGAGCCCTCGCAGGCGAGAGCTTCGCAGCGCTGGCGCGCCGCTTCAGCAAGGACCCGGGCACCGCCCAGCTGGGAGGGAACCTGGGCGACTTCGGCCGCGGGGACATGGTGAAGCCCTTCGAGGACGCGGCGTTCGCCCTCCAGCCAGGAGGGATCAGCGACGTGGTGGAGACGCCTTACGGCCTCCACGTGATCCGGGTCGAATCGAAGGAGGCCCCCGGATTCGAGCAGGTGAAGGAGCAGTTCCGCATCCGGCTCATCAATCAGCGCTACATCCAGGCCGAGTCCGCGTTCGTCGCCGGGGTCGAAGAGCGCGGCAAGCCTACCATCCAGAAGGGGGCCGAAGCGGTGGTCCGGGATGTGGCGAACGACCCCGCGGCCCCCCTGTCCCGCCGTGCCGCCCGTCGGGCGCTGGTGTCGCTCGCCGATGGCGCCATCACCGTGCAGGACTTCCGTGCCGTGGTGCAGTCCCAACAGCCCCAGTTCAGGGCGCAGGTCGAGGCCGCCACCGACGAGCAGATCCGAAACTTCCTCAAGGGGTTGGCCCAGCGCGAGTTGCTGCTGGCGGAAGCGGAGGAGCGCGGTTTCGAAACCCCTCAGGCTCGGGTGGACTCCCTCGTCGCCGAGGCCCGCTCACAACTCCGCACCGTGGCCGCGGACATCGGCCTTACCCCGCTTGACCGTGCACCCGGTGAGGAGCTGGAGCCCGCCGTCGGCCGGGCCGTGCGCAGGGCCCTCGCTGACGTCCTCGCGGGCGCCAAGGATGTGCTGCCCCTCGGGCTCCTCTCCTTCCAGCTCCGCGAGGACGAGCCGACTTCCTTGTTCGACTCCGGCCTGGGCGAGGTGGTTCTGCGAGTGGGCCAGATCCGCGCCAGCCGGGGCCTGTCCGCCGCCGATTCGGCAGCCGCCACCGACACCGCAGGCCATTGACCGGAACCCGTGCATAGCCAGGGGTTAGCAGGCACCATGACATCCACCATGACCCGACGCTCACTCCTTTTCGCCCTGCCCCTGCTGGCTGGCCTGGCCACGCCTGTGACGGGGCAGATCGCCACCGGTGAACTGAATGTGGTGGATCGCATCGTCGCCGTGGCGGGCGACTCGGTGGTCCTCCTCACCCAGGTCCAGGAAGAAGCGGAGCGAATGCGGCTTCAGAATCCGGGCTCCGTCCCCCAGGACGCAGCCGGGCTGGCGACGCTGTACCGGACCCTCGTCGACGGCTGGGTCAACCGCCTGCTCATCACCCAGGCGGCCGCCAAGGACTCGCTGGTGAAAGTGGACGAGGCGCGGGTGGAGGAAATCGTCACCATGGAGATCCAGAACCGCGCCCGCCAGTATTCGAGGGGCCAGGCGGAGCTCCAGGAGGCCCTCGCCCGCGAAGGCATGACCCTCTCCGAGTACCGGGAGATCCTCTCGACCCAGGTGCGCCAGGATCAGCTCCAACAGATGTTCATGCAGCGGAAGCTGCGGGACGCAGCCCCCGTGGACGTGAGCGAGGACGAGCTCCGAGAGGCTTTCTCCCAGGCCTCGGCCCAGCTCCAGAGCCGCCCCCGCCTGGTGACGTTCGAGCAGGTGGTCATGGCGCCTCAGGCCTCAGACTCGGCCAAGGCCGTAGCCCGCGCGGAGGCAGAGGCCCTTCTGGACAGCCTCCGGGCCGGAAGCGACTTCGAGGCGTTGGCGAAGGCCTACTCCGACGACGTCGGCAGTGGCGAGATCGGCGGCGACCTGGGCTGGTTCCGTCGCGGGGCCATGGTGAAGGAATTCGAGGACATGGCCTTCGCCCTGGCTGATGGGCAGGTGAGCGGTGTGGTGGAGACCGAATTCGGGTACCACATCATCAAGATCGAGCGGTCCCGGGCCGCCGAGCGGAAGGGCCGCCACATCCTGATCCGCGCCATGCCGGCTCCCAGCGACGCGGAGCGCGCCCGTCTCCGGGCGGACAGCGTGGCCGCCCTGGCCCGGGAGGGCACGAGCATGGCCGAGCTCTTCCGGGAGTACTCGGATCCGCTGGCCCCCGACACGCTCACCGTGTCCTTCGACCAGCTGGACCAGCTCCCTCCCGGATACGACGCCTTGAGCACCTCCACCCAGGGTCAAGTCCTGGGTCCCATCGAGTACGACACGGGCCGGGGGGAGACGCGCCTTGCAGTGGTGCGGGTCCGGGAGATCCGAGAGGCAGGAGCGTACACGTTCGAGGACGTGAAGTCCCAGCTGGCGGAGCAGGTCCAGCGCACGAAGCAGATGCAGCGGATCCTGGACGATCTCCGCGCCAGGAGCCACGTCGAGATACGGATGTAGGCAGGGTTGACTCCTTCTTCTCCCCCGCCGGATCGCCGCACCGTCGCCGTCACCCTGGGGGATCCCCGGGGCATCGGTCCCGAGGTGGCCTTCCACGCCGTGGACAAGCTCGCCCGGGAGGCACCGACGGCGCGCTTCATCTTCGTCGGCCCGGAGGAGCTGCTCCGGAAAGCCCCTCCCTCTCACCCCACCATCGCAGTGGAGCGTTGGGACGGCTCCGAAGCCGGCGCCGGCCGCGTGTCGGCGCTGGCCATCGAGGAGGCTGTCCGGCGCGCCATGGCCGGTGAGGTTGGCGCAGTGGTTACGGCGCCGGTGCACAAGCCGGCCCTGCACAGGGCCGGATGGCACGTGCCGGGGCAGACCGAGCTCCTCCGCGACCTGACGGGCGCCACGGTGGTGGGCATGCTCATGGCTGCCGAGACCACCCCCCTGGGTGGTCCCCTGCGCGTACTGCTGGCCACGACGCACCTGGCGCTCCGGGAGGTCCCCTCGGCCGTGACGGGAGAGCTCCTCCGCGAGCAGGCGTCGTTGCTCCACGCCTCGCTCCGCAGTGACTGGGGGATGCCGGCACCGCGCCTGGCCCTCTGCGCCCTCAACCCCCACGCCTCGGACCAGGGGCTCTTCGGCGACGAGGAGGAGCGCGTGCTCGCGCCGGCCGTCGCCCTCCTGCGCGCCGGCGGGGTAGACATCTCCCCTCCCCTTCCGGCGGACACGGTGTTCGGCCGCGCTCTCGCCGGAGCCTTCGACGCCGTGGTGGCCCCCTACCACGACGTGGGCATGGCTGCCTTCAAGACGGTCTCGTTCGGCGCGGGAGTGAACGTCACCCTGGGGCTCCCCTTCATTCGAACCTCCCCGGACCACGGCACGGCCTTCGACCTGGCACCCTTCCCGGGACGCGCCGATCCGGCCTCCATGGAGCAGGCCCTGCGCCTTGCCCTCCGGCTTGCGAAGACCCGCTTTGACAGCGGTATGGGCCATGTCTAGTCTTCCTTTCCGGTGCCCTGAGGCTTCCTCGGCCCTCTTCTCCCCGGACCGGTGATCAAGCTGACGAACGTCTCCATGGAGTATCCCAAGCGCGGGTACGTGCTCAGGGACATCTCCTTCCACGTCCGCAAGGGCGACTTCGTCTTCCTCACAGGACATTCGGGATCCGGCAAGTCCACCTCCTTGCGCCTCATCCACATGGCCGAGCGTCCGAGTTCGGGCGAAGTGCGGGTAACCGGCTATTCGTCGGAGATAATCTCGGAGAAGGAGATCTGGAAGGTCCGGCGCCGCGTGGGGTGCGTGTTCCAGGATTTCCGGCTCCTCCCCGGGCGCACTGCGCTGGAGAACGTCGCCTTCGTCCTCGAGGTGACCGGCGTGTCCCGCAAGGACATCCTGCCCCGTGCCCAGCGGCTTCTGGCGCAGGTGGGCCTGTCCACCAAGCTGGGAGCCCTGGTCAACGAGCTGTCGGGAGGCGAGCAGCAAAGGGTCGCCATCGCGCGGGCCCTGGCCAACGACCCCTATGTGCTCCTCGCCGACGAGCCCACGGGGAACCTGGACGACCGCGCCACCCGGGGCATCGTGGATCTCTTCTGGGACATCAATGCCAAGGGCATGGCCGTGCTCATGGCCACCCACGACCTGGAGCTGACCCGTCAGCATTCCCAAGCTCGGATCCTCGAGTTGGACAACGGGCGCCTGGTGTACGACTCCCACGCGGGCTAGGCGCACATCGTGTACGCAATCCGTGAAGCCCTGGCCGCGTTCCGGCGCGCTCCCGTTCTCACCGGGCTTTCCGCCGCCATGGTGGGGCTGGCCCTCTTCGTCGTGGGGCTGTTCGGGCTGGCCACATACAACCTCAGGCTCGCGCTGGCGTCCATCGAGGAGCGGGTGGAGGTCGTGGTCTACCTCCGTGACGACACCCGGCAGAGCGAGATCGACCTGCTCCAATCCGACCTCTCCGACATCGGCGAGGTCGCCCGCGTGAAGTACGTCTCCAAGCAGGAGGCCCTCGAGCGGGCCCGCCAGGATCTCCCGGAGTTCTCGGACCTCTTCTCGGGCCTGGACGTGAACCCTCTTCCCCAGTCCCTGGAGCTGGAGCTACGCCCCGGAGCCCGCAACCGCGAGGTCGTGGAGAGCCTGTCGAAAACCGTGGAGGCGTACCCCTTCGTGGAGGACGTGCGCTACGGGCGCGAATGGGTGGACAAGCTCTTCACCCTCCGGCGGGTGGGCGCCGCCACCACAGCGGTGCTGGGCGGTGCGTTTCTCCTGGTGGCCGCCCTCATCATCGGCACCGCCCTGCGCATCGCGGTCTTTGCCCGCCGCGACGAGATCCACATCATGCGTCTGGTGGGTGCCACCAACGGCTTCATCCGCCTTCCCTTCCTCCTGGAGGGTGCCCTGTCGGGGCTCTTGGGCGGGCTGCTGGCGTGGTTGCTGACCTATTTCGTGTACCGCGGAGTCTACGCCTTCCTCTTCGCGGTCGCCTGGGTTCCGCCCTCGTGGGTTCTCACGGGGATCGGTTCGGGCATGATCTTCGGGGTGATCGCCAGCGGCCTCGCCATCCGGAGACACCTGAAGGAGGTGTGAGCATGAGAGCGCGAGGAGTGTGGTCATGCTTCCGAGGCCCGAAGCTCGGAGCCGCGCTCCTCGTGCTATGGGCATTGCCCGCCTGCCTCGGGGCGCAGCAGTCGGACGTCCGGCGCGAGATCCTGGAGAGCCAGCGGAGGTTGGAGCAGATCCGGGCGGAGCGCGCCCGGCTGCAGGAGGAGATGGAGGGTGTCCGTGTCCGGGTGCGGGATGCCTCCTCGGAGTTGGCCAACGTGGAGCGACGCCTATCCGCCTCCCGCTCCGTCCTCGCCGAGATCCAGTTCCAGGCCGACGCCACCGTAGGACAGGTGGAGGTCACCACGCGGGATCTCCTCCTCACCCGGGAGCGGGTGGCCGAGAGCAAGGCCACGCTGTCGCGGCGCCTGAGGGACATCTACAAGATGGGCCCCCTGTCCACCGTGCGCGTCCTGCTCGGCGCCACCTCCTTCACCAACCTCCTGAACCGCTATCGCTATCTCCATAGGGTGGCGGCGTTCGACCGCGCCCTCGTGGACCGGGTGGTAAGGCTGGAGTCGGCGCTGGTGGAGAAGAGCGCCGAGTTGTCGCAGCGCATGGCCGAGCTGGGGAGCTTGCGCCAGAACCGCCTCGGCGAGGTGGCCCGACTCCGCGCGGTGGAGGCGGAAAGGCAGGCGGCGCTCCAGGAGTTCCGCGGGCGCGAGCGCCAAACTCAGACCCGCCTCCAGCAGTTGGAGGCGGACGAGGGGCGCATGACCGGTCTCATCGCGGATCTGGAGCGCAGGCGGGTGGAAGAGGAGCGGCGCCGCGCCTCGGGCGGCGCCGCCGGCGCCCGCGCGTCCGGAGGACGCACGCTCACCGCCGCCGACGCGGGGTCCCTGGATTGGCCCGTGGAAGGGGACCTGATCTACCGTTTCGGCAGGGAGCGGCGCCCCAACGGCCTTGTCCTGCGGTGGAACGGCGTGGGCATCTCGGCGCCGACCGGGACGCCCGTGCGCGCCGTCCGCGGTGGCCGCGTGGTCCTGGCCGGGCCCTTCGAGGGGTACGGCCCCACCGTGGTGCTGAGCCACGGCGAGGGCCTCTACACGCTCTACCTCTACCTGGAGGAGATCGGGGTGGTGGAGGGTCGGGACGTGGAGGCCGGACAGGTGGTGGGCACGGTGGGGGGGAACGAGACGCCGGAAGGACCGCACATCGAGTTCCAGATCCGGGCGCCGGTGGGCGGGGGCGCGCCGCAGGCCCAGGATCCCCTCCAGTGGCTCCGGGCACGAGGCGGACGGTGAACGCACTCCATGCCGTCGTCGGGCACGAGGATGTGCGCGCCTCCCTGGCCCGGGCCCACCACGCCAAGGGGCTCCCGGCCGCTCTCCTGCTCCACGGGCTGAGGGGGATCGGCAAGCAGCGGCTGGCGCTCTGGGCGGGGCAGCTCATGCTCTGCGAGGCGCCTGCGGAGGAGGGCCCGTGCGGAGCGTGCCGCTCGTGCCGGATGGCGCTGGCCCTGGAGCACCCGGACCTCCACTGGTACTTCCCCCTACCCCGGCCGAAGGGCGTCGCCGGCGACCGGCTCGCCGATGCTTTGGAGTCGGCGCGCAACGTGGCCCTCGCCGAGATGCGCCAGGAGCCCCTGCGCGCCAGCCAGGGGGACGAGCTCCGAGGGCTCTATCTCGGCCTGATCCAGGGGCTCCGCCGGAAGGCGCACATGCGCCCGAGCCTGGGTGCGGTCCAGGTCTTCGTCATCGCCGAGGCCGAGTACCTCGTGCCTCAGGAAGCGAGCCCCGAGGCCGCCAACGCGCTCTTGAAGCTCCTGGAAGAACCCCCTTCGGGCACCCGGTTCATTCTCACGTCCAGCGAGCCGGGGCGGCTCCTACCGACCGTCCGCTCCCGATCCGTGCCCCTCCACCTCTCGCCACTCCCCGGGGATCGGGTGGCTGCGTTCCTCGTGTCCCAGGCCGGCCTGGACAAGCGTACCGCCGCCTGGGCGGCGGGTCTCTCGCAGGGCTCCATCGGCCGTGCCCTCGGGTTCCTCCCCCAAGGCGACGAAGCGGGCCCCCTCGAGGCGCTCCGACAGGACGCCCTCGGGATCGTGGAAGCCGTCCTGGCGGAAGGCAGGGCTCCGGGCTTCACGCTGGCCCTCGCCCAGACCTCGGCCCGGGCCCGGAGCCTCGTCGGTCTCTTCTCCTTCGTGGAGGAATGGCTCCGCGACCTCTCGGCCGTGGCATCGGGAGCCGAAGAGAAGGTGATCAGCCAGGATGCGCTCCCCCACCTCCGCCAGCTCGCGACGGCGAGGAGCCTCGACCCTTCGGCCGTGGCAGCCGCCCTTCCGGCCCTCGAGGAAGCCCGTGAACTGGCCAGGGCCAACGTGAATCCCCAACTCGTCGTGTCCGGGCTCCTCCGGCGCCTCCGCAGAACCCTCCAACCCGCCGTGCCCCCGCTGCCCGGAGGGACCTGACGTCCGACGACGGCCCGCATCGCAGGACAGACAGGGGTGGAGACGGAAGCGCTGACGAAGGCTTCGGTGGCGCTCCTCACCGTCTGCCACAAGAACGGAGGCAGGAGCGGCCGCCGGTCAGCGGAGTGAGGAGACCCGGCGGCAGGTATATCGGGAAGCTCAACTGCCGGTCTTGGACCGTGCCCGCGGCGCGATGGGAACCGTGAGCGTCTGACCGATGCGCAGGCTCCTGGGGCGCGCCCTGGGGTTGGCGGCCTGGAGGTCGGTCAGCGGCACACCATACTTCCGGGCGATGTGGGAGAGCGTCTCGCCCTTGGCCACCCGGTGCTCCACGTAGGTGACCCGCTCCTCCGGGGGAATGAGAGCGTACCGCTCGCGGAAGTACCAGCCCTGGCCCACCGGCACTCTCAGGATGGTTTCACGCCCCGGCGGCGTCATGCCCCGCACGATCTCCGGGTTCAGGCGCTGGATATCCTCCAGGGAGACCCCCGCCGCCTCCGCCACCACATCGAGCGTCGTGGCATCGGGCACCACCACCTCATCGAACGTGAATGACCCGGTGTCCGACGGCCGCTCGAAGCCGTGGGCCTCCGGGTCCTCCGCCACCATGGCCGCCGCGAAGAACTTGGGAATGTAGTCCCGCGTCTCCCGCGGGAAGTGGCGCCGAAGAGCCCAGAACAGGGAGTCGGAGGGAGGCACCAGGGGAGCGTGGGTGTCAAGGACCCGCTGGACGCGATGAGGTCCCGAGTTGTAGGCCGCCAGCGCGAAGAACCAGGAGCCGAATTGGCCTCTCAGCTGCCGGAGGAAGTCGGTGGCCGCCTCCGTGGACTTGAACGGGTTCCGCCGCTCGTCCAGCAGAGGGGTGATGCCCATGCCGAATCCCTTCGCCGTGGGCTCCATGAACTGCCAAAGCCCCACCGCACGGGCGCGGCTCACCGCGCCGGGGCTGTATCCGCTCTCAATGAGCGGGAGGTACCGGAGCGATGGAGGAAGCCCCTTGCGCTCCAGCGTGGCGTCCACGGCCTCGCCGAACCAGCTCATGCGGGTGAGGTACTCGGGGAACGAGCGCCCTCCCCGGGTCCGCCAGTACTCGACCCAGCGCTCTACCTCCCGCTGGAATTCGGGATCCTTCGCCATGGGGGAGCGCAGGATTTCGTCACGGCGGGGCCACGACGGGGCAGGAAGGAAAAACCCCTCGATCTCGGAGTCTCGAACTCGGACCGCCAGACCCGCATCGGCGTGCTCAGGAGCCAGAATAGGCGAGGGTGGAGGCGGTGTGGGAGGAACTCCGCGGCACGCCGCGGCGCCAGCGGCGAGCAGCACCAGAGTGCGCCAGCCGTGGCGGGTCTCGAACGGACCGGTCATAGCGCCCCCTCGCGTGCGTTGAACCGCGGCCTGCGCAGGCGGTGCCTGCGCGGGCGACCCTCTACATGCGATAGTTCGGTGCCTCGCGGGTGATGGTGACGTCGTGGGGATGCGACTCCCGCAGCCCACCCATGGTCACCCGGACGAAGCGGGCATGGCTCCGGAGCTCCTCCAGGTCGCCTGCACCACAATAGCCCATCCCCGAGCGCAGGCCACCCACAAGCTGGTAGATGGTGTCGGACACCGGACCCTTGTACTCCACCCGAGCCTCGATCCCTTCCGGGACCAGCTTGCGCCCGTCGGCCTGGCCCTCCTGGAAATATCGGTCTGCCGACCCCTGCTCCATGGCCGAGAGCGAGCCCATCCCGCGCACGGTCTTGAAGCGCCTCCCCTCGAGGAGAAAGCTCTCTCCCGGGGCCTCGTCCGTGCCGGCGAACATGGAGCCCATCATCACCGATCCGGCTCCTGCGGCCAGGGCCTTCACGATGTCCCCGGAGTAACGGATGCCACCGTCGGCGATGATGGGGACCGCTCCATCCACCCCATCCACCGAATCCATGATGGCGGTGAGTTGGGGCAGGCCCACGCCTGTCACGACCCGGGTCGTGCAAATGGATCCCGGACCCACGCCCACCTTCACGGCGTCCACCCCGCGCTCCACCATCGCGCGCGCGGCTTCGCGGGTACCGACGTTGCCTCCCACGAGCTGGACGTCGGGGAACCGGTCGCGGATCTTGGCCACGGCCTTGAGCACGCCCTCCGAATGACCGTGCGCCGTGTCCACCACGAGAACGTCCACACCTGCGTCCACGAGGAGCGCCGCGCGATCCAGATCCTTGGCGGCCGCGCCGGTGGCGGCACCGGCCCGCAGGCGCCCGTGCTCGTCCTTGCACGCGCCGGGATACCGCTGGCGCTTGAAGATGTCCTTCACCGTGATCAGGCCGCGGAGCCTCCCGTCGACGTCCACCACGGGGAGCTTCTCGATACGGTGCTTGTGGAGGATCTCGCGGGCTTCGTCCAGGGTGGTCCCCACCGGCACGGTGACGAGCCCCTCGGACGTCATCACCACCCGGATGGCCTGGTCCAGGTCGGTTTCGAACTGGAGATCCCGGTTCGTCACGATCCCGACCAGCTGCCCCCCGTTCTCCACGATGGGGACGCCACTGATGGAGAAGCGGGCCATGAGCCGGTGCGCGTCGCCGAGGGTGGCGTCGGGAGAGAGGGTGATGGGGTTCAGGATCATCCCGCTCTCCGAGCGCTTCACCCGGTCCACCTCCTCCGCCTGTCTCTCCGGGGTGAGGTTCTTGTGGATGATCCCCATCCCCCCTTCCCTGGCCATCTGAATGGCCATCTTCGACTCCGTGACCGTGTCCATGGCCGCGGACACCAGAGGGATGCGCAGTTGGATCCGTCGCGTGAGGTGCGTGGCGACGTCGGTGTCCTTGGGATGGATCAGCGAGTGGTTGGGAACGAGGAGAACGTCGTCGAAGGTCAGCGCTTCCTTGACGATGGCATCCGCTCGGTTCGTGCCTTCACCCATCGTGGCCTTCCGCCTGTCGGGTCAGGGGTCCCACGCCGCGCGCCCGCCCCTCAGGGCCCCGAGGGGGCGCCGAAGGGCGGGCGCGGGCCCGCTCACAGGAGCGTTGGTTGTACCATGGGTGAGGATATGCCATGGCCCTGGGGGCGTCAACCGGCTGCCGAGCCCTCTCCGTTGGAGGGTCCGCCCCCCCCGCGCCCCTCTCGCGCGGGGTCCGGTCCGGGCGCTCCCTGCCCCTGAGTGACCTGGACAGGCGCCCTACCGTGGGCCTCTGAAGGCCCTTCCAGGGCCTCCCCGAGCTCGGAGAGGATCTGCTTTCCCGCCGACGAAACGCCAGAAAGGACACGGTCGGCCGCCGAGATGAGCTGGAACGCCTCCCGGATGGTGCTGGGGCTGACCGCCTTGCTCCGCAGCTTGTCCTCCAGATTCTCGGCGAACTTCTGAAGGCCCGAGGCCTCCACCGCCAGACCCTGGGCGTACTTCGACTCAAGGAACTCGATGAAGTCCAGAGCCTGATAGACCTGCTCGTCGGGAAGGCTCTCGATCTTGCGGAGAAGCCGCTGGCGCAAGGCGTCGTGCATGGTCGGTGCGGTGTGGAATCGGGTGTGGGCATCCGTAGCCCCCGGCCGGTGATACGCCCGGGAGGCCGGCGCGGTGCCGGCGATGGACCCTGTTTCCCCGAATCTCCACACTTCCCGCCCCGGGGCAAGCGCTCGCGGAGGAAGGGCCCACCTCCCCCGCTCAACCGTCTAGGGCTCCAGGTAGCGAGGCAGGGCGGGGTCGGACAGGACCTGGCGGAACGCCCGGACGGAAGCGGAGGCGAGTTCGGCGATGGAGGACGCACCCTCCCGGAGCGTGCGCCGGGGGATCACCAGCTTGAGCCGGAACTCGGTGGCGGCGGACCCTACCAGCTGGGCTCCGTCCTCGAGCCGGAGGCGCAGCGTGACGGGCGTCCGGTGCCCCGGCGGAAGGTGGGTGACGGCCAGGCGTCCCAGGGCCGCCAGCGCTCCAGGAGCGTCCCCAAGCCGCTCCAGTGCGCAGCCGTCCACGACCAGGGCCAGGTTTCCCTGGAGACCGTCGCCGGTCTCGTCCAGGAACACGTCCACCGCGGCCCACTCGGGGCCGGACAGCAGATGGAAGAAGAGGTAGGCGCTGCGGGTGGTGTCGCCGGCCCAGCGCCCCTCGAACTGATGGCTGGTGGTCTTCTGGAGCCCGGCGAGCTCGCACGCCTCCGCCTCCACGCCCTGGCGCACGGCGTCGATGAGCGGCTCGAGGGTGAGCACGGGTTGGGACGGGACGGGGTTCACGCATGCCTCGCGCGGGCCCGCGAGGGGCCGGCCGTTAAGAAGAACAAGACTGAGTTGACACTCCGATGAGACGGTCTTTACTTCCACAGATCGGGGCGGCCGCCGCCGCCCTTCCCCCCAAGAACCCGGGAAGAATGCATACCCACGCCGATATGGACGAGCAGGCACTGCGAAGTGCCCTGGAGTGCAGCGGGCAGCGCTTCACCGAGCAGCGTGCGGCGGTCTTCCGCTTCCTCGTGGGCACGGATTCGCACCCCTCCGCCGACGAGGTCTTTCTGGCCGTCCGGCGCGAACTGCCCGGCATCTCCCTGGCCACGGTCTACAAGAGCCTCGAAACCCTCGTGGGGTGCAAGCTGGCCGTCAAGCTGACATACAGCGACGGCTCGGCACGCTATGACGGGCGCACCGACCCGCATCACCATGCGCGGTGCCTGAAGTGCGGGAAGGTCGTGGACATCCCGGGGCACCTGGCCGACGGTGAGTTCGAGTATCTTCGGGACCACGCCAATGGCTTCATCGTGATAGGATACCGCCTGGAACTCTACGGCTACTGCCCGGATTGTGCTCGCGAGGGCGTCCCCGCAGCCTAAGGTGGAGGCGCCCCCGGTGCCCTCGTCGTCCAGCGCCCCGGATCCGCCAAGCGGGTTCCGGGGCGCCTTCTTTTCCGACCCCCCTCACCGCGAGGCGGCGGCGACCGTGTCGGGGCCCATCCACCTGGTCCCCACCGCTGTGGCCGTGCCCGCCGACGCCGAGGACGTGGCCGTCCTCACCTCGTGGGCGGGAAGGGAGGGGATCTCCCTCGTGCCCCGTGGGGGCGGCACGGGGATGCCCGGCGGGAACGTGGGGTGGGGCGTGGCCGTGGACCTTTCGGCGCTGGGACGTCTCCATCTCCCTGACGGGGAAGAGACCCTTGAGGCCAGCCCTGGCGTCACCGGGGCCGCCGTGGAACGGGCCGCCAGAGCCGCCGGCCTCTTCTTCCCGCCCCTCCCCTCCTCCGCTGATCGGTGCACCGTGGGAGGGATGGTGGCCAACAACGCCGCTGGAGCCCGCACGTTCCGGTACGGAGCGGTCCGCCCCTGGGTGGAGGCGCTGGACGTGGTCCTGGCCGACGGGACGCTCGCACGGCTGGAGCGAGGGCGGCCAGGGGTGCCCTTCTCGGCCCTCCGGGACGAGCTCCTCGGCATGAGCGGCATGTCCCATCTCGCCTGGCCGAAAGTCCGCAAGAACTCCTCGGGGTACGCCCTCGACGCCTTCCTCCCCGCAGGCGATCCCGTCGCCCTCATGGTGGGGAGCGAGGGGACGTTGGGAATCGTCACCGGAGCACGACTGCGCCTCGCCAGCGAGCCGGAGACCCGCGCCCTCGCCGCCTTCCCGATGCGGGAGCTGGACGCCCTCGACTTCATCGCCGCGGAGGGGCGTCGTATCGGCGCCTCGGCCTACGAGTTCTTCGGCCAGCGCTTCCTGGACATCGCCGGGCTCCGGTCTTCCCCCCCGGTCGCCGAGCTCGTGGGGAGCGCGCCCGCCCTCGCCCTCGTGGAGGTGGACGGCGGACCCGAGGCGGTGGCGGAGCGCCTCGACGCCCTGACGGCCCTCGCCGGCGGGCTGGGTGTGCCCCTGAAGGTGGGCCGGACGCAGCCGGAGATGGACCGCCTCTGGCACATCCGCCATTCCGCCAGCCCCGTGATCGCCGCCCGGACCGACCAGGGCCAGGTGTCCATGCAGTTCATTGAGGACTCGGTGGTCCCTGACGGGTGCCTGAGCCGCTACCTTTTGGGCCTCGACGCAATCCTGGGGTACGAGGAGACCGACGCCGTCGTCTTCGGCCATGCAGGCGACGGCAACGTGCATGTGAACGCGCTGGTGGACGTGGGCCGGGCCGACTGGAGGGAACGCGTGGGCCGCATCCTGGACCGTACGGTGGAGCTGGTGGCTTCCCTCGGCGGAACGCTGTCCGGGGAGCATGGAGACGGACGCATCCGTGCCCCGTTCCACGAGCGCATCTTCGGGCTCGACGCCGCCCGGGCGTTCCGGGCCGTGAAGACCCGCCTGGATCCCTCCGGGACCCTCAATCCGGGCGTCGTCGTTCCCGGAGTGGGCCACGATCCCCTCCTTGGCCTCACGCCGCGTCGGAGGAGCAGGTGAGGCGTCGCCCACACCTGGCGTCCCTCGGCCTCGCGGCGATCCTCTTCGCCACCGCGGCCGCACGCCCCGCTCCCGTCGCAGGCCCCGCAGACGCCGCGGTCGCCCGCCTGTCGGGGGAGCTGCGCGCCATCCTCGGGAGATACCCCTGGCGGGGGGCGAAATGGAGCGTCCTCGTCGTGTCCCTGGACCGGGGGGACACCCTCTTCTCGGTGAGCGCCGACTCGGCCCTGGCGCCGGCCTCGAACATGAAGCTGCTCACCAGCGCCGCTGCCCTCCGGGAGATGGGGCCGGACTTCCGCTACAGGACCTGGCTCCTCTCCGACGGTCGGGAGCGTGACGGAGTCCTTCATGGGGACCTCGTCCTCTACGGGAGCGGTGATCCGGGGATCTCGGACCGTTTCTACCCCGACAAGGGAGCGGTCTTCCGGGAGCTGGCGGACCAGCTCGCGGCCCGTGGAATCACCCGGATCGCCGGAGACCTGGTGGGAGATGCTTCCTTCCTCTCTGGGCCCCTCCGCCCGCCCACCTGGGAGCCCCTGGACCTGAACGACCACTTCGCAGCCCCGGTATCGGCCCTGTCGTTCAACGAGAACGTCCTCACCCTGCGCATCGAGGCGGCGGAGCGCTCCGGCTGGCCGCCGGTGGTGTTCACCCTTCCCGACCACGCCGGCCTGGTGGTGGACAACCAGGCCGTGACCACGGAAGGCCGGGGACGCCTCCTCGTCGTGCGCGACGACCCCATGGCGCCGGTGACCCTCCGTGGAGGGATCCAGCGGGGCGGACGGGCGATATGGCGGGAGATCACCGTCTCCGATCCCGCCGCCTTCGCCGTGTCGGTCTTTCGCTGGGTCCTCGAGTCACGGGGCATCCAGGTCGTGGGCCGGGACAGGGTGGTGGCGCACCCCCGGGAGTCCCTCCTGGGGCGCCGCAGGGTCACGGCTCCGGTGCGGGCGCCGGAAGGCCGAGTGCGCGTTCTGGCTACCCACCTGTCGCCTCCCCTGCGCGAGTATTTGGCGGTGGTCAACAAGAGGAGCAACAACCTCTACACCGAGCTGGTCTTCCGCACTCTGGGACGCCTGGCGCGGGGGTCGGGATCCCCGGAGGCCGGCGCCCTGGCCGTCGTCGCATCCCTCACTGAACTGGGCGTGGACCTCGGCGGCCTGGTGCAGATGGACGGCTCAGGGCTCTCCGCGGCGAACCGGGTCAGGGCGGCGACGTTCGTGGATCTCCTGGTCGGGATGTCCGCATCACCTGAATGGCCGGTCTACTGGGCCTCCCTCCCCGTGGCCGGCGTACGGCGGGAGCTGGGCAGGATGTACAACACGCTCGCTGCGGGGAACCTCCGGGCGAAGACGGGAACCATCGAAGGCGTGTCGGCGCTCAGCGGCGTGGTCCAGACCCAGGACGGCGAGAGGCTCGCGTTCTCCATCCTGGTCAACGGCACGCCATCCACCGACCGGGTCAAGCGAGTGGAGAACGACATCGGGGTCAGGATGGCTTCGTTCTCCAGGGGGCCGCGCACGCCTGGTCAGGCCGTCGCCGGCCAGCTCCCCCCTCCGCCCATCCCGGTGGATTCAGAGGGACCGTCCCACCATCGCGTGGCCGCCGGCGAGACGTTGGAAGGGATCGCCCGCCGTTACCGCCTGACCTTGGAGGAGCTCCGCAGGGCGAACCCGGATGTCCGGGCCACCCGCCTCAGGGTGGGGAGCCGGGTCGTCATCCCACCCGCCGGCTCGGGGGGTGGAGGATCTGCTCCCGAAGGACGCTGAACGGCGTCTTCAGACCGACGCGGGAAGCGAGGCCCGGCCGAGCGCCGAGCGGAGTCGCCGTCTCAACTCCACCACCGACATGGTGTCCAGGGTGCGACGGCCGGTGCTCTCGCTGTTCCAGCGCACGTCCGTAAGCTCGACCTCCGGACCCTCCCCGTCGGCACGTCGCATGACCAGGTGGTAGCGCCCCTTGTAATCCGCTCCGGCTGTCTTTGCCACGCAAGCCGTCCACGTCGTGCCGTTCGGATCCTCGAAGTTCCTCATTCCCGTCCACTCCGTGATAGGATTCGTGCTCACGCCGCCGATCGCCCACCCCGGTCATCCCGTCCCAGACCACACCGCCGCAGGAAGTGCTCCAGGACGAACTTCAGCCCGCCCCTGCGGGTCACCTGCGTCGGCGTCACTCCCAGGTAGGCCTTCAGGGCCCGGCGGAAGGCTGCGCCGCTGGAGTAGTCCAACTGCCGGGAGACGCTCTCGGCGCTACGTCCCGGGTCCGACAGCCACCGCCCGGCATGGAGGAGACGCGCCCACACCAGAAGGTGCCCGGTCGAGGGAAGGCCCGCGGCCCTCAGGCACACGCTCAGGTGTGGCCGACTCAGTCCCAGCTTGCGGGCGAAGTCGTCCGCAGAAGAGCGCACGTGGACGTCGTCCAGGGCCAGGCGCACCGCGGCGAGGCTCCGGGCGGGAAGGTAAGGGCTCACCTCCCGGGTAACCAGGGCCTCCGTTCCTCTCCCCAGGGCCCGTCCCACGGAGCCGCCCGCGTCCCGCTCCACGTCGTCCACGGGGACCAGGAGAAGCCGGTCCACGCCGGCCCGGCCCAGCCCCAGGAGATCGCGGGGGTCTGTGCGGGGACGGGCCAGCCAGACCACCGGAACGCTGGGAAAGCGCGCGCGCAACTCGGCCAACGCCCCGGCGGGCCGACCCAGGGGAGGCAGGTACGCCTCGTCCAGGATGGCACACGTCACCGGCCGCTCGCGGATGGAGTGGAGCAGGCGACTCCACCCCCCGCACAGCGCCACCACATGGCGCTTCTCGAGAGGGCGGCGCACCGCCCTCTCGACCAGAGGATCTCGGGTCAGGAGGGATACGAAGGCCATATCTTCGGAAAAGATATACCCCCGGGCACCCATGATGCGAACCCCGGGCCCTTCAGGCGTGATGTTGAGGCTGAGCCTCAGCTGTCCCCCCCGAAGTCGAACCGAGCCGCAAGGACCACCCCCCATGAAGATGATCCGCCGCTTCGCCCTCCTCACGCTCCTGGCCCTCGGCGCCGCCTCGTGCGGAACCACATCCGTGCTCGCCCCCGACTGCGACGACCCCGCATCCTGCTGGTACCAGCCCGGCTCCAACGGCTGAGGTCGCCAAGAAGAGGGAGCCTAGCCAGGCACTCCGGCCTCGAGTCCGAGGCGCATCTCCCTCAGCCCGGAACTCACCTCGACCGCTACCGCAGGCGTCCCGCTCCGGCGGGTCGTTGCTGTGACACGTGTCTCCAGCCCTTCCAGAGCGGCTTCGGCGGCGAAGAGCGTCCGCCCGAACCCGTGCTCCTCGGCAAAGGCCACTGCGCGTTCCAGGTATCGGCGTGCCCCATCGGCGTCACCCAGGGCAATGCAGCTCAGGCCGCGGTAGTGGAGGATCTCCGCCTTGGCCGGGAGGGGTCCCGACTCCCACCCCAGGGCGTCCGCCGCCTCCGCCCACCGGGCGAATCCGGCGCCATCGCCCCTCAAGGCGCAGATGTGCCCCAGGGCATCCGCTGCGTAGATCCTGTAGTACTCGTTCGTGGCCAGGTCCCAGGTGCAGGCCCAGGCGTCGGCGGCGGCGTCCAGATTCCCCAGGTCGATTAGGATCCCGCCCAGCGTGGCCAAGGCCATGACCCGCTCCTCCGGGAAGCTGTAGGCCTCCACGGCCTTCCAACCCCATCCCACCGCCTCCTGCAGGTTCCCCGACAGGTGCTCGGCCCCGGCGAGGCCGTGGGACACGGCGCCCAGCACCTCCGAGTCCCCGCTCTCCCGGGCGAAGGCCAGTGCTTCCAGGAGGACCGTCCTCGCGGCGGGGAGGTTGCCCCGCTCCCGGTGGATGTTGGCCATCCCGTCCAGGACCATGGCCACCTTGCCGCGCAGGGACGCGGTGACGGCGACCTCCCTGGCGATGCCGTACCAGCGCGCCGCCTCCTCCCACGACGCCAGGCGGCGCAGGGCACGCCCCGTGAACCGGGCGGCATCCACCGCCAGCGCTACCTGCCCCGTGGCCGCGAAGATTTCGTAGGCCGTGCGGTACAACTCGGCGGCTCCGTGGAGGTGGGCCCGGGACTCCACGGTTCCCGCCAGGCCCATCAGGGCCCTGCCCAGACGCTCCAGATCCCCCTCTTGGAAGGCGTCGAGAACCTCCTCCCACAGCACCGCCTCGTGGCCCACGTCCAGCGCCTCCAGGTCCCGGCCCACCTCCTCCCGGGCGCGCTGCGCCTGCTGCCGCAGGCGGTCCCTGGGGATGGCGAGATCGTCCTCCAGGAGGAGCCGAGGAAGGCGCGCCACCACGAATCGCATGGCGATGCGCCGGCTCTCGTCCTCGTCCCCCTCCCGTCCCTCGATGTCCTGGAGGATGTGCCAGCCGGCGAAGCGGGGTCTTCCCTGCGAGGAATCGTCCGCCGCCACCGAGGCCATGGCGTCCAGGTCGCGGTGCAGGACCACGGCAGAGCATTCCCCGGCGAGGAACATGAGCCTATCCCGCACCTCGGGGCTCATCCCCCCCCAAGGGGAGACAGCGTCCGCTACCAGGAACCAACTCCGGGTGCCGTCGCTGCCCAGCGCCACGGCCACGGTCCACGCTGGCCCGTCGCCCCGAGGCGCCAGCCCCGGCTGGGTCTCGGATACGCCGGGCACGCCTCCCTCCCACGCGCGGCGGAGCGGCTCGGCGACGAACGCCCTCCGTGGCCGGTCGCTGAGGAGATCTAGAACCACATGGGGGTGCACGAGCCCCGGCCCGAACTCGTCGATCCAGACCGTCGCCACCCGATCGGCACCCAGGAGGGCCGCCACCTTGACGATGTGCTGGAGGAGCTCGGACCGGCCCCGGTCAGCCCCGTATAGGGATGCAGCCAGACGCAGCCGCTGATCGCGGCGCTCCCGATAGGCGTCGAGCCTCAGGATGTCGGGTTCGGGCATGAAGGGCCGGATGGTACCTTTCTGGGGGCTGGTCCAAAGTAGCCTTCCCGCGCTCTGGCGCACAACAATTCCCTTATCGGAGCACGCGGTGCAGCCCACCCGGAACCGGGCCACCGACCTCGGCCTCCTGGCTCTGGCCGTCATCTGGGGCGTGAACTTCTCGGTTGTGAAGGCGGTGCTGGGGGTCCTGGACCCCATGGCCCTCAACGCCCTCCGGTTCCCCATGGCCGCAGTGGTGATGGCTGCGGTGGTGGCCCGCCTCCCCGGGCCTCCCCTCGAGGCCCCAGACCGGATCCGCCTGGTGCTCCTCGGCATTCTCGGGAACGTGGTCTACCAGATGGCCTTCATCCTGGGGGTCGACGCCACGCTGGCGGGCAACGCCAGCCTCCTCCTGGCCACCTCTCCGGTGTGGACGGTCCTCCTATCCACCGCCCTCGGCCACGAGGAGGCCAACGGCCTCGTATTCGTGGGATCGGCACTGACCCTGGGAGGCATGGCGCTTGTCGTCCTGGGCGGCGGGCATGCGATGGGGCTGGACCGGGAGACGCTCCGGGGCGATGCCCTCATGATCGGAGCCGCCGTCCTCTGGGCCGCCTACACCGTGAGCTCGGGACGGTACGTGCGGAAGTACGGGGCAATCCGGGTCACGACATGGACCCTCTGGATCGGTACGCCCGTCCTGGTCCTGCTGGGCATCCCCGCGCTGGTCACCACCCCGTGGCCCGCCGTGTCCGCGTGGGTGTGGGCCGGAGTCGCGTACGCCGGGGTCCTCTCCGTGGGCGTGGCCTACGTCCTCTGGTACCACGGTATCGTTCGCCTGGGCAGCTCGCGCACGGCGCTCTACTCCAACCTCGTGCCGGTGGCGGCGCTTCTCACGGCGTGGGTGTGGCTGGGCGAGGTGCCCGGCGCGCTGCAGGCATCGGGAGCCGCGGTGATCCTGGGAGGCATCTCCCTGGCCCGATGGGGACACCGGGTCCGCTACTCTCCCAGCCCCAGCTCCTTGCGGTGACGGAGTTCGGGGAACTCGTAATACAGCACACCGTCCGGCGAGATCTCGGAGCAAACGCGGAACCCATCGTCCATCGACATGAGGATCTTCTCGGCAGCGGGCATCGAGAGATTCATCTCCGCCGCCACCTCCGTGACCGTGAGGGTTCCTCCCTTCAGCGTCGCCAGACGGAGGATCTTGCGCTGGAGTCCCTGCATCACGGCGCGACGTCGCGACTGCAGCCCCAGCCACCCCCAGTAGAAGGTGAGCGAGCCTGCAGCCCCCATGACGGCTCCCACGGCCACCGCCGCCATCTCGAGCTCGACGAAACCGAGAAGGACCATGAGCGTCGCCATCAGGACCATGACCGTGCCCAGCACCCTCCGCTTCATGCCGGCGCTGGGGAGCGGCTCGTCGTCCGCGCCCGCTTCCATGATCGCGCGCCGCTCGTGCTCGGGCCCGGTGAGTGCCAGCGCGCGGGAGGCGTGCTCCCACCCGAGGCCGCAGCGCGGGCAGATGAGGTGCTTCCTCCGGGCCAGCCAGTAGATCAGCCCGCCGAACCCATACGTGAAGAGTCCGATCCCCACCAGGAGCCCCACGTGTCCGGCCTTGCGGAAATAGGGGATCCCCTCCCCCTGGTATCCGCACCTGGGGCACCTGCGGATGCCGGGCGGGCGGGTGAGCGCCATCCCCACGGGTGTTTCGGTCCCACATGTGGGACACCGGACCACACCGGGCTGGAGCGTCTCACCGCAGGTGGGACAGCGCATACACTCGTCAGGGCTGGTGATCGGCGAGGAGGTCACCCGTCCCTACGGGTCACCCCCCTGGAAGATTCACCCCCGCAGAGCGTCGACCGACCCTAGAAGAGCGGTACCACGCGGAGCCGGAGAGCGGCCTCGGCCGGGGCATTTCCACCCGCCGCGCCCCCGAGTCGCAGCGCGACGTATCCGGAAGCGGGCGGTATCACAATGTAGTGCCGCGCCGAGGACGACCATAGCGACCCGCTCCGGACGAAGTCGGAGCCTCCCAGCGACTCGGGTGCCAGGGGGTAGGGGCCGGGCTCCCTCAGGAGGTCGCGCAGCTGGACCGTGGGATACTCGAAGGCGTAGCGCCCGCCGAAACCGTCAGCGTAAAGGGCCGCCGCCCAATCGGCGAAGATCGCCGCCCACGGCTTCCCCGTCGCCGCCGCCACGTTGGCCGCTCCGGTGAGCGTGGTGCGCGTCAGGCGCTTGAGCACCTCCTCGCCGCCGGCGTCCCAGAGGAACAGGGTGTAGAGCCATCCCGCCCCCCGCTCCCCCAGTGATCCATGGCCTGTCACCACGATGAGGCTCACCGCCGATGGATCGGCGAGAAACTTACGGGCACGGGCCCGATTTCCGGCGCGGTACTCCTCGGCAGCGGCGAAGAGCCCCGAGCTCTGCAGGGCCCTGGCCACGAGCTCCTCGGCCATCTGCGCCATCCCCTCGGAGAGCCACAGCGCCTCGGTCCCCTCCGCGTGGCTCTGAAGGACACGCTGGTTGAAGTGGACCATGTGCTGAAACTCGTGCGCGAGGATGGCCGGGACGACCCTCAGCACCACTTCCCTGGACAGCGGATCGGAGAATTGGCCCGCCGAGTCGGGGACCACGGCGTAGAAGACCTCCCCGCGGTTGCTCCCTTCCCGGGGCAACAGGTCCAGACCGTAGAAGAACCCTCCAACGAACCCGTCCGACTGAGAGGGGGTAAGCCGGTTCACCGTCGGCGTGAACAGGATGGCCACGCGCTCGTTGCCGTCCAGGTCCGAAGCCGCCCCGAACGCCCGCGTCACCGTGGGGTGGATGAAATCGTCGAAGGTGCGCGCGAAGGTGGACAGCTCGGCTTCGGTGAACCCGCCCCCGGGCGCCGCGTCGTCCACGTAGAGCACGGCCTGGTCGCTCACCAGGCGCGCCGACGCCTGCACGTCGTCGAAGCGGCCCTGCGAGTTCAGGACCTTGAACGTGCGCCGGCTCCCCACCGAGGGGACCGCCTTGGCGGGCCCGACCTGAAGCAGGGCTATGTCCCGGTCGGCGGGACCGCGCTCCCGCACGAACCGGTCCTCCGACTCGCGGAGCATGACCTCGAAGCGCATAGGATGCGATAGAGATTCGGATCCGGGGCGCTCCACCACCCGGGGAGCGACCGGCGTCCCGCCCGTGGAGGACAGGCCGTGCAGCGTGAAACCGTAGCGAGCCGCACCCACCGTCCCCGCCGCTTGCGCCACCACCAGGTACCGCCGCCCTCCGGGGAGGCGCACGCAGCCGAAGCCCGCGGCGTCTTCCACGTCCACCGCCTCGCCGGCGGCCAGGAAGGGGGTTTCTCCCCCGTCGGTCACCGTGAGGGGAAGCGGGGCGCTCAACAGTTCCCCGAGCTGGGCGGTGACCTGTACCGTGCGGGGCGGGAGACAGCGCGGCACCTCCACAGCCATGTCGCCAGGCGTGGATGACACCACCCGCCCCCGGATTCCCGAGAACAGCACCACGTTCTGATCCGGGGTGGGGCTGAATCCCGAGCCCTGCACCCGGAGCGTGTCCCCACCCCGGACAGCCTGGGAGCCCAGAGACGTGAGCAGGGGACGCTCGGCAACGAAAACCTGGAACGTCACCGTCGCCGCTTCTTGCTCCTGAACGGTGACGCGGATCTTCGCGGGTCCCACGGTCGTGCCTAGCTGCACCGTCGCGCTCACCAATCCCTGGGCGTCGGACGTCCCGACGGAAGTGGTGACCAAGGAGGCGTCTCCCGACTCCACGGCCCACCGAACGGTGACGCCCTCCTGGGGCGCGCCCGACTCCACCTTACGCACCGAAGCCTGCAACGGAGCGGGGAGCCGCTGGCCGGCCGTGCCATACTGGCCGTCACCTCCGGCCACGACCACCTCGAGCTCGGGGAGCGTGGGGTCCGCAGGCCCGTCGCCACACGAAGCGAGAAGGGGAAGAAGGGCGATCCACACCCAGACCCACCTGCGGGAGGACTTGATCACCTGGACGTCCGGACGCGCTCCAGCGCGACGAGATCGATGATGGGCGTGCCCGTGAGTGAGGAGGCACCAATGCGCACCCGTCCGGTGACGCGGAGGCGCTCCAGCGGCACCAGCCCATCCATCTCTCCCGTCCTGTCGGCGGGGATGGCTACGTAGACGAAGGGCCCGTCGGTCCCTCCGTACCGCGTCAGGAGGAAGGGCTCACCCTCGAAGAAGTCCGTGCGCACCTTCTCAGCGTGCTCCAGCGAGATGAACTGCAGGTCCCAGGTCACCACGCGACCCCGGTGGGCGGTGGGGCTGGACGTGAGGTCCTGGGGCTTCAGCGCCGCGGCGGGCGCTCCGGCCGGCTGGGCCGCGCTGTCGCGAAGGGGAAGCCAGGTCCATCCCTCGACGCGGACGCGGGCCCAGCTCCCCTCCCGCGCGACGACCTCCAGCTCGATTCCCGGTGCAACGCGGGCCACGGTGTCGCCGGCGGGAGCCGTGAGCACCACGGCGCCCCGGGCATCTGCAGGCACGAAGGCACCCGGCCTCACCGTCGGAGTCGCAGCAGCCGCCGCAGAGGCCCGCCCCGAGGGACCGGCCACAACCGGGGACGACATCTCCACCACCGACGCGGACCAGATCCACGCACGCCGGCGGACCTTGATCCAGCCGGGGCGACGCTCGACCCGGTTCAGGAGCGTCCCCCGCCCCACCCGACCCACCACCTTGCCGGAAGGCGCATCGCGCAAGTTCTCGCCCTGCGGCTCCGACACCACGAGATCGAAGCCATCCCGGTCCGTCGCCTGCAAGGAGCGCTCCCACACCCACCCTTCCAAGTCCACCTCCAGCCAGCGGTCGCGCCGGCCCACCACCGCCATGGTAGCACCCGCCTCGACACGGGCCACCACGTCCCCGTTGGGCTCGCGGCGGACGTTCTCGGCGGCACGGGCGCGGGCCGTGGATTGAGCCGACACGGAGGAGCCGGCCCAAGCGGAGCATAGGGCCACCACGAGGAGGGCGCGCGTCACGCGCCGAGGCGATACCATGGAAGCTGAAACGATCCCGCTTCGTGAGAGTACCAAAAAAGTCATCCGCACCCTGGCGTCCGGAGACGCGGCTCGGGCTTGAATCTGCCCGGGGGGTGAAGGAGCGTCAATCGCAATGCAACCCTAGAGGAGCACCGTCGCTCCATGGCTGTCCGAAAGATCCTGCTCGGCCTCATCGTCGCCTGTCTACCCTCCGCCGTGGCCACTCCCGCCGCGGCCCAGAGCATCCCGTCCCCCTATCGGTTCGTGGATACCCGACAGGAGGCGGCGCTGTTCGCCGGCACCTCGTCGATGTCCACGGGGCGCTTCGGCTTCGGGCCCGGCGGGGGGGTCAACATGGGGGCCCGCTGGGGCATCGACCTCTCCGGATTCCTGGGCTTCGAGGCGGCGGCCGGGGTCATCTCGGGTACGCGGGACATCATCAACCCCGCGAAGGTGGTGGGCGACCTGAAGATCGGCGAGGGGGACCAGCGCATCGCCACCGCCGACGCCCGGCTCCGCCTCACTCTCACCGGCGACCGGACCTGGCATCGCCTCCAGCCGATCTTTTTCACCGGCGGCGGCATCGCCATCGGGATTGGCGGCGACGCATCCCTCGACGAGGCGCTGGCGAGCAAGGATCGCTTCGAGTTCGGCACCAGCTTCCTCGGCACCGTGGGAACCGGCGTGCGGTACATGGTCACCGATCGCCTCGCTCTGCGGGGCGATGCCATCTTCTCCCTCTGGAAGATCGGGACTCCCCCGGGATTCACCGAGTCCGCGCGGGGCTTCACGAACGTGGAGCGGAACGAGTGGGCCAGCGGCCGTCACCTGTCCCTGTCTCTGGGCTACCGGTATTGAGGGGGCGTTGAATCTCCCGGAGCCCGCATTCGAGGAGCGCTCCGCCGACGGGCTCGAGCCCGCCGCCGCGGCCGACGTCGCACCCCTGGAGCGGCCGGGGCCGTGAGGGGCCGGGGGTGGGTGCTCGCGACGGCGGCACTCCTCGCCGCCGGATGCGCCATCCCGCGCTGGCCCGTGGACGCTCCCCTCACCTCGCCCTTCGGACTGCGGCTGAGGGGGATCCGCCCCGACCTGCACCGCGGCGTGGACCTGGCCGTGCCCGTGGGCACGCCGGTGCGCGTCATGGCCCCGGGGACCGTGCGCTTCGCCGGGACCCAGCAGGGCTACGGGACCGTGGTCTGGGTGGACCACGGCTCCTCCGTCCTCACGGTGTACGCCCACCTGTCCGAGCTGCGGGTCAGGGCCGGCGACCGGCTCTCCGGGGGAGACGTGCTCGGACTGAGCGGGAGCACGGGGAACGTGACGGCGCCACACCTCCACTTCGAGGTGTGGCGCTGGGGACGGGAGGTAGACCCGGTTCCGCTCCTGGGTGGTCGCCCGCGCTGAGGCTCCCGTTCAGCCCTTGGCCTTGAGAGCCTTCACCTCTTCCGTGAGGCGGGGGAGGACCTCGAAAAGGTCTCCCACGATGCCGTAATCGGCAACGTTGAAGATGGGTGCGTCCGCATCCTTGTTCACGGCCACGATGGTCTTGGACGTCCGCATCCCCGCCAGGTGCTGGATGGCGCCTGAGATGCCCACGGCGATGTAGAGCTTCGGCGCCACCGTCTTCCCGGTCTGGCCCACCTGCTCCCCGTGGGGTCTCCACCCCGAGTCCACCACCGCCCGGCTCGTGCCCAGCGCGGCACCGTCGCCGATGGCGTCGCGGAGCGCCTCGAGGAGCACCCAGTTGGAGGGATCCTTCATCCCGCGACCCCCGGACACCACCACCGTGGCCTCGGAGACATCCAGCGCACCTTCACCCGCCGCCTTCCGCTCGACGAGACGGACCTTCCAGCTCCCGGGCTCCACCGATGGCGTGAACGTCTCGACGGCACCCGCCGCCGGGGTCTCCACCGGCTGGAACACGTTGGGCCGGATGGTCACGAGCGCCGGGGTGGCGTTCCATCGCACCTGGGCGAAGGCCTTCCCGGTATACACAGGCCGGAGCGCTTTGAGCGCGCCTTCCTCCGCCTCCAGGCCGGTGACGTCCCCGGCCAGGGGAACGTCCAGCAGCGCCGCTACACGCGGAGCCAGGTCCTTCCCCAGCGTCGTGGCCGGAAAGATCACCGCAGCGTATCCACCGGACCGCACCTGCTCGGCGACCACTGCGGCGTATCCCTCGGCGTTGTAGTCGGCCAGGGCCGGGTGCTCCGCCGCGCGCACCACGACCGCGCCGAAGCGTCCCAGGCCTGCAGCGGCGGCGCCGACCCCCGGCGCGCCCAGGACGAGGGCGTGGACCTCGCCGCCGAGGCCGGGTGCCAGGCGCGCCGCGGCACTCACGGCCTCCCGGGCCACCCCACGCACCTCACCGTCTCTCTGCTCCGCGAAGGCGAGCACGTCCGCCATGCGTCGTTCTCCGGGTTTGTCGTTTTCGAGGAGGGGAGGAGGAACGTGCTTAGAGCGCGTTCGCCTCTTCCCTGAGCAACCGCACCAACTCCGCCGCGGCGTCGGGCCCCTGTCCCACGATGCGGCCGGGCGCCCGCTCGGGCGGATAGGCGAGCCGGTCCACCGTGAGGCGGCTGTCGGCCTTCGCGGCCGGCTTCTGCTCCAACGGCTTCTTCTTGGCCGCCATGATCCCCTTGAGGGACGCATAGCGCGGGTCGTACACGCCCTTGGTAATGGTGAGGACCGCGGGGAGCTGCACCTCCAGCACCTCCACTCCACCCTCCACCTCACGGTGGCAGACCACCTTGTCGCCCTTCACCTCGAACGAACCCACGCCGGTGGCGCAGGGAAGTCCGAGGAGAGTGGCGGTCATGGGCCCCACCTGCTGCTGGTCCCCATCCGCGGCCTTCACGCCGAACAGGAAGAGGGCAGCAGACGACGCCTTGAGCTCCGCCGCCAGGGCCTTGGCGGTGGCCAATCCGTCCTGGGTAGCCTCCCCGGCGAGGAGGACGGCCCGATCGGCGCCCATGGCGAGCCCTGCGCGGAGCGTCTCCTGGGAGGTTTCGTCGCCGAGAGTGACCAGGGTGACCTCCCCGGCGCCGGCAGCCTCCTTGGTCCGCAAGCCCGCCTCCACGGCATACTCGTCGTAGGGACTCATGATGTACTTGACCCCCGTGGGGTCGATGGCGGCCGCGCCTTCACCGATCCGGATCCGGGCCTCGCTGTCCGGCACCCGCTTCACGCAGACGATGATGTCCAAAGCTCCGACTCCGCTCCCTCGGTTCAACGCCCCGGAGCCGTCGCCCCGGAAGGGCTGAAAGTTATAGAATTGCGCCTGTTACCGCGAAGAGCACGGTGGCGATGCCCCCCCCGATGGCGGCGTACGGCAGCTGCGTGCGCACGTGATCGATGTGGTCCGTGGCCGCGGCCATGGACGAGAGGATGGTGGTGTCGGAGATGGGGGAGCAGTGGTCCCCGAACACTCCGCCCGACAGGACCGCCGCCACAAAGGGTGCCAGCGGCAGGTCCATCGCCATCGCCGCCGGGACCGCGATGGGCAGCATGATGGCGAAGGTCCCCCAGCTCGTCCCCGTGGCGAACGCGATCACCGCCGCCACCAGAAAGACCAGCGGGAGGAACAGATAGGGCGGCAGGACCCCGGAGGTGACGCCCGCGACGTACACGCCCGTCCCCAACTCGCGGGTCATGGCCCCCAGCGCGATGGCCAGCAGCATGATCAGCGCGAGGGGTACCAGCCCGCCGGCCCCCTTCAGGGCGATCTTCGTCAGCTCGTCCACCGTGTACGCCCTCTGGGCCAGGAGCATCAGCCAGGCGGTGGCGAGGCCGGCCATCACCGCCCAGAGCACCGACGTGGTCCCCGATCCGGACATCATCTTGCCGTCTCCTGTGATCCACAGCCCGAGCGGCATGAAGAGGACCATGACCGCGAGGGGCACCACCATGTTCCAGGTGCGCGGCGGGATCTTGTCGGTGATCTGTGGCGAGAGCATCTCCTGGTCGATGAGCGGAGTCGCATTCGGCCAGAGGAGAAGCCCACCGCGTGTGCGCTCCTCGGCGGCCTTCATGGGGCCGATGTCCCACCCACGCAGGATCACGAACCCCACCAGGAGGATCATGACGATGGCGTAGAAGTCGAGCAGGATGGAGCCCAGGAACACTTCCAACGGCGCGGCCACGCCCAGGCCCGCGAGGATCGAAAGTGCATAAGCTCCCCATGCGTTCATCGGGAGAAGAACGCACATGGGGGCCGAGGTCGAGTCGAGGATGAGCGAGAGCTTTTCCCTCGAGCACTTGTACCGGTCGCAGAGGGGACGGCCCACGGCGCCGCGCGCAAGCACATTGATGTTCGATTCGATGAAGACGGCCGGGGCGGCGATGTAGACGAGGAACTGCGCGCCTCTGCTGGTGGTTATCTTGTTCGTCCTGTCCAGCCACTCCACGAAGCCCCGGACACCTCCCGACGACTCGATGGTCGCGATGAGGGCGCCGATCACCAGCGTGAACATGATCACGCTGGTGTTTCCGCCGTCCTTGAAGACGTCCACCGTGCCCTGGATGGCGCCGCCGAGTCCGGAGGCGGGGTTCCAGCTCGAGAGGATCATGTAGCCCAGCACCAGCCCCCCGAAGAGGGACAGGTAGACCTGCCGTGTCCATATCGCCAGCACGATGGCCACGACGGGTGGGAGCACCGATACCCACGTCGGGTCGCTCACTGGTCCACCTTCCATGTCGAGCGCGGTAAGATGACCGCGTTGTGA
>CAZJFX010000042.1:0-35693 GCA_964545395.1 uncultured Gemmatimonadaceae bacterium | reverse complement strand
TCATTCACTTCGCACTCATCGCAGAGGCCTTGCGGTAGTGTGAACAGGCCCTAGGTGAGGAGTATGACCGAAGTAGAGACCGCGGCGGGCGGAGCGAACCCCGAGGGCGGAGGCTGGGGCGGCCTCACCGACCTTCCCGTCGGGCAGGTGCGCGAGCTCTTCGTCGTCCTCGGCAAGGCCCTGCGTGCCTTCCAGCTCTACGACGAGAACAACCCGGTCCGCCAGCGCTTCGTGGAGAGCCTGAGGCAGGCCGTCACCCAGCTCTGGGCGGAGTGCGACCGCCTCACCCTCTCGGTGGAGGAGGACCGCTTGGTCCTCGGCGACCAGGAGGTGTACCGGGCCGAGAGCCGGAGCGACTCCCTCGCCTTCCTCTTCTTCAAGGACGGGGTGCGCGAGATCACCTTCCTCCCCGGCCTCGAGGAGGACGAGCTCGTCCGCTTCCTGAGCGTGCTGCAGCGGGCCCGCAAGCTGACGCCGGAGGGCGACGACCTCCTCACCGTGCTCTGGGAGGAGGATCTCCAGTTCTTCCAGTACCAGTATGTGGACTTCCTCGCCGAGGGCGTGGAGCTGCCTACGCCCGGCGCAGGGAACACGCAGCAGGAGATGAAGGCCGTCCTGGACGCGGAGGTGGAGGAGGGGGGGGAGGAGGAGGAAAGCCCGCCCGAGCCGGGGCAGCAGGCGGAGCAGCCGCCCGGCGCCAAGACCGTGAGCAAGGACGACTTCAACCCGACCCTGTACTCCCTGGACCCCCGGGAACTGCAGACGCTGAAGACCGAGCTGGAGAAGGAGCTCGACCGGGACCTGCGCAACGACGTCCTGTCCGCCCTCTTCGACCGGCTGGAGGAGCGGGAGCGCCCCGAACGTCAGTCGGAGATCCTGGGCGTGATGGCCACCCTCCTTCCCAACTTCCTCAGCCGGGGCGCCCTCAACGCCGCCACCCGGGTGCTGGAGGAGCTCCGGAGGCTGGAGGCCATGCCGGGCTTGTTCGACGAGCAACGCCTGGCCGAGTCGCGCGCGCTGCTGGACGAGGTGAGCGCACCCGAGGCCATCGGGGAGCTGATCCAGGCGCTGTACGACGGGTCCATCCGCGCCACGCCTCAGCAGCTTGCCGCTTTCCTGCGCTTCCTTCGCGCCGGGGCGCTCTTCCCGCTTCTGCGCGCGTCCGAGACGGTGGAGCACAAGGAGCTCCGGGCCGTTCTGAGAGCGTCGGTGAAGGGGATCGCCGAGCGGAACCGTGGCGCCGTGGTGCGTCTCCTCTCCGAGCAGGACCCCACCGTCGCATCCGGAGCTGCGAGGCTGGCCGGCGACATGCAGATCACCGAGGCGGGCCCGGCGCTGGCGGGGCTCCTGGCGCACTACGACGGCAAGGTGCGCCTGGCCGCGGTGGAGGCCGCCGTGGCCCTGAAGGCGTCCACGGTCGCTGGGGCGCTGCAGGACACCCTGGACGACCCCGAGAGGGAGATCCGCATCGCGGCGGCCCGGGCGCTGGCCGCGCTGCGCTACACACCCGCCGCCGGACGCCTGGAGGGCATCCTCAACAGCAAGGACCTCCGCAACGCCGACATCACGGAGAAGGTCGCCTTCTTCGAGGCGTATGGGACGGTGGCGGGGGACCGGGCCGTAGGGATGCTGGACAAGCTTCTCAACTCCAAGGGATTCCTGGGAAAGCGGGAGCCTTCGGAGATCCGGGCCGCAGCCGCCCTCGGGCTGGGCAAGGTGGGATCGCCTGCCGCCGCGGCCTCGCTCAAGCGGGCCGGGCAGGAGGAGGATGCGGTGGTGCGAAGCGCGGTGAACCGGGCCATGCGGACCGAGGGCTGACATGAGCGGACCGGTGCTCAACTACCAGGAAGAGGGACGCAGGCTCCTCACCGCCGTGTACGGTGCCCTGAGCGCGCTGCGGCTCTACCCCCTGGAGAACTCGGCGGTGCAGCAGGCCCTGGACGAGCTGCACGCTCTCGTGACCCGCATCGTGGAGGTGGACGGGGGAGCCGAGCTCCGTGTGGTGGGCGACTTCTTCTTCCTGAACGAGACCCGCCTGAGGCTGGACCTCTCCAACTTCTCCACCTTCGGCTCGTTCGCCCGGGCGCTCCAGGACCACGGCATCGGTGCGGTGGAGATCCTCCCGCAGATCCAGCGCACGGAATGGGCTCCGTTCCTGTCCGTGCTCCTGCGTAAGCCCAGCGGCGACGATCCCTTCGCGGGGTTCCTGGCCCGGCTGCAGGGATCGCCCGTGGAGAACATCGAGTTCCGCCCGGAGCGGGAGGTCCAGGAGCCGGAGAAGGACGAGGAGGCCCTCACCGCCGCGAAGCGCACCTACGCCCAGTCGGTGCAGGTGGCCAAGGACGTCATGGGTGACATGCGCCTGGGCAAGGCGGTGAACGTCCGCAAAGTGAAGCGGGCGGTGCAGGGGATCGTGGACCAGGTTCTCTCCAACGAGAACTCCATGGTGACCATGACCACCCTCCGGGACTTCGACGAGTACACGTTCACCCACTGCGTGAACGTGTGCATCTTCAGCGTCATCATCGGGCAGAGGCTGGGCCTCGAGAAGATCCACCTCTATGAGTTGGGGCTGGGGGCGCTCTTCCACGACATCGGGAAGCAGCGTGTCTCCTACGACATCATCAACAAGCCCGGCGGCCTCACCGACGAGGAGTGGGTCTACCTCAAGGAGCACACCACCGAGGGGCTGCTCTGCCTCTTCACCATGCACGGCTTCGCCGACGTGCCGTACCGCCAGATGCTCATGGCGTACGAGCACCACATGAAGACCGACCTCACCGGGTATCCCACGAACAAGCGGCCCCGCGAGCCCACGCTCTTCTCCCGCATCGTCTCGGTGGCCGACGCCTTCGACGCCGGGACCTCCGTGCGGAGCTACCAATACCAGCCCTGGCCCCCCGACGCCGTGCTCAAGGAGATGCGGGACAACCCGCGGCGCGGGTTCGATCCGCTCCTGGTGAAGGTGCTCATCACGGCCACCGGGGTGTACCCCGTGGGCACGCTGGTCATCCTCGACACCTACGAGTTGGCGGTGGTGGCCGAGGTGAACAAGAACCCGGACCTCCTCCATCGCCCCAAGGTGAAGATCATCTCCGACTCCATGGGCGTGCCTTTGGCGGAACCGCGCATCCTGGACCTGGGCCTCGATGACGCCGCGATCGGTGGACCCGCGCACACCATCATCAAGACGACGGACCCGCAGAAATACGGGATCCGTGTCAGCGACTACCTGACGTGACCCCCACGGGCATTGGGGAGGCCTTCGCCCTTCGCCGGGCGCGGGGTCAGGCTGCGCTCATCCCCTACGTCACGGCAGGCCACCCTCACGGGGGTGCCACCCCCGAGTTGCTCCGCGCGGTGGCGGACGCAGGCGCCGACGTCATCGAGCTGGGGATCCCGTTCTCCGACCCCCTTGCGGACGGTCCCACGATCCAGCGCTCCTCGTACCAGGCGCTGACGCACGGCGCCACGATGGCCCGCGCCCTGGAGTGGCTCGACGACTTCCGCCACACCCACGGGACGCCTGTGGTGCTCTTCACCTACCTGAACCCAGTGCTCCGGTACGGCCCCGAGGCCTTTCTGCGCGATGCCGTGCGCGCGGGTGCCCAGGGGCTTCTGGTGACCGACCTCCCGGCGGGCTCCGACCCGGTGCTGGAAGGGACCATCCAGGGTTCCGGCCTCGACCTGATCCGCTTGGTGGCCCCCACCACAACGGCCGCGCGCATCCCCGAGGTGGCGCGGGGCGGGGCCGGGTTCCTCTACTACATCTCCCGTACCGGCGTCACCGGGGCCCGCTCGGAGCTCCGCGCCACCCTTGCAGACGAGGTGGCAGGGGTTCGGCGCCTGGTCTCCCTCCCCGTAGCCGTGGGCTTCGGCATCTCCACGCCCGCTCATGCGGCGGCGGTGGCGGCGGTGGCGGACGGTGTGGTGGTGGGGAGCGCCCTCATCCAGGCGCTGGACGCCGGTGGCGTGGACGCCGGTGCGGCGTTCGTGGCGTCGCTGCGCCGGGAGATGGACGCGCGGTAGGCCGGGGGGAGGGCGGTGAGCCGGCTCAGGGCTCGACGGCCAACTTCTCCAGGAGCGCCGCGTCGGGTCGGGCCATGACGGTCTTCACCCGGTCGGGGGTCACGGTCCCCGGGGGCGAGCCCCGCGGCTTGCGCACGTGCTTGCGGAGCGTCCAGTCCACCGGCACCACGCCCGACGTGCGGGCCCTGGAATGGAGCGCGGCCAGGACGGCTGCCTCTTCCAGGTCCCGGTGGGGAGGATTCCCCGGCTTCCCCCAGCGCAGCACCACGTGGGCCCCGGCGGTGTGCCGGGCGTGGAGCCACACGTCTCCCGGGGCGGCGTGGTGGAAGGTGAGTTCGTCGTTGAACCGGGCTCCCCGGCCCACCCGGATCTCCAGGCCGCCGGAGCTCCGGAAGACCCGGTAGGGGAGTGGCTTGATCTCTGTGCCGGGACCCCTCTCCTCCCGCCGCGGAAGGGCGGCGCGGAGCTCCTCGGCGGTGACCTCTCCCGAGCGCGCACGGCGCAGGAGCTCTCCCAGGGATGCGGCTCGACGCTCCGCTTCCCGCGCCAGCCCGGGAAGCCGCTCCCGCGCCCGCGCCACCCGAGCCGCCCTCCCGTAGAGCGCCTCCGCGTTCCCCTGGGCCGAGAGCGTGGGGTCCAGCTCCAGCGTCACCTCGGCGCCGTCGAAGCCCTCCACGACGGCCCGCGCCGCTCCCGCCGGCACCTGGCGCAAGCGGGCCAGCAGGAGGTCGGCGGCGCCCCGGAGCGCTGCCTCGTCTCCCAGGTCGTCCAGCTCCGCGTGGAGGCGCGTGGCCCGGCGGAGGGCGGCGTCCGCGGCCGATTCCAGCTTTTCGAGAAGCTCCGGGGAAGGCGGGATCGGCCCTGTCGTGACCGTGGGGGCGGCGTGTCCTGCACCGGCAGCGGGGCCGGGCCCGGCCATCGCCCGGAATGCCTCCAGGAGCGAGGGGACGGGCTCGCCTCCGGCGCCCGGGAGGGGCCAGGGGTAAGGCTGTGCCCCTCCGGGACCCTCCCGCAGGACGGGCCGCGCCGGTGCTTCCCCGAAGGCGAGGGACACCCACAGGGCGTGCCCTCTCTCCAGGGCCAGGGCCGGCTCGGGGTCGGCGTCCACGAGCGCTCCCGCGTTCAGAGGCGAAGTCCACGCCACCGAAGACACGAGAGTGCGCGCCCGTTCCGGCGGTGGAACAGGGTCCAGGAACTCGAGCCAACGGGTCAGGGAGATGGGCGCATAGGTGCCCTCCCGGACGGACGGGGGCGGTGGGGTGTAGATCCTCCCGACCCGGGCGGGCCGAGGGGCGTCCCGGCGGACCAGGACATGCCGCACGGTCCCCGAGGGGCGCTCCACCACCAGCGCGTTCCACTGGTTTCCCAGGAGCTCCACCACCAGGTCCCGGGGCGGGTGAGCCCGGGTGGCGCTGAGCTCGAAGCGCACGAGGCGCTCATCCGCTTCGCTGCTCACCCGGAGGATCCGCCCCCGGAGGGGGAGGTCCCCCGTCCCCGGCTCCAGGGGAGGGAGAAGGAGCGGCACTCCCCTGGACGGGTGCAGGTCCCAGTCCAGCGTGACTTCACGCAGGAGGAGGATCAGGCGCCGCGAGGGCCCGTCCAGGTGCAGCGCCCGCACGTGCGCCCCGGCCAGGGCGCGGTCCAGCTCCATGGCCAGGTGCCGGACGAGGAGAGGATCCCAGCGGAGGGGCATGGATCGAAGGTAGTCGTCGCAGGTGGGGGGGAGAACCCTCGGTGCCCCATTCCGCCGCGGGACGCCGCAGGCGAAGTTTGACAGCGCCGACGCACCTGTCTAGCGTGGTTGTCCATTGCTGCACGGCCGCTGTGACAGCGCTCGGCACCCGGTTTCGTTACATTCACGTAACATGCTGTCGTGGTTTTGCTTACAATCGATGATCTGAGACAATTTCTATGTCTACTCAAGCGCGCCGCCGCACTCCCCGGGCCTCCGTCCGCCGCATCCTCGAACTGAAACGTGAGGGGAAGAAGATCGTGGCGATGAGCGCCTACGACGTGGTGTTCGGGGCGCTCATGGAGGAAGCGGAGATCGACCTGATCCTGGTCGGGGACTCGGTGGGGACGGCCTGCCTCGGGTACGATTCCACTCTTCCGGTCACCATGGACGACATGATCCACCACGCCCGGGCCGTGAAGCGGGGAGCCCCGGGGACCCTCGTGGTCCTCGACATGCCGTTCATGACCTATCAGATCTCCGTGGAGGAGGCGCTCCGCAACGCCGGCCGGGCGCTGCAGGAGGCGGGGGTGGAGGCGGTGAAGGTGGAGGGCGGACACGAGCGCACCTGCGAGGCCATCCGCGCCATGGTCGTCTCGGGGATCCCGGTCATGGGGCACATCGGCCTCACGCCCCAGTCGGTGCACGCCCTCGGGGGGTACCGGGTCCAGGGGCGCGAGGCGGAGGATGCCGACCGGCTCCGCGCCGAGGCTCTCGCTCTCCAGGACGCTGGCGTCTTCTCCACGGTGCTCGAGCTGGTCCCGGCGCCCCTGGCCCGGGACATCTCGGCGTCGCTCACCATCCCCACCATCGGAATCGGGGCCGGCCCGTGGTGCGACGGGCAGGTCCTGGTGGCCTACGACGCGTTGGGGCTCAATCCAGGCTTCACCCCCAAGTTCCTCAAACAATTCGCCCGGCTCCACGAGCTGGCGCTCCAGGGCGTGAGGGACTTCGCCCGGGAGGTGAGGGAGGGGACGTATCCCGGGCCTGAGCACTCCATCCAGGGGGACTGATCCGGTGGAAGTCGCCCGCACCCGCGTCGAGCTGGCTGCAGCCCTCGCCCGTCTCCGGGCGGGGGGCCGAACCCTGGGGTTGGTTCCGACCATGGGCTTCCTCCACGAAGGGCACCTCTCCCTGGTGGACCGGGCTGCCGCCCTGGCGGACCAGGTGGTGGTGTCCGTGTTCGTGAACCCTCTCCAGTTCGGACCGTCCGAGGACCTGGCCGCGTACCCGAGGGACGAGGCCAGGGACTTTTCCCTCCTCGAGGAGCGGGGGGTATCCCTGGTCTTCGCGCCCTCCTCGGACGAGATGTACCCGGGGGGCGACCCCGTCGCCACCGTGTCTCCGGGGGCGTTGGAGCGGCGGCTGTGCGGTGCCTTCCGGCCCGGGCACTTCCGCGGGGTCCTCACCGTGGTGGCCAAGCTCTTCGGGCTCGTCCGCCCCGACGTGTCCGTGTTCGGCCGGAAGGACTTCCAGCAGGCGGTGCTGATCCGCCGCATGGTTGAGGATCTGGAGCTGGGGGTGCGGGTGGAGACGGGTCCCATCGTGCGCGAACCCGACGGCCTTGCCATGAGTTCGCGGAACGTCTTCCTCGAGCCCGAAGAACGTAGCCAGGCCCTGGGTCTCCACGCCGGCCTCCGGGCGGCGGAGCGGCTGTGGGCGGCGGGGGAGACCCGGTGCCACCGCCTCGTGGACGAGGTCCGGCGCGCCGTGGCGGAGAGGCCCCTCCTGGCTCTCCAGTACGCGGAGGCGGTGGATCCCCTCACCCTCGAGAGCCGGGACGAGGCGCTCCCCAGGACCGTGCTGGCCGTGGCCGCCTTCTGCGGGACCACGCGCCTCATCGACAACGCGGAGCTGGGACGCCCGTGAACGCCCATCCCATCGTGGAGCGGGCGGCGCGGGGCGAGCTCCCGGCCTGGGCCGAGGCCAGCGAGAGCCGGCGTGCGCACATGGCCCGCGTGGCGGCGCTCCTGGGAGCGTGGAGCGAGGAGCTGGGGCTCCCCGAGGCGGAGCAGGTCCGCTGGGTGGCGGTGGCTTGGCTCCACGACGCGTTGCGCGACGCCGACCCGGAAACCCTGCGCGGCCAGGTTCCAGCCGCCATGTCGGGCCTTCCCGGACCCCTCCTCCACGGACCCGCGGTGGCGGAGCGCCTGCGGTCGGAAGGGGTCGCCGACGAGGAGATCCTTGCCGCCCTCACGTACCACACGCTCGGGCACCCCGGGCTCGGCACGCTGGGGCAAGCCCTCTACGCCGCCGACTTCCTGGAGCCGGGGCGAGACCTCCTCAACGACTGGCGGGAAACGCTGCGCGTCAGGATGCCGGAGGAGCTCGGCGACGTCGTCCGCGAGCTCCTCGCGGCGCGCATCGTGCACCTGGTGGAGCGGGGGAGCCCCATGCGCCCCGAGACCGTGGCGTTCTGGAACAGCCTGGCCGGGGAGGAGTGATGGCGGCGGCGAAGCGAGGTGGGAAGGGAGGCACGGTGCGCGTCGCTTTCGTCTTCGGCGTCGTGCTCGTCGTGGGCGCCCTGGTGGGCTCCGCCGTGTCCCAGTGGCGCGGCGCTCCCGTCGTCCCCCTCCCCGAGGGCGTGCACGCCCGGGGCGCCTCCGGCCGGATCCGAGTGGAGGTGCTCAACGGCGGAGGGTACGCCGGCGCCGCTAGGGAGGCCACCGAGACGCTGCGGGACCTGGGGTTCGACGTGGTGTTCTTCGGCAACGCCGGGACCTTCGACCGGGATTCGTCGGTCGTGCTGGACCGGATGGGTGCCCTGGACCGGGCCCGGGAGGTTGCGGACGCGCTGGGAATCCGTAGCCTCCTGTCCGAGCCGGATTCGAACCTCTATCTCGACGTCACCGTAGTGCTGGGCAGGGACTGGCAGCCGGCTCCCCCCGCGGAGCCGGAGCCGGAGCCTGCCCGGCGACGGCCGTGGTGGGACCCGAGGGGTTGGGTGGGGCGTTGACCGCAGGGCGGCACGAACTCGACACCGAGGACGGATGAGCAAGCGAGAGAAGTCAGAGGCGGGTCTCGATGGCAAGGACCAGACCACGGCTGCCGAGGCCGCCGGAGGGCCGCAGCCACACGCCCACGCCGCGGTGGAATGGGTCAAGTCGCTGCTCATGGCCGCGCTCCTCTTCGTGGTGCTCCGCAGCTTCCTGGTGCAGACCTTCGTCATCACCTCCGGGTCCATGGAGGACACGCTCCTCGTCGGCGACATGCTCATGGTGAACCGGGCGGCCATCGGGTCCCCCGTCCCGTTCACGTCGCTGCGCATCCCGGGGTACTCGGAGCCGCGCCGCCTCGACGTGCTGGTCTTCGATCCGCCCCACGAGGAGACGCTGAAGCTGGTGAAGCGCCTCATCGGCCTCCCCGGGGACACGCTCCAGATGAGGAACCGCACCCTGTACATCAACGGAGTCGCCCAGGACGAGCCGTACCTGAAGCACGCCGACGTCAGCGACGAGACGCACCCCTGGATGGCGTGGCAGAAGGACCATCTCGCGCCTGGGGTGGACCGGGCATCCTATGTGCCCAGCCGGGACAACTGGGGCCCCCTGGTCATCCCCGAGGACCGGTTCTTAATGCTCGGCGACAACCGGGAGACGAGCCTGGATTCCCGCTACTGGGGGCTCCTGGAGGGGTGGCGGCTCGAGGGGCGCGCCGTCTTCATCTACTACTCGTACGACAAGGACTCGTACCGCCCCTTCCCGTGGCTCCGCGAGGTGCGCTGGGGGCGCATCGGGAACGGGATCCACTGAGAGCGAAGTCCCCCGGGGCGACCGGCGGCGCGTCTGAGGCTACGTCTCGGTGGGGCCCGCCTCGACCTCGCGCCGCCCCTCCAGCTTCACCAGCGCGTGGGCCCGGAGCTGGCCGCACGCGGCCTCGATGTCCCGCCCCCGCGTCTCCCGCACCGCCACCGCCACGCCCCGCTCTTCCAGCGCCGCGGCGAACGCCTCGACCCGGTCCGGGCTGGAGGGCTTCCAGTCCATGAAGGGGATGGGGTTGAAGGGGATGAGGTTCACGAACGCCCCCACCCGGCGGGCCAGCTCGGCCAGGCTCGGCGCCAGCCTGAGCTCGTCGTTCACGCCCCGGATCATGGTGTACTCGAACGTGATCCGCTTCCCGCCGGCGGCGTCGAAGCGCCGGAGCGCGTCCATGACGTCGGGGAGGGGGTAGCGCTTTTCCAGGGGGATGATCTGACGGCGCAGCTCGGACTCCGGGGCGTGGAGGGAGAGAGCCAGGCGGAACTGCTCCTCCCGCTGGGCCAGCTCCAGGATCCCCGGAACGACTCCCACGGTGGAGACCGTGATGCGGCGCGCGCCCACCCGGTATCCGTGGTTCAGGATGGTGAGGGCCGGATGGACCGCCTTGCGGTTCGCCAGGGGCTCGCCCATCCCCATGAACACGATGTTGGTGAGCGAGCCGTAGTCCTGTGCCTCCGCCCAGCGGCGGGAGGCCCGGTACTGGCCCACGATCTCTCCGGGGGTGAGTTGGCGGTCGAAGCCGCCCCAGCCCGTGGCGCAGAAGGTGCACCCCATGGCGCACCCCGCCTGGGAGGAGATGCACAGGGTGAGGCGCCGCTCGGTGGGGATGAGCACCGACTCCACCAGCTGGCCGTCGGAGAGGCGCCATAGGTGCTTCACCGTCCCGTCCCGGCTCACCTGGACCCGGTCCTCCACCGGCTCGTCGATGCGGAACACCCCGGCCAGCGCCGCCCGCTCCGGCGCCGGGAGGTCGGTCATGTCCTCCGGGCTCCGGGCCAGGCGCTCGAAGATCCAGCGCCGTACCTGGGCCGCCCGGTACCCCGGCTGGCCCCGGGAGGCGAAGTGCCCCACCAGGACCTGGTCGAGCTCGTCGGGCTCCAGGGAGAGGAGGTCGGGGCGGGGGTCGTCGGCCATGGAGGGCGCACGGGGGAGGGTTTTCTTGAACGGGTCCTCGATGCGGCTTAACTTAGCCGCGATCCGGAGGCCGCTGAAAGCGACCCCGCACCCGAGGAGCCGGTGAAGGACCGACTGATCGCCTGGGGACCCGCCGCTGCATGGGCGGGGGTCCTCTTTTTCTTGAGCGCCATCCCAGGGCAGCCAAGGCCTCCGTTTCTCTTCGATGGTGAGGACACGGTCGCCCACGTGGGGCTCTACGCGGTGCTCGGGGCGCTCCTGGCACGGGGTGCGGGCCGCCGCGCGGCGGACCAGCCCCGGCCCTTCGTCCTCTGGGCCGTCGGGTTCCTCTTCGGGGCCTCCGACGAGTGGCACCAGGCCTTCGTTCCAGGCCGAGACGTCTCCCTGGGCGACCTGGCGGCGGACGCCGTCGGCGTTGCTCTGGGGTATTGGCTGTTCACACGCTTCCTGGGGCGCCGGGCCACACGGGTTCCCGCTCCCTCCTCCACCTGACCTCCGAGACCGCCGGGGCCACGACCCGAATGAGCCAGCACGAGATCGAGCGCACCGCCCTCCGCCACCGCATGGTGGGAGGGCTCACCGCGGCCGACACCGGTGCCGCCCTCACCCTCACCGGCTGGGTGCATCGACGCCGCGACCTGGGAGGGCTCTACTTCGTCGACCTCAGGGACCGGAGCGGGCTCCTCCAGGTGTCCGTGGGTCCCGACTGGACCGATGCCGCCAGCCTGGAGCTTACCCGGACACTCGGCGCCGAGGACGTGGTCCGGGTGGAGGGGCGGGTGGAGCTCCGGCCCGATCCCAACCCCAACATGCCCACCGGCCAGGTGGAGCTCCGTGCCGCGCGTCTGGAGCGTCTGTCCGTCGCCAGGACCCCGGCCATCCCGGTCTTCCGGGCGCCCGAGGAGGAACTCCCCTCCGAAGAGCTCCGCCTCCGCCACCGGGTGCTGGACCTGCGCCGGCCCGAGTTGCAGCGTGCCCTCGTCCTGCGCCACAAGATCATCTTGGCGGTGCGGAACTACATGGATGGCCTGGGCTTCGTGGAGGTCGAGACGCCCATCCTCACCAAGCCCACCCCCGAGGGGGCACGGGACTACCTGGTCCCCAGCCGGGTCCACAACGGCGAGTTCTACGCTCTTCCCCAGAGCCCCCAGATCTATAAGCAAATCCTCATGGTGGCGGGCTTCGACCGGTACTTCCAGATCGCCCGCTGCTTCCGCGACGAGGATCTGCGCGCCGACCGCCAGCCCGAGTTCACCCAGATCGACGTGGAGGCGTCCTTTGTCGTCGCAGACGACATCCTGCGCTGGATGGAGGGGCTCGTGAATGCCATGGCGCAGGTGGCGGGCGTCGACGCCCCGCTTTCGTTCACGCGCATGACGTGGGCCGATGCCATGGAGCGCTATGGCTCGGATCGCCCGGACCTGCGCTATGACCTGCGCATCCGGGACTGGACGGCGGCCACCTCCGACGTGGAGTTCCGCATCCTCCGGGGTGCCGTGGAGGCGGGAGGCCGGGTCCGGGGGATCGCCGTGCCCGGCGGGGCGCGCCTCTCCCGAAAGGAGATCGAGGCTGTGGAGGCCGAGGCGAAGGCCGCAGGGGCTCCGGGGCTGATCTGGGCGAAGCGGGGCGAGGACGGGGTTTCCGGCTCTCTGGGCAAGTTCCTCGGCGAGGCGCACCTGGCCGCCCTGGAGCTGGGGGTGGGAGACTTGGTCCTGCTGGCCGCGGGGCCCGACAAGGTCACCTCGCCGGCGCTGGCCGCCACCTGGGCCGCGGTGGCCAGGATCCTGAGGGTGCCCCGCACCACGGAGCACGCTTGGACCTGGATCACCGAGTTCCCCCTCTTCGAGGAGGACGAAGGGCGTCTGGGCGCGGGGCACCACCCCTTCGTCATGCCCCTGGCCGAGGACCTGCATCTCCTAGACACGGATCCCGCCAGGACCCGGGGTCACTGCTATGACCTTGTCTACAACGGGACCGAGTTCGGCTCCGGCTCCATCCGCATCCACGAGCCCGCCCTGCAGCGGAAGGTCCTGGGCCTGCTGGGGATCTCCGAACCGGACATCGAACGCAAGTTCGGGTTTCTCCTCGAGGCCCTGGGGGCGGGAGCACCTCCCCACGGCGGGATCGCCCTGGGGGTGGACCGCATCGTGCAGCGCTTCGTGGGGGCGGGGAGCATCCGCGATGTTATCGCGTTCCCCAAGACCACCGCCGCCAGGGCGCTCTTCGAGGGCTCGCCGAGCCCCTTGAGCGATGCCGAGCTCGCCGAGCTGGGGATCCGGCTGGTGGACAGCGGCCCGGGCCGGTAGGATAAGCTCGTGGCCAACGGAGAGACCATCGTCGAGCACCGCCTGGACGCGGAGGGCGCCGACCAGCTCATGCTGGCCGGGGTGAACGACCGCAACATCCTGGAGCTGAACCGGCTTTTCGGGGTGCGTGCGGTCCTCAGGGGGGACCAGTTGATCCTCTCGGGAGGACTGGACGGGGTGGAGCACGCTGTCCCGGTGGCCCAGCATCTCATCGAGCTGGCCCGGCTGCGCGTTCCCTTCGACACGCCGGACATCGGCCGCTTCGCCGACGGGGTGGAGGCTCTGGGCCCGGCGGGGATCGTCCACCCCGACGACGAGATCCGCATCGCCATCCCGGGCTCGCGGAAGGTCATCGTGCCGAAGACCGACGGCCAGCGGAAGTACGTGCAGGCCGTCCTGGGGAGCGACGTGGTCATCGGGATCGGCCCCGCGGGAACCGGGAAGACTTACCTGGCCGTAGCCTGTGCCGTGGACACGCTCTACAAGAAGCGGGTGCGCCGCATCGTGCTGGCTCGTCCGGCGGTGGAGGCGGGTGAGAACCTGGGCTTCCTCCCCGGGGACCTTCAGGAGAAGGTGGACCCGTACCTCCGGCCTCTCTACGACGCCCTGGAGGACATGATGCCCCACGAGCGGGTGAAGCGGGCCATCGAGGACTCCACCATCGAGATCGCACCGCTGGCGTACATGCGCGGGCGCACCCTGTCGGATGCCTTCGTGATCCTCGACGAGGCGCAGAACGCCACCACGGCGCAGATGAAGATGTTCCTCACGCGCCTGGGGCTGAACTCGCGGGTGGTCATCACCGGCGACAAGACCCAGATCGACCTCCCGCGCCGCGCCGACTCGGGGCTCCTGGAGGTGGAGCGCATCCTGGCGGGGATCGAGGGGATTGCATTGGTCTACCTGGACGCGAAAGACGTCATCCGCCACCGCCTGGTGAAGGACATCATCAAGGCCTACGAGCGGGCCGGCGACGCGGACCCGGAGGCCGGCACACCGTGAGCCGCGCCACCGAGCGCCGGAGCACCGGCGCCATGCTCCAGCGCCTGTCCGGCGCCCCAGGGCGCTCCCTGGGGGAGCGTGTGCTGCACCACGGTTCCCGCATTCTGCTCCTGGTGCTCCTCGCAACGCTCATCACGATGCTGTTCCCGCCCTCCGGCACCATGAGCGTGGGCCGCTTCCAGGAGGGGATGGTGGCGGGGGAGGACGTCATCGCCCGCATCCCCTTCAGCGTTCCCAAGACGCCGGAGGAGCTGAGCCGGGACCGGGGGCTGGCTATGGAGTCGGTGCCTCCCACCTTCGACTTCGTCGCCGAAGCCGCCGACACCATGGAGGCCCGCCTCGCCGGGTTCTTCGATAGCGTGGATGCCGCCGCCACGGCGGGGGATCGCCCGGGGGTGGAGGCGGTCCTGCGCAGCACTTCGGTGGTGGCTACGCCTGCCCAGGTGGACGCCCTCCTCGACGCCCCGACGCGGCGCCTTCTCCGGCGGGCCGCTCTCGCGAGCGCCAGGGACATCATCCCCCTGGGCGTGCTGGATGCGGGGCAGGCGCTCAACGTCATCACCCCGACGATCACCGTGCGGCACGGGGACGCGGAGCGCTCCGTGCCCACCGACGACGTGGTGACCCAGCGCGAGTTCTTCGAGAGGGCGCTGGCGCTCCTCCCATCTTCCACCGTCCCGGACCTGTCCAACCTCCTGCGCCTGATCCTCATCCGGCACATTGAGTTCAGCTACGTCCTGGATGTGGTGGCCACCGAGCTCGACCGGGACGCCGCCGCCCGCTCCGTGCCCACCGACAAGGGAATCGTGCTCCAGGGCCAGGCCATCATCCGGGCCGCCGATCCCATCACGGCCACGGAGGTGGAGACCCTCGATGCGTACGAAGACCAGCTTCGCGCCCAGGGACTCCTGGAGGCCAGCGGCTTCCGCGTCCTCCCGCTGGTGGGCGCCTGGGTGGTCACGCTGGTCCTGCTCAGCCTGTTCGGACTGGTGCTGTTCTTCTTTCGCGTGGAGATCTACGCCCAGTTCCGCTGGCTCCTGCTCATGGTGCTCCTCGTCGCGGTCTACTTCGGAGTGGCTGCGGCCATCTCCCGCCACGACCTGGCGCCCGAGTGGCTCCCCATCGCGTTCGTGGCCCTTCCCGCCGCCGTTCTCTGGGACACCCGCATCTCCATCGTGCTGGTGCTCATCATGGCGCTGATCACGGGTACGATCCCTGCCTTCGCCGAGCACGGGACGGTCCTGGCCGTCGCCACGGGGGGCGGAGCGGCGGCCATGAGCGTGCGGGCCGTGCGGCGGCGCTCCGAGACCTGGCGCTCCATCTTCATCATTGCCGGCGCCACGGGCCTCATGCTGCTGGGGTACGCCCTCACCGTGGATCGGGATCTGGCCGCCACCGCCCAGTCCAGCCTGGTGGCCGCGGGGAACGCCACGGTCTCGGCGCTCCTGGCCATAGGCTTCCTCTGGCTCTTCGAGCTCTTCACCGGGATCACCACCGACCAGACGCTGCTGGAGTGGGCCGACCCCACCCGTCCCCTCCTGAAGCGCCTCTCCCTGGAGGCGCCCGGGACCTACGCGCACACCATCAACGTGGCGAACCTGGCCGAGTCGGCGGCCAACGTGGTCGGTGCCAACGGGCTCCTGTGCCGGGTGGGAGTCTACTACCACGACGTGGGAAAGATGCTCAAGCCCCATTACTTCGTGGAGAACCAGCCGGACGGACGTAATCCCCACGACAAGCTGAAGCCCGGAACATCGGCAGCGATCGTGCGGGAGCACGTCACCGAGGGGGAGCGGCTGGCCCGCGAGGCCAAGGTCCCCTCCGTGATTCTGGACTTCATCCTCCAGCACCACGGCACCCAGCGCATCGGCTTCTTCTACGAGAAGGCGCTGGAGGAGGACGAGAGCAGCGTGAACGAGGAGCGCTTCGCCTATCCCGGGCCGAAGCCCCAGACCAGGGAGACCGCCATCGTCATGCTCGCCGACTCGTGCGAGTCGGCCGCCCGCGCCATGCGCGACCCCACGCCGGAGCGGATCCGCGACCTGATCCACTCCATCGTCCAGGCCAAGCTGGAGTCGGGTCAACTCGACGAGGCTCCCCTCACGCTGCGCGAGATGGCGCTCATCGAGGAGCAGTTCGCCAAGATCCTGAGCGGCGTCATCCACCGCCGCATCGAGTACCCGGCCACGAAGCACCTCACCGACGCCCCGGACGACCACGAGGACGAGGAGCCGGAGACCTCGTGAGCGCGGGACCCACGCCCGACGTCACGGTGAACGCCGACCCATTCGAGTGGGCCGACTGCGAGCAGCTCGAGCGCGCCGTGCGACACACGCTGGCTTCCGCCGGGGTGGAGGAATGCGAGATCTCCCTCACGCTCCTCGACGACGACGGGATCCGGGCGTTGAACCGGCAGTACCTGGCCCGAGACCAGGCCACCGACGTTCTCGCCTTCACCCTCGGAGGCGGGGCGGCGCTCCTGGGGGACGTATACGTGGGCGTGGACCAGGCCCGCCGCCAGGCCGCCGAGCTGGGCATCCCGCTGGACGAGGAGCTGGTCCGCCTGGCGGTGCACGGGACGCTCCACGTGCTTGGCCACGACCACCCGGAGGGCCCGGGGCGGGAGGAGAGCCCCATGTTCGTTCTCCAGGAGGCCCTGGTGCGGGCGATCCGGGGAAAGACCGGGGGGCGCTGAAGTCCCACGCCACCTTGCCTGGCCCGTGCCCCGGGAGGATCTTCCGGTGCCCCTGCGCGCCATGCCCGGACCTTGCCCGCGCCGTGTGCGCGTGGGGGGAGCGCCCGCTCCGCTCCCGATCCCGAGGAAGCCTCCGTGACCACGCCCGCCGACGACATCGAGAAGGCCCAGGAGTGGCTGGCGGCGCTCGTGGCCTCCGGCGACCCCGCGGCCCTCCTGGAAGCCCTGGAGGAGCTCCACCCCTCGGACATCGCCGATCTGGTGGAGAAGCTGGAGGACGACCATCAGGTCCACGTGCTCTCCGTGCTCCCCCCCGAGGTCGCGTCGGAGACGCTGGCCGAGATGGAGGAGGGCGAGGAGCGGGGCGATCTCCTCGCCGCCCTGCACCCGTCCAAGGGCGCCGAGCTCCTGCAGGAGCTGGCCGACGACGACGCCGCGGACCTGCTGGCCGAGCTGGAGCCCCACGAGCAGCACCGCATCTTCGAAGAGCTTCCCAAGGAGGACGCCGGCGACATCCGCAGCCTCCTGCTCTACGACGAGGAGACCGCCGGCGGGCTGATGACCACCGAGCTGGTCTCGGTGGAGGCGAGCCTGACCGCGGCTCAGGCGCTGGAAGCGGTGCGCCGCCAGGGCAGGGAGGTGGATCACTTCTACACGGTGTTCGTCGTGGACGACCGCAGTCGTCTCCTGGGCACGGTAGGGCTGGACGCCCTCGTGATGGCCGATCCGGAGGAGCTGGTCGAAGCCCTCTTTGAACCCACGCTCGCCTCGGTGCTCCCCGGTACCGACCAGGAAGAGGTGGGCCGCCTCATGGCCCGTTACAACCTCGTAGCCATGGCGGTGGTGAGCGAGTTCGGTGTCCTCCTGGGGCGCATCACCTTCGACGACGTCCTGGACGTCATGGAAGCCGAGCAGACCGAGGACATCCTGCGCCTGGCAGGCGCAGGCGCCGGGGGGGACGCCCTCCGCTTCACGTGGGCCGAGTCGGTGCGTGCTCGACTCCCCTGGCTCTTCGTCAACCTGGGCACCGCCTCGCTGGCGGCCTCGGTGGTCCTCTACTTCTCCCGGACCATCGAGGACGTGGTCATCCTGGCGGCCATCATGCCCATCGTCGCCGGGATGGGCGGGAACGCAGGAACCCAGGCGTTGGCCGTGACGGTGCGCAGCATCGCGCTGGAGGGAAGCGCCACACGGCGGGGAGCGCTCGTGGTGGGGCGCGAGCTGCTGGTGGGCGCAGTGAACGGGGCCGTCCTGGGAGGCTTCGCGGCGGTGCTGGCCTGGCTTCTGGGGAGCGACCCCACGCTGGGGGTAGTGGTGTTCCTGGCCATGTGGGGGAACCTCATCATGGCCGGGTTCCTCGGGTCCTTCGTGCCCACCATCCTGGCGCGCCTGGGGATCGATCCCGCCATCGCCTCGTCCATGTTCGTCACCCCCTTCACCGACCTGTGCGGCTTTCTCCTCCTGCTCGGGCTCGGCACCGCCCTCCTGCTGTGACATGAAGCGCCTGACCCGCACGGCCTCGGTGGTGGTGCGCCTCACCCCCTTCGTGGTGGCGTTCCTGCGCGACCGCAAGGCGTGGATTCTCCTGGGAGGCCCGGTGCGCCGCACCGCCGAGCACCACCGGCGCCGGGCCGAGCGGCTCGCGGCCTGGCTCGCCAAGCTCGGCCCGACGTTCATCAAGCTGGCCCAGCTGTTCAGTTCCCGCGCCGACATCCTCCCCGAGCCCTACCTCTCCGAGATCGGGAAGCTCCAGGACCAGGTCCCTCCGGACCGTCCCGAGGACATCATCCGGGTGATGGAGGCGGAACTGGGCGCGCGCGTGGACGACCTCTTCCAGGACTTCCAGCGCGAGCCGGTGGCGGCGGCGAGCCTGGGCCAGGTCCACCGCGCCCGGGTGGGGGAGCGCGACGTGGTGGTGAAGGTGCTCCGCCCGGGGGTGGAGCAGGTGGTGGCCCTCGACCTGGACATCTCGTTCCGCTTCCTCTTCTGGCTGAACATCCTCTTTCCCAACCACCACGTGCGGGCGGTGACCAACGTGGTGCGGGAGTTCAGCGTGCGCGTGCGGGCGGAGATGGATTTCCGCACCGAGGCGGAGAGCATGGAGCGCTTCCAGCGCTTCTTCCGGGGCGACCGGCAGGTGCGCGTCCCCGCGGTGCTCCCCGAGTTCACCCGCCGCCGGGTCCTGGTCATGGAGTATGTCCAGGGCACGAAGATCGACCGGCTGCACGACCGGATCCGGTCGGGGCGGCTCTCCTTCAAGCAGGTCATGGAGACCCTCACCGGGGTCTACCTGCGCATGATGATGGTGGACGGCTTCATGCACGCCGATCCCCACCCGGGGAACATCCTCGTGCAGGAGGACGGCACCCTGGTGCTCCTGGATTGGGGCGCCGTGCTCGAGGTGCCCAAGTGGACCCGCGAGTCCATCCTCAGCCTGGCGCTGGCGGTAGGCCGCGAGGACATCGACGGCGTCATCAACGAGATGTACCGGATGGGGATGATCAGCCCGGAGGTGTCGCGGGGCGAGATCCGCGAGGCCGCCACCGAGATCCTCTCCATCGTGGACCGCGCGAAGACCACCAACCGGAAGCGCATTGTCGAGGAGCTCCTCCACCAGGTGCTGGACACGTTCTACACCTGGCCTCTCGTGCTCCCGCAAGAGCTGGTCTACTTCCTCCGAGCCGCCGTGCTCATCGAAGGCGTGGCCTTCGTCTACGACGAGAACTTCGACGGCCTCACCTTCGTCCGGGGTGTGGTCCGGCAGCACCAGGCGGAGCTCCTCAAGAGCACGGGGAAGGAGACCGTCCAGCTCGCCAAGGGGTTCGTCGATGAAGCTCAGACCGCGCTCCGCTCGGTGCGGGATCTGGTGACCCGCGCGGAGCGGGAGGAGCTGCGGGTGCGCCTCCATCCCCGGGACACCCAGGCCCAGGAGCGCTTCGTCTTCCTGCAGGCCCGCCGCCTCCTCCTGAGCGTGTTCGCCACGGCCACGGCCGTCATCTCGTCCGTGCTCTTTCTGGCGTTCAGGAACTGGTGGCTCCTGGGCATCGGCCTCATCGTGCCCCTCGTGATGTTCGTCGTCGTTCTCTTCCTCCCCACCCACCTCCTGGAGAACCCCCTGCGCCACGCTCGGGGGATCCGACCCAACGAATGGCGCTAGGAGCCTCCCCGGATTTGGGCCCCGCGCCCGAGACCCCCGGCCTCCAGGACCTCCTGGCCCGTTTCCACGAAGGGAGGCCCACGGCACTGGCCCGCGCCATCACCTGGGTGGAGAACCAGCGCGACGGCTACCAGGATCTCCTGCATCAAGTGCTCCAGGGCGGCCCGCGCACGCGCCGCATCGGGTTCACGGGACCTCCTGGCGCTGGGAAGTCGAGCCTGGTGGCGGCGCTGGCCGGCGCCCACCGGCAGGCCGGGGAACGCCTGGGCGTGGTGGCCGTGGACCCGACCTCGCCCTACTCGGGAGGAGCGCTCCTCGGGGACCGGATCCGCATGAACGAGCTGGCCACGGATCCGGGCATCTTCATCCGCTCCATGGCCACCCGCGGCTCCCTGGGGGGGCTGGCCGCCACCACCAAGGAGGTCATCGACCTCATGGATGCGTTCGGCTTCGACCGCGTGCTGGTGGAGACGGTGGGCGTGGGGCAGACCGAGCTGGAGATCACCGGCGCCGCCGACACCGTGGTCGTGGTCCTCGTCCCCGAGTCGGGAGACGCGGTCCAGGCGATGAAGGCCGGGCTCATGGAGATCGCCGACGTGTTCGTCGTGAACAAGGCGGACCGTCCGGGCGCCGAGCGCCTCCTCAAGGAGATCCGGCAGGCCATCCACCTGCGCACCGGGAGCGCGCTCCGGGACGTGCCGGCCCACCACGGCGTGGACCTGGCCCGGGTGATGCGGAAGGAGCGGGAAGATGAGATTCCGGCGCCCGAGGGCGCGTGGGCCATCCCCGTCCTGAAGACGGTGGCGCAGAGCGGCGAGGGGGTCTCCGACCTCCTGGACGCGGTGGAGCGGCACGGCGCGTGGCTGGCCCGGAGCGGAGAGCTGGAGCGCCGGCGGCGCGCGCGGGCCAGGGTGCGGGTGCGGGACGTGGTGGACCGGGAGTTGCGGCGCGTGGCCTGGGCCTCTTCCGCCTCCGGCGCCGCCCTGGAAGCGGGGCTGGACGCCATCGTGCGTGGGGATGCCACACCCTACTCGGTGGCGCGGGGCATCCTGGCGGGGCTCCTGGCGCCGGCGCGGCCGGCGCGTTGACCCCCCTCCCGGCGCCGGGACATCTTTCGTGGTTGAGGGGTACGCCACTCCGGCTGGGGCCCGGTCCCATGGCGTGACGGCCTCCTGAACCACGCATCCCCGGAGCAGCGCATGTCCACCGTCGAGAAGGACGCTACCCCACGCGAGAGCCTGCCGGCCCTCCTGCAGGAGCGCGAAGCCGAGCTGGCGGAGATGCGCGCGCGCCTGGCGGAGTGGGAGGCCGAGTACACCGGGATCCAGGAGCGGGAGGCACTCTTCACCACGATCTCCGGCACGGAGGTGAAGCCCCTCTACACGCCTCTGGACGTGCATGGCGACGCCTACGAGGACGCGGTGGGGTTCCCGGGCTCCTTCCCCTTCACCCGGGGACCGTACACCACCATGTACCGCACCCGGCTCTGGACCATGCGCCAGTTCGCCGGCTTCGCCACCGCCGAGGAGACGAACCAGCGCTACAAGTACCTCCTGGCCCACGGGCAGACGGGGCTCAGCGTGGCCTTCGACTTCCCCACGCTCATGGGGTACGACTCGGACCACCCCCGGTCGCTGGGGGAGGTGGGAGTGTGCGGCGTGGCCATCTCCAGCCTCGCCGACATGGAGACCCTCTTCGACGGCATCCCGCTGGGGGACGTGTCCGTCTCCATGACCATCAACGGTCCCGCCATCATCATGTTCTGCTTCTACGTGGCGGCGGCGGAGAAGCACGGCGTGCCCCACGACCAGCTCCGCGGCACGGTGCAGAACGACATCCTCAAGGAGTACCAGGCCCAGCACGCCTGGTGCTTCCCGCCTGAGCCGGCGCTGCGCTGCATCGTGGACATGTTCGCCTGGTGCAGCGAGCACGCGCCCAAATACAACCCGATCTCCATCTCGGGCTACCACATCCGCGAGGCGGGCGCCACTGCGGCGCAGGAATTGGCGTTCACCTTGCGCAACGGCTTGGAGTATGTGGAACGGGCTATCGCCGCGGGGCTGGACGTGGACGAGTTCGCGCCCCGGCTCTCGTTCTTCTGGGACGTGCACAACGACTTCTTCGAGGAGATCGCCAAGCTCCGCGCCGCGCGCCGCATCTGGGCCCGGGGCATGAAGGAGCGCTACGGGGCGAAGAATCCCGAGTCGTGGCGCCTGCGTACCCACGCGCAGACCGCGGGCGTGAGCCTGACCGCGCAGCAGCCTGAGAACAACATCGTGCGCGTGGCCTACCAGGCCATGGCGGCGGCGCTGGGCGGGACCCAGTCGCTGCACACCAACTCCATGGACGAGACGCTGGCGCTCCCTACCGAAAAGGCGGTGCGCATCGCGCTCCGGACGCAGCAGATCCTCGCCCACGAGTCGGGGGTCACCAACACGATCGATCCCTTGGCGGGCTCGTATTTCGTCGAGGCGCTCACCGACCAGATGGAGCGTGAGGCGCTGGACATCTTCGCGGAGATCGACGCCATGGGCGGCGTGGTCCCCGGGATCGAGCGGGGGTGGTTCCAGCAGGCCATCGCCGAGTCGGCCATGCGCCAGCAGCGCGAGGTGGAGACGGGTCAGCGCACGGTGGTGGGCGTCAACGACTTCACCGAGGGCTCGGGGGAGATCGAGATCGACACGCTGCGCATCGACGCCTCCGTGGAACCCAGGCAGCGCAAACGCATGGCCGACCTGCGCGCGCGCCGCGACGACGCCGAGGTGCATCGCACCCTGGCGGCGCTCACGGCGGCGGCCCGGGGCCACGAGAATCTGGTCCCCCGCATCCTGGACTGCGCCAGAGCCTACTGCACGCTGTTCGAGATCCGCCACGCCATGGAAGATGTCTTCGGACCGTACAAGGAGCCGGTGTTCTTCTGAAGTCTTCTTGCCCCCCCCTCCAGGCTGTCCTCTTCGACGCGGGCAACACCCTCGTCTATGCCGATACCGACCGCATGGCGGACATCCTGCGCTCGGTTGGTGCCGACACCGACGGGCGGCGGGTGCGCGCTGCCGAGCGCACGGCGCGCAGGCTCCTGCACCGGGCCCTGGGGTCCGACGGTCGGGACACCCAGCCCCAGGTGTGGATGGACTATTTCGGGGAGATCTTCCGCGAGACCGGCGTCCCGGAGGACCGCCTGGCCGACGCCGGGCGGCTCGTTACCAAGACCCACGGAGACGACCACCTGTGGACACAGGTCGCCGACGGCACCACGGAGACCCTGTCCGAGCTGGCGGCGGCGGGGTACCGGCTGGGGGTGATCTCCAACGCCGATGGGCGAATCGAGGCGCTTCTCGAGTCGGTGGGGCTCCGCGGCCACTTCGAGTTCGTGGTGGACTCGGAGCTTTTCGGCGTCACCAAGCCCGACCCGGAGATCTTCCTCGAAGGGTGCCGGCGGATGGGTCTCCCTGCGGGGGAGTGCCTGTACGTGGGCGACCTGTATCCGGTGGACTACCTGGGCGCGACCCGGGCCGGGCTCCAGGCCGTGCTCTTCGATCCCTGCGATTTGCACGTCGGTGAGGCGCCCAGGATCCGGAGCCTGGGTGAGCTGCCGGTGTGGCTGGGGAACGGCCGGCGCTGAGAGGAGCGACACGCCGGCGTGCCCGCCCCGGGGCGGTTTCCGCCGGACGGACGTGCCGCCTACATTGCAGTCGCTTCCGGCGGAAGCGACACGACAACGGGAACGGAGCAGGCCCATGCCCGAAGACCGCAAGATCCGAATCCTGGTGGCCAAGCCCGGCCTGGACGGCCACGACCGGGGCGCCAAGATCATCGCCGCCGCGTTCCGCGACGCCGGCTTCGAGGTCATCTACACCGGGCTCCACCAGACCCCCGAGATGATCGTCGCCGCCGCCGTCCAGGAGGACGTGGACGTGGTGGCCATGAGCATCCTGTCGGGTGCGCACATGACGCTCTTCCCGCGGGTGCGGGCGCTCCTCATGGAGGCGGGGGCGGACCACATCCTCCTCACCGGGGGCGGGATCATCCCCGAGGAGGACATGAAGGTGCTGGAGACGCAGGGGATCGGCCGCCTCTTCGGCCCCGGCACCAACACCTCCCACGCCATCGCCTACGTCCGGGACTGGTTCGCCGCCCGGCCCATGGCATAAGCCCCTGCCGCCAGGCTCCCGTCGCGTGACCGCGCCCACAGGCCGTCTCGCCGAGCTCTCCCACGCGCTCAAGGAGCTGCGGGCCCGCCTCCGCGAAGGGGGTGGGCCCGAGCGCATGGAGCGCCAGCACGCCCAGGGTAAGCTCAGCGCCCGGGAGCGCGTGGACCTCCTCCTGGACCCGGGCGCGCCGCGGGTGGAGATCGGCCTCCTGGTGGCCCATGACCGCTACGAAGGCCAGGCCCCCGGGGCCGGAGTGGTGACCGTGGTGGGGCACATCGAGGGGCGGGATGCGGTGGTGGTGGCCAACGACGCCACGGTGGCGGAGGGTTCCTGGCGGCCCGAGGCCATCGCGAAGATGCTCCGGGCCCAGGAGATCGCCATGCGGTGCCGGATCCCCATCGTGTACCTGGTGGATTCGGTGGGGGTGGACCTCTCTGACCCTGGCGGCGTCTTCCCGGGGCAGTACGGGGCCGCGCGCCTCTTCTTCTACGGTTCGGTGATGCGCCGCTGGCTGCGCATCCCCCAGTTCGCCGCGGTCATGGGGCCGTGCATCGCGGGGGGCGCGTACCTGCCGGCGCTCTCCGACGTGATCCTCATGGTGGAGGGGGGGCCGGAGCTCGTGAAGGCTGCCACGGGACGGAGCATGGACGCCGAGGAGCTGGGCGGGGCCCGGATCCACGCCGAGGTGAGCGGCGTGGCCCACTACGTCGCGAGTGACGATGCCGCGTGCCTGGCGCACCTCCGACGGCTGGTGGGGGAGCTCCCCGGCGAGCTCCCCCAGGAGGAGCGCACAACCATTCCGCCCCGCCGCACGGCGTGGGAGCTCTACGACCTCCTCCCCGACGACCACCGTGCGCCGTACGATGCGCACAAGGTGCTGGAGTGCATCCTGGACGGTGAGGGGCTGGACGAGTTCCAGTCCGGCCACGCCCGAGAGATGATCTGCGGCACCGGTCGCGTGGACGGGATCCCCGTGGGGGTCATCGCCAACGCCCGGGGGATGTTCAAGGACCCGAAGGGCGGCTCCCCGCGATTCGGCGGCCTGATCTATCCCGAGAGCGCCCGCAAGGCGGCCCACTTCATCGAGACCATGGACCGCCACCGCACGCCGCTCCTCTTCGTGCAGGACGTTTCGGGCCTCATGGTGGGCCCGGAGGCCGAGCACGCGGGGATGGTCCGCGCCGGCGCCGAGCTGGTGGAGGCCGTGGCCACGGCCACGGTGCCCAAGCTCGTCCTCACGCTGAACCACGCCACCGGGGCCGGCTACCACGCCATGGCGGCTCAGGGCTTCGACCCCGATTTCATCCTCTCGCTGCCGACGGGACGCATGGGTGTCATGGAGGGAGAGGCGGCGGTGATGGCGCTCTTCAGCGCACCGTTGGAGCGGCTCAAGACCGAGGGGAAGGAGCCCGACGCCGATCTTCGGGAGCGCATGGACGCGGTGCGCTCCGAGTACGAACGCCAGCTCGACGCCCGCTTCGCCGGCGCCCGGGGCTTCGTGGACGAGGTCGTCCTCCCCGAGGAGGTGCGCCCGGCGCTGGGGCTTCTCCTCCGGGCGTCGCTCCACAACCCCGGACCCCACCTGGGCGCGTTCCAGCTTCCCGAGGGTGGCATGCCGGCATTTTCGGGCCGCACCCGGGGCACGTGACGCCCGTGGGCCTCCTCCTCGACCGCAGCCGGCGCGAGCGCCCACACCTGGAGTGGAAGATCCGCCTCTTCGCCGCCGGCGCCGTCCTGGGCTTGGCGGGGATGTATCTGGAGGAGCGGTGGCTCACCGGCGCCGGGATCGTGGTGCTGGCAGCAGGGGCACTGGTGCGGTTCGTGCCGGTGGGGATCGGCCCGAAGGAGACGGACGAAGACAGCGATTCGAGGGACGCCGGCGGCGGGCAGGTGTAGCACTGCGGCCTATCCACGCGTCCAGTAGTATGTTCGAAGGGTAGGGGGATTGATGACAGCATCGCCGCGCTGCGCTCCATGTCCCCCGACGCGCGGTTGCGCAGGGCCCTGGAGCTTTCGGAGCTCAGCCGTGAGCTGCTGAGGGCCGGGCTCCGCAGGCGTTTCCCGGAGCTTACCGAGGCCGAGCTGCTGCGGTATGTCGCGAGCGTGCCGGAGGCCGCCGGGATCGAGTACACGATCACCGGCTCCATCGCTTCGAGCCTCCAGGGAGAGCCCCGCGCGACGCACGCTCTCGACGTGGTCGTCGCCGTCCGCGAGAGCGACGTCGGCACGGTGCCTGGGGCTTTCCCCATCCCCGGTTCTGTGTGGATGAACGAGAGGTCCGGCAGGTGATCCGCACCGATGGGACGTTCAACGTCCTCGACGCCGCCGAGGGCGGGAAGATCGATCTCTGGATGTTGACGGAGGACGCGTTCGACCGCTCGAGGTTCAGCCGCCGCATCCGGGAGCACGCCCTCGGGTTCGACTTTCATGTGTCGAGTCCGGAGAACACGTTCCTCGCGAAGCTGCGTTGGCCGCTGCTGGCCGGCGAGAGCGCCAAGACCTACCTGGATGCGCTCAGGGTCTACGAGGTCCAGAAGGGGGTGCTGGACCAGCTCTATCTCGAGGATTGGGCGAACAAGCTGGGGGTCGCCGACCTATGGGAGCTTCTCCAGCGCGAGGCCGAGCCCATCTAGGCATCGCGGTGAGCGTCCCCCTCCGCCATCCCCCCGCCCCTCGAGGTACGACAGCATGGGGGGTGTCCCCGACGCCGCCGGCTACTACCGCGCCCGACCCCCGTGCCCTCCTCGCCCGCCACTTCGGTTACCCCGCCTTCCGTCCCGGCCAGGAGGAGTTGGTCCGCGCGGCCATGGCGGGCCGCGACGCGCTCGGCGTCCTTCCCACGGGGGGAGGCAAGAGCGTCTGCTACCAGGTGCCGGCACTGGCGCTGGGCGGGCTGACGCTGGTGATCACGCCGCTCATCTCCCTCATGGAGGACCAGGTCCGGAGGGCGGTAGCCGCGGGGCTCCGGGCGGCGCACATGAGCGCAGGGCAGGAAGCTGCGGTGCGCCGGGACACGCTGGAGCGAGCGCGGGCCGGGGCGCTGGACATCCTCTTCGTGGCGCCGGAGCGCCTCTCGTTGGCAGGCTTCGTGGAGGCGCTGGGCTCCGAGGGGATCCGCCTCCTGGCCGTGGACGAGGCGCACTGCATCAGCGAGTGGGGGCACGAGTTCCGCCCCTCCTACCGGGAGATCGGGCGGGTGCGCGCCCTGGTGCGGGCTCCGGTGCTGGCCTTGACCGCCACCGCCACCCCCCATGTGCGGACGGATGTGGTCGCATCGCTCTCGCTCCGGGACCCCTTGGTGGTGGTGCGCTCCTTCGACCGCCCGAACCTGTCATGGGCCGTACTGCGCGGCGGCGGGTACGCCGAACGCGCCCGCCGCGTGGGACGCCTGCTCCGGCGGGTGCCGGGCTCCGCCATCGTCTACGCGCCCACCCGCCAGACGGTGGACGACGTGCGCGACGCCCTGGCCGGGCTGGGGATCCTCACCGAGGCGTACCACGCAGGCCTGGCGGCGGCGGAGCGCACCCGGGTGCAGGAGACGTTCATGTCCGGCGCGTGCCGGGTGGTGGTGGCCACCAACGCCTTTGGCATGGGCATCGACAAGGCTGACGTGCGCCTCGTGGCGCACATCCAGCTCCCAGGGACGCTGGAGGCCTACTACCAGGAGGCCGGACGAGCAGGCCGCGACGGCAAGGAGTCCTGGTGCGTGGCATTCCACGGCCCGGAGGACGGAGCGTTGGCACGGGGGTTCACGGACCGGAGCCACCCCCCCGCCGAGGTCCTCCGCGCCGTCCACCGGGCGCTGCGGGAGCGCGCGGACGGGAGCGGAGAGGTGCGCCTGGAGCCAGCGGCCGCGGAGGAGGGGCTCCCCGGCGCGTGCGCTCCCGACCAGCTCCGGGGCGCCCTCCTGGCGCTGGCACGGGGTGGGGGGTTGCGGATCCTGGGGGACCTGGGGGCGCTGGAGGTGCGGGAGGCCGAAAGCCAGGCTGCTCGACAGGCCCAGCCGCTCCGGGTGGGCGTTCTCCCGTCCGCCCGCCTCGCTCCGGCGCTGGCGCTCCGGCAAGGCGCGCTGGAGAAGCTCGGTGCCGTGCGCCGGTACGCCGCGACCCGCGGCTGCCGCCGGAGGGCGCTCCTGGCTTACTTCGGGGAGGAGGCCCCCCGCCGCTGCGGCGCGTGTGATCGCTGCCTCGGGGGAATCCTCCGCCGAGCGTCCACGCCTGCCCAGGCCCTGTGGGCGGGCATCTGAGGGCGGAGCACGGCCCGCCGGAGCGTGAGATCCCGGGGGAGCCCCTTTTCCAAAAGGGCTTCCTTGGCGAAGCTGTTCAGGTCACAGTTCGCCATGCGGGCGACCCTCACCGCCATCGAGGTCATGGGAGGCGCAGGTTACACGAGCGACCACCCGGTGGAGCGCATGATGCGCGACGCCAAGGTCTGCGAGATCGGCGAGGGCACGAGCGAGATCGAGCGGCTGGTCATCGCGCGGTACGTCCCGAGGGACGTGCCGGACGGGGATCCGGCCTGAGCAGCACCCTCCGGGGCCGAAGAAGCGGCCCTGGAGTCACATGACAGCTGAGGGCCGCGCCCCGAGCGCGTGCCTCGTGCGGTCGCCGTGGGCCGCCGCGCCTCCGACAATGGTTCGGGGCGGCGGCCACGGGACGCGCCCGGGGCTCGTGAACGGGAGGAGCGACCTCGCGCAGCAGAGCATCGGAGCACAATTGAAAAGAGAGATCCTCGTGACCGCCACCCCCCAGGAATCGTGGGTGGCGCTCCTCGAAGACGGCCAGCTCGTGGAGCTGATGTTCGACCGTCCCGATCAGGACCGGATCGTCGGCGACATCTACCTGGGCAAGGTCGAGGCGGTGCTCCCCGGCATCCAAGCCGCGTTCGTGGACATCGGGACCGAGAAGGCGGGCTTCCTCCACGTCTCGGACCTGAACCTGGACGACTACGACCCCGACGACGACGAGGAGGGAAACGGCGGCGGCAATGGTGGCGGCAACGGCGGAAGCCGGGGCGGCCACCGCCGGAACCGGAAGCTCCCGCCCATCCAGGAGCACATCCAGAAGGGGCAGGAGCTCCTGGTCCAGGTGACCAAGGAGCCCATCAGCACCAAAGGCCCCCGCCTCACCGCCCAGGTCTCCCTCCCGGGCCGCTTCCTGGTGTATATGCCCGACTCCTCCCACGTGGGCGTAAGCCGGAAGATCGAGGGGCGCGACCAGCGGTCCAAGCTCCGGAAGATGGCCAAGGAGATCCTCCCCCCCGACTCGGGCGGGATCATCGTGCGCACGGTGAGCGAGGAGGTGACCCAGAAGACGCTGGAGGCCGAGTTCCAGCGCCTCCACGAGATGTGGCGGAAGATCCAGGCCCGCGCCCAGTCGTCCCAGGCGCCGGCGGCCGTCCACCGCGAGGCCAAGCTGGTGAGCGGCGTCATCCGCGACCTGTTCAGCGACCGCTTCGATGCGCTCCGCATCGACAACCGAGGCGTCTACAACGAGGTCGTGGAGTACGTGAAGAGCGTGGACCCGGACCTCATGGACCGGGTCCACTTCCACTCCGGCGAGGTGCCCCTTTTCGACCAGTACGGGGTGGACGAGGAGATCCAGCAGATCTTCCAGCGCCGGGTGGACATGAAGTCCGGCGGGCACATCGTCATCGAGCCCACCGAGGCGCTGGTCTCCATCGACGTGAACACGGGGCGCTTCACGGGGAAGGGGAAGAAGGACCCGGAGCAGACGATCCTGAAGACGAACCTGGACGCTGCCCGGGAGATCGCCAAGCAGCTCCGGCTCCGGGACGTGGGCGGGATCATCGTCTTGGACTTCATCGACATGGAGTCCCAGGAGAACCGCGACAAGGTCGTCCACGAGCTCAGGAGCCACCTGGGGCGCGACCGGGCCCGCACCAAGGCCTTCGAGGTCTCGAGCCTGGGCCTGGTGGAGATGACCCGCCAGCGGGTGCGTCCCCCCCTGATCCACTCCCTCACCGAAGTGTGCACCTCGTGCGGCGGGGCGGGGCGGGTCTTCACGCCGGCCACCGTGGTGCGGCGCATCGAGCGGAGCTTGAAGAGGGCGGCGACGGTCAAGGAGGAGCGCCGGATCGTGGTCCGGGTCCACCCGGAGGTGGCGCTCCAGGTGGTGGAAGAGGAGCCCGACTTCCTGCGTAGGCTCCGGAAGGGGACGAAGCTGGAGCTGGATCTCCGGGACGACCCCCTCATGCGCCAGGACGAGTTCCGGCTCCTTTCGGGGCCGGCGGAGACGGATGTGACGTCGAAATACGCCGTGGTCTGACGGGGATTCCCGAGATGTGCCCGGGGTGCGTCTCCCTTCCCGGGTGGGAGGCCGCCCCGGCCTTCTCCCACGGCTCCCCCTTGACCCTCCGGGACCCAGAATCGAAATTTACAGGCTCTGTATCAAGGTCATCTGACACCCAGATCGGGACCCATGTATGTACGCGGTATTCGAAACCGGCGGGAAGCAGTACCGGGCCGAGCCCGGCACGCGCATCCGCATCCCCACGCTCCAGGCCGAGCCCGGGGAGAAGGTGACCTTCGACCAAGTCCTCCTGGCCGGCGAGGAGGGTGCTCAGATCCACGTGGGCACTCCCATCGTCTCCGGCGCCACCGTCACGGCGGAGATCCTCCGCCATGGCCGCGCGCCCAAGGTCATCATCTTCAAGCGCAAGCGGCGCGACGGCTATCGCCGGAAGAAGGGCCACCGGCAGGGCTTCACGGAGATCCGGATCGACGCGGTGGCGCTCGCCTGAGCGGCTCTCTGCTGATCCTCCAGGACCACGGTAACGGACGATGGCACACAAGAAGGGCGTAGGCTCGAGCCGCAACGGCCGCGACAGCAATCCCCAGTTCCTGGGGGTGAAGCGCTACGGCGGGCAGGCCGTGAACGCCGGGAGCATCCTGATCCGCCAGCGGGGCACCACGTTCCACCCGGGCCGCAACGTCGGCCGGGGCAAGGACGATACCCTCTTCGCCCTCGTAGACGGAGTGGTGAAGTTCGAGCGCATGCGCGCCCGCGACGTCATTTCAGTGTATCCAGCGGGATAGGCGCTCCCCTCCGGAGATGCCGGGGGTGCGGCCCCGGGTGGTCCCCCGGCCGGACCCCAACACCTTGGGGCCCGACGCGAACCACCCCCCAAGGCGGGGAGCCAGGTTGATTTTAACCGTACCCTCCGCTTCACGCCCAACCGATCTCCCCATGCCCATCGCGACTCCCAAGCAATTCCGCCAGATGCTCGACGCAGCCCAGCAGGGAGGCTATGCCTATCCCGCCATCAACTGCACTTCGATCATCACCCTCAACGCCGCCCTGAAGGGCTTCGCCGACTCCAAGTCCGACGGCATCATCCAGTTCTCCACCGGCGCCGGCGACTTCGCCTCCGGCACCGCCCACAAGAACACCGTGTTCGGGACCATCGTGCTGGCCGAGGCGGCGCACCGGCTCGCCGAGCAGTACGACGTGCTGGTGGCGCTCAACACGGACCACTGCCCGCCCAATAAGGCCGACACATTCCTCAAGCCGCTCATCCGGGCCACCGCGGAGCGGCGCGCGAAGGGGCTCAACAACCTCTTCCAGAACCACATGCTGGACGCGTCCGCGCTCCCCCTGGCCGAGAACATGGCCCTCTCCCGGGAGATCCTGAAGCTCTGCGCCGAGCAGGAGATCATCCTGGAGGTGGAGGCCGGCGTGGTGGGAGGCGAGGAGGACGGCGCGGCGGGGAGCCACGACACCCCCGCGTCGAAGCTCTACACGACGCCCGAGGACATGGTGGCGGTGTTCGAGGCGCTCCACGAGCTGGGCCGCTTCACCTTCGCCGCCACCTTCGGCAACGTTCACGGCCACTACAAGCCCGGCGCGGTGAAGCTCAAGCCCGAGATCCTCAAGGAAGGCCAGGCCGCCGTCACGGCGAAGCATGGCGCCAAGGCCGAGATGGACCTGGTCTTCCACGGCGGCAGCGGGAGCCTCCTGGAGGAGATCCGCGAGACGCTCCAGTACGGCGTCGTGAAGATGAACGTGGACACCGACACCCAGTACGCGTTCACGCGCCCCATCGCCGACCACATGCTGAAGAACTACGACGCCGTCCTGAAGGTGGACGGCGAGGTGGGGAACAAGAAGCTGTACGACCCGCGCTCGTACCTGAAGGCCGGAGAGCAGGGGATGGCCGCCCGGGTCGTGGTGGCGTGCTCCGACCTGCTCAGCCAGGGGAAGACACTCTTCGGACAGATCTAGGGCGTCGGACCCGACGGGTGGCCGGGCCGGAGGACGGCCCGGCGGGTTGCCCCCGGCGAGGATGATCGGGGGGACCGGGAAGGCCCCCGGGGTATGCTCCGTACTCAGGGAGAGATGGGGTGCCGGCCGCATGCAGCACGCTCCTCGTGGAGGGGGCGGGAGTTGGAACGGCAGGGCCCCTTCGTGGTACCCAGGAGTCGCATCAGGAGGAGGATCATGACCCGCCGTCCCGCCGCACTGGCCGTCGCGCTGGCTTCGACGCTCGGCGTGCTCACGCTCCAAGGGCTGTCCCAGGGACCCGGCCCGGTGTACCTCGTGCCGGTGACGGGGACCATCGAGTTGGGGATTGCCCCGTTCATCGAGCGCTCGCTGGAGGAAGCGGCCGCGGCGGGGGCCGCCGCCGTGATCCTTGACCTGGACACCCCGGGTGGCCGGGTGGACGCCGCCGAGCGCATCTCCGACGCGGTGAGGGACTCGGAAGTCCCCGTGTACGCCTTCGTGAACCGGCGCGCTTTTTCCGCCGGCGCGCTCATCGCCCTGTCCACGCAGCGTGTCTACATGCGGCCGGGCTCGGTCATGGGCGCCGCCACGCCGGTGGACGGCAGCGGGACCAAGGCTCCCGAGAAGATCGTCTCGGCCATGCGCTCGGAGATGCGCGCCCTGGCCGAGGCGCGGGGGCTGGACCCCGCTGTGGCGGAAGCCATGGTGGACGAGGACGTGGCCATCGAGGGCGTGGTGGAGAAGGGGAAGCTCCTCACCCTCACCACCGAGGAGGCGGTGCGTCTCGGCTACGCCGCCGAGGTGGAGGATCTGGACGGGCTTCTGGGGACGCTGGACCAACGCTCGGCGCCCGTGGTGTCCATGAGCGTCAACTGGGCCGAGCGCATGGTGCGCTTCTTCTCCAACCCCATTGTGGCGCCGTTCCTGCTTTCCCTCGGATTCCTGGGGCTCATCGTCGAGATCAAGTCACCCGGGTTCGGGATCGCAGGGGTAGCGGGACTCATCGCGCTCACCCTCTTCTTCGGCTCGCACCTCATCGTGGGGCTCGCCGGGCTCGAGGACATCCTCGTCTTCGGCGCCGGCCTGATCCTCCTCGGGGTCGAGTTCTTCATCATCCCCGGATTCGGCCTCTTCGGAGTCCTAGGCGGGGTGGCTGTCCTGGGCGGGGTGTTCATGGCTCTGCTGGGCGGCTTGCCTACCACACCTGATTTCACGCGAGCCGGTATGGTCCTCACCACCTCCATCCTCATCGTGCTGATCTCCGCCTGGGTCATCCTGCGGTCGCTCCCGGGGAACTCGCGCCTGGCCCGCAGTGGCGTCTTCCTCCTGACCCGGACCGACCGGGACGTGGGCTTCGAGTCGGCGCCGCACCGCACGGACCTGGTGGGGCGGGAAGGGAAGGCCATCACCGACCTGAGGCCTTCGGGGACCGGACTCTTCGGTGACGAGCGGGTGGACGTGGTCTCCGAGGCCGAGTGGATCCCCTCGGGCTCGGTGATCCGCGTGGTGAGCGCGGAGGGGTACCGGCACGTGGTGCGCGTGGTGCCCCAGGTCGAGTCGGGCGAGTAACGGACGCTCTGCACAAGTACATCCAACCCTCCGACAGGATCGGATCATGCAAGAGGAACTCCTGGCGACCCAGATCGTCTTCCTGGCCTTCGCGGTCATCTTCATCTTCTTCGTCGCTTGGGCCATCCCGGTACGGCTCTGGGTCGAGGCCATCTCCGCCGGTGTGAAGGTGGGGATCGGCACCCTGGTGGGGATGCGGCTCCGCAAGGTGGCGCCGGCGGCCATCGTGCGGCCCCTGATCACGGCCACCAAGGCCGGCCTGGACCTGGACATCAACTCCCTCGAGGCCCACTACCTGGCGGGAGGGCGCGTGGACCGGGTGGTGGGCGCGCTCATCAGTGCCGACAAGGCGAACATCGATCTCTCGTTCAACCAGGCGGCGGCCATCGATCTGGCGGGGCGCGACGTGTTCGAGGCCGTGCAGGTCTCGGTGAACCCCAAGGTCATCAACACGCCGCGGGTGGCGGCCATGGCCAAGGACGGCATCCAGCTCATCGCCATCGCCCGCGTCACGGTGAGGGCGAACATCAACCGGCTGGTGGGCGGCGCCGGCGAGGAGACCATCCTGGCCCGCGTCGGCGAGGGCATCGTGTCCACCATCGGCTCCGCGGTGTCGCACAAGGCGGTGCTCGAGAACCCGGACAACATCTCCAAGGGCGTCCTGGCCAAGGGGCTGGACTCGGGGACGGCCTTCGAGATCCTGTCCATTGACATCGCCGACGTGGACGTGGGGAAGAACATCGGCGCCGAGCTCCAGACCGACCAGGCCGAGGCGGACAAGCGGGTCGCCCAGGCCCGGGCGGAGGAGCGGCGCGCCATGGCCGTGGCCCTTGAGCAGGAGATGAGGGCCCGCGTGGAGGAGATGCGGGCCGAGGTGGTCAGGGCCGAGTCCCAGGTGCCCCTGGCGCTGGCCGAGGCGCTCCGGAGCGGGAACCTGGGCGTCATGGACTACGTGAGGTACCGCAACGTCCAGGCGGATACCGCCATGCGGAAGGCCATCGCAGGACCCGGGTCGGACACGACGGACTCCACCCAGGGCGGCTGAGCCTCGCCGTGGAACAACTCATCTTCGTCGGGATCATCGTTCTCTTCTCCGTCCTGGAGGCCGTGGCCCGGAAGGGGAGGGCCAAGCACGGCGGAGGAGAGGGCGTGCCCCTGCCCGAGGAGCCGCACCAGCGGCGCGCGCAGCCGCGACCGCGCCCGTCGGCGGAATCCCACGCCGGGACCGTCCCCCGTTCCTACGACGAGGACCCGTCCTTCCACGAGGTGACCCGGGATGATCAGACCCGGCGGCGCCGGGAGCCGGCGGCGCTGGAGGTGCCTGCCCCGCCTGCACGGCGGAGCCCCAGCTCCTCGGAGGGATTGATCCCCGCCGACGTATGGGACGAGATCCAGCGCATGGCCCGGGGCGAGGCACCGCCGAAGGAGCAAGAGCCGGTGCCCGCGCCTCCCGTTCCTGCGCCGGTACCCTCGCGGCCGCGGGCTCCCGAGAGCCGACCTCCCGGACGGGCCACCCCGCCGGCACCGCGTCCACGGCCGACGGGACAGGCCGCGCCGTCCCGCCGGGCCGGCGCACCCACGGCTCAGCCCAGGACGGGGAAGGAGCTCGGCAGGCCGCTGCCGAGGGCGGTCGATGGGGCTCCAGCGATGGAAGGCACCGCCGGCCACCCGGTCCACCTTTCCCACGAGGACTACGGCACCGCGCCGGCGCACCGGGCGGCCCCCCCCCTCGCGGGCGTCGGCAGGCGTGCTCCCTCCCCTGCGGACGGGCTGCGCGCACTCCTCGGGTCGGGCCCGGAAGCCTTGCGCCAGGCCGTGATCCTCCAGGAGCTGTTGGGGCCGCCGCCGGGACTGCGGGACGACTAGTGCTACACCCCAAAAGTTCTGGTACATGAGGGCCACATGTAGTATGATGGT
>CAZJFX010000041.1:0-36516 GCA_964545395.1 uncultured Gemmatimonadaceae bacterium | reverse complement strand
TCGTCGCTCCATACACGTGATGTGTACCATTACTTCTGGGGCGTTGTACTAGTCCGTGAATAGGGGCATTCCTGTTCGATCCCGAGGCGCGGCGGGAGGCGTTCGGGATCTTCTTCGGAGGGAAGGACCTGGAAGGACCAGGCCAGGAGTATGCCCACTTCGTCGTGCGCGAGGGCGGCGAGTTCCTCGTGAAGCAGCGCCGGGGGGCGGACATGCCCGTCCGGGTGAACCACGCGCTGAACCTGCACGTGTCCCGCCTCGACGTGACCCCGCTGGGTTGAGCCCGGGCGCGGCGGGACTCTACCGCCCGAGCTGCCGGGTGACGGTCATGTCGTCCTCGTTGCCCTCGACGCCGTCGGGCCCCATGGAGCCCACGGTGAAGCTCCTGCGGCTGACCTGCAGGTAGTAGAAGCTCCCCCAGGGATCTTCGGGGACGCCGGAGTACTCTCGCCGGAGCCAACTCTCCCAGCTGCTCGGGAACCCCTCGCCCCGGCTCACCCTCACCTCGAGCTGGTCGGCCATGGTCTCCAAGCGGCTGGGCACCAGCTTGGCCTTGACCCCGTTCATGACCGGAGCGGCCTTCTCCATCACGATGGCGCGGGTGCTCGGCACGGCAAGGGAGATGCCGAGGGCCAGGACGACGAGGAGGATGATCTTGCCCAGCATGGCGCGCCGCTTCGTGGTCGAGGGATCGGGGAGCGGACCTCTTAAGCTGACTCTGTCGGGGCCCCGGGGGCAACCTGTTCGGCGACGACGATCCTGTCGTGGGTCTTACGCAGGGGGCGCTCGGGGACGCGGAACGCCAGCGCCAGCGCCACCGACATCAGGACGAAGGCGAGGACGTAGATGCGATGGGCGGCGTGGGCGAACGCCTGCCGCACGCCCTCCCGCGCCTGCGCAGCCGCCTCCTTCCCGGCGGCCGAGACGTCTCCGGCGAGCTTCGCGGCCGCCTGCTCCGCGGCGGGCGCCCCCGCCGTGAGCGCCCCCGGGCTGGCGAGCGAACGGAGCTCCCCGGCCACGGCCTCCGGGAGGTCGGGATGGGGGGCCAGCGCTGCCAGGGCGGCCGCGTCCGCGTGCCGCACCGCTTCCGACACCTCGCCGGCGAGCCCGTCGTAGGCACACCGCACCCGCTCGGGGAGCGCCGCCCCTCCGGTGGCGGCCAATCTCTCCGCCGAGCCCGGGTCCTCGGTGGTCAGCGAGGCCGGGAGCTCCAGGGCGGCAAAGGACCCGCCCAGGCTAACCGCCAGGACCACACCCATCACCGCCGCGCCCACGGTGGAGCCCATCTGCCGGAAGAACTGGGTGGCGCTGGTGGCCTGTCCCAGCCGGCGGACGTCCACGGCGTTCTGGATGGCCAGGGTGAACAGGGGCATGGAGGGACCCATCCCCAGCCCCGCGACCATCATGATGAGCGTCACCTGCCCGTAGGCCACGTCCGCGCCGATGAGGGCCAGCGCGCCCACCGCGGCCAGGAGGAGGACACCCCCTCCCACCACCAGATCGCGCAGGTGCCCGATGCGCGAAACCACCTGACCCGACACGACGGACCCGACGGTCATGCCCAGCGTGTAGGGAATCATGGCCACTCCAGCCCGGGTGGCCGACACCCCCAGCACGTTCACGAGGAAGAGGGGGAGGAAGATGATGATGGACATGAACGTGGCGCCGTAGAAGAACTGCGACGCGTTCGCCCTCCGGAAGACCACGTTGTCGAAGAGGGAGAGGTCGAGGATGGGGCTCCGTGCCCTCCTCGCCCGGAACCAGAACGCCACCAGCATGGTCGCGCCCACACCGAAGAGGCCGGCGGACATCCCCGGAGCGTGCCGCGGGTCCCTCTGCAGGGAGAGGATGAGGGGAACCAGCCCCGCCAACAGGAGCGCGGCTCCCAGAAGGTCGGGCCGGGCGCGCTCTCCGTGGGGCTCCAGGCGGGGCATCCTGCGCACGATGAACCAGAACGCCAGGAACCCCAGCGGCATGTTCACGTAGAAGACCCACCGCCATCCCTCCACCCCCGGGATGAGCCCGCCCGCGTGGTCCGTCAGGATCCCTCCCACCAGGGGTCCCAGCACCGACGCGATCCCCCAGACGCCGCCCACCAGGCCCTGGTAGCGCCCTCGCTCGGCCGGCGTGTACAGGTCGGCGATGACGATGGCCGACATGGACATGAGCCCGGCGCCGCCCGCCCCCTGGATCCCCCGGAAGAGGACGAGCTGGCGCATGCCGTCTCCCAGCAGCGGAAGCGTGCCGAACTCACCGGAAAGGCCACAGAGGAAGGAACCGGCGAGGAAGAGGGTGATCGCCCCGAGCTCCACGTGCTTGCGCGGGTACGTGTCGGCGAGCTTGCCGTAGAGCGGCACCAGCGCGGTGGAGGCCAGGAGGTACGCGGTGGCCACCCACGCATACCGGCTCACCCCCTCCAGGTCCTCCACGATGCGGGGGAGCGCGGTGGAGACGATGGTCTGGTCCAGCGCCGCCAGGAAGAGCGCCAGGAGGACCCCGGCCAGGACCAGGGTCCGATCACGGTCGGCGAGAGGTACGGCGAAAGCGGCGGTGGGAGGCGTGGACATGGCGCAGGATGATGACGCAGGAGCGCCTCGTCTGGAAGCCCCGGCACACCACGCGGAGGAGGCCGGCCCGGACGGATCCGGACCGGCCCCCACGTCGGTCACGCTCCCGGAAGGTCAGCGCCCGCTCGCCGGGCGCCGCCGCTCGCGCGCCGCTCCCTCCTCGAACAGGGCGCTGTTCCCCGTGAGCCCCGCCTCCCGCTCCACCCTCAGGTCACGGGTGAAGCTCTCATCCCCGACGGTGAGCGTCACGGTGTAGGTTCCCGGACCGGCCATGGGCGCCTGGCCTCCGGAGCCCCCGAAGCGGCGGAAGAGCGCGGTCAGTCCGCCTCCCGGGTTGATGAGCTCGGCCAGCGTGCGCATTTGGCCATAATCCATGGCGCCGGCCGCTGACCCGGGCGGCGTCTCTCCGGGGCGCTCCTGGAAGGCTTCGGGATCACGCCCGGCGCCGGCGCCCATCCCGCTGAACATGGCGATGGCCGCGTCCCGGTCCACCGCGCCGGTGACCACGCCCAGCATGCGGTCCAGGAACATGGCGCTCCACCCAGCCTCCTTGAGCGAGTCCGCCACCACCTTGGCGCGCTCGGCCACCCGGGCCTGCTCCTTCTTCTCCCAGGGCGACGGCTCCGACGCCTCCGGCTGCTCGCCGCGGAAGTTCCACGTCACGCTGTGGAGCCCGGCGGTGGCGGGCCCGCTGAGCTTCCTGAAGATGGTCCCGTCGGGGGCGGTGATGGTGATCTGCACTTGCGGCCCCCGCTGGGCGGCCCGGCCTCCCGGTCCACCGGGACCGCCCGGGCCTGCCGCGGCTGCGGCCGCCGTGTCCGCCCTTGGCGGAGCCCCCGCTGCGGCCGCCGTGTCCGCCTTTGGCGGAGCCGCCGCTGCTGCCGCGTCGGCCAGAGCCCGGGCAGCCGCCGCACCCACGTAGTAGTGGATCTTCGCCTCCGACCCGGGCGTGGAGCGCTGGAACCAGAGCTGTCCCGGAGACTCCCCACCCCGGGGCTCGTCGCCGAACTGGAAGCCCGGCGCAGGCTGGAACAGGTGCGCGTCGGAGGCCAGGACCTGGAGGCTCAGCTCCTGGAGCGGCGCGATGTCCACGATCCAGATGGAGCGGCCGTGGGTGGCCGCGATGAGCTCCCGGTCCCTGGGGTGGATCTCCAGGTCGTGGACCGGCGTCGTGGAGAGCCCGTTCATGAAGCGCTGCCACGATCGGCCCCGGTCGGCGGACACGTAGGCGCCCACGTCCGTGCCCACGAAAAGCAGGTTCTCGTTCCTCGGGTCCTCCTTGATCACGTGCACGAAGTCCGGACCCCCGGTGGGGAGGTTCGCCACGAGGGACCGGAACGTCTTGCCGTCGTCGTCGGTGGCGAACACGTACGGCGTGAAGTCGCCGCGCCGGTGGTTGTCGAAGGTCACGTAGAAGCGCCGGTCGCTGTGGGCGGACGCCTCGAAGCGCGTCACGTACGTGCCCGCGGGTACGTCCTTGAACGCCGCGGTGAGCTCCTCCCAGTTCGCCCCGTCGTCCTTGGTGCGCCACACCCTGCCGTCGTCGGTACCGGCGAAGATCCACCCGGCGCGGAGCGGCGACTCCTCCAACGCCACCACGGTGCCGAAGGTCTCGGCGCCGGTGACGTCGGGCGTGATCCCACCGGTCTCCTTGGTGCTGATGCGGATCCTCTCCGGGTCGGCATGGCTCAGATCCGGGGAGATGGGCTTCAGGTGCTCACCCCGGTTGGTGCTCTTCACCACCGCGCTCGCCCCGGCGTAGAACCAGCTCCGGTCGTGCACCGACTGGAAGAAGGGCGTGTTCCAATTCCAGCGCAGGTCGTAGCGCGCCGAGTCCGCCGAGGCCCGCCTCCTCAGGTCCTGGATGCGGGGATCCGACTCGGTCACGCCCTGGTCCAGGAGCGTGACGATGGTGTCCTGGTAGGGGCGCCACACGGTCATCCAGTCGGGCTTCTGGAGGCTCGTGCGTTCGCCCGTGCGCAGGTTGACGCGGCTCATGGCGCCGCCCTGGGACTCGGCCCAGGCCATGTCCGGGTCCACCGGGTCCTGGGCGCTGTAGAAGCCGTCTCCGCCGGAGATGGTGAACCAGTGGTACTTGCTGACGCCGCCCGACGCCACGCGGCTGGGCGCGCACCAGGTGCCGTTGTCCTGGAGACCGCCACAGATGCGGTACGGCAACTCCATGTTGTAGCTCACGTCGTAGAACTGGCCGATGGCGAAGTGGTTCAGCACCACCCAGTTCCCGCCCCGGTCGAAGGAGATGGCGGTGCCGCCGTCGTTGCCCACCACGATGCGCTCCGGGTCCTCGGGGTCGATCCACATGGCGTGGTGGTCCACGTGGACGTTGTTCGTGGTCTGCCCATATGTCTTGCCGCCGTCGTCGGAGAAGTTGAGCGGCGTGGACGAGAAGTAGACGCGGTTCTCGTCCTGGGGGTCCACGCGCACCTGGGAGTAGTAGAACGGCCGCACGTTGACGTCGTTCATCTTCTCCCAGTTCACGCCCTCGTCGGTGGACCGGTACAGACCGTTGCCGCCCGTGCCGTCCACCTCCTTCTCCGCCTCCACCATGGCGTACATGGTGTGGGGGTTGGACGGGGCGATGGCCAGCCCGATGCGTCCCTTGTTCGTCGTGGGGAAGCCGTTCCCCTCCACCTCGTTCCAGGTGTCGCCGCCGTCGGTGCTCTTCCAAAGCGCGCTCCCCGGGCCGCCGCTCTGCAGCGAATAGGGTGTGCGCACCCGCTCCCAGCTCGCCGCCCACACGATCTCGGGGTGGTGCGGGTGGAGGACGACGTCCACGAAGCCTGCCTTGTCGCCGAGGGACTTCACCAGCTGCCAGGTCTCCCCACCGTCCCTGGTGCGGTAGAGGCCCCGCTCCGGGTTGCTGCTCCAGATGGCCCCGAGCGCCGCCACGTACACGAGGTTCGGGTCCGTGGGGTGGACGACGATGCGCCCGATGGTCTGGGTCTCCCTGAGCCCCTTCAACGCCCACGTCTTCCCGCCGTCGGTGGACTTGAACACACCGCCTCCGGGAGAGATGGAGTTGCGCGAGTCCTCCTCTCCCGTGCCGATCCAGACCTGCTCCGGATCGGAGGGCGCGATGGCCAGATCCCCCATGGAGACCACGCGCGGATCGTTCCATACCAACTCGAAGGACGTCCCGTTGTTGGTGGTCTTCCACACGCCGCCGGCGACGGCGGCCACGTAGAACGTCTTGGACGGGCTGGGGATCCCCTCCACGTCGGAGACCCGGCCGGACATGTTGGTCGGCCCAACCGAGCGCCAGCGGAACGCGGAGAGAAGGGTTGAGTCCAGAAGCTGGGGGGCCTGGGCGCGGAGGCCGGAGGCGCCCATGGCCAGGGCGGCGAGGGCGGCGGCGAGCGGGAGACGGCGCATGGTCGGGAGTCCTGCGACGGAGTGCGGAATGGAGGGCCGCGACTTGGAAGCGGCCATGCTTTGCAATGTAGGTGGCTCCGGGCCGTCAGACACCCCGTGAGACCGGGGTGCCGCGGCCGGGACGGGCCCACGCCAGGAAGGCCGGCACGCCGGCTCCGATGAGGAGGGTCCCGTAGAGGGCGTTGCGGGGGTTCGACACCACCGAGCTGACCACCACGAAGGCCGCGGCGGTGACGAAGAGGCCGGGGAGGAGAGGGTGCCAGGGCGCCCGGAAGGAGCCCGCAGGGTCCGGCCCCATCTCGTGCGCCGGGCGGCCCGCCGCCTCCGCCGGCGCTCGCACGTCTCTCCGCCGGTAGGCGAACAGCGTTGCCGCAATGGCCCCGAAGAAGATCCAGTCGCCGAAGACGACCCAGTCCAGGAGCTGACCGTAGGTGCCGGACAGCACGAGCACGACGGCCCACGCCATCTGGATCCAGATCCCCACGGTGGGCGTCCGGGTGCGGGGATCGAGGCGGGCGACGGAAGCGAAGAACACGCCGTCCGCCGCCATGGCCTGGTAGACCCTGGGCACCGCCATGATGAACACGTTGAGGATCCCGAAGGTGGAGCACGCCACCCCCACGGCGATGGCCACCCCACCCCACCTCCCCGCAGCGGCGCGGAGCGCGTCCGCCGCCGGCGCCGTGCTCGCCGCGAGCCCCTGAGGGCCCAGCGCCGCGAGGTACGCCGCGTTGGCCGACACGTACACGGCGACCACGATCCCCACCCCCACCAGGAGCGCCAGGGGGAGCTTCCGCTCCGGGTCGCGGATCTCTTCGGCGATGTTGTTGGCGTGCTGCCAACCGCCGTACGCGAAGAGCACGGCGACCAGCGCCGTCCCCATGGCCAACACCACAGCCCAGCCCGAGGGCGCCACGGCGGGAGCCGCCGCACCCGCCAGTCCCGCGCCCGCGCCTGCCGTGGGCCCTGCGCCCCCGCCCATCAGGAGCCAGGCCCCCGCCGCCACCAGGAGCGCCAGCGCCGCAAGCTTCAGGAGCGTGAAGGTGTTCTGTACCCACGCGCCGAAGCGCACGCCTGCCGCGTTCACCACCGAAAGGAAGACGATGGCCGCCACCGCCAGCGGCTTGACCAGCTCGTCCCCGGCGCCGGCCACATCCACGGTGTAGCTGGCAAAGGTGATGGCCACCGCGGCGATCCCGCCGGTGTTGATGACAAGGAGCTGGGTCCACCCGTAGAGGAACGCGGGAAGCGGGCCGAAGGCGTTCCTCAGGTAGACGTACCCGCCCCCGGCGCGGGGGAGGCGCGCGCCCAGCTCGGCGAAGCAGAGGGCACCCACCACCGCGATGGCGCCCCCGAGCGCCCACGCGGTCAACACCAGCGCCGATGTCCCCACCCGCTGGGCCACGATGGCCGGGTTGAGGAAAATGCCGGCGCCGATGACGGCGCCCACCACCACCATGATGGCGTCGAAGGTGCCCAGGCGGCGGTCGTAGCCGGCGCCCTGCGGGACAGCCGTGGGGGGGTTAGAATCCGGCATGATCGCCGAACATCGCACGCTGGAAGTGCGCACGCGAGGGAACGACCACGTGGTGGACCTCACAGCCAAGCTGCAGGCCGCCGTCGCCGACACGGGGGTCCGCACGGGGCAGGCCGCCCTCCTGGTCCACGGCTCCACCGCCTCTCTCACCACCCTGGAGTACGAGCCGGGGCTGGTGGAGCACGACCTGTCCGCGGCGCTGGAGCGCCTGGCGCCCCGCGACGGACGCTACGAGCACGAGGAGACGTGGCACGACGACAACGGTCACAGCCACGTGCGCGCGTCTCTGGTGGGGCCTTCGCTCGCGCTCCCCATCGTGGACGGGCGCATCCCCCTGGGGACGTGGCAGCAGGTGGTGCTGGTGGACTCGGACACGCGAGCGCGCACGCGCACGGTGCACCTCAGCGTGATCGGGGTCTGAGGAGTCCACTCGGCCATGCTCCGACGCTTCGCCATCCTCGCGCTCCTCGCCTTCCTGGCAGCCGGCGCCGCGCCCGCCCTTTCCCAACAGCACCCGGCAGGGGGCCGCGGCAACGGGCCGAGGGCCCGGGTCTCCACCACTCCGGCTCGCACCGCCGAGGCCCCGGTGGTGGACGGCAGGCTGGACGACGAGGCGTGGGGTGCCGCGAGGCCCATCGCCGGATTCGTCCAACGAGAGCCCGTGGAAGGGAGTCCGGCCTCGGAGCGCACCGAGGTCCGGCTCCTCGTGGACGACGAGGCCCTCTATGTCGGGGCATGGCTCTTCGACAGCGACCCCGACGGCGTCGTGATCGGCGAGCGGATCCGCGACGCCGACCTGGAGCGGGGGGACTACTTCAGCATCATCCTGGACACGTACAGGGACCGGCAGAACGGATTCATCTTCTCCACCAACCCCGCCGGGATCGAATACGACGCCCAGGTCGTGAAGGAGGGCGAGGGGGGCGGCGTGTACGCTCAGGGACAGAACCGCCAGCAGGCCGGCGCCATGGGCGGGCTGAACGTGAATTGGGACGGGAGCTGGGAGGTGGCCGCCACCCGCGACGGCCAGGGGTGGTACGCCGAGATGCGCATCCCCTTCACCACGCTCCGGTACAGTTCGGGCAGCGAGCAGACCTGGGGGATGAACATGGCACGCCGCATCCGCCGGCGGAACGAGGAATCGTTCTGGTCGCCGGTGTCGCGCCAGTTCAACCTCATGCGCCTTTCCCAGGCGGGCGACCTGGAGGGGGTCCGGGTCCCCGAGCAGCGCTCCGGAACGGTGACGCCCTTCGCGCTGGCGTCGGCGGAGCGCACCTGGGACGTGACGCAGGCGGGCAAGCTGCTTCTCCGATCCTCGCGCACCGACTACCCCCGCGAGGTGGGCGGTGACGCCAAGCTCACCTTCGGCAGCATGACGCTCGACGTCACCGCGAACACCGACTTCGCCCAGGTGGAGGTGGACGAGCAGCGCACCAACCTCACCCGCTTCCCCCTCTTCTTCCCGGAGAAGCGTCCCTTCTTTCTGGAGAACGCGGGGCTCTTCTCGGCGGGCACGCCCCAGGCCGCGGACCTGTTCTTCACGCGGCGCATCGGGATCTCCAACGGGACCCCGGTCCCCATCCTGGGCGGCGGGCGCCTGAGCGGGAAGGTGGCGGGCGTGGGCGTGGGCCTGATGCAGATCTTCACCGACGGCGTCGAGGGTGCGGTGGAGGAGAACGCGTTCTCCGTGGCCCGGGTCAGCCGTGAGCTCCCCAACCGCTCCCGCCTGGGAGCGATCTTCGTGCAGCGGCGCGCCACCCACGACGGCGGGGACTACAACCGCACGTGGGGCGTGGACGGCAGGATCGGGCTGGGCGAGGCATGGACGGCGGACGGATGGCTGGCGCGCACCCGAACCCCGGGGATGGACGGCAACGACGAGGGAATGGGCTTCCTCCTCAACCACACCAGCCAGGTCTGGCCCAGTCGCGTCCGCCTCATGCGGGTTGGGGAGCACTTCAACCCCGAGGTGGGCTTCTTGGACCGGCGGGGCTACCGAATGGTGGAGGTCTTCCAGGAGCGCATCTTCCGCTTCCCGGGCATCCCCTGGCTCCGCGAGACGAACCCCCACGTCACGTACCGCCGTTACGAGGATCCGGACGGCTTCCTGGAGACCGGGTACCTGCACCTGGACTGGGAGCTGAAGTTCTCCGGCGGGGGCCGCTTCGGCCCGGAGGCGGACAGATACCGGGAGGGGCTGAAGGAGCCCTTCCAGGTTTCCCCGGGGGTGCTCATCCCCACTGGGTCGTACACCTGGTGGACCAACGCCTGGGACTACGGCTCCGACCCGTCTCGCCCGTTCTCCTTCCTGGGGAAGGCGGAGTTCGGCGGGTTCTACACGGGCCACAAGTACGGCGGGAACGTGACGTTCACGTACCGCCAGGGAGAGACGCTGTCGTCGTCGCTCCTGGTGGACCACAACATCGTTCGGCTTCCCCAGGGGGACTTCGAGACCACGCTCCTGGGCCTCCGGCTCGCGTACTTCTTCACCCCCAGCGTCTTCATCCAGTCCCTCTTCCAGTACTCGGACCAGGCCGAGGTCTGGTCGGCCAACGTGCGCTTCGCATGGCTGAGCACAGCAGGCACGGGGCTCTACGTGGTCTACAACGACTCCCGGAACGCCGAGCGCCTGGGGAACTTCGGCGAGCCCATCCACCGGGGGCTCATCGTGAAGTACGCCAGACAGTTCAGGCTCTTCTGATGGCCCCCTCCCCTGTGCCGCGCCGGCATGGAGCCCGCGCGTGAAGGCCGTTCTCCTCCGGCGCCACGGCGGGCCCGGCGTGCTCCGCCCGGAGCAGGTCGCCGACCCCGTCGCCGGCCCCGGCCAGGTTCTGGTGCGGGTGGAGGCGGTGGGCGTGAACTACGCCGAGGTGCTCTCGCGCAAGGGGCTCTACGGCTGGGCCCCGAAGCGGCCGTACGTCCTGGGCATGGAAGCCGCGGGCTGCATCCGAGCCGTCGGCGTCGGCGTGGATCCGTCCCGGCTGGGAGAGCGGGTGATGGTGGGAGCCAAGCAGGGCGCCTACGCCGAGCTCATGGCCGTGGGCGAGGCCCAGGCGCTCCCCGCGCCCGAGGGATGGTCGCTGGAGGAGCTGGCCGCCTTCCCCGTGAACTGGGCCACCGCATGGGTGGGGCTCATCGAGATGGGGCGCCTGAAGCCGACGGACCGGGTCCTCGTGACGGCAGCAGGAGGAGGCGTGGGCACCGCCGCGGTGCAGCTCGCGTCCCGTTCCGGCTGCGAGGTGCTGGCGCTGGCCGGGAGCGAGGCGAAGCTGGAGCGGGTGCGGGCGCTCGGCGCTTCCTCCACCCTGGACTACCGCGCCGCTGGATGGCGCTCCCACCTGGCCGGGCTCTGCGGAGCGCGGGGCGTGGACCTGGCCCTGGAGATGGTGGGGGGAGACGTCTTCCGCGCCGTGGCGGACACCCTGGCTCCCTTCGGCCGCGTGGTGGTGAGCGGGTACGCCGAACTGGACTACACCCTCTGGAACCCCATCTCCTGGTGGCGGGCCTGGCGGGGCATGCCCCGCATGGGGCTGATGCGTATGCTGGAGCGCTCCAACGGGATGCTGTCCACCCACCTGGGCTACCTGCTCGCCGACCCGCCCCTCATGGCCCGCGTCTTCGGGGAGCTCTCGGCGTTCGTGGCGCGCCACGGCCTCCGCCCCCAGGTGGGCCACGTGCTCCCCTTCGAACGGGTGGCCGACGCCCACCGACTCATGGAATCGCGGGAGAGCTACGGGAAGATCGTGCTGCTCATGTGACGTGCCGCACCCACAAGCGAGGACGGTGGGGCCGGCGTCACGGCGCCGGCCCCACCACGGTCACTACGCTACGCCCGTTCCGTCTCGGCGAGGAAGGCGTCGAAGAGGGCCCGGGTCACCTTCCCGACCTTCCCGCTCCCGATGGGCTTGCCGTCCACCTGCACGCACGGCTTCACCTCGGTGAGGGTGCCGGTGTGGAAGGCCTCGTCGGCCTTGAACATCTCCGCCATCGTGATGGCCTTGTACTCCACCTTGATGCCCAGCCGCTCGCACAGCTCCAGGACCACCTCCCGGCAGATCCCGGGGAGAATCTGGTTGGAGGTTGGGTGGGTCACCACCGTCTCCCCGAACACCGTGAAAAAGTTGTTCAGCGCCCCTTCGATGGCCATGCCGTCCTTCACGTAGACGATCTCGTCCACGCCGTTGTCCACGGCGGCTTGCTTCCCGAGGATGTTGGGGAGGAGCTGGATGGTCTTCACGTCCACCCGGGCCCAGCGCTGGTCCGGGACGGTGACCGCGGCGAACCCCTTCTCCCAGCGCTCCCTGGCGGGCCGATGGTACTCCCCGGCGAACAGATACACCGTGGGGGTGGGGGTGACCGTAGGGAACGCATGGGTCCGGGGCGCCACGCCACGGGTGACCTCGAGGTAGATGTAGGACACCGGCGCCTTGGCCAGGTCGTTCTCCGCCAGAAGGCGGAGGTGCACGTCCTCCAGCGTCGAGGGGTCGAGGTCGATGCGCAGCACCGAGAGCCCCTTGCGGGCGCGGGCGACGTGCCGGGGCCAGCGGAAGAGCTTCCCGCGGTACGCCGCCGTCACCTCGTAGATGCCGTCACCGAAGAGGAACCCACGGTCGTCCACGGAGATGAAGGCCTTTTCCTTCGGGATGTATTGACCATTCAGGTACACGATGCTCATGGCGGCAGCTTCCTCACTATCGGGTGGTCGGGGGCCCCGGATCGGAGGCCATATTGACGTAAAGGGATTCGGCGCCCCTCCGCCACCCCGGGGAAGCCCCGGGACCGGGCTACGGCCTCGCCTTGACCTGGAGCAGGTCCCCCATGCGCTCGGGCGTGAGCACCCCCAGGGACATGACCAGCTTGAATGCGTCCTCCACCGTGAAGTCGGTGTGGACCACGTCCTCCGCCGGCAGGAACTCGAGGAATCCGGTGGTGGGGTTGGGGGTGGTGGGCACGAACACCGAGTGCCAGACGGTGCCGTCCGCCTGGGTGAAGGTGTTGGTCAGGAACCCCACCGCGTGCATCCCCTTCCGGGGGAACTCCACCAGGACCACCGACTCGAAGGCTGCGGAGTTGGGCTTCTGGAAAGCCGTCACCACCTGCTTGGACGCGCGGTAGACGACCTTCACGAACGGGACGCGGAGGAGGATCTCCTCGCCGAGTTGCAGGACGCGCCGCCCCACCAGGTTGTGGGCCAGCTCCCCGAGGAGGTAGATCGCCACCAGGAGCACGGTGAGGGAAAGGACTGCCCTCAGGAGCCACGGCCAGTGCTCCACGGCGGGATCGATGAGCGGGAGCAGGATGCCGGCAGTCAGCCCGAAGAGCGCTCGCAGGACGTAGACGGTCACCACCAGGGGAACCAGAGCCACGACCCCTGATGTCATGCGGGAGCGTATCCGCCCGGCTACAGGCCTCATGGGGAGCCATCCTCTCCACGAAGGAAGCCCACGACGGCGCCGAGCCAAGCGTCGGGCCGCTCCAGGTGGACCGCGTGGCCCGCGCCGGCGACGGAAACGAGCCGGGCGTCGGGGAGAAGCTCCACCATGCGCGCGCCGATCGCCGCGAATTTGCGGTCCAGCGCACCCACCAGCACGAGGACGGGTATCCTCAACCCGGGCAGGGACCCCCAGTAGGACGGGAGGGCCCCGGTCCCCAGCCCGCGGAGCGACGCGGCCAGCGAGCGCGGGTTGTTGAGGAGCCGCCGGGCCCTGTGGGTCGCCCTGGCTTCGGCGGGGAGAGCGCGCTGGCTGTCGAAGAGCTCCTGGGCCTCCCAGCGCTCGACGAAGGCTCCGATTCCCTCCGTCTCGATGAGCCGGGCCAGAGCCTCGTCCAGCGTTCTCCGCTCCGCGCGCTCTTCCTCGGCCTCGAGACCCGGGGATGCCGACTCCAGGACCAGGCGGCGCACCTGCTCCGGGTTGCGCGCCGCGTACGCCAGGGCGAAGCGCCCGCCCATGGAGTACCCCACCAGGTCCACCGGCTCCCCCCCGGCGAGAGCGCCGATTTCCGCCTCCACGGCCTCGAAGGTGAAGCGCCAGGGCGCGGCGTCCCCGGCGTGACGCCCGTGCCCCGGAAGATCGAGGAGCACAGGCGCCCCCACCGCCGACGCCAGCCCGTCGATGACGGCGGGGCCCCAGGAGTGGGACGAGCCCGTGAACCCGTGCAGGAGGAGCGTAGCCAGGTCTACCTCCCTCCCGGCCGCTTCGAGGGACGCGGGAAGGGCGGCGGCGTCACCTGTCTCGCTCCGCCCTGGGCCTCGATGAGCCGGAGCGCCTCCTGCACCGCACGCTCGAGCTGCGGGTCGCGGCCGGCGGCCACCGACCTGGCATCCAGGAGCACCTCGATGTCCGGAGGCACGCCCTCGTTCTCAGCCACGAACTGATTGTGGATGGGGTCGAAGACGGCGTTGGTGGGTGCCGTCAGGAAGCCCCCGTCCACCATGGGGTAGTGTACCGACGAGGCCACCAACCCGCCCCACGTCCGCGTCCCGACGAGCGGCCCGACCTGCTGTTGCCGGAACGCCCACGGAAAGTAGTCGCCACCGGATCCGGCCAGCTCGTTGATGAGGAGCACCTTGGGTCCCAGAACCCCCTGGGGAAGAAGCATGGGTCGCCCGCCGGGGGCCTCGTTGGTGATGGCCGCCCTCAGCGTGCGGGTCATGTAGTCCACCATGTAGTCGTCCAGGAGGCCGCCCCCGTTGAAGCGCTCGTCGATGACGGCTCCCTCCTTGTCCTGCTGGGCGAAGAAATACCGATTGAACGACACCACGCCCGGCTCCCCCGTGTTCGGGATCCATGCGTACGCCAGCCGCCCTCCGGAGAGCTCGTCCACCTTGCGGCGGTTGTCCTCCACCCACGCCCGCTGTCGCAGCGTGGTCTCCGAGCGGATGGGCTCCACCACCTCGGTCCACGAGCCCTCCATGGTGGGGCGGTCATTGAGGTGGAGCACCGTCTGGCGCCCGGCGGTGCCGTCCAGCGCCTGGTAGGGATCCTCTTCAGCGGTGAGCTCCACGCCGTCCACCCCCACCAGGTACGTGCCCACGGATACCTTCATCCCCGGCCGGTCCAGGGGTGCCGCGAGACCGGGGTTCCAGCTCTCGAAGGTGTGGATGCGCCCGATGCGCCAGCGGCCCTCGTGGGCCTCGAAGTCGGCGCCCAGGAGGCCCACCCGCACCGTGTCCACCGCCGGGTGGTCGCCTCCACCCACGAAGCTGTGGCCCACGGACATCTCGCCGTTGACCTGGTCGAGGACGTAGTTGAGGTCCGCGCGGTGCCGCACATGCTCCACGAGGGGCTGGTAGCGGCGTCGCACCGCGTTCCAGTCGGCGCCGTGCATCCCCGGATCGTAGAAGAAGTCCCTCTCGTAGCGCCACGCCTCGTCGAAGATCTGGCGCCACTCCTCAGAGCGGTCGAGCTGCATGCGCAGAGCCACCGTGACGTTCCCGGCGCTCCCCTCGGGAGCCCGGGCGGTCCCCACCACGCGCCACTGCTGACCCGAGCGGAAGAGCATCTTCTCGCCGTCCCTGGACACGCTCACGCTGGCCGCTCCGCGCACGAACACGTCGGCCTTCCGGTCGGCGACGGAGAACTTGTGCACCGTCATGCCCGGAGGACCGTCCTGCGCCGGAGCCGTCTCACCCACGAAGACCGTGCCCTTGGGGCCTGCCAGCGCGATGCGGTAGTTCCGGGCGGGCATGGGAACCGACAGGATGCGCCGTTCCACGCCGCCGAAGTCGATGCGCACCTGCACCGCCCCGGTGTCGGGCTTGGGAGCCGCGGGGGCGTTCTCCTCGTCGCTCTTCGGCGGGAAGGGCGTGCTCCCCTCCCCGCTGAGCACCATCACGTAGACGCCCCAGGTGGGATCGGCCTGCATGGAGCTCGTGTTGGCCCACCCGGAGCCCAGCGCCACGTCGGTGCTGGCCAGGAACCAGAGGTGCTTCCCGTCCCGGTCGAAGGAAGGCGAGCGCGCGTCGGCCATGTGGTCGGTGAGGGCCGTCACCTCGCCCGACTCGGTGGACCACACCACGATGCGGCGCAGGTTGTTCGGGTAGCTCTTGGCGTAGGCCAGCCACCTGGAGTCCGGCGACCAGGTGATCCCCAGGCTCCCCCGGTCCAGCACCGTGGCCGCAGCGCCGGCGGTGCGGATGCTCCCCGCCGCCACGTCCACCACGCGGATGCGCGCGTCGTCGTCCACGAACGCGATGTGCTTCCCATCGGGGGACCAGGTGGCCTCCCAGGCGAACTTCGACTCGCCAATGGAGATCCGGCGCGCCTCGCCCAGCCCGTCCTGGGGCGCCACGAGGAGCTGGTACCCGTCCCCGGAGTCGCTGAACCAGGCGATCTCCTTCCCGTCGGGAGACCACACGGGCTGGCGGTCGGCGGCGCCCGAGCTCCGCGTCACGTTCCGGGCGTTCCCCTCCTCCACGGGCACGGTGAAGATCTCGCCCCGGGCCTCCATGAGCACCCTCTTCCCGGTGGGCGAGAGCGACGCCGAAGACACCGAGCGGCTCACGTCCTCCCAGCGGGTCTCGGCCCAGGGGAAGTCGCCCTGCACGGCGACGTCGAGACGCTGGCTGCGGCCGGTGGCCGGATCGAGGGTGTGGATCCAGCCGTCCTGCTCGAAGACGAGCCCGGCGGCGCTGCCGCTGAGCCACTTCACCTCGGCGTCGGCGAAATGCGTGACCTGCTCCAGGGCCTGGGTCGCCACGTCGTAGCTCCACACGTTCATGGCCCAGTCCCGGTCCGACACGAACCAGATCTTCTCCCCCAACCAGACCGGATACCGGTCGGTGGTGCGCTCGTTGGGGAGACGCACCTCCTCCAGCGTGCCCAGGTCGAGGATGGTCAGGGGGGTGTTCTGGCCGCCCCGGTAGGAGCGCCACTCCCAGTCCCACCGATCCACACGGTCCACCACCAGGCGCCGGCCGTCGGGGGAGTACGATCCGTCGTGCCCCCAGGGTGCGGGGAGGAGCGTGGAGGGACCACCCTCGGGCGACACCGTCCAGAGACGGTTGTAGCCGACCGGCGCCGTCTCCCGGGTGGTGGCGTAGAGAACCCTCGTCCCGTCCGGGGTCCACCCGCGGGCCTCGGAGGCGGCCGGGTACCAGGTGAGCCGCCTGGGCTCACCGCCCTCCGCCGCGACCACGTAGACGTCCGAGTTCCCGCTCCGGTTGGAGGTGAAGGCGATCCACTTGCCGTCGGGGGAGAAGTGGGGGTCGCTCTCCACCGCAGGGGTGCTGGTGAGACGCCGTGCCAGCCCGCCGGCCCGGTCCGCGATCCACAGGTCGCTCCCGTAGGTGAAGGCCACCTGCGTGGCGGAGAGCGTCGGCTGGCGGAGCAGACGGCTCTGGGCGCCGGCAGGCGCCGAGACGAAAAGGGCCAGTGCAGCCAGGGCGGCCGCGGGGGCGAGGATCCTACGGAACATGGCGGGCTCCAGGGGAGAGGGCCGGAGGGTGAACGACGACGCCCCGCGAGGCGATTCGAAACGTCCCCCCCTACGTCGGGACGCGCAAGGGCGTTTCCGGCACCGTTTCCCCCACCATCGGTGCACCTCCCCGACGCTCAGCGCTCCGGGTTGGACTCCCAGCTCCCGTACATGGGATTGGGAAGGAGGAAGAAGCGCTTCCCGAATTCGCTGCAGAAACGCCATGGCCCCGCGCAGCGCGGGGGCCGCCTCCTCCCGCACCCACTCGTTCCGGAACTCGGGGGTGTAGCCGAGCCCGAGGCGCCAGCGCCGGAGCTGGTAGGCGGAGTTGTCCAGCACCGTCTCGTCGGCGTCCAGGATGAGAGCCAGGGTGGGTATGTCCAGGTGCGCCACCGCCGCCCTGAGCATCCTGTCTTCAGCCCTGCCTCTGCGGGTACCCGATGCGCACCAGCGCGTCGCTGATCACGTCCAGGGTGGACGGATCGTCGATGGTGGCGGGTGTGTTGTAGGCCACGCCGTCGGCGATCTTCTTCATGGTGCCGCGCAGGACCTTGCCCGACCGGGTCTTGGGGAGCTTGTCCACCACCGCCACCTTCTTGAACGCGGCCACCGGGCCGATGCGCTCCCGCACCAGGGCGACCAGCTCCTTGACGATCTCCTCCTCGGGGCGGTCCACGCCGGCCTTGAGCACCACCAGCCCCACCGGCAGCTCGCCCTTGAGCGCGTCCGCAGCCCCGATCACGGCGCACTCGGCCACGTTGGGGTGGGACGCCAGGACCTCCTCCATGCCGCCGGTGGAGAGCCTGTGCCCTGCCACGTTGATGATGTCATCGATGCGCGACATGATCCACAGATAGCCGTCCTCGTCCTTGTACCCCGCGTCCCCGGTGAGGTAGGCGCCCTCCACCGCCTCGAGATAGGAGCGCACAAACGCTTCGTCGTTCTGCCACAGGGTGGGGAGACAACCGGGGGGCATGGGAAGGCGGACGACGATGGTGCCGATCTCGCCGGCCGGCCGCTCCACGCCCTCGCCGTCCACGACCCTCACATCGAACCCGGGCACCGCGCACGTGGGTGAGCCGGCCTTCACCGGGAGCGCTCCCAGGCCCATGCAGTTGGCGGCGATGGCCCACCCTGTCTCGGTCTGCCACCAGTGGTCGATGACCGGGACCCCCAGGCGAGTCTGGGCCCAGACGAGCGTGTCCGGGTCACACCGCTCCCCGGCCAGGAAGAGCGCCTTGAAGCCGCTCAGGTCGTACCGCTCCAGATACTTCCCCTTCCGGGTCCTCCCGCTTGATGGCCCGGAACGCGGTGGGGGCGGTGAACATGACCTTCACCTCGTACTCGGAGATCACGCGCCAGAACGCCCCGGCGTCGGGGGTCCCCACCGGCTGGGCCGCGGCGACCGCCTCCGCCCAGTCCAGGTCCCGCCCCGCCCGCAGAGCGGCCTGGGCCTGGGGCCGCTGCAGGATGATGCAGTGCTCCGGCTTGTGCCCCGCCAGCTCGATGGCCTCGTCGAGGAGCGGCTTGTAGTGCACCACCTTGCTCCCCTCGATGCCGCACGACGCAGACACCATCACCCGCGGCCTGGCGTCGTTGATGCGGGTGGCCAGCGCCTTGGCGGCGAAGCCGCCGAACACCACCGAGTGGATGGCGCCGATGCGCGCGCAGGCGAGCATGGCGACCACCGCCTCGGGGACCATGGGCATGTACACGATGACCCGGTCACCCTTCTCCACGCCCTGGGCGCGGAGGGCCCCGGCGAAGAGGGCTACGGCGTCGCGGAGCTCGCGGTAGGTGAAGACCTTCTTGGCGTTTGTGACCGGGCTGTCGTAGATCAGGGCCGGCTGGTCGGCGCGGCCGCCGTCCACGTGGCGGTCGAGGGCGTTGTGGCAGGTGTTCAGCTCACCGCCGGCGAACCACCGCTAGAAGGGAGGGTTGGAGTCGTCCAGCACCTTCTCCCAGGGCTCGGTCCATGCGATGGCCCGGGCCGCTTCGCCCCAGAAACCCTCGGGGTCCTCCAGGGAGCGCCGGTAGGTCTGGGCATATGACATCATGATCCCCTCATGAGCTCGTTGATGATCGGTCTGTGCACGCGACGGAATGAGAATACGCGGGCGGGCTGATTCCGCCACGGGGATTTCCTCCGCCGCGCCCGGGCCGTATGAATCCTTCTTCCGAGGCACGCCGGCAGGAGGCACGCACATGAAGATGCACATCGCTGGGGAGTGGGTGGACGCACTCGAGCGCATGGAGGTCATCAACCCCTTCGACGGCTCGGTGGTGGACACCGTGCCACGGGCGGGAACCGCCGAGGCGGAGCGCGCGCTGGCCTCCGCCGTGCGGGGCGCGGCCGCCATGGCCGCGCTGCCGGCGCTGGAGCGCTCCGGGATCCTCGATCGGGCGGCGCGTCTCATGGAGGGCCGCCTGGAGGAGCTGGCGCGCACCATCACCCTCGAGGAGGGGAAGACGCTGGCCGAGGCGCGGGTGGAGGTCCAACGGAGCCTCCAGACGCTCACCCTCTCCGCCGAGGAGGCCAAGCGCCTCTACGGCGAGACGCTCCCTCTGGACGCGGCGCCGGGGGGCGCCGGCAAGCTGGGCTTCACGCTCCGCGTGCCGTGCGGCGTCGTGGTGGCCATCTCGCCCTTCAACTTCCCTCTGAACCTGGTGTGCCACAAAGTCGGCCCGGCCCTGGCCGCGGGGAACGCGGTGGTGCTCAAGCCCGCTAGCGACACGCCCCTGTCCGCGCTGAAGCTCACAGCGATCCTGCTGGAGGCGGGCCTCCCGCCCGAGGCCATCCAGTGCATCACGGGCCCCGGCGGCACGCTGGGGCGCGCGCTGTGCGCCGACCCCCGGGTGCGGAAGGTCACCTTCACCGGGAGCCGGAACGTGGGCGAGGAGATCTGCCGCGTCGCCGGGCTCAAGCGCGTCACCATGGAGCTGGGCTCCAACTCACCTCTCATCGTCATGCGCGATGCCGACCTGGCGAAGGCTGCGTCGGTGACCGCGGCCACGGGGTACCTGAACGCCGGCCAGGTCTGCATCTCCACGCAGAGGGTCCTGGTGCAGGAGCGCGTCTACGCGGACTTCCTGGACGCCCTCACGCCGCTGGTCGGCGCCATTTCCACGGGGAACCCCCTGGACGAGGGCGTGAAGATGGGGCCCATGATCCGCGCTGCCGACGCCCAGCGCGTGGCCTCGTGGATCCGTCAGGCCGTGGAAGGCGGGGCCCGGGTGGCGGTGGGAGGGGACCACGGCGGCAACTTCCACCAGCCCACGGTGGTGGCGGACGTGGCGCCGGGGCTACGCATCTCTTGCGACGAGCTTTTCGGGCCGGCAGTGGCCGTCACCCGGTTCGACGACCTGTCGGACGCCATCGCCCTGGCCGACGACACGGTCTATGGCCTCGCCGCCGGGATCTTCACCGAGAACCTTGGATGGGCCATGGACTTCGCCCGCCGCGTGCGGTCGGGCAACCTGCACGTGAACTGGGGGCCGGGGTGGCGGGCGGACCTCATGCCCTACGGTGGCCTGAAGGAGAGCGGGATGGGCAAAGAGGGCCCCCGCTACGCCGTCCAGGAGATGACCGAGCTGAAGACCGTCGTCCTGCACCTGGGGTGAGGGGCAGCAGCACTCCGGCGGCAGTGGGATCACCGAGGAGACGCGCAATCACACCTCTGGAGCGCATATGACCGAGCGACTGAAGTACCTGGCCGGAGGCGAGTGGCGCGAGTCCCGTACCGACGACTGGGACACGATCACGAACAGCAGCACCGGCGAGATCATGGCCGAGGCGCCCCATTGCACCTCCGACGAGGTGGACCAGGCCGTGGCCGCTGCGGTGGAGGCCTTCCCGGCCTGGCGCGACACCCCGCTGCCCCAGCGGGTCCAGGTCATGTTCCGGCTCAAGGAGCGCCTGGACGCCAACCTCCACGAGCTGGCCGTGCTCGTCTCCAAGGAGATGGGTAAGACCTATGGGGAAGCACGGGGCGACGTGCTCAAGGCCATCGAGGTGGTGGAGCTGGCGTGCGCGCTCCCCGTGACCATGCAGGGCGACTCGCTCATGAACGTGTCGAAGGGCTTCGACACCGTAACGTACCGCGAGCCCCTGGGGGTGTTCGCGGGAATCGTCCCGTGGAACTTCCCCGCCATGATCCCCATGGGGTGGATGATGCCCCTGGCGGTGACCACCGGGAACACGTTCGTCCTGAAGGCGGCGGACTTCGTCCCCCAGACCGCCATGCGCATTGCCCAGATGGCGCAGGACGCCGGGCTCCCGCCCGGCGTGCTCAACCTGATCACATGCGCCCCCAGCGAGTCCGAGCGCCTCGTCACCCACCCCGATGTGCGCGGCGTCACATTCGTGGGATCCAGGAAGGTGGCCCGCCACGTCTACGAGACCGCCGCCGCTGCGGGCAAGCGGGTGCAGGCGCTCTCCGAGGCCAAGAACCACGCGCTCATCCTCCGCGACGCCCCCATCCGCGCCACCGCCCAGCGGGTCATCAACTCGGCGTTCGGGTGCGCCGGAGAGCGCTGCATGGCGCTCCCGGTCATCGCCGTGGAGGACGTCATCGCCGACGACCTTGTGGCCGCCATCGCCGAGCTGGCGTCCAGGAGGCGGATGGGCCCCGCCTGGGAGCCCGAGACCGAGCTGGGCCCGCTGGTGGACGCGAAGCACCTCGAGTTCGTCACCGACTGGATCCAGAGGTCGGTGGACGAGGGGGCGGAGCTGGTGCTGGACGGCCGTGGCGCGAAGGTGAAGGGTTGCGAGGGCGGCTTCTTTCTCGGCCCCACCGTCTTCGACCGGGTCACGCCGGCGATGTCGTGCGGGTGGCAGGAGGTCTTCGGCCCCGTGCTCTACGTGAAGCGCGTGGCCGACTTCGAGGAGGGGATCGAGCTCATCAACGCCAGCGAGTTGGCCAACGGCGCCTCGGTGTTCACGAGGAGCGGCTGGCACGCCCGGGAGTTCGCCCGGCGCATCCATGCGGGCATGGTGGGCGTCAACGTGGGGATCCCCGTCCCCATCTCCGTGTTCCCGTTCAGCGGCCACAAGCACAGCTTCTTCGGCGACCTGCACGTCATGGGGCGCGACGGGGTGGCGTTCTTCACCGAGACCAAGGCGGTCACCAGCTACTGGTTCGACGCCGACGACCTGCGGGGCGACAAGGTGGGGACCTGGGAAGGGACGATCAGCCGGACGTGAGGGGACCTGCGGCGCGGCTCGCGTCGGACGCGGAGCGACGCGTGGGGCGCCCCGTCACGCCAGCGCTCCAACGCCGCTCCCAGCACGACCACCACGGCGGCGGGGGTCTCGGGGAATCACGCCCAGGCCGGCGTCCGACACCGACGCCGGGCCCGGGCGTGTGCCCCTCTTCGGGACGATCCGGACGGGAGATCAGCCCTTGTAGTCGCCGGGCTTGATCTCGTCCCCGTACTTCTCCCGGGCCGCCTGTACCCTCGCTATGGCGGCGTCCCAGTACTCGAAGATCTCCTTGGGGGTCTCCTCGTCCATCTTGGCGTAGAACGCCTTGGTGCGCTCCAGCTTCTCGATCCACTTGGTGCAGCGGAAGGTGAAGAGGTACTTGTAGTCCGCCTGGGAGAAGTCCTCCTTCAGGTGCTTCTTGAAGAGAGGCGTCAGATCCTCGTAACGGGGGATCTTCCCGGTGGGGGTGTCGTAGGCCTCGTACTCGTCGTGGATCCGGCCCTCGGCCCAGTGCAGCCACACCTTCTTCGCCAGCTTGCTGGTGATGAACTCCCCGTCGGGCCTGCGCAGGAAGTAGTTGTTGCTGAAGATTCTCGGCGGGTGGTCCACGCTCTCGCCGAACTTGATGTTGTTGACGGTATACGCCCCGAGGGGGTAGGACACGAAGTCGAGGTTGGCCATGGGGCTCGGGTTGCGAACGCCCTCGGCTCCCAGGGTCGCGCTGGTCGTCTCGGATTCCAGCGTCGCGGCCTTCAGGAGGATGCCATCCTTCCAGGTGGGCGACTCTTCCACTGGGACGGTGGTGTCGCTGTCGCGCCCACCGTACAAGATGCCCTCGACCCGGACGCCTTCCTTCGCTTCGAATCCCTCGGCGTCGATGTTCGCCAGGTAGTCGAGGCGCATGGTGTACCTGGCGTTGCCGTGCGCGATCCCGACCTCCTTCCCGTTGGCGTCCCGGATGCCCTTGCGCCATGGCCCGAAGTGGTTGTCCCCCTCCTCGGGGGGCTCCACGCCCATGCCCAGCCAGTACGGCTTGCGGTCCGGGCCGACCAGGACGTTCGAGAAGATCACCTCCTGATTCATCATCAGGTTCTCGAAGATGACGGGATCGTCCTTGGCGTTCACGTCCTTGATGATCCCGAACATGCCGAACTCGACGTTCACCGCCCGAAATTCCCCGCGGATGTTGCGGAAATAGGCGATATCGTCACCGACGATCCGCTCACCGGGGATCATGGCGGTGGAGGTCTTGCCGCAGGCCGAGGGATAAGCGCCACAGAAATAGGTCTTCCGCTTCTTCTCCTCGTCGATGGCGGCCATGACGAACATGTGCTCGCAGAGCCAGCCTTCCTCGCCCGACTTGCTGATGGCCAGGCGCATGGCGTGCTTCTTCAGGCCGATGGAATTCCCCGCATACTGGTTGTTCATGGAGTACACGATGTTGTTCTGTGTATCCATGTAGATGCGGCGCTTGTCCAGGTTGACGGTGCGGTTGGAAGCGTCGAGTTCGCCGGCGGAGTGGATGAAGCGGAAGAACTCCCCTTTCTCCGACTCCTTCATCTTGAGGAAGTGGTGGTACGCGGACCGGTACAGGATGAACTCCGAGTGGGCGACGTACCAGCTGTCCGTGAACTGGACGCAGGGAATCGTGAACGGGCTCTCCGTGGGGCCCTCCGAGAAGAACTGGATGACCGCGCTCTTCCCCTTCATGATGCCCTTGGAGATCTCCATGATCTCCGCGTAACCCTCGTCGTAATCCACCGAGTTGAGAGCCCTCATGTTCTTCAGGTTCTCTCGGCTCACCATGAACCTGGTGTTCTTCTTGTCGCGTGCCTGGTCGCCGTAGCTGTCCCAGTGGATGGTCTGCTCGGGGAAGGCCAGAACCTGCTCCTCTCCCAAGGCGATCGCCTGATCGCGGACATACTGCACGTCCTCTTCGCTGTCGTTGCAGACGTAGATGGAGGACGGGTCGCAGTGCTCCGCGAAGAACCCCACGAATTCCAGCACCTTGGGGTTCTTCAGGGCCTCGAGCTTCTGGTAGCTCTCGGCGCTCATCTTGCGCCTCAACACCATCTCGTATTTATCGGCCATGACGGTTCCTCGGAGTCTCAGGTTACCTACTGATGGACTAGTAGCTCTTTTGATCGGGCGATTCAATCCCCGATGTCCGGCCCGCCACCCGCCTGGCGCACCCATCGGCCGCCCCCGAGAGCTTCACGTCCCTCTGGACTCCTCCGGCGCAACGCACCTACTTCATAGGTATGCGCAGCGACAGCGTCCATTCCACTCTGGAAAGGAGCGGGGCACCATGTTCTGGAAGCATGTGACCGTCGGCTTGGCGCTCATCGTGGCGGGCGTCGGCACCCCGCCCGTTGCCGCGCAGGAATCACCGTGGCCGCGGCGCGTCGTGATCACCAACGATGACGGATTCGACTCTCCGGCGACCATCGAGATGGCGCGCGCCTTCGCCGAGTTCGCCGAGACCTATCTGATCGTCCCCGCGGAGGATCGGAGCTCGAGCTCCAACTTCGCCATCTCGGCTCGGACGCTGTCGTTCGATGTGGAGCGGCGAGACGTCGGCGGTGGGGTTATCGCCTGGGCCGTGGATGGCTACCCGGGCGACTGTATCTACTTCGCCCTGGCGGGCCCCCTGCGCGAAGAGCGGCCGGATCTGGTGATCACGGGGATCAACACCGGATCGAACGTCGCCGACGCATGGGTGGCGTCCGGCACCGTCGGCGCGGCTCGGATGGCCGCCTACTACGGAGTGCCCGCCATCGCGCTCTCGGGCGTCGACAACGAAGACCCGGAGGCCGTGGCCGCCGTGGTGCGCTGGGCGGTAAAGCTGGCCCGGAGCGACATCGCACGTCAACTGAAGCCGCCCCAGTACCTGACCGTGAGCTTCCCCGTCGGTTCGCCATCCAGCATCACCGGCGTCGAGGTCACCGAGCACGCCCGCGGGCTGAGGACGTTCAAGGCGGAGGTCCTTCCGCTCGCCGGCGAGGCGCCTGGCAAGGAGCGGTGGTCGTTCCAGGTCGTGCGCGACGCCTTCCCCGCGCCACCCGGTACCGACGCAGCGCTCGTCGCCCAAGGCAAGATCACCATGGTGGCGATGCGGGTCGATGAGGCCGACCCCGACCTGGGTGCCTGGCTGAGACGGAACAAGGCCCGGATCCCACCCTGGTGAGCGCGCGCTGGCTGGGCCTCGGCTCACTCCTGGCCACGCGCACTCACCTCCGGCGGCGACCTTTCTCCATCTCCTCCTTCATGTGGAGCCCCAGCAGATACGGCTTCTGCGAAGCAAAGGCCCTGGCCTGGCTCAGGATCGCGTCCTCGGCGTATCTCACGTCGTACCGCCAGGTCTGGTAGTCGAACGTGACGGAGCGGGCGAAATAGAGGGGCTTCAGCGCTTCCACGACGTCGGCCCTGACCTCCAAATCGCCCTTGTCATAGGTGAAGAGGAGCTGGTACACGACCTGCGTCCACATGAGCGTGTCGATGCTGTAGTAGTCCTGCTCGAACATGTTCTCCAGGCTCCTGATCGCGTAGTCGGTCAGGTACTTCCGGAGAAGCTCCTCCCCTTTCCCGTACTCGCTCCGCAACTGCTCCTTGAGGCCCCTGATGTCGATCCTCAGTTCCTGGGGCGGCTCCAGCTTCGCCAGCCCGAATCGGTCCAACGCCTTGGGGTTGGTCACCGGCGCGGCCAACCAGGTCCGCTTGCTCGAGAGGAGGCGGTCGAACAGGGTGGTCACCACCTGGGTGAACATGGGCCCCAGCTTGGGCGCGCTCGCCTTGTGGACCTTCGCCCCCAGACCCACCTCGCAGATGCGGAATCCCCCCAGGACCGCATTGAGGGTCATGAAGATGTCGATTCCGTACTGCCTCGTGGTCCGGGTCCACTCCTGGTTGAGCCAGTGACGCATCAGTGCAGGAGAGAACCCGAATTCGCCTCCGATGGGTTGCCGGATATCCTGCCCCAGGAGGCCGTAGAGCAAGGGGTAGCAGATGTGGTTCGTGATGCTCCCGTCGAACTGGTGCCTCGAGTAGCGAGGCAGGGTGTAGTCGTATCCCTTCAGCACGGGTTCGCCCAAAAACCCGACCCACTCCGGCGTGATGGATTTGAGGTCTGCATCCACCACGACCATGCCCCTCAGGCTGTTGGGAAACCTGGTTCCGAACCGGAACAAGTTCAGGAGATTGTTCCCCTTGCCGCGCACCCCCGTGCGGGTGCTGATGTAGTGTTTCGGGGTGCGCGTCTCCGTGCCCAGGAACGCCGCCTTCGTCTCGTCATCGCTGTGGTTGTCCACATTCACGATGACCGTCTTCAGGGCGCTGAAGTACCGGCTGAGCCCTTCGTCTACCTGTTTCGTGACGAAGGGGATGCCATCGGCTTCCCTGAACGAGGGGATGCCGACGACGAACTCGATATCCTCCATGGATCGCTTCATGGCCTAGTGAGTCGCCCTGGCAGGTCCATCCAGGGAATCGGGACCGGGAACCCGGCCGAAACGAGACCGGGCAGAGGAGCGATGGGCAGCCTAGGTGGCAACTCCGCCTGATGCAAGGGCGAGGCGGCTGGCGAGGCGGCTGGGGGGAGGCGGCTGGGGGCGAGGCGGCTGGGGGCGAGGCGGCTGGGGCTGCATGGCGTCGGGGACGGTGGAGGGGGCTGGGGCCCGTTCCTCCTCGACCAGCCGTCTGCCTCCCATCCCGCTGACCCCACACGCAACGCCGCTCCATGCCTCTCTATCCTTGCACTCCCCGCACCCGCCTTCTACCCTGCCCTCATGCTCCCATCCCGAGCGGGATCTCGTGTCCCTGACTTACGCCCTATCGAGAGATAATGAAGAGAGTCGGATTGGTTGGCTTTGGGAAAGCGGGCAAAGCGGTCGCCTCTGTCTTGATACAAAGTGAAGAGGTCGAACTCGAGTGGGTAGTGAGAAAGACGAGAAGACTCGAGCACAGGTCTGTCCAGGAGTTCCTTGGACAGGAATCCACTTACGACACGCTGATCTACTCCATTGAAGGGACGAGTGCCGCCACCCTATTCGCCGAAAGACCGGTGGACTACATGATCGATTTCTCCTCGGCAGAGGGCGTTTACTATTATGGCGATGCGGCAGCCGAGGCAGGTGTCGGCATCATAAGCGCCATTTCAGTGTATCCCGAGGATCAGCTCGCCTACCTGGCGAGCCTGGCCGACAGAACGAAAGTCCTGTATTCGCCCAACATCACCATCGGAATCAATTTCCTCATCGTCGCCGCGAGAATATTGAAGTCGATCGCCCCCTATACCGACATCGAGGTGATCGAGCAACACTACAAGACGAAGCCTGGTATTTCTGGAACCGCAAGGGTGATCGCGAGGAGGCTCGGCATTCCCCACGAAGACATCAAGACCATCCGGGCCGGCGGAATCATAAGCAACCACGAGATCCTCTTTGGATTCCCCTACCAGACCGTTCGGCTCAAGCACGAGTCGATTTCCAGAGAAGCTTTTGGAAATGGAATCCTGTTCATCTTGGCGAACATACCGGATGACCCGGTCGGATTGTTCACCGTCGAGGATCTCATGTTGCCCTACTTCCAGTCTCACACGTCCACCGAGACGTTCCTCGAAGGAGGGGAGAGACTGTGGTGGAAGGTTTGGTAGCCAAGTCCACACGGGATGAACGCCAGCGGTATGCCCTGACCTGGCGTCCGGGCCCACAGCCTCCGTCCGCGCGCTGCTCCGCGGCCGAGTCGCACGGCCGACTGGATTTTCCGCACCCGGGTTGTAGCGTGGTTGGGTGACCTGTTCGCGTTCCCCAAGACAGCACAGGCGCATTATGCGTAAGGCGTCGATTCTTCTCGGGACTGCGCTCCTCCTGGCGGCCGCGCCGATGGGCGCCCAGGGCCAGGTTCTCCTCGGGCCCACGCTCGCGTGGCACGACGACGCCGACCTGGGCATCGGCGCCACGGTCGGCTTCGAGCTCCCGGACATCTCGTAGGGCGTCGGGTTCCTGGGGGACTTCATCATCTTCTTCCCCGACGGCATGGACTACTTCGAGGTCATCGGGGACGGCACCTCATTCGTTCCGTTCATCACCCTGCCGTTCCGGGTGGGCGCCCGTTGAGGAGGCACCCGACCGCGGCCCTGCTGTTCGGCCTGCTGGTCCCCTTCCAGGCGCCGCGAACACTGCCGGACTCGACCTACTCGAGCCCGGCAGTGCGTGCGTTGGTGGAGGCGGCTACCGCCCGATACCGGGAGCCGGGCGAGGGCGTCGTGCCGTTCTCGGCCCGCTTCGAGTCGGAGATCGGGGTGCTCATCCGACAGCCGAACGGCGAGGAGATCCTCACCGGCGTGGAGCAGATCGCCGGGCTCGTGACCTGGTCCATCGACGGCGATCTCGTCCAGTCCGTGACGGGGTACCGCAGCCGGTTCTCCGGTCCGGCGTTGTCCACCCTCACCTACATCAGGGGACCCTGGGTCGTGGCTCCCCTCGCCGGGGACCGGGTCCCCATGGCCATGGCGTCCGAGCCGTCCGTCGTGCCCGAGTCCGAGAGCGAGGACACGACCGTTCAGCGGCCTGCCGGCATCGACGCGACGGACGCGTCGGGGCGCCGCCGGGAGCTGCGGTCCTTGGTGAATCCCCTGGGATCCGAGCGGAGCGCCCACTATCGGTTCTCGGGGGGCGACACCGTCCTGATCCTGCGCCTGCCGACGCGCGCCATCCCCGTGGTGCGCATCGCGGTGGAGCCGAAGGTGGCGAGCGACGACGCCCTCCTCTTCCTCGGCGAGATCCACATCGACGCCCTGGGCCACGGCGTGGTCCGGATGCGAGGGGAGGTGTTGGCGCCGGCCAGACCGCGCCGATTCCTGACCCGGATGGTGCGGGCGACGATGGAGCCGCACCTCTTCGTCGATCTGGAGAACGAGCTCGGGGACCGCGGCGCATGGCTTCCGCACCGCCAATGGATCGAGCTCGAAGCGGGCTCTCCGCTCACGGACGAATCGGCCACCGTCCGGATCGTGACGGATTTCTCGGCGACCACGCCGGACAGCACGGCGTCCGCGGGCGCCGCTGCGAGCGGTTCCGGTGGGAGGCGCACGCTGCTGCGCCTCGCAGCGGACTCCACCGCGCGGCAGGTTGGTTGGCGGATGGAGCTCGGAGCGGCGACGGCGGAGCGGAATCCGCTGGACCTGACCGACCTGCGCGTCCCCGTGAGGCGCCGGGGCGTGCGCTTCGGCACCCGCACCCTCGCCCACGCCGTGCGTTACGACCGGGTGGAGGGGCTCTTCACGGGCGGTGGACTGAGGGCCGGAGGCGGTGCGGCGGAAGCAGGGCCATTCGCCGCGCTACACGCCGGCTGGGCGTGGGCGGAGGGCACCGCCCGCGGTGGCGCGGAGGCGGGGCTGGCCGGCCGGGGGTGGGAAGCGGCCGTCGGCGCCGGGCGGGAGCTGACCTCCACCAACGACTTTCCCCGGCCCTTCACCACGGGACCCACGGTCTTCGGTGTCCTGGGAGCGGACGATCTCGACTACGTGGACCGGTACTCGGCGGGGCTCCGGGCGTCGTTCGTCCATCGCGGGGGCGCCTCGATCCAGGGGGATTTCCGGGCGATCCGGGACCGAACGGTGCGCATGCACGCGGAGCGGGCGCCGCTGGGTGGCGCGTTCCAGCCCATCCGCGCGACCTCCGACGGAGACTACGCCCGGGTCGGCCTGACCGTCGCGTTCAGCCACGGGAGCGGGGGCGAGTTCCTCACGCCGGGGTGGAGCGCGCAGCTCTCCGGGGAGATGGCGCGCGGCGGCCTCGCCTGGCAGCGCGTCGAAGGCTCGGTCAGGGCCCGGCGGCAACTCGGCCGCTGGTCCGGCGCGGGGGAGGCCTTTGGCGGCGTGGTGGCGGCCGCCGACCCGCCCCCGCAGGCCCTGTTCGAGCTCGGCGGCTACACGAGCCGACTTCCCGGCTACCCCTTCAAGGCCTTCACGGGAGACCGGGCGGCCGTGGGCATGGTCGAGGCGGCGTACGCCGTGCCGGTGTTGGAGAGTCCCATCCGGATCGGCCCCGTCTTTCTCCCGTCGCCGGCCCCGTCACCGCTCGCGCAGGTCTCGGCCGGGTGGACCGGAGCCTCCGGGAACGCGACCTCCGTCCTGAGCGCGAACGGGTGGGAGCCGAGCGACGGCATCCGCGCGACGGCGTTCCTGGGGGTCCGGCTCTTCTCGGGGTTCGTGCGCGTCGGTGCGGCGTGGCCCATGGGCACGCACGGGCGCTGGCGTCTGGAGGTCGGCGTCGGAGGGTGACGCTCGGTGGAGTACCCGGTGCCGCGATCGAACTCGGCGGGGCGCCAGGAGCGAGGCGCGCAGCGGAGCACCAGGGCCGCCTGTTCGCGGGGCTGGGCGACACCGTTCTCTACGCGGAGGGTGGACGCCAGCCCGCAGATGGCCGCACGGTCGAGGGGATCGACATTCCATGCCGCCGGGCGGCTTCCTGCCTCTCTTGCCCCAACCGCTCCCCCGTGGGAAGCTTCATGGATGACCCCGCTCGAGCAGGAACTCGAGGCCATCAGGCACATGACGCCCGCGCAGAAGCTGGACGTGATGCACGCGCTCATTCGACAGGCCTACGAGCTCAAGGCCGGCGCCATCCGAGCCCGCTGGCCGGGGATGTCGGAGCTGGAGGTGTGGGCGCGAACACGGACCCTGGTCGGCGGTGACTGCCCCTGATCTGATCGGGCTCTTCATCAAGCCCATGGAGCGGACCGGGATCCGCTACATGATCACGGGAGGGGTCGCGTCGGTGATCTATGGGGACCCCCGCTTCACCCGTGACATCGATGTCGTGCTGGAGTTGCAGGGCCTGGACATTCCCGCGCTGGCGGCGGTGTTCCAGGGCGGTGATTTCTACGTGCCACCGGTCGAGGCTCTGGAGGCAGAGGCCGCCCGGCCCGAAGGCGGGCGTTTCAATGTCATCCATCGAGACACGGCACTTCGCGCCCACATCTACCTGGTGGGTCATGACTCGCTGCATCGGTGGGCGTTCGAGCGCCGCCAGAGAATCCCGTTCGGGTCGATCCAGATCTGGGTGGCTTCCATGGAGTACGTCATCCTCCGGAAGCTCCAGTACTACCGTGACTCCGGGTCGGACAGGCACCTCCGGGACATCGCGATGATGCTCCGGATCAGCGGGGACGCGCTGGACCGGGACGCGCTGGCGACCTGGCTCTCGCGACTGGACCTCGCAGGAGTCTACCTGCTGGCCGAGCGGTACCCACCGGCGTAACCGAGTTCAGCCCGAACCAGTCCGCTCCCCGCAGGAGGCCGCCTTGCCCCACATCCCCGCGTACGAACGAGACCCCCGCCTGACCCGCCTCGAGACCGAGGTGGTGGACGCGGGGGAGGACCAGGGTCGCCCCTTCGTGGCGCTGGCCGACACCGTCCTCTACCCCGAGGGCGGCGGGCAGCCGCCCGACCACGGGACGGTGGGAGGGGTGGCGGTCGTGGACGTCCAGAAGGCCGAGGGCGGGATCCGGCACTACCTGGCCGGCCCTCCCCCGTCGGGCCGAGTCACGGTGGAGCTGGACTGGGCGCGGCGCTTCGACCACATGCAGCAGCACACCGCCCAGCACCTCCTCACCGCGGTGGCCGACGGTCGGTTCGGGTGGCACACCACGGCCTTCCACCTGGGGGAGCATCTCTCGGACATCGAGCTGGACACGCCGGGCATCGGCCCCGGGAAGCTCACCGAGTTGGAGGACATGGTCGCTGCGGAGATCCGGGCGGCGCGCCCCGTCGCCGCCCGCCGCGTCGGCCCCGAGGAGTACGCGGGGCTGGCGGTCCGGTCCCGCGGTCTGCCCGAGGGGCACACGGGTGACATCCGGCTCGTCGAGATCCAGGGAGTCGACCTGAACACCTGCGGCGGGACCCATGTCGGCTCCACGGCGGAGTTGGAGGCGCTGAAGCTCCTGGGGACCGAGTCCGTCCGGGGAGGAACCCGCCTGTTCTATGCCGCCGGCGTACGGCTGCGCCGGCTCCATGCCGCCCACCACGAGCGGAACGCTGAGCTGCGGGGCCTCCTGGGCACCTCCGACGACGAGCTGGTGGCCAGGACGGCCTCCAAGCTGGAGCAGCTCAAGGACGCGGAGCGCGCCGTGCGCGACCTGGAGGAGGAGCTGGCCGTGGCGTCGGCCGAGGCCCTCTCCGCACGTCCCGGCCCGGTCGTCACCGCCCACTGGCCCAGGCGGGGGCTCCCGTTCCTCCAGCGGGTGGCGAAAGAGACGGCCCGCCTGGCCCCCGATCGGGTCGTCCTTTTGACGTCCGGACAGGGCGAGGAGGGCTCATTCCTCCTCGTCGCCGGCGAGGAGGCCGCCCTGGACGTCCCGGTCGCGGGCCGCCGCGTGGCGGAGCTCCTTGGCGGCCGGGGCGGCGGCTCGGGGCGGATCTTCCAGGGGAAGGCCTCGAAGCTGTCGCGGCGGGCAGAGGCCGCCACGCTGCTCGGGAGCGGCGCGTAGAGGCGGAGCGCGCCATCCGCGAAGCGGCCGGGGACGCCACCTGGCATCCCCGGCCGCAGAGTCTCGGGCCCGGTCGGGCCGGACCCGGGGTGGCCCCGCTACCGCCAGTCGATCCCGTCCGCCGAGCGGCGGATGTTGAGCTTCAGATCCGCCGTCCGCTGGGCGTTGGGCCGCCCCGTGAAGCCCAGGTACATCCGGTCGCCCAACGCAGCGAGGATGGGCGAGTTGGTGGTCTGGTCCTCGAGGATGACCTTGCCGCCCCAGTCGATCCCCTCGGAGGAGCGCATGACGTTGAGCTTGTCGTCGCGCCCCGCCCAGGTGAGGTAGATGCGGCCGTTGAAGGTGGCCAGCCCGGGGCCCAGGTTGCTCCGCTCCTCGAGGATGACCTTGCCCCCCCAGTCGAGCCCGTCGGAGGAGCGCATGACGTTGATCTTGCCGTCGCGCCCCGTCCAGGCGACGAACAGGCGCCCCTCCATGGAGGTGAACGCCGGGCGCTGCAGCGTCTGCTCCTCCAGCGTCACCTTGCCGCCCCAGTCGATCCCGTCGGAGGAGCGCATGATGTTGATCTTGTCGTCGCGGCCGCGCCACACGAGGAAGAGGCGGCCCTCCAGGGACACGAGCCCCGGGTCCGAGAGGCTCCGCTCCTCCATGGTGATCTTGCCGCCCCAGTCGATCCCGTCCTCCGAGCGCATGACGTTGATCTTGCCGTCCCGCCCGGTCCAGGCCAGGAAGAGGCGCTCGCCCAGGGAGGCGAGGGTGGGCGGGTTCGCCGTCCGCTCCTCCAGGAGGATCTTGGCGCGAAAGTCGATCCCGTCGGTCGAACGCATGACGTTGATCTTGGAGTCGCGCCCGGTCCAGCTCAGGTAGATGTTGTCCCCCTTCTGGGCGAGCGCCGGGCCGAAGTTGCTCTGCTCCTCAAGGACGACCTGCGCCACCGCTGCGGCGGGGAGGGCGGCCAGGAGAGCGAGGGCGGCTGTCAGGGTGGATCGCACGTTTCGTGGAAGCATGTTCTCGAGCCTCGCTATCGCTCAGGGGGGTTGGGTGAAGGTCGCTCACGGGTCTTTTCGCAGCATTGCAGCATTATAGGCTGCGCCGGAGGGGCAGGAAGGTCAAGCTCCGGCGCCCCGGAAGGCGCCTGAGGCCCGCTCTCCAGCCCCGGCGGCCGCCTTGCCCGAACCCTGCAGCCGGCCTACCGTGACGGTTTCCCCGCAGACCGACCCTTCGTCGGAGGTGCCCCATGAGCGCTCCCCGCCGCGCGCCCCGCTTCGTGCTCGTGGGCGCCCTGTGCGCAGCGTCCCTGTCCTCCTGGGCCTGCCTGGACCGGAGCGCGGAGACGGCGGAGACCCTCACCGGCGACTGGGACTACTGGCGCATGCTGGGGGCCACCCCCAACGGCGGATTCGAGGCGCGCCGGCGCTTCGGGTTCGCTCATTTCCAGAGTATCGATGCCGCCGCGGCCCGCCTGGAGCGGCGCGCGGGCGGGGCACTGGAAACCGTGACAGGGATCTTCATCCGCGACGACTCGGTGACGGTGGACTTCGCCTCGGGCCGCTCCCTCCACGCACAGGTGGCGGGCGATACCATCTCCGGGGTGCTGGTGCGGGACGGCGCCCCCGCCGACCGGGTCTGGCTGGTACGGCGCCCCTCCCCGCCGGCCTACGAGCCCTACTACCCGCTCTGGCAGGGGCAGGTCTCCGACTCCACCTACCCGGTGGAGATCGACCCGGCGGTCCCCATGACCGCCCGGGACAGCACCACGCTCATGAACTTCGTGGGCCGGCCCGTGGGCCAGGGCCCCTTCGGGGTGGTCCTGGAGCGCACCCCGTACCTGCGCTTCGACACGGCCAACGCCGTCTTCTGGGCGTCGCGGGGCTACATCTACGTGAAGCAGGACGTGCGCGGCCGCGGCGGCTCCGGAGGCGTGCTGGACATGAACGCGCTCCAGGAGGAGGACGGCTACGACGCGGTGGAGTGGGCCGCCGCGCTGCCGGGGAGCAACGGCAAGGTGGGGATGATCGGCCGCTCCAATCCGGGACTGTACACCTGGTACGCCGCCATCGCCCAGCCACCCCACATGACGGCCATCGCCCCGGTGGTGGCCACCGCCGACCCCCTCCGGCTGGTGCCGTACATCGATATGGTGTTCTCCCCCACCATCGTGCCGTGGCTCTGCTACACGGCGGTGAAGGAGACGCTGTCCGACCTGAGCGCGGTGGACCTGGTGCCGGCGTTCAACCACCTCCCGGTCATCGAGAGCGCCGAGCGCGCCGGGTGCCCGCGGCCCGGGTTCTGGGACGACTGGTTCGACCACCAGCAGGAGGACGACTACTGGCGAGCGCTCTCCATCGAGCGCCGCCTGGACCGGGTGCAGGTGCCGGTGCTGGGGATCGCGGGCTGGTACGACGACGCCCGGGGCAACATCCGCAACTGGGTCGGCCTCGACACACTGAAGGCCCACCCCTTCCAGCGCATGGTCATGGACCCCGGCGCCCACAAGGGGATCGACTACGTCAACGGCGACTTCGGGCCCCAGGCGCGCCTGGACCACCGAGCCCTCCAGCTCCGCTGGTTCGACCGCTGGTTGAAGGGGATGGACAACGGGGTGGACGAGGAGCCCCCCCTGGACCTGTTCATCATGGGCGAGAACGTGTGGCGGCAGGAGAACGAGTGGCCCCTGGCGCGCACCGCCTTCACCCGTTTCTACCTCCACTCGGGCGGCGCCGCCAACTCCGCCTCGGGCGACGGCACGTTGGACACCATCCCCCCCGGCCCCGAGCCGGAGGACACGTTCACGTACGACCCTGCCGACCCCACGCCGTACCTGGTGGACGCCCGCGAACTGGAGTTGAACATCAACGAGGACTACGCCGCCGTGCATGCGGCGCGCAGCGACGTGCTGGCCTACACCACCGAGCCGTTCCCGTCGGCGGTGGAGATCACCGGGCCCATGACAGCCACGCTGTGGGCCGCCACGGATGTCCAGGACACGGACTGGAACGTGATGATCCTCCAAGTGAAGCCAGACGGGAGCGCCTGGCGCATCCAGGACGGCGTCATGCGCGCACGGTTCCGCGCGGGGTTCGACCGGCCCTCGCTCCTCACGCCAGGGGAGATCTACCGCTACGACATCGACGTGTGGTTCACCGCGCTGGTGGTGCCCCCGGGGGACAGGCTCCGGGTGGTGGTGTCCTCCGCGGCGTTCCCCAAGTACGACCGGAACCTGAACACCGGCGGGGACAACGAGCGCGACACCGCGTTCGTCCCGGCGCGCCAGCGGGTGCTCCACGATGCGGAGCACCCGTCCCACGTGACGCTGCCCATCATCCCGCGCTGAAGGAGACCGCGCGAGGCGCGGAAACTGACCTGAAGGTGGCGGCGGGCGAGGCGGGGTGAGTTTGCCTACCCGCCCATGGTGGCGCCCTGCGGGTCTCGGCAGGGTCCGCCACGGCGATCTCGGCCCAGCGGCTCCCGTGGCGCACGCCCTCCTCGGCCTGGCATTCGAGCGGAGCTGGTGCGCAACCCGTCTACCGGCCGCGGCATCCGGCGGCGAGCGCCCTTTACGCTGTCGTCCAGCATCACCTCGAGACCTTCCTCGCCCACCAGCGCGTCGTCCAGCGCCGCGTTCTTCGCCACTTCCGTGCGCAGGGCCTGCTCGAGGAACACGACGCCGTTGGTATGCCGGGCACCCACCGCAGGTGGGTCTTGGGCGGTACTCCTCGCCCGCGTCTCCGAGGTCCTGCCCCTGCTGTGCTCCGGGCACCGCGCGAAGCGTGGTCGCGGAGCGGAAATGAGAATCCTCGCGTTTGCCTTCGGCGAGCTCGGCTTCGCCTCGGTTCTCACCGACCCGCCCGTCGTGTCCGCCATCCTCCTCCACCTCGAATCGGGGCCCCCGCGCAACGCACGTTGCGTGG
>CAZJFX010000040.1:0-36661 GCA_964545395.1 uncultured Gemmatimonadaceae bacterium | reverse complement strand
TATGACAATGATTCAGCCACTTAGCTGCTGTTGCACTTCAAACTTGATCCTAGAACTCGTCCCGGCCTTCCAGGGCTCCCGAAGCGACATCGCCGGCGTGCTCCAGGCCGAGGGCAAAGGCGCCACCGCCGGGATGAGCCGGCAGCGACTCCAGCGGGTGTTCGTGGGCGTGGAAGTGGCCCTGGCCTTTGTGCTCCTGGCCGGGGGTGGACTCCTGGTGAACAGCTTCGTCCGGCTTGCCAGGGTGGACCCCGGCTTCGACCACGAGAACCTCCTCTCCATGCGCCTCACCCTGCCCAGGGAGGAGTACCGGGGCGACGCCGTCCCCGCCTTCTTCCGGGAGTTGGCGGAACGCATGGAGGGCGTGCCCGGCGTCCGGAGCGCGGCGGCCGGAACCCAGTTCCCGCCCACGACCTTCCTCCAATCCGAACTCTGGTTCGAGGGCGCGGTACCGTCCGAGGACGCCACGCTGCCGCGGGCCCTCACCACAGTGGTGACGCGGGGGTACTTCGAGACGCTCGGGGTCCCGCTCGGGGCGGGGCGGACGTTCTCGTCCGCCGATGGAAGCGGAACCGCGTTGGTCGCCCTGATCAACGAGGCGGCAGCGCGGAGCTACTACCCCGACGAAGATCCCGTCGGCAAGCGGCTCAAGCTGGGCGGGCCCGACGCGGACGCCCCCTGGTTCGAGATCATCGGCGTGGTGGGCAACACCCGGAACCGGGGCCTGGACCGCGCCGCGGAGCCCGAGATCTTCGGCCTCCACGACCAGCTCGGTGGGGCCCAGAACCAGCTCTTCCTCCTCCTCCGAACCGAGGTCGAGCCCCGGTCCCTCCTTCCCGCCGTCCGCCAGGCCGTGACGGAGATGGACCCGGACCAGCCCATCTACGCCATCCAGACGGTGGAAGAGGCGTTCGCGTCCTCGGTGTCGACGCGCCGGGCCACCACCCTGTTCCTCACCGTGTTCGCTGTCTTCGCGCTCATCCTTGCGGCGGTGGGGATCTACGCCGTGGTGTCGTTCACGGTGAACGAGCGGACGCAGGAGATCGGGCTCCGCGTCGCCCTCGGGGCCGACGCCGGCCGTGTCCGGAGGCTCGTGGTGCGGCAGGCGTTGGTGCCCGTCGTGGTGGGCGCCGCTGCGGGCGTAGGGCTCTCGGTGCCTCTGGGCGGCGCGCTCCAGCGCATGCTCTATCAAATCTCGGGGTCGGATCCGTTGACGTTGGGCGCGGTGGCCCTCCTCCTGGTGGGGGTGGCGGCCACGGCGAGCCTGGTCCCGGCCTGGCGGGCCAGCCGACTGGACCCGGTGGAGGCGCTGAGGCGGGAGTAGCGGAGCAGTGCTTTCACGTCGGGGGGGACGGGGCCAACTTCAGCTCCACGGTCAACGAGCCCCGACAGGCATGGAACGACGACTTCGCGGACCTGTTCGGGATGCACCCCGACAACACCTTCCTCGTGAAGGTGTCGTACTGGCTGAACCGCTGAGGAAGGCGCCCGGAGGCACCGCAGGGCTTCCCTAGGCCTGCGGCAGGATCTCCCCAACGAGGCGGTCCGCCTCCTCCGGCCCTGCCGCATGGCCGAACAGGAACCCCTGCGCGTAGCGGCAGGGAAGCTCTCGCAGGTAAGCCAGCTGCCCGGCGGTCTCCACGCCCTCGGCGGTGACCGACATCCCCAGGGTCTCCGCCAGCCGGGCGATGGCCCGGACCACCTCCAGGCTCTCGGTGCTGTCCATCATGCGGGCCACGAACGAGCGGTCGATCTTCAACCCGTCGATGGGGAGCTGACACAGGTAGGAGAGAGACGAGTAGCCCGTGCCGAAGTCGTCCACGTGGACCCCGACGAAGGCCTCCTTCAATCGGGCCAGGGCCCGGCTGACAATTTCGAGGTTCGTCATGAGGGCCGTCTCGGTGATCTCGAGGTGGAGGGATTGCGGCCTGAGGCCGTGCTCTGCCACGGCCTCCACAATCTCGTCCGCCAGGCCCGGGCTCACGAACTGGCGTGGGGACACATTCACGTTCATGAACAGCGGCGTGCCGCCCCCCAGAGTCCTCGTCCACTCCCCCAGCTTGCCCGCCGCCTCACGGATGACCCAACGTCCCAGGGCGAGGATGTCTCCCGTCTCCTCGGCCACCGAGATGAACTCGTCCGGGCCCATGAACCCCCGAACCGGATCGCTCCACCGGACGAGCGCTTCCATCCCGGCGAGGCGCCCCGTGCTGATCTCGATGATGGGTTGATAGTGCAGCGTCATCTCGTGGTTCTCGATGGCCCAGCGCAGCCGGGACTCAAGCTGCAGCCGCGCCATCGCGCGCGCATGGATCACCACGTCGTGGATCTGATGCGAGCTCGGGCCCTGCTCCTTGGCCCGCAGGAGCGCGGCACGCGCCTCCTCCAGGAGAGACGCGACGCTGCCGCCGGCCAGGCTCAGGGCGATCCCCATGCACGTGGTCAGCCGGATATTCTGGCCATCGACCCTGAACGGACGCCTGAACGCCGTCTCGATGCGATGCACGACCCGCGTCGGGTCGCTGATGTCCTTCATGTCGTCCAGCAGCAGGACGAACTCGTCGCCCCCGAAACGGGCCACCGTGTCCCCCCCGCGCACGCAGCCTTCCAGGCGGCGAGCGGCCTCGTGGAGGATCGCGTCGCCCGCGTCGTAGCCCAGGTCGGCATTCACCTTGCCGAAGCCATCCAGATCCAGGTGGAGCACGGCGTAGAGGTACTGGGTCGTGCGCCCCACCTTCCTGTTTTCGCGGTCGGCGCGCCGCGCGGTGAGGTTCAGGCGCTCGTAGAAGAGCGTGCGGTTGGCGAGATCGGTGACCGAGTCCCGGAGCGCGTCGCGCAGGAGCCCGGCTTCCGTCCTCTTCCGGTCGAGGCGGAAGTGGATCTGGCGTTCGGCCAGCGCGAACCGCACGGGAAGGTTGGCGCTGTTGACCGGCTTGACGAGATAGTCGTCGGCGCCGGCATCCAGGGCGTTTCCCAGATCTTCCAGCCGTTCGGCTCCGGTGATGAACAGCACCACCATCTCGTCGGCGCGGGGCAGCTTCCTCAGCTTCCTGCAGAGAGCCGCCCCGTCCATGCCCGGGAGCCACATGTCGAGGATGCCGAGCGAGAAGTGCTCGCGCTGCGCCGCTTCCCACGCCGATTCCGCATCCGCGTAGGCCTCCACGTCATGGCCCCGCGCGCGCAGCACGGTCTCGAGGAAGAGCCGCGTCGAGGGCTCGTCCTCCACCAACAGGGTGCGGTAGTGCGGGCCGTTCATGGGTCGAGCCGCGGGACCTCTCGCTGCCGGGGCGGGCCATACAGCATTCCCCTCCGGCAGCATTTACGCAACCTTCGCAGCCAACGAGGGCAGGCATGGCGCGAGCGTCGTACCATTCCTCGGCAGGAACCCGTCATGACGGGGGTGCTGCCGTGCCGACCCGCTGAAAACGACCCATGCGACGCACCTCCTTCCGCCCAGCCCTGGCATTCTCCCTGGCCCTGCGAGGCCTCGTCCGGGACCGCGGAGCCTCCCTGGTCGCCATGTCCATCCTGGCCCTGGGGATCGCGGCGCCAGCGACCTTCTTCAGCTTCCTGGTAGGGGCCACCCGGCCCCTTACGGTCCCCGAAGTGCTTCCGCTCCTTCGTGTGACTCCCGTGCTCGGGCGCGTCCCGGCGGCGGACGAGGCGGCCACGACGTTCCTCCTGGGACACGCCCTCTGGCAGGAGCTCTACGCGGGGGACCCTTCCGCCCTGGGGCGGATCGTGGATGTGAACGGGACCCGCCGGACCATCGTCGGGGTCCTTCCCGAAGGATTCGGCTTCCCCTTCAAGCAGGACGGATGGTTCCTCACCGAACCAGGGTTCGCGGGTAGCGTGGAGCTCGTGGGGCGCCTGGCCCCCGGCGCCACGCCAGGGGGCGTAGCCGCCGAGCTCGGGCCACGATGGCTCCGGGGCGACGCGCTCCGGAGTCCCGAGGGTGCCGGAGGGGTGGTGAGGGTCGAGTCCTTCACGGGCAGTCGGGGGGAGGGAGGCGAGACCGTGGCCTTCGCCGGGCTGGTGCTCGTGGGGCTCTGCCTCCTCCTCATCGCCTGCGCCAACGTCGCCAGCCTCCTGCTGGTGCGAGCCACCGAGCGGGTGCGGGCCCTGGCCGTGCAGGCGACGGCCATCGTCCGCGGCCGGGAAAACGCCTACGTGACGCGCATCCCCCGCGTCCTGGCGGGCATGGCGGTGGCGGGCGGGATGGCGGGGCTCCTGGTGGCTGCGGTGGGGTTGTACGGGCTCCTGGCGTTCCGCGTGCGCCAGCGGCGCAGGGAGCTGGCGATCCGGCTCTCCCTGGGGGCGGACGGGCGGAGGCTCGCCTGGCAGGTGATACAGGTCGCGCTGCGGCAGCTCGCCCCGGCCGGCGTGCTCCGGGGCGACTGATCCTCAGGCCGTCACGCGCAGCACCACCACCGACGGCTGGTTCTCGGCGGGGTCGGCCGCGAAACCGCTCATCTGGAGGATGGCGTCGCCCTCCCCGGCGAGGCCGGCCTCCACGACAAGCCGTCGCGCCTCGGCCGGGAACTCCTCCGCGGGAATGTCGGGCCCCTGGACGGGCACCACCCCCCAGCACAGCATCAGCCGGCGGCAGGTGGCCGGGTTCGAGGAGCGCGCCAGCACCGGCGCCTGGGGGCGCCACGTGGACACGGTGGACGCCGAGCGGCCGGAGCGGGTGAACACCACGATGGCCCGCACCATGAGGTCCCGGGAGAGCTGGGTCGCCGCGCGCGCCACGGCCTCCTCGACGCTGAGCGGGGCGCTGGCGTCGACCTTCCGCGCCCACCCGCCGAACGCGCCGCGGGCCCAGAGGTGCGCCTCGGCGTCCCGGGCGACGCGATCCATCATCTCCACGGCACCCACGGGGAAGGCCCCCGCCGCCGTCTCCGCGGACAGCATGACCGCGTCGGTCCCGCTCCACACGGCGCCCGCGACGTCCGACACCTCGGCGCGCGTAGGGCGCGGATTGGAGATCATGGACTCCATCATCTGCGTGGCCACGATGACCGGCTTCCCGCGCGAGCGCGCCATCTCCACGAGCTGGGACTGGGCGATGGGAACCCGCTCCGGGGGGAGCTCCACGCCCAGGTCCCCGCGCGCCACCATGATCCCGTCGCTGGCCTCCAGGATCTCCTCGATGCGCTCGAGAGCCTCGGGCTTCTCGATCTTCGCGATGATGGCGGCCTTCCCGCTCACTCCCTCCACGAGCGCGCGCAGCTCGCGCACGTCCGCCGCCTTCCGCACGAACGAGAGCGCCAGGTAGTCCACGCCCAGGCCGAGAATGAAGCGCGCGTCGTCACGGTCCTTCTCGGTCAGCGAGGGCGCAGAGACCGCCACGCCGGGGAGGTTCATCCCCTTCTTGTCCTTCAGCGTGCCGCCGACCATCACCGTGCAGGCGATCTCCGTGCCCTGAACGCCCTCCACCTTCAGCTCCAGGTTCCCGTCGTCCAGGAGGACCCGGTCGCCGACCTTCACGTCTCCCGCCAACGCCCCGTACTGGGAGGGGATGAGCGTCGCGGAACCCAGGACGTCCCGGGTGGTGACGATCACCTGCGACCCGGTCACCAGCTCCACCTTGCCGCCCTCGAAGCGGCCGGTGCGGATCTTGGGACCGGACAGGTCGGCCAGCACCGCGGTGTGCACGCCGAGGCGCGCCGCCGTCTCCCGCACGGCGCGGTACGCCGCCTCGTGCCCTGCGTGGTCGCCGTGGGACATGTTCAGGCGGAACACGTCCACGCCCGCCCTGACGAGGCGCTCGACCATCCCCGGCGCCGCCGACGCGGGCCCCAGCGTGGCGACGATCTTGGTGCGGCGGCGGAGGAGACGGCGCGACTCGGTGGCGATGGGCATGGAGTTACCTCTCTCGAGCGCCCCTCACGGGCGCGCGACCGACGAGCGTCAGCGACCTTCCAGGATGGCCAGGGCCCTGACCGCCAGGGCCGGTTCGCCCTTCAACCTACGCACCTTCTCGACCTCCTGCGACAGCGTGGCGCGCAGCCGCTGGAGCTCCTCCGCGGTCGCCGTCGGCTCCATCTCGGAGCGCCACCCCGCCTGTCCCAGGGCGATGAGCGACTCCGGGGCCCAGTCGGTTGGCCAGAGCCCCTCCAGCACGTCCACGGCCGCGCGCACCCGGGCGAGCTTGCCCGCCGCCCCGTCCAGGAGCACCGGATCGGTGACGGGAAACGTGAGATGCACATCCCGCCCCTCGGCCACCGGGGCCGGGGGCAGCCGCACCTCCACGGCCAGCGCGTTGCCGTCGTAGCGCCACCCCGGCGTGGCGCCATCGGCGCGGTATGGAACGTCCGCACCGCCGGCGGTGACGGAGATCGGCGGGAGCACGCCGGGTATGCGAACCGTGAGCGCGCGCTCCGGCCTCTGCCCCGGGTACGTGCCATCCACCGCGCCAACGGCCACGCCCAGGCTCCGCCCCCCGTCCCCCCACTTGGCCATGAGCGCCGTGCGCGAGGACTCCCCGCGCAGGTATCCCGTGTCGTTCCCCGCGTCCTCGTACAGGCGCGCCTGTCCCGCGGTCGCTCCGCCCGTCGCCGGCGGGAGGACAGTCACCACCAGGGGATCGTGGTCCGCCGCACCCACGCGGAGGCCGGCCTCGGCCATGGGGATCACCGCTCCGGCGCGCGCGAACAGAGGGATCTCGTCGAGCAGGTACGAGCGCTCCACTATGGCCGGCCCGCGCAGACGCGCGCCCGAGGCCCACTCCACCCAGTCGCCCGGCGGAACCCAGAGGGACACGGTGGCGAGTCCCGTGGCCGAGTCCGCCGGCGACGTCACCGGCGCCACCATCAGGTCCTCGCCCAGCATGTACTGCCCCATGTGCGTGTAGGCCGCGGCCTCCTCGGGCCAGTGGTAGTACAGGGGGCGCAGCATGGACACGCCGGTGTCGTGGGCCTGGCGCGCCGCGGTGTACAGGTACGGCACCAGCTCGGTGCGCAGGAGCATTGCCGAGCGCATCGCCGCGAAGTGCTCCGGCGGGTACGCCCAGATGCGCCGCTCCGCGGCGGGGTTCTTGGTCGTGTGCGTGCGGAGCACCGGAGACAGCGCGCCGAACTGGATCCAGCGCGTGTACAGCTCCGGCGTCACCGGACCGGGCAGGTGCCCCCCGATGTCGTGGCTCCAGAACCCGTACAGCACGTTCGCCGCCGTGGAGGTGAACTCCGGCTCGAAGGCCAGGATCTCCCACGTGGACGCCGCGTCCCCGGAGAAGCCCACCTGGTAGCGGTGGCTCCCCAGCCCGCCGAAGCGGTGGAAGATGAGGGGGCGCCCCCTCCCCTGCCGCTCCATGTCGGTGAAGAAGACGTGGTTGAGCCACATGGTGGGGTTGAGCCCGGGGACCTGCGTGTCGCCCCACTGCTGCCAGTCGAGCCACCAGAAGTCCACGCCCTGGCGCTCGAGGGGGCGGATGACGTGCTCGAAGTACGCGTCGTGGAAGCGCCGCTCCTCGATGCGGAAGGGGATGTACTGTCCCGTCGCCGGATCCACGCCCATGGCCTGCGCCATGCGCGGGTAGGGCTCCTCCCAGGGCTGGATCCCCGAGGCCGGGTGCAGGTTCAGGGGAACCTTGAGCCCCCGCTGATGCGCCCAGGCGAGGAAGCCAACCGGGTCGGGGAAGAAGGCCGGGTTCCAGGTGTAGCCCGTCCACCCCTTGGGCTGGCCCGCCGCGTCCCGGGGCTGCCCCTCCCAGCGCAGCTCGAACGTGTCGTGCCAGTCCATGTCCACCACGAGCACGTCCAGCGGGACGCCGTGGCGGTCGAAGTCCTCCACGAGATCGCGGAGCTCGGTGTCGGTGTACGCCCAGTAGCGCGACCACCACACCCCGAACGCGAAGCGGGGCGGCAACGGCATGGGGCCGGACACGCGGGCGAAGTCGCCCAGGGCGTCGCGGTAGGCGTGGCCGTACCCGAGGAAGTACCAGTCCTGGCGCTCTCCCCCCGGGCGCGGCTCCACCCACGCCGGGTCTCCAGCCAGGAGCGGGCTCCCCGAGTCGTCCACCACCGCCCACCCGTCCCTGGACAAGAGCCCGTCGCCCAGGGGGACGCGCCCCTTCACGCCATCCAGGGTGCGGATGGTGGCCCCCAGGTTCCCGGCGGCGGGCATCCCCGGCCGCCAGGTCGCGTCCACGCCGCCGGTGGCGACGCGCACCTCCAGGTTGTCGGCCACGAAGCGGCCGGTGCCCTCCCGGTAGCGGACGGTCAGGGCGCCCGTGGCGATCACCGTCCACCCGGCGTCGCGGGAGCTCCGGAACGCGGGCACGGGGAGCATGCGGTTCACGGCGATGAGCGTCGCGTGGTCCTCGAAGCGCCCGTCCGCCGCCCACTCCATGCGGATCATGCGCTCGGTGAGGACGGTGAATCGGGCCTCGCCGGAGCGGACCACCGCGTCGGGAGCGGCGACGGGCCCGGAGGCGACCTGCGCGGGGAGGCAAGCGTCCGGGAGCGGGAGCGCGCCGGCCAGGAGGGCGAGAGCCGACAGGAGCACTCTGGTATTCATGGCCGCAGCCTCACGGAAGCGAGCCGCCGCCCGGCGCCTTCGGGGAAGCGGACGTGGAGAAGGTAGGCATCGGGGCGGGAGGCGGAGGATCTCGCACCGGCGGGGACGGCACCCTCACCGGCGTCCCGCACGTCCGCCGTCGCGCCCGTGGCGCCGGCCACCTCCGGCCTCGCGCCGAACAAGCGCACGTCGTAGGCGCGGCCCGCCTCCCCTTCAAGCTCCAGGAGCCACCCACCGTCGGAGGCGGTGAAGTCCACCACGCGCACGCCGCTGCTCGCCTGGCCGGGACCAGGTCCACGAGGGGCGCCGCATCCTGGAGGCCGCCGGTCCACGACACCTCCACGGACGCCCTCGTCCCGCCGGCGAGGCGGAGCGTCCGGGTCACGGTGAGATCGTGGGGGCCAGCCACGGGGGCCTGGCTCCCGCCGCCGGCACCCTCCCCGGCCCCCCCGCCCGCACCCCCGGACACCGTCGCCCGCACATCCGCGGCGCCCAGCGGCACGGGGAGCACCACGTCCAGCTCCACCGCCGGGCCCCGGGACGCCACGTCCACGCGCACGCGTCCGGGCTCCTGGACGATCTCCACGTCCAGCGTGGTCGCTCCCACCCGGAGGCGCGACACCGTCGTCCGGTCCCACCCGGGCGGGAGCTGGGGGACCAGCGTCGCCCGGGCGCCAGGCGCGTCCGGCTCCCACCCCAGCGTGCCGTTGAAGAGCGGCGCCAGGAGCATGGAGGTGGCGAAGAACTGGTGCGGGACGGTCTCGTCCATGGGACGGTAGTAGGACCCGGAGAAGTTCTCGGGGAAACGCCCCCGGCCCCAGTCGAACGCGTGGTGCTTGACCGCGTCCACCAGGTTGTAGGCCGCCCACGGCCGCCGGTACCGGTACTGCCCCCACGCCACGTACCCGGTCATGAAGGGCCACACGGCGCCGTTGTTGTAGTGGAGCGGCTCGTACAGCGGGCTCCCCACTGAGAGGAGGCGCGCCCCCCAGTCGGCGGAGATGGAGTCGGTGGCCAGCTTGCGCAGCGTGCGCTCCGCCCGCGCCGGCTCCAGAAGCCCGTAGGAGAGCGCCGTCCCCGGCCATGCCGAGAGGTTCACGTTCGTGCCGCCGCCCTGCAGGATCCCGAACGCGTGCTGGTCCTCGGCGGGGCGCCAGTAGCGCTCGTTGAGCGTCCGCAGGGCGAGCTCGCGCAGGGACCCGGCCCGTTCCGCCAGCGCCCGGTCGCCCAGGTGCCGGCCCAGCTCCGCGGTGGCCTCGAGGGACCTGATCCAGACCGCCGCCAGGTAGATGTCCTCGTGGAGGGCGTCGCCCATCCCGCCTACCTCGATCGCACCGTAGCCGCCTACGGTGTTCTCGATGATGCCGTCGCCGTCGGTCTCGGCGGTGAGGCACCACGCCCACGCCTTCCGGTACGCGGGCCAGAGGGCGCGCAGCGTGGCCTCGTCCCCCGAGGCCTTCCAGTACGACCAGAGCGCCACCATCCAGTGGGGCGTGGTGTCGGCGTGGTAGTAGGGGTACGGGAAGTCGGAGAACCAGGGGACGCGCTTCGCGCTCTGGCTCACCTCGTGGGGGATCTTCCCGTCGGCCCGCTGATACGACGCAAGGAACCGGAGCGCCTCGGCGACGCGCTCCCACTGGCCGGTGGCGTCCATGGCCAGAGACGTGATGGCGGCGTCGCCGCCGAAGTACCAGCCGAACCCGGGGCGGGTGCTGTTCCCGCTGGTCCCCCACCCCGCCACGAAGCCGCACCCCAGGTCCGGGTTGCACACCCGCTGCTCCTCCAGGTTCACCTTGGCCCACTCCACCGCCAGGTCCAGGGAGTCGTCGGGGGTGTCCACCGACGCGGAGGATGCCAAGGCCGAGTCAGCCCAGGCCCGGCTCGCCTCATAGAGGCCCTGCGCGCTCCCCAATATGCGCGTGTACGCTGCGCACACCGAGTCCCGCGGCATGGTTCCCGCCGCCACCACCACCGGGACCAGCTCCCGGGCTGCCCGTGCCGAGTCCACCTGGATCACCAGCGTGGGCGGCCAGTCTGCCTGGAAGTGGGTGGGGAGCACCTCCCCCGACGCGGGCCAAGACGTGCCGATGACCGCGTTGCGCTCCTGGAGGCTCTCGCTCAGGACGAAGGCGTGGTGGGTGGCGTCGAAGAACGTGTACTGACCTCCAAACGCGCCCGGCCACATATACTGCAGCTCGGGGCGGAACGAGACCCACACCTCCAGCGGGACGAAGGTCTCCACGTCCAGGAGCATGAGGAGCCCGGGCTCGTCCCGTGGGGCCACGATGTGCTGCTTCACCGTGAACGCCATGTGGGAGTATGTGATGGTGCTCCCCTCGGGCCGGACCTCCACGCGCCGGGCCACGTCGGGGCCCCTCAGCGGCGCTCGGTACTGCGGGATCTTGAACGAGAGCTGGACCTCCCGCGCCACCTTCAGCGGGTACACCCATACCTCGCCCACGCCGGTCTCCGTCCCGAGCCATCCGCTCCGGGGCCCGGTGACGCCCAGGTACTCCCGCGGCCGGGCGTCGGCCACCAGCCCGAGGGGCGACGGCGCCACGGCGAAGCGGGGCACCGACGGGAGCGCCGGGGACGGGGTCGCCGGCGTCGCCTGGGCCGCAAGGCGTGTCGGCGCCGGGAGGGTGGCGAGGGTGAGGGCCGCGGCCAGGACGCCGCCGGAGAGCAACGTGCGCGCCATCGTCCGACTCCGGTCAGGAGGTGTCGTCCTGCAATGGACGACCTGGCCCCCGGGCTCCGCAAGCGGACCGCCGGGGCGGGGTGGGACGACACCGGGCGTCGGGACGCCGCAGGACGTCGGAACGCCACCCGCGTCGGGACCCCGTCCTTGTTTACCGGTGGGGGGATCCGTACGCTGGGACGCACAGCCCGCACGATCCGCCGCCTCCCGCGGCTGTCCCCCGCGATCCAGGACCAGGACGACGCCGTGCGCATCTCGGGATTCTCGTTCGCCCGCAACGCGGTGAAACTGGACTACCCCGTGAGGGAGGCGCTCGCGTCCATCCTTCCGGTGGTGGACGAGTTGGTCGTGGCGGTGGCGCCCGGCGATCCCGACGACACCACCCGCGAGGCGGTGGCTTCGCTGGACGATCCCCGGCTGAAGATCGTGGACGCCGTGTGGGACGACGGTCGCCGGCAGAACGCCTACGCCGACCTCACCAACGTGGCCCTGGACGCGTGCACCGGGGACTGGTGCCTCTACGTCCAGGCCGACGAGATGCTCCACGAGGACGACCTCCCGGGGCTCCGGGCGCGGTGCCACGAGCTCCTGGACGACCGCCGCGTGGAGGGCCTCCTCTTCGACTACTACCACTTCTTCGGGGACTACCAGCACATCCAGGACGGGCACGGGTGGTACCAGCGGGAGATCCGCCTCATCCGCAACGGGATCGGCGTGCGCTCGGTGCGCGACGCCCAGTCGTTCCGCTATCCGGACCAGCGCCGCATCACCGTGGCGCCGGCCCGGGCCCGGATCTACCACTACGGATGGGTCCGCCACCCCCGCTTCATGCAGGCCAAGGTCCGGGAGTTCTGGTCCCACCGGAAGAGCATGGCGGAGGTGGAGGCCGAGTACGGAGGACGGGAGGAGTTTGACTACGGGCCCCTGGGCCGGCTCCCCACGTACCGCGGCAGCCACCCGGCCGTCATGGCGGAGCGCATCAGGGCCATGGACTGGGCCGGGTCGCTCCGCGAGGCGGACCCCCCGGGGATGGTCCGCACGCAGCTCCACAAGGACGAGCGCTTCAAGTACCGGCTCCTCACCGGCCTCACGCGCCTGACGGGAGTGGACCTGAACCACACCAATCACGGGCGCGTGCTGAAGGTCTGAGGGCGCTACCCCTCGGCTGGGGCAAACACCCGGAGTTCCGTCACCCCCGAGCGGAGGGCTCCGTCGTGGGTGAACACCACGCGGAGGCGCGCGGTCTCCACCGGCTCGATCTCGACCGCGTTCAGCGCCCACGCCGTCGGGAGCTCGGGCGTGCGGGCGCGCTCTGCGGCCGCTACCCACGCCTCCCCGTTCCACGTCTCGATCCGGTAGCTCCGCGGCTCCGCCACGCCGCGCCCGTCACCGAACAGGTACAATTCCACCCGGCCCACGCTCCGGGGTGAGCCGAAGTCCACCGCCAGCCAGTCCTCGGCGTGGGGTGAGCCGTACGCGGTCCATCGGTTGCGCGAGTAGCGGGTGAAGAAAAGACGTCCGTCCACCGCCTGCCCGACCCGGTCGTCAGTCCCGGTGAAGGAGGCGCTCACCCGCGGGTGGTCCCGGTCCCCCGGGTTCCAGGCGAGGTTCGCAACCACGGGCGGGCCCACGCCCGCCGAGTCCCCCGCCGGAGCCAAGGGCAGCGGATCCGCGCTCCACGCTTCGAGCTCGGTGAGCCCTGACGTGGCGTTCTCCTGGTGGTGGAGGACGACGCGGATCTTCGTGGTGGCGACGGCCGGGAACCTGACCCGGTTGGCTCTCCGTCCCGTAGGCGCGTGCGGCACGCGGGACTGCCCCGGTACGTCCGCCCACGCCGTGCCGTCCCACAGTTGCACCTCATAGGACGCCGGGGACCGCAACGTCGGCCCCGCTGCGCCCGGGAGGTCGGGGAACCCGGAGGACCCCACCTCCCCGGTGGCCTCCACCGGCGGGCCGTTGACGTCGTCCAGGAAGTACAGCGTCACCTCCTGCACGCGGCGCTCGGCGCCGAAGTCCACCCCGAACCAGTCGGTGCCCTCCGGCGAAGGGGCCGCCACCCACCGGTTGGGAGGCGAGGGATGGTACCACCGATTCCCGTCCACGGCGTAGAAGGGCGGAGCCAGCGGGTGGCTGGACGACGCGGCGGCGAAGGGGAAGTGGCCGGGTCCGTTGTTCACCGCCACGTCGTGGAGGCGCGCCGCGGCCGGCGGCGGGGAGGCGGGAGGGAGCGTGATGTGCAGCGTGCCCAACTCGTCGTTGCGTCCGAGCACCTCCCCATCCACCCACACCGAGAGCCCGGCGCCGCGCCCGTAGCGCGTCCCGTCCCGGTCCCAGACCACGGCCACGTCGCGCCCGTGGTAGCGCACCCCATCCAGGGCGAAGAAGTCCCACTCCTCCGGGGCCAGGGGGGCGACCTCCAGGGCGTCGTCGGCCAAGGGCGTGAGCCCCACCAGCCCCGTGATGACCAGGTCCACGAACGACGAGTGGAAGTAGTGCTCGCTGTGGTAGAAGGTGTTGTGGCCACTCCACGAGCCGGTGAACGGGTCGGCCGCCTCGGCGATGTACGGGCGGCCGTCCTTGCGCTGGCTGAGCGCGTACGTGCGCAGCAGCTTCCAGTAGTCCTCGCGCGTCACCACCGACTGCTCGTACCCGTGCAAGAGGTTCGCCATGGCCTTCAGGGTCTGCGCGGTGGCGTACGGCCACGCGTTTCCGCTCCACACGCAGCATCGGGATGCAACGAAGAACTGGGGGTCGCCGCGCTCCACGGTGGTGGGGCCGAAAGGGGCCGCGAAACGCGTGGTGTCCATGAGCGCGGCCCAGGCGGCCTCGTAGCCCGGGTCGGGGAGCGAGAACTGCCAGGGCACGAAGCCGATCTCCTCTCGGCCGTGCGCATCCCCGGCGAACGGCCCCGACTCGTAGGTCAGGGTGCCGGCGCGGATCCCTCCCCTCTCGTCGAACGCGAACTGGTGGAAGAAGAACTCCCGCTCGGGATCCCAGAGCTCCTCCTGCACCCGCGCCTTCAGCGCGTCGGCACGAGCCACGTACGCCGCCGCCGCGGGCTCGTCGCCCAACACCGCCGCCGCGCGCGACAGGGCCCGGAGGTCGGCCCAGAGGTAGCTGTTCAGCGTCGGGCGGTACCCCTCGGCTCCCCCGAACTCGTCGTCGGTGAGGCGGGAGTTGATGTTCGTCTCCATCCCGTCCCACGCGCCCACCCAGCGGTACATCCCCTTCCCTGGATCCCACCGCTCGGCGGCCCACCCGTCCACCTGGGCCTTCATGTGCGGATAGACCGCGCGCAGGAAGTCCCGGTCACCCGACACGGCATACGTGGCCCACATGGCGTCGCCGTACCAGTTGGAGTAGGAGCGCGGCTGGGCCCCCGGTGTCTCGAACCAGTAGCGCGCGAAGTCCTCGGCGACGCGCGGGTCGCGGAGCCAGCGAACCTCGTAGGCCTGGTGCCCCAGGGGGCACGAGATGGCGCCGTAGCTTCCCGACCAGAACGGCCTGTCGATGAACTCGGTGAGCGTGTACCCGGTCTGGGGTGACCCGTAGGTGAGGTGCTTGGTGACCAGCTCCCACCGGTAGTAGTACGTGGCGTCGAGCTCGGCGTCGGGAGACTCGAAGAAGGGGATGTTGGCCTCGTACCAGTCCCAGTCCCGGTTGTCCCACCAGTCGAAGCGCGCCAGTTGGGCGGGACGGTCCAGCACGGTGGCGCGAGACCCACCCGTGTCGGTGCAGCCCAAGAGCGCCGAGATCGCCAGCGCGACGGCGAGGGCGAGGGCAGGCGCGACGGCAGAGGGACGGGCGCCGGATCGTCGCGCCCCGGAGGTCGGCCAGTCGGTCCGCCGTCCGCTCACGGCAACACCCCGAACTCGAGGACCGTGCGCGTCCGGTACTCCTCTCCCGGCCGCAGGATGGTGGACGGGAAACCGGGCTTGTTGGGCGAGTCCGGGAAGTGCTGCGTCTCCAAGCAGAACCCGTACCGGCGGCGGTACACCACGCCGCCCTTCCCGGTGAGCGTGCCGTCGAGGAAGTTCCCCGAGTAGAACTGCACGCCGGGCTCGGTGGTGTGCACCTCCATAGACCGCCCCGTGGTCGGCTCCTCGACGCGGGCGGCGAGCACCATCTGGTCCGCGCCGGCTTCTCCGCGGTCCAGCACGAAGTTGTGGTCGTAGCCACCGCCCCGGCGGATCTGCTCGTCGTCGGCGCCGATGCGCTCGCCGATGGCACGGGGGACGCGGAAGTCGAAGGGCGTGCCCTCCACCGGGGCCAGCTCCCCGGTGGGGATGAGCCCGGCGTCCACCGGGGTGTAGCGCGAGGCGTTCAGCGTCAGGAGGTGCTCCAGTACGTCCCCGCTCCCGTCCCCGGCCAGGTTGAAGTAGCTGTGCTGCGTCAGGTTCACCGGCGTGGGCGCGTCGGTGCTGGCCAGGTAGTCGAAGACGAGCTCGTCGGCGTCGGTGAGCGTGTACGTCACCTGCACGGTGAGGGCGCCGGGATAGCCCTCTTCCCCTGCGGGGCTGGTCCGCCGGAACACCACCCCCGCGCCACTCCCCGACTGCACGGGCTCGGCGTCCCACAGCACCTTGTCGAAGCCCCGGACGCCCCCGTGCAGATGGTTCGGGCCGTTGTTGGCCGCCAGCACGTAGCTCGCGCCGTCCAACTCGAAGCGCGCGCCTCCGATGCGGTTGCCGTAGCGACCGATGAGCGCCCCGAAGTACGGGGTCTCGCCCAGGTACCCGGCCAGGTCGTCGAACCCCAGGACGACGTCGCCGAGGGCGCCGCTCCGGTCCGGCACCTTCAGGGACTGAAGGATGGCTCCGTACGTGATGACCCTGGCCTGGACGCCGTGGGCGTTGGTGAGGGTGAAGACCTGCACGCTGTCTCCGTCGGGCATGACGCCGAAGGGTTCCTGGGTCACGGTGGCTCCGGAGGTGGGCGCCGCGCCGGGTGGCGGGGACGACCCCTCCTCCCGGCCTCCGCACGCGGCGGCGAGGCAGAGCGCGACGGCGAGGGTGGGTGCACGGCCCAATGCGCTCAGGCTGCGGATCTTCATGGCTGGCCTCTCGACCTCATCCGATGAGGGACACCTCCGCCGGCGCTGGGTCGGGCACGGTGAGGCAGTTGCTGACGGCACGGACGCGCAGAAAGCCGAAGTGGCCCAGAGGCTGGTTGCCATCGTAGAGGGGAATGTCCTTCTTCAGGCGGAAGCTCCGCGACGTCGGCGTGGAAGAGGGCTCGATGTGGTCCTGGAACGCCGTGGTCCCGATCTCGAAGAAGTTCGTAAGGGTGTCGAGGATCTCCAGGTCCAGCGACGCCGCTGCGATCCCGCACGGGTGGCGGACCGAGAATTCACCCGTGAGCCTCACGTGGCTCCCAGAGCGCACGATCCTCAGCGTGCCCCAGTCCACCTCGACCGGGGCATCGGATCCACCGTCCTCACAGCACCTGAAGAACTTCTCGGAAATTCTGGGCTCCGGCGGGGGCGGAAGCCAGTTTTCCTCGTCCGTCGGCGGCGCGTCGAAGCCCCCCGCCTCTGCGCCCCCACTGTCTTCCGCGGGCTCAGGCTGAAGGTCTTCATCGACCTGGGGCAGGTGATGCAGAACCCAGAGGGTCCTGCACCAGACCGCGTTTTCGTCGGAGAGGCTGGCGGCGGCGGCCGCCTCCTCATGGGAGCACCCCTGCTGGCGGAGGAGCCAATAGCGGATGCAGGCCAGGTATACGGTGTACTCGATGCCCGACTTCAGCGCCTTGGCGTAGAGCTCGATGAAGTCGGAGATCACCGGAGGCATCTTCCCGCCGAGAGACTCGATGAAGTCGGCGAGCAGTCGGGCGAGGAACAGCGCTTCCGGCTCCCCTCGGGCTTCGGCCTCGGCGTATTGATCGAGGCGCTCCTCGAGCTCCTCGAGGAGATCGGCGATGTCCTGCCCGAAGTCGTATGCCTCCTTGAGGCGCCCAAGGAGGTCGCGGATACGCTCGACGAGGCTCATGAGGCTTCCTTTGCTGATGCGGGAGGGCTGTCAGGTCCAGGGGAGGTCTGGACTCGTCGCGCACCATAGACCGCAATAACAGGATGAGGCAAGGATTTCGTTCCTTCGCCTGACCTCCTCCTACGCCCCCGCGCCTCCCAGCGCACGCTCGGCGGCAAAGGCGGCGGCCAGCGCCATCTCGTCCCGTCCTCCCGGGGCCACGAACTGGAGCCCCACCGGCATCCCGGTGGCGTCGAGGCCGACGGGAAGCGTCACGGCGCACAGGCCCAGAATGCCGGCCGGGGACGTGGGCTGGAGGAGCGCCGCATTGACCTTCCCGTACCGCTCCGGCTCGTCGAGGCCCTCGAGGGGCGGGGGCGTGAGGATGGCGGTGGGAAGCGCCAGCACGTCGGCGTGGCGGAAGAGATCGGGCGCGCGCGCAGCGAGCCGTGCCATCTCCGCCAGGGCGCGGGGATAGGCGTCGGGAGGCAAGGCCGCGGCCGTGTCGATCCTCTTCCCCACGATGGGGTGCACCAGCGCTCGCCACCCGGGGAGGTCGCGTTCCAGGAACGCGGCGCACTCGGTCCCCGCGATCCCTCCGATGGCGTAGAGCGTGCCGGCCTCGTCGAGGAGCCCCCCGTCCACCTCGCCCACACGCCACCCCGAGACCTTCAGCTCTCCCAGGGCTCCGCGGAGCACCTTCTCGATGTCCGCCTGGCACGCATCCCAGATGCCGCAGCGCGGCACGGCGACGCGCAGCTCGCACGCGGCGCGCGCGGCGATCTGCCGAACGAGGGCCTCGGGCTCTCCCCAGGCCGGGTCCATGGCGCCGAAGAACCACACCTGGTCCTCCACCGACCGGGTGAGAGCGCCGACGGTGTCCAGGGTGTGGCTCAGCGGCACGACGCCGTCGGTGGGCCAGCGCCCCTTGGTGGTTCGGTGCCCCACGTTCCCGGTGAGGGACGCCGGGATCCGGATGGAGCCCCCGGTGTCGCTCCCCAGTGCGACGAGCGCCGAGCCCTCCCACAGGCTCACCCCTGCACCCGAAGACGACCCGCCGGGGATCCGGTGCACCGACGGATCCCACGGGTTGCGGGGCGTCTCCCAGTTGGGGTTGTAGCCCGTGGCGCCCAGCGCCAGCTCCACGGTGTGGGTCTTCCCCATGAACACCGCGCCCTGCTCCCTCAGCCGCGCCACCAGCCAGGCGTCCCGGGACCACGCGCCGGGGAGCTGCCGCACCGTCCCCGCGAATGTCGGCATCCCTTCCACCCCATAGAGGTCCTTTACCGACACGGGGATCCCGCAGAGAGGCGGGGCGGCCCCGCCGGCAGCCAACATGCCGTCGGCACGCGCCGCGCGCGCGCGCGCGCCCTCGGCGTCGAAGAGCTTGTAGGCGTGGAGGCCTCTCCCCCGCGCCTCATGGCGTCGGATGGCTTCCTCCACCAACTCCACCGACGACACCCTCGTCTCCCGGAGAGCCGTCGCCAGCGTGCTCAGCGTCTCGTCCAACCAGTGTACCATGCGTCTCCGCCTGTCCGGTCTGCCGCCGCCTCGAGCCAGTCTGCCCCGCGGGGGCGGCCGCCGCCAGGGGCCGTAGCGCCAGGCCGCCGGCGCCCCCCGTCCTTGCGACCCGATCACGGGGGGCGCAATGTGGTTGGTGGAGGGTCTCGCCATGACCACCCATCCCATCTCCCTGACCAGCACCGCCTTCAGGAGCGGCTCGCCCGTCCCCCGGCGCCACACAGGCGACGGGGAGGATCTCTCCCCGCCTCTGGCGTGGGCGGGGATACCCGAGGCCACGCAGGAACTCGTGCTCCTCTGCGAGGATCCCGACGCGCCCACGCCGCACCCCTGGGTGCACTGGGTCCTCTTCAACATCCCGCCGGACGTGGCGTCGTTGCCCGAGGGAGTGCCGCGGAAGCCCCGGCTCGAGGCGCCGATCCAGGCCACGCAGGGCGTGAATTCCTGGCCCACGGACAACGTGGGCTATCGCGGGCCGGCCCCGCCCAGGGGACACGGAATCCATCATTACCACTTCGTGATCCGCGCGCTGGATCACCGTCTGACGCTGCCGCCCGGCGCCGACAAGGCGGGCGTGGTGAAGGCGATGAAGGGGCACATCCTCGCCACCGGCGAGTTGGTCGGCACGTACCAGCGCTGAAGAAGACGCGCGTCCGGCTACTTCCCCCGGAACCGCTGGGCCTGGGACTCCATGAGGCGGACGAAGGAGTCGGTGGCCTCGTACTGCTCCCGGATCCACCTGGCGTCGTTCCCACCGCGGACGACAGATTCGATCGAGTCGAACGCAGCCTGCTCCCCGGCGTCGGCGGTGTGGTCCCGGAGCGTGTCCAGCGTGGCGAGGATGTCCTCTCCGATCGCGCGCCGGGTCCCGCTCTCCATGTCCACCAGCTCGCCCCCCATTCCGAACCGGCAAGCCTGGAACCGGTTGAACGAGTAGGAGAGGTAAACGGCCTCGGTGAGCGCCGGACGAGGCTTCGCCAGAAGCCAGCGCGCCAGTGCCTTGGAGTAGGTCGCGACAGCGGCCGCGCGCTCCACCGTCAGCGGAGTGTCGCACACGCGGATCTCGATGGTGCCGAACCCCGCGTTCGGCCGCAGGTCCCAATAGAAGTCCTTCATGCTGCCGACGATCCCCGCTGCGCGCATCCGCCGGTAGTAGTCCTGGAACTCGTACCAGCGGAGAAGGAAGGGGGCGCGCCCGGACAGCGGGAAGGCGAGCACCGTGTTGAGCCGCGAGGACTCGAAGGCCGTGTCCACTCCCTGGTAGTAGGGCGAGCTCGCGGACAGGGCGATGAGGTGGGGCACGTAGCCCGTCATCGCGTGGAGGAGGTAGAGCGCCTCGTCCCCGTCCTGGCAACCGATGTGGATGTGCTGGCCGAACACGGTGAACAGCTTGGCCAGATACCCGTACAGATCCGACACCTTCTGGAACCGCGGGCGGTCGGAGATGCGGCGCTCGCTCCAGTGCTGGAAGGGGTGGGCGCCGCCTCCGGCGATGCCGACGCCCAGCTCGTCGGCGGCGGCGGCGAGGGCATCCCGGATCCTGCTCAGCTCCTCCAGGAGCGACTCGTGAGACGTGTGCACCCCCGTGGCGGCCTCGACCATGCTCTGGGTGATCTCGAGCTTCACCTCTCCGGAGTGAGACCGCTGCCTGAGCACCGCGAGGAGCGCGGAGGCGGCGCGAGTGAGGTCGTACGCATCCCGGTCCACGAGTTGCAACTCCAACTCGACCCCGAGCGTGAACGGCTCCGATCCTCTGAAGTCGAGGTCGCCCATGGATCTCCTCTTCAGGGCCCGAGACGCTTCACCGTCAGGCTCGACGGCCGCGCCGCCGAGCGGTAGACGCGCTGGGTGGTGGAGCGGAAGTCCGCTTCCGTGGCCTGGAAGATGTCCATGAACTTCCCTGGATTGCGGTCCACCATGGGGAACCAGGAACTCTGGACCTGGACCATGATCCGGTGCCCCTTCCGGAACGTGTGGAAGGCGTCCTGGAGGGTGAACGCTACCGAGGTCGGCACCCCCGGGCGGAATGCCTCGGGGCGGTCCAGGCCGTTCCTGAACTTCCCGCGGAGCACGTCACCCCGGACCAGCATCTGGTACCCCGACAGCGGAACCGGGTCGCCCCCGCTCACGCTGTCGGGGAAGACGTCCACCAGCTTCACCACCCAGTCGGCGTCGGTGCCCGACGTGGACACGGTGAAGGACACCCGGATGGGGCCGGCCACGGTCACGTCCTCCTCGAGCACGGGTGTGGCATAGTCCAGCACGTCGGGGCGACGCGACGCGAAGCGCTGGTCCTCCAGCATGAACGCCCGGTCGTACCACTCCCCGATGAACTGGGTGTAGGGAACCGGGTTGGACGGATCGTGGACGTACTCGTCGTATTCACGCCCGGCGGCGGCGGGAGGCCCGAACCCCAGGGCGCCCCCGGGCTGGAGATAGAGGGTCGCGTCCACCGTCCCCTCCGGAGGCCAGGCGTCGAAGCGGTTCCAGGTCCTGGCCCCGGTGTCGAACACGTACGCCTCCGGGAGCCCGGGATCCGGCGCGCCCTTGAGCCAATGGTCGAAGAACGGGCCCTCGATGCTGTCGGTGTAGAAGACCGAGGTGGCGGACCCCCAGCCGATGGCCCCGAGCGAGTCGCCCCGGGACGAGTTCCACCCGCCGTGATACCAGGGCCCCATCACCAGCGTGTTGTGCACGCCGGGCGATTGGGTCTCCTTCGCGGCGTAGCTGTTCAGCGCTCCGAAGAGGTTCTCGGTGTCGAACCACCCACCCACCACCAGCGTGGCCGGGCGCAGCTCCTCGAGGTGCTGGAGCACGTTCCGGGCAGCCCAGAAATCGTTCCACTGCCCGTTCGCCGTAAGCGTGTCCCAGAACGCCACCTGGTTGTGCAGGTACTTCTCGTTGGCGTTGGCGAGCGGTCCCATCTCCAGGAAGAAGCGGTACTCGTCGGGCGTGCCCTTGTCCAAGCGCTGGTCCGGCTCGCTCTTGGGCGCCGGGCGCGGCCAGCCGAAGGACGAGTAGAAGTTGAACGCATGGGGGAGGAGGAAAGCCCCGTTGTGGAAGAAGTCGTCTCCCGCCATCCATTTCGACACCGGTGCCTGGGGTGAGGTGGCCGCCACCGCCGGATGGGCGTCGATGGTCCCCATCCACGTGTAGAAGCCGGGGTACGAGATTCCGCTGATCCCCACCTTCCCGTTGTCCTCGTCCAGGTTCTTCACCAGCCAGTCCACGGTGTCCCAGGTGTCGGTGGTCTCGTCCACGTCCTCGGGCCCCTCCTTTGCCGGAATGTACGGCCGCACGTTGGCGTACTCGCCCTCCGACCTATAGCGGCCGCGCACGTCCTGGCACACCATGATGTACCCCTCCCGCAGATGACGCGCCATCTGCAGGGACAGCTGCTCGGGGAAGGCATCCGCGCCGTATGGCCGGCACGAGTAGGGAGTGCGCCGCAGGAGGATGGGGTGGGGCTCGGAATCGTCCTTGGGGACGAGGATGGAGGTGAAAAGCTCCACCCCGTCCCGCATGGGGATCATCACCTCCTGCTTCGTGTGGGTCGCCGCCAGCCCCGAATCGGCTCCTTCGCCGGTGGGCCCGCGTTCCGAGAGCGTGCAGGATGCGGCGAGGACCGCCGAGACCAGGACCGTGTGGAGCGTGCGCATGGGATTCCCCTGTCGGGAGCCGGAGCCCGTCGAGGCGGCCGTCCGGCGTGGCGGCGCCGGCAGGCCTCGGCGGCTCGCCCGTGTTGAGGGCGACGCCGCAGGGTAGGCCGGCCCTGCCCCCGGTGCAAGGCGGCCCCGGCGGCGCCGGAGGACTCCGGCGCCGCCGGGCCCAGGCTCAGCGAGCCACGGGGATCGTCAGGTCCGGCAGGGGCGTGTCGGCAGTGTGCGGCGGCAGGATCGGGTGCTCGACGACGGGCTGCTCTCCCGTGAGGGTGAGCAGGAACGCCATGATGGCGTCCACGTCCGCGTCGCTCAGCTCGATCCCTAGTTGGGCATTGCTCATCAGGGCGACCGCGTCCCCGAGGTTCCACACCTTCCCCGAGTGGAAATAGGGAGGAGTGAGCGCCACGTTCCTCAGCGACGGCGACCGGAACACGTACTGGTCGGAGTCGGTGTTGGTCACCTGGAAGCGCCCCTTGTCCTCCGGGGGGAGGATGTCGGCGCCGGGGCGCTCGACCATGCCGAAGGGGAAGTAGCCCTGGCCGCCCACGTTGATCCCGCTGTGGCACGCGGCGCACCCCTTCTGGATGAAGGCCCGCACACCTTCCACCTCCTGCGCCGCCAGGGCCGACACGTCTCCGCCCAGGTACCGGTCGAAGGGGGAGCCCGGCGTGCGCAGGGTGGCCTCGAAGGCCTCGATGGCCGCGGCCATGTTGTCGAAGGTCACCGGGTCGGCCTCGCCGGGGAACGCGGTGGAGAAGAACGCCACGTACTCGGGGATGCTCTTCAGGGTGGCCACCACCCGGTCGGGCAGGTTGTTCATCTCCACCGAGGCCTGGATCGGCCCCTTCGCCTGCTCCTTGAGGTCCTCGGCGCGGCCGTCCCAGAACTGGGCGATGTTGTACACCGCGTTGAGCACCGTGGGGGCGTTGCGTGGGCCTTTCTGCCAGCCGTGCCCCACCGACGTCTCCATCAGGTCCACGCCGGCGAGACCCACGTTGTGGCATGTGTTGCACGAGATGAGCCAGCTGGAGGAGAGGCGCGGGTCGAAGTAGAGGAGCCTCCCCAGCTCGATCTTCTCCGGGGTGATCGGGTTCCCCGGAAGCTCCGGCAGCTCCTCCGGGATGGGTGCGAAGAGCCCCGCCGGGATCCCCTCCGGAGGCGTGGCGTCCGGGGGAGGAGGAGGCGCCTCCTGGGCGCATCCCGCCAGAAAGGTCAGGACGATCAACGTCGCAGAGGGCTGCCGGTGCCACGTGCGCATGGTGGTGCTCCCTCCTGAGGGTCGTGCCGGCCCGCCTTCCGGCGTCCGGCATCCTCCATGCTACAGGGGGCTACCCGATCCTGTCTATCGGATCCCGGCCCACCCTCTTGTGGGGGGAGCCCCTTCCCCCCTGGGCTGAAGGTACCACCCTGTCACCCCGCGCCCCGCCGGAGCTACACTACGTTCCTCCCTCATCCGACCTTGCGGGGAGCTCATGTCGTCCGGCAGCCGGGACGGCGGCGTCCCCGAGGTCACCCGCTGGCACCTCAGGAGGCCGGAGCTGCCGAGATGAAGAACGTCCGACCCACCATCGTCCGCCTGCTGTCCTCCATGGCCAGCACGCGGGAGATCCAACTCTACCTCAAGCGTTTCTCCCAGCTCGACGCCGACCGCTTCGCCGTGGTGAAGGTCGGCGGCGCCATCCTCAGGGACGAGCTGGACGCCCTGGTGTCGTCGCTCGCATTCCTGCAGCAGGTGGGCCTCACCCCCATCGTCATCCACGGCGCCGGCCCCCAGCTCGACGACGACATGAAGGCGGCAGGGCTGGAGAAGAAGGTCGTGGACGGCCTGCGCTACACCTCCCCGGAGGTCCTGGCCGTTGTGCGCCGCGTGACCCAGAGGGAGAACCTCAAGCTCGTCGAGGCCCTTCAGGGCGCGGGCGTGCGCGCCACGTCGATCCTGTCGGGCACGTTCGAGGCCCAGCTCCTGGACCAGGACAGGTACGGCCTGGTGGGGAACGTGGTGCGTGTGGACGTCGAGGCCATCGAAGCGGCCATCGGGGCCGACTCCATCCCCGTCATCGCCTCCCTGGGCGAGACCGCAGGCGGGCAGATCCTCAACGTGAACGCCGACTGGGCCGCCAACGAGCTGGTGAAGAAGATGCAGCCCTACAAGATCATCTTCCTGACCGGCACCGGGGGCATCCTCGACGAGCGCGGCAAGCTCATCGAGTCCATCAGCCTGAGCACCCAGTACGAGCACCTCATGAAGCAGCCCTGGCTCCACTCCGGGATGCGCGTCAAGCTGGAGCAGATCCACGACCTGCTCATGGACCTCCCGCCGTCGAGCTCCTTGTCCATCACCACGCCCGGCGAGATGGCCAAGGAACTCTTCACCCACCGCGGCTCCGGGACGCTGGTGCGCCGCGGGGAGCAGATCTGGTCCTTCCCATCCTGGGACGGCGTGGACCTGGACCGGCTGCGGACCCTCATCGAATCCAGCTTCGGGCGCCGGCTGGCCGGCGACTACTTCGAGACCACCGAGCCGCTCATGGTCTACCTGAGCGAGCACTACCGGGCGGCCATCGTCCTGCTGAGGCATGGCGACCTCACCTACATGGACAAGTTCACCGTGGTGGAGGAGGCACAGGGCGAAGGACTGGGACGAGCCATGTGGGACGTCATGCGCGAGGACAACCCGCGGCTCTTCTGGCGCTCGCGGAGGGGGAACGCCATCAACGAGTTCTACTTCGCCAACGCCGAGGGCGCCCGCAAGGAGCCGGAGTGGACGGTGTTCTGGTACGGGATCACCGGCTGGGACGAGATCCGCGCCGCCGTGGCGTGGGCGCTGGCGAAGAAGCCGACGCTGGAGGCCTGACCCCCGGTGAGGATCTGGGTGGACGCCGACGCGGCGCCCCGGGACGTGAAGGACATCGTGGCTCGAGCCGCCCTGCGTCTCGAACTCGCCACGGTCCTGGTGGCGAACCAGAGGCTCGAGACGCCTGCGAGCAACCGGTTCGTCACCGCGACGAGGGTGCAGGGCGGACCCGATGTGGCGGACGACTACATCGCGGAACAGGCACGGCCCGGGGACCTGGCCGTCACCGCCGACATCCCGCTGGCGGCGCGCCTGGTGGAGAAGGGCGTCAGGGTCATCGATCCCCGAGGCGCCGAGTACACACCCGAGAACGTCGGGGAACGGCTCTCGGTGCGGGACTTCATGGACCAGCTGCGCTCCGCGGGCGTGGAGACGGGAGGCCCGGCCGCCTACGGCCAGAAGGAGAAGCAGGCCTTCGCGGCCGCGCTGGATCGCGCCCTCGCCGAGCTCCTGCGCGCGCGCTGATCAGCTCCCGGCTTGCCCCTTCCGCTCCACCAGGGCGACGCCGCGGATCCCCGCGCTGTCGATGAGGGCACGCATCGTGGCCGCCTCGGCCTCGCTCGCGTACGCTCCAGCGTACACGCGGTGAACCAGGGACCCGTCGTCCCGCTCCACCACGAGGACATAGGCGGGCACGCCCGACCGGGCCAGCTCGGCGACCCATGCCGATGCGCTTGCCGCATCGTCGAAGTCCTGGAGGGCGAACGCCAGGGGCGCCTCGCGGACCAGCCATGTCCCTGCCGGCTGCCCCGTCGCCTGGCCGAGCGGCTCGCGGATCCGAGCGAGCTCCTCCCGGTCCGCCGCCAGCCCGCCCAGCACCCGGTAGAGGGTCCGGCCGTCGGATACGATGGGGGCGATGACGAAGGCCTGGTCCGGCGCCCGCCGCCGGAGTCCTTCGACCAGCGAGCGCGCCGCGTCCATGGTGCTCATGGCGGCCATGGACCAGGAGTACCGCTGATGAGGGGCACGGGTCTCGGGCACCGCCGCACGTGCCGGAGCGCCCGGCGCCCCGGCCCCACCTCCAGCGAGGGCCGCGTCCGGCGTAGCCGCAGCCGCCTCCGACGCCACGGCCACTCCAGAGGCGGACGAGCCTGCCGCAGGGAGGGAAGCCCTTGGGAGGGTGGTGCTCCGCGCTTCGTAGAGGGGCAGGCTCCGGGTCGAGGTCCACACCCAGGCCGCCCCGGCCACGACGGCCACGCCCACCACGCCGGCCAGGATCCTCACGGCGACCTTCTTCCTCCGCGCCGAGCGGTACGCGCCCTCCTCCTCGTCCCCGAACCGGTCCCATTCCGCCATCATGATCGGCGGGGTGGCCAGGGGGTCCTGCGGCTCCTCCTTCCGGGGCGGCCGCGGAAGCACGACGGGAGCCTTCGGCTCCTGTACCCGCGGCGGCGGATCGGCGAGGAGAGGCCGCGGCGCGGGTGGGGCCGGCGGAGGCGGCGCCTTGCGGGGCTCCGGCGTCCACAGAGGCAGCGGTGCGTCCTCGGCCGGCGCCGGCTCGGGCTGCTTGGGCTCGGCGGGGCGGAACACGAGCTTCTTGCCTCGGGCCGGTGGGAGCTGGTCCTTGGTGGCTGGCTTGGCCGCACCCTCGGCGGCACGCTTGGGGGCCGGGGTTGCCGGCTTGGGGGCGGGGATCGGCGTCTTGGGGGCGGGGGCCGGCGGCGCCTGCGCTGCGGGATCGGGCTCGGCAGCAGGATGTCCCGGTACCGCCAGCCCCTCCCTGCGCGCACGCAGGAGAGCCGCGGCCTCGGCCCAGCGGTCCTCGATGCGGGACGTGGAGGTCGGGCCCTGCCGTGGCTCGGGGGCGCGATCCCGCGCTGCGCGCTCGGCCGCGGGAGGGGGCTCCCCGGCGGCCGGCGAAGGGGCCCGATGCCTCGCGGCGGGCTCGGGCGCCCTGGCCTGCTGCGCCGGCTCGAGAGGACGGTGCTGGAGGTGGGCGGGGCCCACGTTCGCCCGGATCCGGTCCTCGTCCTCGTCGAAGAGCGAGGACACGGACTCACCCTCGCCGGAGAGCACCACGATGTCGGTGCACAACCCCACCATCCATTCCGCCAGCATCGTCCCCAACGGAACGTACACGACGAGAGCGGATCCGTCCGCGGGCACCTGGAGGCAGAGATCGGCGAGACGGTCCCGCGCTGCCTGGGAGCTGGTGGGTGGCGCGCTTCCTCCCGCCGGGATCAGCCTGAGCCCCGGCACCGACGTAGGGAGCGTGAGCAGTTCCCAGTCGTCCCCCCCGAGGAGGATCTCGGCGAGACCCCCTACGTTGGCCAGCCCCACCGTGAGGTGGAGGATGGGGCGCGCCGGGTCCCCGTCCGCGAGGACGACGCTCAACCCCCCCTCGGTCCAGCGCCTCGCCATCCCCACGGCCAGCCGGGCTCCCTCGGGACGGCCGGCCAGCCCCGGCGAGACACAGAGAGCGACCACACGCCCCCCGCGGGGGCGCTCCGAGAGGAGTCGCACCGAGTGGGTGGCGTCGAGCGGGCGCCATGCGGGCATGAATGCCGCCATGTCGGATCCCGGGGAAGCGTGGGGGCGCTACGGGCCGTCTTCGGCCGTAAACATATGTTCTCGTTGTGCCAGAAGGAAAGGATGACGTTTCCGGCGCCCCCTGGGCGAAGCCCGACCCCTCCTTCTCAGTAGGTGCCCCGGTCCAGCGCCTTCCCGAGGGCCTCGAGTCCGCCCTGGAGGGTCTCCGCGGGGCATCCCACGGAGATGCGGAAGCTCTGGCTGTACCCGAAGAGGCTCCCCGGCACCAAGCCTACCTCGAACTCCTCGTGGGCCACACGCACGAAGGTGTCCGTGTCGGCGCCGCCGGCGAGGCGGGGGAACGCCACGGGGCCCCCGGCGGAGCGGACCCATGCGAGCTCGGGCCGGCTCTCCACGAACGCGGCGAGAGCAGCGAAGTTGGGCTCCAGGATGGCGCGGGCCCGAGCCAGGAGGCGGTCCATCTGGCCCACGGCGACCACGCCCATGCGCTCCACCGGAACGGGCCCCGTCCCCTCCACCACGTCCCGCACTCGCCTGGCCCGCTCCGTGGTGACCGGGTCGGCCAGCATCCACCCCAGCCGGAGGCCGGGGAGCCCGTAGGACTTGGTGAAGCTGTTCACCGACACAAAGGTGTCGCTCAACGCCGCCGCCGGCGTCGTGTCCACGTCCGGGAGCGCGTCCAGGTAGACCTCGTCCAGCACGACCTTGGCGCCCACCGCGTTGGCGAGCATCTCGATCACCAGGAGTTCCGCCCTGCCGGTGTACACCCCCGTGGGATCGTGGGGGTTGGTGAGGACGATGGCCTTGATGTCGTGGGTGAGGGAGCGGGCCAGCTCGTCCGGGTCCAGGACGAAGCCCCGGTCCCACTCCCGCGTCCAGTCCACCACCTCGGCCCCCAGGAGGCGGACGACCCCCGCCAAGGGATCGTAGCTGGGCCACTCCACCAGGACCTTGTCGCCGGGGCGGACGAGCGCCGCCAGCGCCAGGAACGTGGCTCCGGTAGCGCCGTTGGCCGTCGTGACCCGGTCCGGGTCCACCTGGAAGCGGCGCGCCAGCCCCCTCAGCAGGGGGCGGTACCCCTCTTCGTTGCGCCCGACCAGGTCCACGGCCTCCACCGCCCCCGGCAGCTCGGCCAGGGCGCAGGGATGCACGTGGCTTCCCGTCAGATCCCACCTGGGCGGTGCGTAGTGCTTCGACCAGGTCCTGAACGGAGCCCAACTGTAAGGGTGGTTCCGGTGCTGCATGGGGCCAGGGCTTTCTTTTCGGGGGCGGGCGGCTCCGGCCTGGTACCGCAACGTATGGTACACGAGCCCGGTGTGGGCGGCGAGGGGCGGGATCGGGCGGGCGCCGCCTCGAGGCACCGAACCCCTGCCCCCTCCGGAGGGTACCCAACGCATGAGCACGCGGCCCGGTTCACGCGCGCCTGCGGTGGCGGGCCGTTTCTATCCGGACGACCCCGAGGAGTTGGAGGCCCTGGTGCAGGGGCTCCTCGCCGAAGGGGCTCGGGGCGACGGCTCGCCCGTCCCGCCCGTCGCCCTGGTCGCCCCCCACGCCGGCTACGTCTACTCCGGTCCGGTGGCGGGAAGCGCCTACCGCCTCGTCGTCCCCAGACGCGGGAACGTACGCCGCGTGGTGATCCTCGGGCCGAGCCACTACGTGGCGTTCCGAGGCCTGGCGCTCCCCGAGAGCGTCGCCTTCGACACACCGCTGGGTGAGCACCCCGTGGACGAGGAGGGCGCGGCAGCCCTGGAGGCCCATCCCCTGGTCCAGCGCTTCCAGCGTGCCCATACACAGGAGCACAGCCTGGAGGTCCAGCTTCCCTTCCTGCGCGTGGCGCTGGGCCCCGTGCCCATCCTCCCCCTGGTCACCGGCGAGGCCGAGGCGGAGGGGATCGCCGACGTCCTGGCCGCGGTGTGGGACCCGGAAACGCTGGTGGTGGTGAGCTCAGATCTGAGCCACTACCTCTCCTACGACCGGGCCCGGGAAGCCGACCGGCGCACCGCCGACGCCGTGGAGCGCCTGGAGGGAGATGCGCTGGGTCCCCACGATGCGTGCGGCGTGGGGGCGCTTCGGGGCCTCCTGGAGGCGGCGCGACGGCGGAAGCTCACCGCGCGGTGCGTGGATCTGCGCAACTCCGGTGACACCGAGGGCTCCCGGGGCCGGGTTGTGGGATACGGCGCGTTCGCGTTCTGGGAGCCTGGCGCGGAATCTGCCGCAGCGGACCTCGGGAGATAGTTGCTCGCAGCCTAACCGCCTCCCAGGCGCACCGGCATCCGCCGCGAGCCCCAGTTCCCCGGCTCCGCCTCGAACACCCCCGCGCACTTCTCTCCGCACACCTTGCAGCGCCCGTCCGCGGTGAGGCCCCAATCCGTGACCGTGTACCCGTCCCGCCCCACCAGCCGCGCCCCACACGCATGGCACCAGGTGCTCTGCCCCTCCGGGTCGTGCACGTTGCCTGTGAACACGTAGCGGAGCCCGTTGGCCAGGGCGAGCTCCCGGGCGCGTCGGAGCGTGGCGAGGGGGGTGGGGGGTACATGTCGCATCTTCCAGGCGGGATGGAACGCGGAAAAGTGGAGCGGCACGTGGGGGCCCAGCTCCTCCGCCACCCACCGGGTCAGGGCGTCCAGCTCGGCGTCGGAGTCGTTGGCCCCGGGGATGAGCAGCGTGGTGATCTCCGTCCACACTCCCGACTCCCGCACCAGCCAGCGGAGCGTGTCCAGCACCGGCTCCAGATGGGCGGAGCAAAGCTCCTGGTAGAAGCGCTCGGTGAACCCCTTCAAATCCACGTTCACCGCGTCCATGACCGCGTAGAACTCGCGCCTGGGCTCTGGGAGCACGTAGCCTGCGCTCACCGCTACCGAACGCACCCCCACCTCACGGCACGCCAGTGCCACGTCGATGGCGTACTCGTGGAAGACGGTGGGATCGTTGTACGTGTACGCCACGCTCCGGCACCCCAGGCGCCGCGCGGCCGCGGCGATGGTGGAAGGGTCCGCCGCGTCGGCCAGCGTGTCCATCTCCCGGGACTTGGAGATGTCCCAGTTCTGGCAGAACTTGCACGTCAGGTTACACCCGGCGGTGCCGAAGGAGAGCACCGGCGTGCCGGGGAGGAAGTGGGCCAGCGGCTTCTTCTCGATGGGGTCCACGCAGTAACCGCTCGAACGGCCATACGTGGTGAGCACCACCTGGCCGCCCGCCGCTCCCCTCACGAAGCAGAGCCCCCGCTGCCCCTCCCGGAGCTTACAACGGCGCGGGCAGATGTCGCACTGGACGCGCCCGTCCTGGAGCAGGGTCCAGTGTCGCGTGGGGTGTCCGGACACGGCTTCCGTCGGGATCATGGCGGCTCCCCCGGGGGCGCGGCCGACCGCCGCTCGGCGGACCGGGACCATACCCCTTTTCTCCTTACCCTCCGAGGCGGGCGTTGCTCCCTCCGCTTCCTCGGGCCCGTACCCTCCAGGCTCCGCCGCCCGGCGCCTCCGTAACGCCCCCGAAACAGCCTTTCCGGCTCCCGCGTAGGGACCCTCGGATCCACGCTTCGCCCCGCAGGAGATCCCATGCGCGTCCACCGCCTTCTATCTGTCGTCGTCGCTTCCCTTCTCCTCCCCGCAGGCGCCCTTGCCCAGGACCACGGCATCAAGATCGCCGCAGGCGACTTCGGCCTCGGCATCGGCGACGTGCGACGCCTCGACGGGCTCCGCTTGAACTTCCGTGACCGGGACCTGGAGCTGGTCCGCGGGATCAACGCGACGATCTGGACGCCCTACGAGGACGCCGAAGGTGTGGTGAAGGGGCTCGCCCTGGGCCTCCCCCTCACCGGAGCCGGGGAGATCCATGGGCTGGCGCTGGCGCTCGGGGTTGGCGCGAACCGTGACTTCTCCGGGATCGGCCTGGCCCCCATCGGCATCGGCGCCGGGGGCACCCTCCGGGGGATCGCCATCGGCGGCGTGGGCGCCGGCACGGGAGGTGACGCGGAAGGCCTCCTGGTCGGGGGCGTGGGCGTGGGTGCCGGCGGGAACGTGAAGGGGATCGTGATCGGGGGTGTGGGCGCCGGCGCGGGCGGCAACGTCGAGGGGCTCGTTCTGGGCGGCGTGGGCGGTGGCGCCGGCGGCAACGTGACGGGGATCGCCATCGGCGGCATCGGTGTAGGCGCCGGCGGCGATGTGCGCGGCCTCATGCTCGGAGGCGTGGGCGTGGGCGCGGGTGGCGACCTGGTGGGGATCGCTTTCGGCGGGATCGGGGTCGGCGCGGGACGCGAGCTGCGCGGTCTGGGCATCGGCGGCGTCGGCGTCGGCGCCCCGAAGATCACCGGCGTGGTCCTGTCCGGCATCGCCGCCGGCGCCGAAGACATGCACGGCTTCGTCCTGGCGCCGGCCTACTTCAAGATCGAGGAGGGCGGGTCCCTGCGCGGCATGTCCGTGAGCGCCGTAAACCGCATCCGCGGCACACAGCGCGGGCTCACCATCGGCATCGTGAACATCGCCGAGGAGCTGCACGGCCTTCAGCTCGGCGTCCTCAACATCGCCCGCAACAAGAAGTCGTTCAGCGTCCTGCCCATCGCGAACTACAGCAAGTAGCTCATCCCGGCCGGGCGAAGCGCGGTCCCCGCGGGAGCGCGGGAACCATGGTCGCGCGCCTGGAGCCTCCGCGGACCTGGAACTGCCGGAAGCGCGTGGCCACCTCCCCCGTCTCCTGGTCGGTGACGGTCACCGTCATGCGGTAGAGCCCCTTGGAGAGGGACGTGTCGACGCGGCGGAGCTCTCCCAGGGTACCGTCGGGCGCCGACGCCGCCTTGCCGTCGAAGCGCGCCCGCACGACGCCGCCGGCTCCCTCCCGGGGAGCGCCGGAGGAGTCCACGGGCGCCACGGCCAGCTCGGTGAGGTACCGGTGCCCCGCCGGGAGGTTGTACACCTCGTAGTAGACGTCGAAGGAGCCCTCGGGGAACTGGCTCGTGGGGAGCAGGGCCAGGGTGACGTCCCCGCGCCTCCACCCCTCCCGGGCGCCCGGGTCGCCCAGCGCGACGTCGCTGAGCTGGAGCTCCGTGCCCGTGTAGTCGGGGATGGGGAAGATGGATCCGTAGAGCTGGCCGATCCCCGGGGTGCTGGCGTCGGTCATGATGACCCGCTGGAGCGTGGACCTGGACGGAGGCGCCTGCACCTCGATGTGGGTGTGGATGATGTGGTCGCCGGAGAGGGAACGGGGCACGGCCACCGCCACCGAGTCGTCGGTGCGCCGCACCGACTTGAGCGCGGTGTCGGCCAGCACCAGCGTCACGTCGAAGCGGTAGCGCGCCGCCCCGTCCTCCCACTTCCGCTCCAGCCTCCCCGCCGGGATGGCGAACGCCGCCACCACCGTGGTGGCGCCGGCGTCCCCGCGGAACGTGTAGAGGTCGTAGAAGAACGGAAGGGGGCGCACCGGCCCCTCCGCCGGCCCACCCCACGGGGCGGCCGTCAGAAAGAGCACCAGGGGGACGAGGCCTCGGAGGGTCATCGCGTGGGCGTGGGAGGATCACCGCGTGGGCGCCAGGGGTGCCCGAGGATCGGTACACGGGGATCGGGGGGGCGTTCCGGGGGACGCGATTTTTCTTGCGCCGGCCCGGGATCTCGCGGATGTTCGGTTCATCCCGACAGGGGGAGGGAGGCTATGCGCAACTGGCTGGTCCTCTTGGGGGTGCTGGCGGCAGTCCTGCTGGCGCGGTGTCACGCACAGCAGGGCACCGTCGTCTGCGAGCCCGGTGAAGTCTGCCTGCTCTGCGAGAACTTGACCCTGGACAGGGTGGACCGAGTCGAGCTGGACCCTGCGGAGGTGTTCACCGAGCCCGGCAACTCCTTCCGCATCGCCGCCGTCCCCGTGGGGGCCAACGGGCTCCCCATCCGCGCGAAGCGCCCGGCCACGGAGCCGATCCTGGTGACGTGGGCCTTCGTGCCCTACCTCACGTCGGATGGGGGCTCCGCCATGGTCGACATCCCCGCCGACGCCGGTCCGCAGACGGTCTCCGGGATCCTGGCCACGGTGAACGGCAAGGGCCCTGTGGCGCCCGGTCGGTTGAGCATCGGCCCCTCGGCGACGGGGAGCGGGATCGCGCTCCAGATCCCGCACGCTGCCGGATCGCCGCCGGAGGCCGTCCTCCTGGACTGGCGGGGGTCCTCCGCCACCGTGTACTCCGGCTCCCGGGGCCTGGCCATGGCGGGCACGGCCTGGCTGGACGACGTGGTCGTGGAGGCGGGCAGGCCTCAAGCGCTGGTCTTCGCCGCCGGCGCGGGGTTGCGGCTGGCATGCTTCACCCCGGACTTCACCCCTGCGGCGCGTCCCGAACGGTCCGTGCTCGTGTACGTCCGCTCGAACCTAGCCGCTCCCGAGGACGAGGTAGGGTTCCGGGCGGCAGTCGCCAAGGCCCGTGCCCTTGCGGACCGCCATTTTCGGGAGAACCGCACCGGGATCAGCCTGGACTGGGAGGAGCAGCCCCACCCGTCACTTCCGCCGCTGACGGGGGAGTTCGACTCGTGCGACGACGAGACGCTGCAGGAGAAGCTCGGCGTCCAGGTCACAACCGAGGAGGCGCCGGACGGTGAGACCCTCCAAGCCCATGAAGCATGGGTCGTGTTCGTCCCCAGCATCCCCGGGGAGTTCCCCGGCTACATGTGTGATCGCACCCCTCGCCGTGGGCCCGTCATCGTCATGTCTGCAGCCCACTTCAACCCCACGACGCTGGCGCACGAGCTCGGCCACATGTTCGGCATGGCCTACGAGCTGTGCAACGAAGGGCACACCGAGGGCAAGCCGGGCTTCACGCCCGCCAACCTCATGTGGAGCGCCCCCGACGTCTGCACCGGGCGCACCCGGGAGCGCTTCTCCCTGGGCCAGATCTACCGGATGAACCTGGACACGGGCTCCTGGGTCTGGCACAAGATGTCCACCGGAGCCGACGCATGGCCGCCGGATTCCCTGAAGAGGGAGTGCCAGCCCGAGCACGGGGAGGGAGAGTGCCCGGCCCTCGCCACCGATTATCCCCGGGGAGGAGGCCCATGATCGGCCGCTCGGGCGCTGGTGCGGCCCTGGCCTGTCTGGCAGTCCTGACGGCGTGCGATCGGACCCAGCCTGGCGTCACCCCCGCCGAGATGGACGCGATCCGCCGTTGGCTCTCCTGCGAGGAGTGCGATCAGGGCGAGCGGCAGGCCCTGGTCGGGCTGAGCCCGGAGGCCGCGGCCATTCTGGTCCAGGCTCTTGACACCGGAAGCGCCGGGGGCCGGGCGCTCCTCGCCAGCCTGGCGGGCTCCGCCGAGGCGGAGCTCGCCCTCCTGCCGGAGGACCCGGGCACCGACGCGGCGATCCGCTACTTCACGCAGAATGAGCTGCGGCGCGTCCAGGAGCGGGCGGCCATGGCGCTGGGGGACCTGGGGGCCGCTGCGGAGATCGAGAACGCCCTCGACGAGCGGGTCGCATGGGGCCTGGACGACGACGTGGTCCGCGCCCTCGAGTCGGCCCTGCTCCAGGCCAGCCCCGGGGCTGTCCTCGGACTGTCCGTGTCCGTGGCCCTGGACTCGGTGGAGCTGGAGGAAGGGAGCAGCATGGTCCTCTCCGCGCTGGTGCTCGACGCGGTGGGGAGCGCGCTCCAGGGAGAGACGGTGACCTGGACGCTGGCGCACCCTCCCGGCACCGGCGCCGTCTCGCTGGACTCCTCGGGCGCCCTCACCGCCCTTGCCCCCGGCGTCGACACGGTGGTGGCCACCCACGCCGGCGGGAGCCAGGGCCGGGTCACGGTGCGCGTGGTGCCGCGCTCCACCATTCCCGTGCTCGGGATCGTCGGCGGCGACCACCAGTCGGACACGGTCGGATCACTGCTGCCGGCGCCGGTGGTGGTTCAGGCCACCGCCCCCGGGGGAGCGCCGGCGCCCGGTGTTCCCGTCACCTGGGCCGTCGCCAGCGGCGGAGGCGCGCTCGTCGCGCCCCAGGCCGTCACCGGACCCACGGGTCGCGCTCAGGCCGGCTGGAGGCTAGGCGACACGGTGGGGCCCCAGCGGATCAGGGTGTCGGGACCCGACGGCCTCCGCATCGCCGTCCGGGCCCAGGGCCTACCGGCCCTCACCACCATCCAAGGCGTGATCGTCAACGACCGGGACGGCGACGCGAACACCATCGACCCCGGCGAGGCGCTTCCCGACGTGCCGGTGGGGCTCTACGTGGACGGCTCGCCGCCCATCGAGGTCAGCCCGGACTCCCTGGTGGCCGTGGACACCACCGACGCCGTAGGCGCGTTCGGCTTCACGGGTCTCCCACCGGGCACCTACGTCGTCCGCCCGGACCCCGGCCCCTTCCCCGGTTGGCCGGTGCGGGTCCTCCGCAGCGAGGCCGAAGGGGACACCGCCGTGGTGAAGACGGCGGGGCCTCGGCCACCGCCGGGCTCCGGGAACCCCGACGCCACGCTCCTGCCCGGCGGCGCCGGCCGCACCGTAGGGATCACCGCCGGGTTCACCGGCGTGCTCATGCTGCCGCGGTGGGACGCCGACAACGGCGTCATGAACCTGAAAGGTGCCCTCGCGGCGCACCGCCAGCCCCACTTCACGTTCGTCTTCACCGACGGCACCGCGATGGGCCGCGTGATAGCGTTGAGCTCGGGGTCGGGGGTGGCCGGGGCCACGGTGGCGGTAACCCGGTGCGCCTCGTCCAGCGGCGCGACATCCCCCCCGACACCCGGTGCGGGCTCGTGCGTCCCGTCGGGCCCCGCGGCAACCATGGCCACGGACGCAGCCGGCGACTTCAGCTTCTCCAGCCTCCGGGAAGGGGTCTGGCGGATCTCGGTGGACCCGGCGTCCGCCGGCCTCCCCGGACCGGTGATCCATGCCCTCTATCGGCTCGTGGGTCGGACCGACGTCGAAGCCGTCGACTTGATCATCCCTAAGGGAGCGCGCAATAATAACCTATACAACACATACCCAAGCTCAGCGTAGGCGCC